>JABFQN010000002.1 GCA_019685555.1 Candidatus Bathyarchaeota archaeon A05DMB-3 | reverse complement strand
AATTTTCGCCTTAAGCAGCCTAAAATCCTCAATAAGCAGTTGCTTGTATTTAGCGCTGTAAAGCCCCGCTGCTGGGTGAAAAGTTGGAAAAACCGTCACGGCTAAGCCTAAAACGTTTGCTTGGTAAAATTTGCCTCTTGCCTCTGTTATGCCTTTGAAGGCTATTCCAGCCTTCGCGAATATGTAAGCTGTTGAATAGTTTCCAAGAGTAACTATGAGCCTGGGTTTTATGGCGGCAATCTGCCTATCCAGAAAAGGCTTGCAAGCCTCAACCTCACTTTGGGCTGGCTCACGGTTGCCCGGTGGACGGCACTTCAAAACATTCCCAATAAAGACTCGCCCTCGCGAAAGACCAGCCTCAGCCAAAAGCGAATCCAAAAACTTTCCAGCAGCCCCAACAAAGGGCTTTCCCTTAACATCTTCCCAGTAACCCGGAGCCTCACCAACAAACATTACATGTGCCTCTGGATTGCCATCGCCTGGAACAGCGTTTTTGCGGGTTAGCCAAAGGGAACACTTTTTGCAAGCTCTAACTTCTGAAGCAACAGCCTCCAAAACAGCCTCTTTTGATGAGTCCATGCTCTCCAGCCGGTTTGAGTGATATGCTGAGAAGCACTTATTAGGATTGCCAAAAGAATAATTTAGTGGAGAGGTGCCAAGATGGGCTACGTTAAGGTCAAGGTGAAGATTCGAAATATCCACAAGCCGGAACTGGAAGTTGAAAGGGAGCTTCTTGCCGACACAGGCGCGATATACACAATGATTAAACGCAAGTTCCTTGAAGAACTCCGCATAAAGCCGCGCGGAAAGCGAAAATTCAAAACGGCTGACGGAAGGCTTGTCGAGCGGGAGGTTGGAGCTGCAGAGATAGAGATAAACGGGCAAAGCACATACTCAATTATAATTTTCGGCGAAAACTCGGATGCGGAAGTTCTGGGCGTAACAACCCTTGA
The DNA here is from genome assembly GCA_019685555.1 of Candidatus Bathyarchaeota archaeon A05DMB-3. Classification (GTDB taxonomy): domain Archaea; phylum Thermoproteota; class Bathyarchaeia; order Bathyarchaeales; family Bathycorpusculaceae; genus JABFQN01. The sequence continues at coordinate 133,824 of JABFQN010000002.1, read as the reverse complement.
AGAACTCGGACTGCAAGTCGACTCAGTAACAGGAGAGCTAAAACCACTAGAACTTCTACTTTTATGATAGCCCCGCTCAGAAAAATAATTGTTCTAGCGATTGAATGGTTGTGGAGGTTTCAATTCTTGCCTAGTCTTTTGGAAATTGCAAGGAAGTTTGTGAATGAAAGGTTCATGAGCTGTAATGATGTTTTAGGCGTTTTATTGGAAGGTTCCGCCGCCGTCGGAGTGAGAGACGAGTTTGTAGATTTAGATTTTGAGGTTATAATCAAAGAAAAACGCTACAAAGAGGGAGTTTTCCTAGCTGATGAAACCGTATATGATGGTGTTGATGTTTGCTGGGGATGGATCTCCCTTGAAAAGCTAGAATCCAAGCTAAGCGGATGGCAGAATGATATTAATCTCTGGGTATACTCCACATCAAAAATAATGTATGACCCAACTGTAAAAGTGGAAGACTTGCTGAAGAAGTATAAGCGGTATCCTGAAGACATTCGAAGAGAGAAGATGTTCTCCTACTTTTACTATGGATGGGCAGAGGCACCATACAACTTCGAAAAGGCACGGCTTAGAAAAGACCCGATTACTGCGCAATTCGGCCTAACCAACGCCGTTGAAATATTCACAGCTCTCCTTTTCATCATTAACCACAATTTTGTCCCATACCGGAAATGGAGACTCCGCGAACTGCAAAAGTTGAAAAAGAAACCAGAGAAATATGAAGAAAAAGTAAAGCAACTGGTCCAGACAAACAGCTTCTCCAGCGAAGCCTTCAACCTAAAACGCAAAAAAGTCCATGAAGTTGTCGACAAACTGAGAGAACTAGTAATTCAAGAAGGGGTTCCCTCCGAAAACGTTGGAAATGACATGTGGAAATATGAGCCCAAATACCAGCCCTCAGTCTAAGCTTCTATAAATTTGGGTTTCCAGCCAAGGGTCTCTCTTATTTTCCTCGTTAAGACAGAGGGTTCACATGCCGCATTAAAAACTTGACCATACGCCTTCCTATTCAACGTCGCTAGGACAAATGCTTTGACAACATCCTCCACGTGGATTTCGCCCTTCGCGGGCGGTTCGAAAACACGTACAAGCCTAGAACCAATAAAACCTCCTCCACCAGCAACCAATGCCTTCATTTTTTATTTCCTATCACCACTTTAACAGAAACATATTTTACATTTACCTCAGCCTAGTTACTGGCAAAATCTAGAGAGGGAGAGTCATTATTGGTTAAGAAAACAACCAAAATTCATAGAACGCGGTTTACAAGTCTGCCCAGTAACGGGAGAATTAAAACCGCTAGAACTACAACAACATGTCAATTAGAAATGAACTCGAAACGTTTATTAGTGATAAGCTTAGACAATGATTTTTACAGGATGTTGCAAGGATGATTGCCTAGCAATTGTAAGCCTTGCTCTTATGTTCCATGGTTTTTAGCATCTTTTGGTGACTTTAATGTTGAAGTATGTCAAAAATGAGTTCAGCTTCATTTTTGGAAACGTTTTCATACTTTTGGTTGTCTGGGCGTTTACGGATTTCGCTCACCTTCTTCCGGACACTTATTATTCGCTTTACGTTGAATCTCTTGGCGGCTCACCTCTCACAATAGGCTCTATTTTGTCGGCATCATTGTTTATCATGGCTTTTCTGCAATTGGCAGGCGGCTACTGGGCAGACAAAAGAGGGAGAAAAGCCCTAATCATAGGTGCAAGCTTTGCCAGAACCCTCATTTACATTGTTTTCGCCACGGCTCCAACATGGCACTTCATCATTTTAGGCGAACTACTAATAGGTGTAGTTACCATAGCCCAGCCGGCAATGTCAGCGCTTGTTGCAGATTCACGGTTTGGTAGCCGGTATGAGAGCAGTTTACCTAATAGTTTCCGTCTGCTGGCTTATTTCCGGGGTAATGCTTCTAAGGTTGAAGGAAACACTGAAAACTGAAGGGACCGGATTTTCCCCCGCAGAGTTTCTAAAGGAGTATCCTAAGGCTTTTAAAGAATGCATAACCGTCTGGAAAATCGTTCCAAAAACAATGCTCCACCTTTTCCTTATCTTCACACCCCTAATGTTTTTTGTCAGAATGTGCATACCCTACTACGTGCTATACGCAAGCCAAGTTTTAGGAGTGGATGAGATTCAATGGGCAATCCTACAAACCTTCAATTCCATAACATTTTACTGCTCACTACTTCCCGTAGGCAAGCTAGTGGACACATTTGGCAGGAAGAAACCCTTAGTTCTGTCTTCCATATCCGGAGCACTTGGAATGGCGCTCTTTCTGCACGGTAACCCACTGGGATTATACGCTTTTTCGGCGTTCTCTGCAATCTGCAACGCCCTAGCCTTTACAGCATACCCATCCCTCCAAGCCGACTTAACCCCAAAAGAATATAGAGGAAAACTATTGGGGTTTTCAAATTTCGTAGACTGCCTCTTAGGATCCGGAGCACTGCTGTTAGGCGGCTTCCTATATGAAGTGATCTCGCCAATTATACCATTCCTTCTTTTGTTAGCGACTATGGCGTTCACAGCAGTAGCGACAGCCATTTTCATAACCGAACCGCAAAAGAAAGAGGCTTAGCAAAATCTATAGAGGCTAGTGGCTATTGGCTGTTTTTTCAGCCAAAAATTCATGGAAAATCCTAGAGGGGGAGGGGAGCTCACTTTAAGCTGTTTTCCTAAACCATTTTCCCATATAGCAAAAACTAGAGAAGGGTATTCAATATACAAAAGCCGTGCAGCATAAAATTGGCTTGGGTGATGGCAAAAATCTAGAGGAGTAGTGTTTTTGTTAAGTCAGACCAGCAACAAATATGACTTGCCCACTCGAAATTTCTAGAGGGAGACTACCAATTTTGCAGTCCGCCGCCTGCAGCAAAATTGAAGTTTACATCATACGCGTTAAGGCTTCTGCGCCTTGCATTCCAGGCTGAAGGCCTAAACTCTTAGCCTTTGTTGTTGCGGCTTTAACTTTAGCGTTTAAAACGTCCTCGAAGGTTTTCACTCCACTTACCATGGCGGCGGCTACTCCTAAACGTTCTGCAGCATCGATGCTTAGGTAGCCACACATGACAAAGCCTTTTTCTGCAACGATAAGCAGCAGTGGCGGCGATTCTGGAAGCTCAACTTTAACGCCTAAACACGTTTTATCGCCAACCTTAACTGAAGCCACATTTATCAAACCCTTAACACCCCTATGCCACTTTAACTTATTCACAATTAATTCTTAAATAAGAATTGCCACACAGAAAAAGCGAAACAACATGCTGACAAAGCTTAAAGCCAAAGTGCAGTCAGCCATGACGGCACAAGCAAAAGCAGCCAACACTTTAGGGTTAACGCCTAACACTGTAAGCGCTGTAGGCATAATCTTAGCCCTCCTTTCAGCCCTGGCTTACTCCAGTGGACGCCAAAACCTATCTTTGGCAGTGGTTCTGCTATTGCTGTCGGGGTACTGCGACATGCTAGACGGCGCCTTGGCAAGATTATGCCAAAAAACAACGCCCTTCGGAGGCTTTTTGGATTCGCTGCTGGACAGATACGCGGACTCAGCGGTTTATGCGGGCATAATCCTCGGCGGGTTTTGCACTCTTCCATGGGGGCTTATAGCGTTGGTAGGCTCACTGCTGGTAAGCTACGCCAGAGCCAGAGCAGAAGCCGCAGAAATAAAAATGGAAAGCGTAGGCTTAGCGGAAAGAGCTGAACGAATAACAATACTTGCAGCTGCAAGTCTAACGGAAATCTTTCTGAAAGGCGCCATGGAAGCTGGCATAATCATTCTTGCAATACTCACAAATCTAACAGTGCTGCAGAGAAGCCTCCACGCCTACAAAACATTAAAGAAAAGGGAAAAAGCCTAAATTAGAATCTTCTGCCCGTACGGAAACGCCGTTCTTCTTTAGCTCTAACCTTCACAATACCATAATGCACAGCACATGAAACACAATAGTACTTAGTGTCCACTGGAGCAGAAATATAAGCACCTTTTTGACGAAGCTCCTTAGCTAAAGCGGGATCAACCAAAGAAAGCCTCCGCGTAACCTTTTTAGCCTTATCCCTAGGCACAAGCTCCCCACAGTTAGCGCATTGGACAAAACCACTTCTACCCTTAGACCCTTTTGACCTCCCGCGACTCTTCCTCTTATAGGGCATACGTTAACATCTCACAGTTGCTCTAACACTGGTATAAAGCGCCCTTGCTTATATATCTGTCCGTAACCTCAAGATTGCGGCGATGTTGGCTTTCGAGTCGATTTTTGGAACAATTTTCCCAGTAGATGACGTGAAAAGGGTTGTGACGCCTGGACCATGCCCCGAAGTAACACAGTTGGTGTGGACAACTATGCCTACTGAAACGGCGCCTTTTCTGTAAATTCTTCCATAAGAGTGATCAGCATCCAATATCGCCACCAAATCGCCGAGCCTCAAGTCGTCAAGCCCATATTCTCGCCGCGTGCTCTCGTCGAAGAGCTGTATGTCATAATCGCCTGAATACGTCTGATTAGCTCCTAAACCTGAACCCATGACAGCCGCCGGAATTATATGCGTAACTGGAACCTCCAGTTTGTCGCCGTTTGGTTTGGGATCTAAAGCCTCTAGGAAACGGGGGTCCATATTCATAACCTTAACTTCTGGAAAATCCAGAAGCTTTAAACCTACACCAAAAGCCTTTACCAATACTTTGTCGCCAAGCATAAGCTTTTCAAGAGTTTCCAACTGAAAGTCTACAAGCACGTGTTCTATTCCGCCGTGTTTGCCGGTGACAACGCCTTTTGCTCCTTTTGCATCGCCTGAAACCACAATGGCTTCGTTTCCAACACATGAAAGCACGTTTAAGGCAGTGTTGGCGCCTTGTCCAAACCGTGGGTCGTTCTCCTTGTTTTCTATGCTTACGCCTGGTTCAACATGGTCGGCTTCCCAACCACATGCAGGGTCGCCTACACGCACATTGTAGGTTATTCCACCCACACCTGGCAAAACCATCGGAACTCCTTCAGCTGAAATGTTGTATACTCCTCTACCATATACGGGACTGGCTACTTCTCCCACGACTGAAATTTTAACAAGCTTGCCAATATTTGTTCTCAACATGTGTTTCGCCCAACCGAATAGAAACGATACGGGTTAGATACTAATAAGTTTCCTCTTCTTTTTGACACAAATTAATAATTGCTATTAGCAATATGGAATATGACAAGTTTTAAATGCTTCTTTTTATCTTGAGTTGAGTGGAAAGCAAAGGACGCAAGCATAGGCTAGTGGATGAGGATAATGGCTGAAATTGGTTTAAGGGCTAGAATGCTGGTTAGAGATGTTATGAGCAGCCCAGTGATAACCGTAAATGAAGAAACAACGGCGAACCATGTGGCGGAACTCATGAATAAACATGGTTTAGGCTGCATAATAGTAACAAACAAGGAAGGAAAACCCATAGGAATCATAACAGAAAGAGACCTCGTCACAAGGGTGCTTGCTAAAAACCTAAAACCAGACTCTTTAAAGGCTAAGGACGTTATGACCTCGCCTCTGATAACAATAGAACCAAGCGAAACAATAAGTGAAGCAGCCCGAAAAATGAGCAGACTAAACATCCGAAGACTAGGCGTCGTCTATAAGGGGCAGCTGATTGGACTTGTTTCAAGCAAGGACATCTTAGGCGTGATGCCGGAACTCATAGAAACAATACAGGAGAAAGCCCTAATGGAAGGCGAAAACATGGCGCAAACAATAGCTGAAGAAGAATCATCTCTGGCTGGCTATTGCGACAGATGCGGCGGATGGTCGGAAAACCTAAGAGAATCTAATGGCGAGTTCCTCTGCGAAGACTGTAGAGCCGAGTTAGAAAGCGAAGAGTGAAAAAGGGGAGATTTCTTGCGTGTTGGGGAAATAGTAAACGAAAAACATCCTTCCATTTATGAGGATGAGTTGGCAACAAAAGCCCGCGCAATTATACGCGACTTTTCCTTAAGAATCCTTCCAGTTACAAACAGAGAAAGAAAACTTTTGGGGATAATTTCCCGCGGCGCAGTGATGACTATATCCTCATCTGTGTCGCCTATAAAGGTTAAAGGCATAATGGCGAGTCCAAAACACACCGCCACAAACGAAGACGACGCCTTCCAAACAGTTAAAATAATGATTCGACTAGACGAATGGTGCCTACCAGTTGTGAACTCTTTAACGGAAAAAATTTTGAAAGGAGTACTAGGCTTAGAAAACTTCATAGGAACCATAATAAAGATAAGCCCGGAAAAACTGGCAAAACCTGTTTCTGAAATAATGTCAACAAACGTTTTAGCGTGCTCTCCGGAAGACGAAATTGATAACGTTTGGCGTTTAATGCAGAACAAATCTTTAGGGGGACTGCCAGTGGTTGTAAAAGGCAAGCTTGTTGGGATTATAACGCAGAAAGACCTTATTGAAAGCGGAGCATTACTGCCAACTTTTGAGTCCCACAAGGGAAGACACCGCTCTTCGACAAAAATTTCAGCCATTATGAAGACCAATGTGGTGGCGGTTCAGCCTTTCATAAAGGCGATAAGGGTTGCGAAAATAATGGTTTCAAAGAATATTGGAAGAGTTCCCGTTGTGGATGAGGACGGAAAGCTAATAGGCATAGTGGACCGTGAAGATATAGCAAGGCTGATCGTCAAATAGAAGAAGGGTTAAATTTGAGTAGAGAAACTTTTAGGAGAACCCTACGAGGTAAGGGACCAGTTTCCCTAAAGGGCTCTTCAGCTAGAAAACGGGAAGGCGAAATACTGCACATAGCAAAAAGCCCAGTCATTACAATGGCTCCTACAACACCCATTCACGATGCCATCAAGATAATGTCGAAAGAAGGGTTCCGCAGAATCCCTATAGCCGACCCGGGAACAAAAACTCTGGCGGGAATAGTGACCGCCACAGACGTGGTTGAATATCTTGGCGGCGGCAAAAAATTTGAGATAATCCAGCAAAAGTTCGCCGGAAACATTTTCAAAGCCATAAACGAACCCGTAAAACTCATAATGACCCAAAAAGTTTTCTCTGTTAAAACATCAGCGAAAATAAGCGAGGCAATTCATCTAATGAAAGGGGAAAACGTTGGCGGCTTGCCAGTTGTCGACGAGGAAAACCATGTTAGAGCAATAATAACTGAAAGGGACATAGCCCACATTTTCGCGGACAGAATAAGCGGAGTGAAAGTTTCCCAATTAATGACGGAAAAAGTTGTAACGGCATTGCCGAAAACAACAATTTTTGAAGCTGAAAAAACAATGATTATGCAAGGCTTTAGAAGACTTCCAATAGTTGCGGACGGCAAGGTCGTAGGCATAATAACCGCTATGGATATCATACGCTTTTTCGGTTCGGGTGAAATCTTCAAACATTTGCAATCTGGAGCAATAACACAGGTTTTGAACACGCCAGCCCTAGAGATAGCCACAAAAACCGTTACAACAATCGAGCCAGAATCAGACGTGGGACAAGCGGCGAAAATAATGCGGGAGAAAAACCTCGGCGCATTGCCAGTTGTCCAAAACGAGAAGCTTGTGGGCATACTAACTGAAAGGGATTTTTTCAAAATAATAGCGTAAGCATTAAGGCGTCTAGTGGTTTAATGCCCAGAAACTCCTTGTGCCTTAAAATACCAAAAATCACCGGTGAAAAAGCCATAACCACAGCCAATAAACTCGGCGTGATTGACAAAGAACTTGAAATACATAGAAACAACACGCACATTTACATTCCCATAACTCGAAACCTTCTACAAGAAGAACTTAAAAAGTTTAAGAAGCTAATCCCAAACCTTGAATTTTCAACATACACCTTCAAGGAAAGGAAAAAGCATCCAGCAACATTGTTGGAAATTTTAGATGGAAAACTTCCACCGCATTTGTTAGGCAGCCTTCCCCGCGCAATAGACTTTGTCGGAGACATAGCCATAATCGAAATTCCACAAGAACTGGAACGCTACAAAACAGAAATAGGAAACGCTATAATGCAATCCCACAAAAACGTGCAAACGGTTTTGGCTAAAGCTGGACCCGTGAAGGGCAAATACCGCTTAAGAGAATTCACGCATATAGCCGGAGAAAACAGAACCGAAACCATACATAAAGAACACGGATGCAAATACTACGTGGACCTAACCCGCGTATACTTTTCACCACGCTTGTCTAACGAACATAAAAGGGTAACATCCGTTGTCAAGGAAGGCGAAACCGTCATAGACATGTTCGCCGGAGTAGGACCCTTCGCAATATTGATTGCCAAAACCCATAAAAATGTGAAGGTTTACGCCATAGACATAAACCCAAGCGCAATTGCCTTTCTAGAAAAAAATGTTAGGCTAAACAGAGTTGGCGAAAAAGTCCGCCCAATTTTGGGAGACGCAAAACAGATTGTTAGGCAACAACTCCGCGGCGTGGCAGACCGCGTAATCATGAATTTGCCGGAAAAAGCCATGGAGTTTATAGGCACAGCATGTGAAGCATTAAAACCCGAAGGCGGCATCATACACTTTTACAATTTTGTCAGCTTGTCAGATTCTTTAGAAAATTTGAAAGTCCGATTCGCAAAAGAGATTAAAAAGTTTGGGAGAAAAGTGGAGAAAATTCTTTTCACGAGATTTATCCGTGAAACAGCCCCTTATGAGTGGCAAGCCGTATTAGACGTGGAAATACGTTAAACTTCGACTATTAAAGTTATTTTGACCCTCTGTTTCGGGTTTTGGAGTTTTTCTAAAAGCTCCCTTGAAAGGTTGCATGCAGCCTTATCTGCATGTATCGCCAACGTCCTACTACAAATATGGTTGCTTTTTCTAACAACCAAATCTGTCGGATGCGTCAGAACCAATTTGGGACTACCAAGGGCATGAACGGTGTCAGTTACTCCAGCAGCATCAATTAAAATGGTTAGTTTCGCTCCTTCCGTGAGGAGAAACCGCTTAAACTCGGGATTAAGCTCTAAAAAGCCTTTATCCGCTGAAACTGCAATAACACAGTCACCCATCAACGATAACTCTTCCTCCTTTGTAATTTCTAAAGTGGTTTTGTGAGCAGCCCTAATGTTCTTATGACCAAAAGCATTAATTACTTCGATGGCTTTCATAGACAACATCACATTGTTGGTTGGATTACAGTTCTTTGGCAAGGTACAATGCTGTTTTATCATCGTAAAGCTTATTGTTGTAACCGCAGATTTTAAAGCCATTTTTAAAGTAGAGATTTAAGGCTGGAATATTGTCAATCGCCGTGTCAAACATGAGAACTCTTGCTCCCTTTTCTTTCGCAAACCCTTCCATAGTCTTTAGCAAAAGAGTCCCTATTCCCTTTCGCCTATATTTAGAATCCACAAGTAGGTTTATGGCGTATGCACTTTTGTTCCACCTATAAAAGTGCACCCTTGAAAAGCCAATTATTTTGCCGTTTTTCTCGGCCACAAAAAGCTTATACTCCTCATTGGGATTTTTCGCTGTAAAAAACACGGCTAAGTCCTCGTTTAAAGGTTCACTATTCTTTTTCATAAGCACAATTATGACTGGCAAATCTTCTATAGCGGCTTCGCGAACCTTTATCATGGCTATTCCAGAACCTCTATTGAATCCACTTTTCCATCACCGTCTAAATCGAAACCTTGAATAACCACCGCAAACGTGTCTTCACCCTTATACTTTTTTAGGGTTTCCTTCCAAAAGTTTGTTAAAGCCAAAACACATGCCTTTGTGCCCACAGCCTTGTTTCCAGCCAAAACTATGACCCGTTTACTTGCATCCCATGGATTCACAATTTTCGCCACAATCCCAATATTATCAGCAGTATAAACTTGTCTAGTCTTAGACGACATCAACCCTCCGAACAAGAAGCCTTGCTCTGACGGTTGCATGTTAAACTTTATTGGCAGATAATCATTCAACTCCTGTGTCAGAAGGTTTGTTCCCGGTCCGCCCACAAGAATTAGGTTGTTCTTCTCTTCCTTCTCTGCTTTAACATCCACATCAAGCTTTATGGCAAAGTCTTCAGGCATACGGGCAAGCTGTCCAAGAAAGAAAGCCAAATGAGAAGCATAATGTCCATCCCTAGCGCTTGTTTTAAACGGTCCATGAGGCAATGGGCTGCCCACAACTATTTTACCATCAAAGATTCCGTTTTCATCGATGAATTCTCCGAAGAATTTTTGAACATGCTCACTAACCAAAGTCGGCGAAACCCTTTCTATTGCCTTATATCCGTAGGGCAGTTCTATTCCGAAGGCTGGTGAAGTTGCCCTGTAATATTTGGCTATGGCTCCCTTTTTCCCTTCTTGGCGAGCAACGGTTATTGCTCCGGCTTTTGCCAGTTTCCTTACATGATAGTAGACTTTCTGCTCGTGGATCCCCAGTTCCTTGGCTATTTGCAGAGGATACATCTCCCTTTCAGAAAGCATCGTCAAAATCCTCCAACTAAGCTTGTTCAAAATCAATTTGAGTTTCTGCGGGTCATCAAACACTGTAACCTCTTTAACCCTACGGGTTTTACCATCATCGTGGAGCAACAGTTTTTTGTCCATGGTTTCCATAAGCATAGAGGCGCTACTATTATTAAAATTTTCATTATAGCTGAGTGTCTGCCTTAGACAAAAAAGATAGTAACGCAAAACTGAAGGTTTAACTACCCTATTCTAGATTTTACTATTCACCACGCAAATGCTAAATGTATCTGAGAAGTTGGATGTGGATAAATGATCGGATGTTATGTCACGGGAATCCTCCCAAGACCAAGCAAGCTCATTGAAACAACTAGAGCCTACGACAGAAAAAAGGTTAACGAAGAAGAACTGGAAAGAGCCCTCAAAGAAGCCATAATTGAAGTTATAGAGGCGCAGGTTTCAGCTGGGCTCACCTACATCACAGATGGAATGCTTAAATGGCAAGACCTCTTAAGACCATTCACTGAAAACCTAAAAGGCGTAAAAGTTGGAGCCCTTGCCAGATGGTTTAGCAACAACACATTCTATAGAAAACCCATAGTTTTAGGAGAGTTTCAGCGGGAAAAAGACATAGCTTTAGAAATGACATACACCGAATATTTGCCGAGTAACCTTCCGTGGAAAGCAGTTTTGCCAGCCCCCTACACATTTGCAAAACTTTCTGAAAACAATTTTTACAAAAGTGAGACAGAATTGTTGTTTAAATATGCCGAAATTCTGAGAGAAGAAATTAAAACTCTTGCTGAAAGAGGTTTCAAATACATTCAGCTAAGCGAGCCAGCGCTTGTGTATAATCCCTTCAAAGAGCCAATTTCTAAGGATACGCTTGTTGACATTAAAAACACTTTAGAAACAGCTGTAAAAGGGGTAAAAGCAAGGGTGTGTTTACAAACATTCTTCGGAGACTTCGCTCAAATTCTACCTGATGCCTTAGACTTCCCAGTTGACGATTTGGGGATAGACCTATACGAGACAAGCTTAGAAAAACTAAAAGAATACGCATTTGACGACAAGGGCGTGGCTTTGGGGCTTGTGGATGCTCGCAATTCTCTAGTGGAAAATGAAAGAGAGCTTACAACAGTTGCCGAAGAGCTAATTGAATCCATTTACCCATCAAAAATATGCGAGGTTTTCATATGCCCAAACTGCGACTTGGAATTTCTCCCGTGGGAAAGGGCGAAAGAGAAAATGAAAATTATTAGTAACGTAACGAAACGTCTTGAGAGCGGGTTGAGCTAAAATGAATAAGCTTTTTCCAACGCAAGAGATAGGAAGCCTCGCTAAACCAGTATGGAGAGTTAAAGGCTATAGGGGTGAAATCCTTTCAAAAGAGGAAATAGCAGAAGCGGTGAACTGGGGACAAAGGTTAGGTATAGAAAATTTAGAAGAATTGGTTAAAATTTTGACAAAAGGAGCGCGAACTCCAGCAGATAAAAAAGCTTTGATTCAATGGTCCGCAAAGTTTGCCATCCGCTTTTTTGAAGTTGCTGGATTAGATGTGGTTTTTGATGGAGAACAGTGGCGCTCGGAAATGTATGAACACGTTATAAGAAATGTAGAAGGTTTCAAGTTTTTAGGGTATGTAAAATCCTTTGACTACAGATATTTTAACAAAGCCGCATGCATAGACGCACCAAAATACATAAGACCTTTCTATGTTGAAGAGTTCGCTTTCACAAAAGAAAACACTAAAAAAATAGTAAAAGTGCCCTTCACAGGACCCTACACGCTTGTTGACTGGACTTTTAACGAATACTATGAAAAGAAAGCTAGCAGCCAAATAAGGGATTTCAAACGGAGGAAAACTGCAGCAAGAAGGGAGTTCATCTTTGATTTAATAAAGGAAATTGCAAGACCCGAAATAGATAAACTGGTAAAGGCTGGAGCAAGATGGATTCAAATAGATGAACCAGCAGCAACAGCAAATCCTTCCGAAGAAGAGATGCAGCTGTTTGTGGAAGCTTTCAATGAAACGGTTAAAGGCTTTAACTGCACCTTTAGCCTCCACAACTGCTACAGCAACTACGAAGTCTTGGCGAAATATGCCAGCCAGCTGCGTAATTGTAGCCAACTAGCCCTCGAATTTGCTAACAGAGATAGTAAACAAACAGGAATCGGCAAAACAAGAGCGGGTTACAAGGAGTTAAAAATTTTTGAGGATAACGGCTTTCGCGGAAAATACGGTTTAGGAGTTATAGACGTTCACACAGACTTCATTGAACCGCCAGAGCTTGTAAGGGATAGAATCCTCCACGTCGTAAACATCACCGGCGACCCAAGCAGAATATATGTAAGCACAGACTGCGGCTTAAGAACAAGAACTTGGGAAATAAGCTTTGCAAAGCTAAAAAACATGGTTTTGGGAGCTGAACTGGCAAGGAAGAGGTTGACGTAGAAATAAACTATTATAAATTTTTTCTAAAAACTATTGGAAAACGGTTAAAGCTTATCTTCAAATAGCTAGCATAAAACGGAAAAACCATTATAAAAAATTTTTAGAACTGAAATTTTTCTCTTAAAAATGTTTATTAAATAAAAATAACCCTAAAATACGGCAAGAACTTACAAAAGGACAACGAGGCTTACAAATGTGCGGGATATTCGGTTGCATTCTGAAGGAAGGAAGTGCTGCGCCGCTAATACATCAAGCCCTAAAAAGACTTGAATATAGGGGATACGACTCGGTCGGCGAAGCAACAATCCACGATGGGAAACTCTACATTAAAAAGGACGGGGGAAAAATAGACGAAGTTCATAAAATCCACAATCTTGATGACTTGCCTGGAAGCATAGGCGTCGGCCACACCAGATGGGCTACCCATGGAGCACCCTTGATGGTTAATGCACATCCGCATGTTGACTGTAGCGGACAGATAGCTGTAGTTCACAATGGGATTATAGAGAATTTCGCCGAGTTGAAGCTTGAATTAGAAAATAAAGGACACATTTTTGTATCCAAAACAGATACGGAAGTCATTGCTCATCTAATTGAAGAAGCCTTAAAAGGCAATCCGTTTCTAAGTCTCGCAGATGCAGTTCTTGAAACCGTTCGGAAACTGGAGGGCTCTTACGCCATAGCAGTGATTTCTCCAAAAGACCCTAACAAAATAGTGTGCGCCAGACACGAGAGCCCCCTCGTTATAGGATTAGGCGAAAACGCGTTGTACTGCGCCTCGGACATTCCAGCTTTCCTACCCCTAACCAATAAAGCGGTCATTATGGAAGATGGAGAACTTGTAACCCTATCCATGGAAGGCTTCGAAATCAGAAAAATCGCAGATTCAAGCCTCATCACACGAGAACCAAAAATCGTCGACTGGACGCCTGAAATGGCTGTTAAGCAAGGCTATCCACATTTCATGTTAAAAGAAATTCACGAACAGCCTATATGCTTAAGAAACACGTTGAGACTTCAAGAGCACTATTTAGATTTGATGGCAACTTTTCTTGACCGTGCTCGCGAAGTCTTCCTCGTGGCTTGCGGAACATCCTATCATGCTTGTCTTGCAGCATCCTACATGTTCTCAAAACTCGCCTATCTAGCCACATACCCCGTGATAGCCTCGGAATTCATCGAACAACATGGAAAATCGGTAAACGTCGACAGCACTATTTTAGCTGTAAGCCAATCCGGCGAAACAGCAGACACACTTGCAGCAGTGAACACCGCCCGTCAAAGGGCAGCAACAGTACTTGGATTAACAAACGTTATAGGCTCCACCTTAACCAGAGTTGCAAGAGTATACATAAGCCAACAGTCAGGACCAGAAATCGGCGTCGCCGCAACAAAGACTTTCACATCCCAGCTTTCAGTTCTCGCCCAACTCGCCCTCAGACTAGCAAAGAAAAGGGGTAAAATTTCACAGGATGAAATGGATTTTATAGATGCAAAGTTAAAGAAGCTGCCAGATATTGTTGAAACAGTGATTGCGACACAAGAAGATAAAGTTAAAGGCATAGCGAAAAAATACAAGGACGCTGAAGTTTTCTTCTTTTTGGGGCGGGGGATAAGCACAGCCACAGCCTACGAAGGCAGACTTAAACTTATGGAAATAGCCTACGTTCCATCCATAGCCTTCCCAGCTGGGGAAAGCAAACACGGTCCAATAAGCCTTGTTGAGCAGGGCTTTCCAGTGGTTTTCATATGCCCCAAAGATGAAACCCACAAGACAGTTGTGGGAAACATTATGGAAATGAAGGCTAGAGGAGCCTCCATAATAGCAATCATAGAAGAAGACGACGAAGACGTTAAGAAGCTTGCCGATGATTATGTGGAAGTGCCGAAAGGGGTCCCGGATGTTTTGTCTCCAATACCGTTTGCTGTTCCGCTGCAGCTTCTGGCATATTATATGGCTGTGGAAAAGGGATATGACCCAGATAAACCGAGAAACCTAGCAAAATCTGTAACTGTAAAATAGATAACACATCTTCAGTTTTGAAATGCAAATGTGTTAAATGCTTATTCCACAATTATTTAACTTGGTGCGTTTAGGTTGGAGAAAGACTGGGAAAGACTAGTTGATAACCTAATAAAAGAGGGAATTCTCCGCTCCACAAAAGTAATCAAAGCAATGCGTGCTGTGCCGCGGGTAAAGTTTCTGCCAGAAAACATGCAATCATACAGTGCTGCGGACACGCCTCTTCCAATTGGTTTTGGGCAAACAGTTTCAGCGCCACATAGCTCGGCTTTACTGCTGGGCTAGGCGAAACATGGTAGCTATAATGAATGAAGCCCTCCAATTGGAAGCCGGCCATAAAGTACTCGAGGTAGGCGCGGGTTCAGGATGGCACGCTGCCACAATAGCTGAGATAGTGGCTCCAAGCAGTGCCCCAAGAAGCGAGTGGGGACACGTCTACACAGTAGAGATAATTGAAGGTTTAGCCGATTTTGCTAGAAGAAACATTATGAGGGCAGGATACGGAGACCGTGTAACAATAATCTGTGCCGACGGTTCCCTAGGATATTCGGAAAAAGCGCCTTATGATAGGATTCTTGTGACAGCCGCAGCCCCAGATATACCAATACCTTTAATTGAACAGTTAAAACATAGCGGAATCATGCTTATCCCCATCGGAAACATCCACTTCTTCCAAAGCCTAATAAAAGTGACAAAAGAAGTTGATGGAAAAATTAGGCAGGAAAACCTCGGCGGTGTCGCCTTTGTCCCTTTAACTGGATGTTATGGACACAAAGTTTAAACAACTATTAGTTTATTCCTAACTTTTCCTTATAGGCTGCAATGTCTAGGAAACCATGCCCACTAATATTCATACATATCACTTTTTCAACACCAACCTTTTCAGCTTTTAAGGCTTCATCCACCCCAGCACGAATGGCATAACTAGATTCTGGGGCGGGCAGCCATCCCTCGCTTTGAAGGAAAAGCCTTGCAGCTTCGAAAATCGCCCTCTCGTCGGTTGGATAGGCTACTGCTTTCACAATGTTGTGATGTCTTAAAAGGCTTATTATCGGAGCAGCTGCATGATACCTTAAACCGTCAGCCTTTATCGGCGGCATCTCAATCTTATGACCCAAAGTGTAAATTTTTAAGAGCGGAGTGTGTTCAGCCACATCGCAAAAGTCGTAACGGTATTCGCCTTTAACAAGGTTTGGCGCTGCAAGCGACTGAGCCGCCAGAAATTCACATTCTCGTTTACCCTGTAAGACTTCGCCGATGAAGGGCAAGGCTATGCCGCCAAAATTTGAGCCACCTCCAAGACAGCCCACTATCAAGTCGGGTTTTTCATCTACAATTTCGAACTGTTTTATGGTTTCCAGTCCAATTATCGATTGATGCATAAGCACATGGTTCAAAACTGACCCTAGACAGTACACTGAATCCCTGTGTGTCTCTGCATATTCTAAACCTTCTGAAATTGCAATCCCCAAAGAACCCGGATGTTCAGGGTTCTTTGAGAAAACCTCTCTGCCGATTTCCGTTTGTTGGCTTGGTGAAGCATAAACCTTAGCTCCTAAAAGCTTCATCAAAGTTCTTCTGTCAATTTTCCAGTCGTAAACGGATTTAACCCAAAAAATCACACATTCTAGGTCTAAAAGTCTAGCTGCATAAGCAAGTGCTGTTCCCCACTGTCCGGCACCAGTCTCGGTTGTTAAGGTTGTTTTCCCCTCTTTCATGGCATAATATGCTTGGGCGACCGCTGTGTTAGTTTTATGAGAACCCGTTGGAGACAAATCCTCCCGCTTATAGTAGAGCCTAACCCTCTTAAGCCCCAAACGTCTTTCAAGTCTTTTTGCGCGATAAAGAGGTCTAGGTCTACCCATGTGAACATAAAGCTCGCGAATTTCCTCTGGAATTGGAATCCAACGTTCGTTTGCCATTTCTTGCCTTAAACATTCCTTAATCATAGTTCTGGACAAAAACTCCATCCGCGAGGGACCAGTTTCAGGCTCTTTGGGAGGGGGAAGTGGTTCAGGTAAATCTGGCAAAATGTTGTACCAGTTTTTGGGGAGCTCATTCACGGGAAGCGTTATTTGACTGTTCATCTTCTTTCACCTTTTAGAAAGACTGTTTTATCAGCGTAAGGTGGATTAAAGATTTCCTATGTCCACTTATCCGAACCATTTCTCCAGAGTTGTTTTTCCCTTGAGCTTGGTTATTCCTTTCTGCATCTTTTCTAAGGCTTTTCTCACACGGTCTTCTGAAAAGTCTCTCTCCCTACAAATAAAGTCTACAACACCATTCACGTCAGGCTCCCTCCAATCTATCTTATAATTGTCTGTAACCTTTGGACGCAGGAAAATTTCCTTAATTCTACGCGGTTCAACTGGAAACTCAGCATTTTTAATGTAAGGCAGAGCGTCTTCCAGACTTCCATGTTCCTTTATAAGCTTTAAAGCAGTTTTAGGTCCTAGTCCTTTCACGCCTTCAGGGTTAAAATCCGTGCCCACAAGGATTCCTACGTCTATCAGCTGCTCATAAGTTATTCCACATTCCTTTAAAACTCCCTCAAGCTCAACGACCTCGGGCACAACCTCAACGTAAACATTTTTCCCCGGAAGCTTTCTCTTTCCAGAAATTGTGACGTTTCTTATAAGTCTCGGTGCGCCGAAGAGGAGGCTGTCGTAGTCTTGGCTTGCACAGTAGTCTGCGTCTCCCTGTTTAACAACATGGGCTGCTTGGGCTTCTCCTTCGCTTGGAGCTTGAATCCAAGGAATCCCCATTAGATCCAAAAGGCGTTTGCTGTCCTCAGCCATATAATCCTTAAGACGTGAAGTAGCTTGCGCATACATTCGTGCTTCTTCAATTTTGCCCTCTTTCAAAGCCTGTTCATACTTTATTAAGGCTTCTTCTTTAGCCCTCATACGCCTCTTGATTTCAACCTCCTTTAAGGCTGGCGGAACCCCATCAAAAACGTAGATGGGCTTAATTCCCAACTCTACAAGATTGCTTGTTCTATAAAGCAAACCGCTTAAATGGCTTGTGATGCGCCCACTACTATCTTTTAAAGGGGTGCCGTCTGGCTGGCGAATTATTGCCAAAAACTGATAAAGCGCGTTATAAGCGTCTATCGCGATAGATTTTCCACTTAAATCCTCAAGCCTAACAGTGGTTTTCGGAACCAAATCGCGGAGATTAACACCCAACCTTTTACGCGCCCTAATTCTAAAAGCGGAAGTAAAAGAATAAAAGTTTTGCACCATCTGGACATTCATCAGCTAGGCTTATTCTGCATGCTCCACACCATATAAGATATAAGTAGGGTTAACAACTTACAACCATTACATCAACGAGGAATAAAAATGACTGAAAGAACAGCTACAATAACTTTGGTTACATGCACAAGCTGTGGTAAGCCAATCCTGCCGGGATCTGAAGCCACAAAGTTTCTATGTCCAAACTGTGGGGAAATCTTGATAAGGCGATGTGAAAAATGTAGAAAGTTTGGGCGTCCATATAAGTGTCCTAAATGTGGCTTTGTGGGACCATAAAGGAGGGAAAAGGGAAACGGGAAGCGTTGTAATCTCATATAAGATATTTCCGAAAGACATAACCGTAAACTTTGACGATTTGAAAAAGAAAATTGAGGAATCTCTTCCAGAATTTGCCACAGTCTACGGGTATGGCGAAGAACCAATAGCCTTCGGGTTAAACGCCTTAATATGTGCAATCAAAATTCCAGAGGATAAGACGGGCGTGCTTGAAGAGCTTGAAAAAAGGCTTGAACATATAAGCGAAATAAGCCAAATACAGACACTAATGGTTAGGCGAACCAGCAGATAGAGGTTAAACCTTTATATAGGAATTAGACTTGTTTCGAAACAGAGCAACTTGTTTATGGAAGGGTTTTAGGTGAGTGAAGTTCAACTTCGCGTTGGAGATGCAAGACAGCGAGATGTTGGAAGAGGAATCGCCAGAATAGACCAGAGAACCATGCAGAAGCTGGGCATAAGCGCAGGCGACGTAATAGAAATCGTTGGAAAAAGAACCACATCAGCCATAGCGTGGCCAGCTTACAGCGAAGACCAAAACCGCGACATGATACGCATAGATGGTTTTACACGCAAAAACGCGGGGGTAGCCATAAACGAATACGTCATTGTAAGACCAGCAAAGGTTAAGGAAGCCTTAAACGTGACCCTTGCGCCAGTTGATATGCGCTTAAACGTTGACGAAGACTTCACAAACTTTGTTAAAAACCGTTTAATGGAGAGAACTCTCGTCGAAGGAGACACAACGCTTGTTATGATGCTTGGACACGCCATACCCTTCGTAGTGACAAAAACCCGACCCCATGGCATTGTAAAGGTTACAGCCGAAACACGATTGACAATTTTAAGTGAACCAGCACCAGAAGGAAAAGGAGTGCCAAGAACAACATACGAAGACATAGGCGGATTACACGAAGAAATCCAAAGAGTAAGGGAAATGGTGGAGCTCCCGCTGAGACACCCAGAGCTTTTCCAGAGACTCGGCATAGAACCCCCAAAAGGAGTTCTACTACACGGGCCTCCGGGCTGCGGCAAAACGTTGTTGGCTAGGGCTGTGGCAAATGAGTCGGAAGCAAATTTCTTCTCCATAAACGGGCCAGAAATAATGAGCAAGTTTTATGGAGAATCTGAGGCTAGGCTTAGAGAAATCTTCCAACAAGCCCAGCAAAACGCTCCAAGCATAATATTCATCGACGAGTTAGACGCCATAGCGCCAAAACGAGAAGAGGTCACAGGTGAAGTTGAAAGGCGTGTGGTGGCGCAACTTCTAGCCTTAATGGATGGTTTGTCTGGAAGGGGAAACGTTATAGTAATAGGGGCGACAAACAGACCCAGCGCTTTAGACCCAGCGCTCCGCAGACCTGGAAGATTTGATAGAGAAATAGAGATAGGCGTGCCAGACAAGCAGGGAAGATATGAAATTCTTCAGATTCACACGCGGGGAATGCCGCTAGCTGAAGACGTAGACCTTAAGAAGCTTGCGGAAATGACCCATGGATATACAGGTGCAGATTTGGCAGCACTTTGCAGAGAAACCGCCATGAAAGCATTAAGGCGGTATCTCCCGCAAATAAACCTTGAAGAAGAACGCATACCACCTGAAGTTCTGGAGAAAATGGAGGTGAAAATGGAAGACTTCCTAAACGCCTACAAAGAGGTTACACCGACCGCCATGCGTGAAGTATACATCGAAGTGCCAACAGTGCATTGGGAGGACATAGGTGGACTGGAAGAAGTTAAACAAGAGCTTAAAGAAGCCGTTGAATGGCCTTTGAAAAACCCTGAAATCTTTAAAAGGTTGGGGATAAAGCCGCCTAAAGGAATACTGCTTTATGGGCCTCCTGGCTGCGGTAAAACATTGTTGGCTAGAGCTGTAGCCACAGAAAGCGAAGCCAACTTCATAACAATTAAAGGACCGGAAGTCTTTTCAAAATGGGTTGGAGAATCTGAAAAAGCTATAAGAGAAGTTTTCAGAAAAGCAAGAATGGCGGCTCCAGCCGTTATATTCTTCGACGAGATAGATTCCCTTGTGCCCCGTCGAGGATTAGGCTTTGCAGACAGTGGAGTAACAGAACGAGTAATAAGCCAACTTCTAACAGAGATGGATGGCATAGTAACTTTAGAAGATGTCGTCGTGATAGCAGCAACAAACAGGCCAGACATTGTTGACCCGGCAGTGCTCCGTCCAGGAAGGTTTGATAGGCTAATATATGTGCCAGAACCAGACGAGAAAAGCCGCCTTCAAATATTCAAAATATATACAAAGGACATGCCGTTGGCTAAAGATGTAAGCCTAGAAAACTTGACGGCAATAACCAAGAATTATTCAGGCGCTGACATAGAGGCTTTATGTAGAGAAGCAGCTATGCAAGCGTTAAGAAGGGATGTAAACGCGAAGGAAGTTACAATGAAAGATTTTGAAGAAGCCTTGAAGAGAATAGGCCCATCGATTACGCCGGACATGGAAAAGTGGTATAAGAGTTTCATGCAGCAAGTTAGACAAGTGCAAAAGCCAGCCACACCAGTGGCATAGGAGAGAAGCGCCATGCCTATAAAAATTTGGAAAACCCATCCAACATATTATGCTGTACTGGAAGTACTGAAAAAGAAGGGAGCCATGACTGACACGGAACTTTTCGAATACTTAACCGAAGAATACAAAGATTTAGGTTTTAAAGACTTTAACGAGCTGCTCATGCGGCTTGAAATTGCTGGGAAAATACGTGCAACATCACTTGCACGCGGGAAGAAAAGAGTTGAACTTATAACGTAACAAGCGCCAATAGACATGGTTTTAACGTGCCAACACATGAAAAATTTCGCAGATGTAGCAGTTGTTGGAGGCGGGCCTTGTGGCTCTTTCTGCGCCTTGAACATGGCGAAAAAGGGCGTCAACGTAACGGTTTTTGAAGAGCATAGCGAAATCGGCGTTCCATGCCACTGCGCAGGGCACTTAAGCATTAACAGCCTAAAAAATTTGGAACTTTATCCGCTGCCTAGAGGAATCATTGAAAACATTTTTTACGGAGCGAAAATTTACTCGCCAAACGGCTTAGAATTTTCAGTTCGGTTTGCCTCAGCAATAACATGCGCCGTTAACCGTGCACTATTTGACAAGCATATTTCGCGTTTAGCTGAAAAAACTGGTGTCCGCTACTGCTTGAGTTCACGGGTTGAATCTTTAATCACCAAAGAAAGCTTCGTAAAAGGCGTTCTGGTAAAACAGAAAGGGGAAACCGTCAAGTTTTTTAGCAGTTTGGTTGTGGATGCTGAGGGAACAGCTTATAGAATTTTGAGGCAAGCTGGTTTAGCCTCGCCTCGTAGAGAGAGCTTTGTTAATTGTGTTAATGCTGAAGTTGAAAACGTTAAGGACCTTGAGTCCGATGTGGTTGAGGTTTTTCTAGGAAACAATTACACGCCTGGTTTCTACGCTTGGCTTATTCCCAAAGGAGAAGACAAAGCGAAGGTTGGGCTGGGCGCCAGAGTTGGAAACCCCAAAACTCTTTTGCAGAAACTAATGAAAAGACATCCAGCGGCTTCTAAGAAACTTCAAAGAGCAAAAATCATGCGAGAGTCTTTTCACCCAATACCCCTTAGCGGCCCATTACCAAAAGCATATTCTGACGGCTTTCTCGCAGTGGGTGACACAGCATCTCAAGTAAAACCCACCACAGGTGGCGGGGTTATATTTGGTTTGAACTGCGCAAAGGTCGCAGCAGATGTGGTAGCAGAAGCATTAAACAAAAAAGACTTCTCTTCCAAATTTCTCAGCATATACCAAAAACGTTTCATGAAACTTATAGGCTTTGACGTTAAGGTTATGCTTGAGGCTAGGAGAATGTTGGATAGAATATCGGATAAAAAGTTAGACAGTTTTGTAGGCTTCTGCAGAAAAATCCATGTTAACGAAAGTTTCAAAGATTTGAAGGAAATAGATTTCCAAGGGCAAACTATGCTTAGGGCATGTTGGAATCCGAGGATTATAGCTTCATTTGCCTACTTTTTCATGGCTTACTTTCAACAAAAACTTAAAGGTTAAAGTTTTTAAAATGAGCACTGAAACGGTTGAAGACAACATGAGCGAGTTCCATTATAAGCAGGTAATCGCATTCCGTTCCGATTTAAAAATGAGCAAGGGCAAAATAGCAGCCCAATCTGGACATGCGGCGGTTTCTGCATCTGAAGCAGCCCGAAAACACCATAAACAATGGTTTAAAGCTTGGCTTAATGAGGGACAATGCAAAATAGTTGTCAAAGTCAAAGGCGAAAAAGAACTTTTAGAACTGGAAAAACAAGCGAATAAATTAGGGTTGCCGTGCGCTCTAATAACTGACTGCGGACTTACCGAAATCCCTCCCGGCACGATAACATGTTTGGGGATAGGCCCAGCCCCAGTGGAAATTGTAGATAAATTAACGGGAAAACTGCCGCTTTTTTAGGTCTATTTGGGGTTTATTCTTGTTTGTTTCAAAATTGGAGAAAAACATCGGAATTGAGGTTTATGCCACCAGCACCTTAGGCATTGGAGGAGTGATAAGGCAGTTTCCCGAAGACTTTATGGTTGAAGAAGTGCTTGTGGATGGTTTAAAGGCGGAAATATATCCCTCAGCAAAACTGCAGTTGCAAGTACGTGAAACACCGCCCTCGCCTTTCGTGCAGCGGCGCTTGTTGTGTGTCCTGGTTAAGCGAAACTGGGATGATTTTCAGGCTGTTAGGGCTGTTGCGCAGCAGCTGGGTATAAGTCCGCAGCAAATTCACATCGCTGGAATAAAGGATGCCAATGCCCTTACCGCACAACACGTAACAATTGAAGGGGTTACACCAGAAGCCATTAAAAAGGTAAAAATCAATGATATAGAAATCCGTCCAATACGCTTTTTTCACGCTAAGCTTTCATCATATTACATTCTTGGAAACAATTTTAGGATTGTGGTGCATGCTGTGAGCCACTCTGAAGCGGATATAAAACATCGAGTATCCAAAGTTGTTGGGGAACTTGAAGCGTTAGGCGGCGCGCCCAACTTTTTTGGGCATCAAAGGTTTGGAACAATACGTCCAATAACGCATCTTGTGGGAAAAGCGTTGATTAAAGGAAAATTTCGAAAAGCCGCCATGCTTTTCCTTGCAAAACCAAGTCCAAACGAGCACCCGGAATCCAGAAAAGCTCGAGAAAAATTATGGCATACTCAAGATTTTAAAAAAGCCTTGAAAGAGTTTCCTAAAAAATTGCATCACGAACGTTTGATGCTGTGGCATCTAGCGAAAAAACCAAATGACTTTGTAGGAGCATTTAGGCGGTTGCCAGCAAAACTGTGCACACTTTTCCCACAAGCTTATCAGGCTTATCTTTTCAACAAAATTTTAAGCAGAAGAATAGCTCAAGGGCTTCAACTGAATAGAGTTGAATTTGGAGATTATGTCGTAGGCGTTGAAGCTTCAGGATTGCCGAACATATCGAAATACAAGATTGCAAGCCAAGAAAACATTTCCGAAATCAAAAAGGCATTAAAACTTGGAAAAATGTTTTTGGCTCTTCCATTAGCTGGTTTTAGGCAAAAACTCTCCCAGGGTGTGCAAGGAGAAAATGAAAAACATGTTTTGGAAGAGGAAGGCGTGTCTCTGGAAAACTTTAAGATAAAAGGGATGCCGGAACTAAGTCTAAAAGGAGGGTTGCGCACTGCTTTGGCTCCTCTGAAAGGTTTTTCCCTAAACAAAATATCAGGAGATGAGGTAAATCCGCATAAGAAGAAGGTAGTTGTGAGTTTTATGCTTTATCGCGGTTCATATGCCACAGTGCTCCTAAGGGAGATTATGAAGCCCCGTAATCCGCTTAAGGCGGGCTTTTAAAGCGTTACCTAGCCCAGTGTTCGCTCAGCATTTTCTAAAAGTTCCAGCTTTTTAGCAAAAGGCAGAACGACGTTTGCTGCATATTGGTGTCCGTCAGCCATTCCAAAACCTTTGGAGGCCTCGTCTAAAAGGTTTACTGCTCCTGGTAGTTTTCCTTCTTCAATCATTTTTTGCATGGGCTTTGGGACTCTTATGGAAGCCTTTGCAAAGTTTTCTTTGAGTTTTCCCCATTTTGGAATTTCCGGCGGCACATTAACAAACCCTAGGATATACTTGTTGGGTTTTACTAAGCGCATCTGATATGAGAGGAAGGAGCAGAACTGTCCAATTACTTTTGTTCCCATACCTGCATACATATCTTCAGCATCGAACCATTGAATGTGCTTTGTTTCTTTAAGTCTTTCATGGTAAAGTCTTCCCAAAAGCCTTCGGTTAACGTTCTTCCGCCTTTCCTCTAAAACATTTATTTTCTCATCTATTTCCTTGTCGATTCCTTCTAAGCACGCTTTTATCCCCAATTCCGGACCGCCCTCATAATAGCCTACTGCTCCGAGAATCTGAAGTTTAGAGAACAAAGCGTCAATTTTGACCCCTAGGCGCGGGATTTCTAGGCTTTTACCCTTCTTGTGAACAAAACCTTTCTCTAATGCTTCTTGCAGAACCATTTTGTTTAGGGATTTAAAACCACCTGGAATTTCGCTGCTTCCCACCAAAGCCAAATAGCCCAAATCACTGTTTTGTTCATTCAACGCTTTTGCAAAAAGATAGCAGCATGTAGCCCCCGAAAAGTCGGTTTCACCCTTAAACCCAAAATTTTCCAAGTTTAAGTCTAAGACTTTAGAATCCATTGATGGTTTTGGGTCGTGGTGGTCTAATATTATGGTTAAGTTTTTTCTTTCATTGAGTTTTGAGATTAAGTCTGCATGTGATGAACCTATATCAACATAGAAGATTGTTTGCCCTTCTGTGGAATGTAAATTGGCTATCACTTCTGTGTAGACTTTCTCTAAACAGAAGGTTTCAGTGATTATTCCCTCGCGCTCTAAAGCCCTCTGGGTTATCGCAGCTGAGCATAATCCGTCAGCATCATCGTGATGAACTATAAAGACTTTTTTAGGAGACTCCTTTCTAAGCAGTGCAATTGTATGTTCGGCATATTGCTTAAAATTTTGCAAAGACATAGTGTTTCACCCTATAGTTTTCAAGAGGTCTGAACGTGTCATTATTCCAACAATCCTTTTGCCCTTTGCGACTAAAACTCCTTGCCGCCTCTCAAGCAAGGGGCGAATTGCGCTTATACTTGTATCTTCAGAAACCATTGGCAACGGAGGATCCATAACCCTCTCAACTTTTTCCTCAGCAATGTTGGAACTTAGCTTTCTGATTATGCTCTCCTCGGTTATGGTGCCTACAACTTTCCCTTTGTTAAGCACTGGCATCTGGGAAATTGCGTGGCGAACCATAATTTCGCTTACTTTTAAAACACTATCATCGAGTTTCGCAAAAATCACTCCCCGAGTCATTATGTCTTTACATCTCTTTTCTTTGCTTTCCGTCAAAACTCGTAGAATCTTGTTGACAGTTGAAAGTCTAGGGTCAACCTTTCCTTGCTCTATTTTTGCTATGTGTGCTTGTGAAACTCCAACAAGCTCTGCCAGTTTTTTCTGCGTGAGTTTCGCTTCAAGCCTCAATTTTCGGATGGTGGAGCCAGTTATTAACAATATAACCACCGGTTATTTTCAAATATAAAACTGATACAGCAAAGTATATATTTACTTTCCCGCATAAAACTGAAAACTTCACTGCAGTGGAGGCTTAAGTTGAGGAACATAATTGTTGAAAGATTAAGGCAAACGCCCCTCGAGGAGCAGAGGCTTGAAATAGTTGAGAGAAAGGGCTTAGGACATCCAGACTATATTTGCGACGCAGTTATGGAGCAGATTTCCCTTCGACTGAACAGAGAGTATCTGCAAAAGGCAGGTACAATATTGCATTATAATGTTGACAAGTCACTGCTTGTCGCTGGACAATCTGAAATCAGATTCGGCGGAGGATTTGTTAAGCAACCTATGCTCTTTGTTTTCGGCGACAGAGCCACAACAGATTTTAACGGTACAAAAATAGATGTGGAAGAAATAGCCGTAAATGTTGCAAAAGAGTGGTTCAAGAAAAACATGCGTTTCGTAGACCCAGAGAACCATGTAAAGTATCAAGTAGAGCTAAAAACAGGTTCAGCAGGGCTTGTGGACATTTTCAAGCGAAGAGGAAAAGTTTTAGGCGCCAATGACACTTCGGCTGCCGTGGGTTACGCTCCCATGACTAGAACGGAGAAAATTGTCTTGAAAACGGAGCAGTTCCTGAATTCTAAGGAGTTTAAGCAACGTTTTCCAGAATCTGGTGAGGATATAAAGGTGATGGGTTTAAGAAACAACAACAACCTAAACTTGACAATATCAATGGCTTTTGTAGACCGCTACATCAGCAGCGAAGAAGAATACTTTAGCAAGAAGGCGAAAATTCTGGAAGAAATCAACACATTTGTTAGGTCAAACACTAACTTTGGAAGCATAAACATTCAGTTAAACACGTTAGATGTAGGAGGCAGAGGCGTTGGAGGAGTCTACTTAACAGTTTTAGGAACCAGTGCAGACAGCGGAGACTCTGGACAAGTGGGCAGAGGAAACCGTGTAAATGGATTAATATCGTTGAATAGACCGTTCTGTTCAGAGGCGGCGGCGGGAAAAAATCCAGTAAGTCATGTTGGAAAAATCTATAATGTTCTAACTTTTAGAGTCGCTCAACATGTCCGTAAAGAAGTGCCAGAGTTGGAAGAAGTTTATATTTGGCTATTAAGCGAAATCGGGCGACCAATAGACCAGCCAGCCATCGCCGCAGCTCAAGTGGTTATGGAGGAGAATAGCTCTATAGATAAAGTTAGAAGTAAAATAGCAGCAGTCTTAGAATATGAGTTAGAGAACATAGATAAGTTCTGCATGGAACTAGCCCAAGGTAAGATAGCAATATGCTAAAACATTTATTATAGAAACTGCCAACTCTGGATAAAGGCGAAGCTTATGGCTGAGACCAGCGAAAAACTGCCCATATCAGAATTCTACAAAGTTGTAGACTACGTAACAATTTTTAAAAGTGAAAAATGGTGGGAAGCCATAGTTGTATTCGAATCCTTTGGGAGACGCTCTATAGGATTGTATCTTTGGCAAAACAGAAACGGTACTTGGAAACGGAAACATAAGTTTAACATAAGAAACTTGGATGAGTGGAACAAGCTTAAAAACGCCATAGAAAAATTAACGCCAAAACTTGAATCAAAATAAATTTCAAAATTTTGAATCTTAAATTCTTATTGCAAATAATAATCCAGAATTGAATAGTTTTATTAATTCATCTAACAAATCACAAGAAAGGCGATTAACATGGAAAGCGAACAAGAAGAACTCGAAGAAACGCAGTTTAGTGAAGAACCCTTGGAAGAACAAGAAATAGAGCAGGAGACTCAAGAGTTTGTCGAAGGAGAGAGCCCTTTTGCTGAAAAAGAAATAGAGCATAGAGAAGAGAAGGAAATAAGCAAGCCAAAAATGGAGAACCAGGATAGAAGCGGCTTTATACATGGGTTGTCTGTGGGTCTGGGTATGGGATGTATTACAACCTTTATTATAATGTGGATTGCAGTGTTCTTCTCCCCTCAGCTACCGCAAACAATAACCTATGAATCAATGCTTTCAATCTTCATCTACCCCCTGTTATACTTGCTAGCAATAGGCCTTGTTGCATTGACAGCTGGCGTTGTAAGAGAGTATTATGCTAAAAGATAAAGTAAGACAGCATCTATTTCCACTTTAAAAGTTAAATATTTTTAATACAAGAGTGCGAACTATAATTGTGAAACCCTCATGGCTCATAAAGTTAAACAGTTTTTAGAAAAAACTGCAAGAGAGAAAGCGCCCGGACCAGCGCCAACCTTTTCGGTTTTACACATACTGCGGGCTATGGAGCTTGTAGCTGAGAAACCTATAGGTCGCACCAAACTTGCTGTGGAACTGAATGTTGGACAAGGTGCTGCCCGCACAATAATTAATAGATTAAGAGAAGCTGGATTACTTTCAACATCAAAAATGGGATGCAAACTTACGACAAA
The DNA here is from genome assembly GCA_019685555.1 of Candidatus Bathyarchaeota archaeon A05DMB-3. GTDB lineage: Archaea > Thermoproteota > Bathyarchaeia > Bathyarchaeales > Bathycorpusculaceae > JABFQN01. The sequence goes on along the minus strand of JABFQN010000002.1, from coordinate 105,412 downwards.
AGGGCTAAGACTTTGGGAGGAATATAAAAAAGTCTTCCAGAAAAAAATTGAAATTGGAGAAAACGGGCTTACTCATGCAAAACACAACTTCGCAGTGTTAGCCAAAAATTGTGGACACAAAATTAGGTCTGGAATAGAGCAGCGTGATGCTGCAGTTAAGATAGGGGCGAAAGGCGCCATAACAATAATATTTAGAGAGGGACGCCTTATCATCCCATCGGTAAGCGACAATTTTGCAAGAGATTTTCCAGCCACAGCGGAAAAAATTGTTAAGCTTTTGCAGCCGGAAGAAAATGACGTAGTTGTGATTAGTGGTGCTGACACATTAGATTTAGCTGAACATGGAATTGTGGCTGCAACGTGGACTCTCCTCGACGACTGTTAAAGACCTTTAATACGTGTATTTGTCTCCTCCAGTGAGTATTCGCTCTAGTGCCATGTTAAGATTCACCATCCCCTCGTTTGTTTTCGCGGAAGCGGGTATTAGTAGAAACTTTAGGCCAAGTTGGTGAATCGCCTTCATCATGTTTCTGCTGAGAAGGCGTTTCGTCCCCTCAAGCTTTTGCTCAATGGCGTTTTCTAAGGCGTTTGGATTAGCCGACCAATCCACAATTTTGTTGACATCCTCTTCGGAGAGCAAATCACATTTTGAAAGCACATGCAGTTGAGGTAAAAGAAAGCGATTGTAAACAGCTGCGGAAAGGAAGAGGTTTGAAACATAGTTTAAAGGATTAAGCGAAAAAACAGCGTCGAAAAGATAAACTATGGCTTTTGGCTCCCTTGTAAGTTCGCTGGCTATGTAAGGTCCGCTGGCTCTGAAAGCAAACAACTCCATCTGCCCCGGAGTATCAACTAAGACAATGTCGGATTTTAAATCCTCAATTTCTTTTGAAATGTTCTCAACATCCTCTGCAAGCAAATCAGCAGCCATTATTAACGCGCCATTTGGTCCTAAACCATACTCATCCATCAACCTTTCCACACTCACGTAGTCACGAGCATCAATGTCCGGTGTGTATGGGAGAGTTAAGGCGCCAGGATCCAAATTTACGATTGCAACGTCTTGTTTTGACATTTTTAACCATTCGCTGAAAGCGGCGGTAAGTGCAGATTTTCCAGATCCAGCGGTTCCAATGATAAAGACAAGGAACATTTCACCACTTCTCTAGGATAAATGCTTATGAGATTACAAGCAAAGGTTGGCGGGTAAAAGCTTTTCTTTAGCTAAGGAGGGATGTCGGGAAGCTTCGGCTCCTCAACATCATAATGCCTTTGCGCTGACATGAGAAATACTAAAACACCCGCACAAACCAAAACCGCCGTAACCGTTGAAAGCAAAATAAAGAATGATGATAGAACTGTTATGCCTATAACCGGGCTGTCTGCCCCAGCATATTTTTCATCTCCAGACCAGCTTGCTCGAAGCTGGCATATTCCAGTTCCATTAACACTCCATACATACGAAAATTTTCCGCTTGAATCGGTTTCGGTAATACCTAATATGCCCCAAGGGGAGCCGCCCTCTCGAACATAAATCGTTACTGGCTTGTTTTGAAGTCTCGGCGAAAGTTGTCCAGAAAGCGTAATAGTACTTCCTTGAATGACAAAGATTGATGAAGCAACCAGAGATATTGTTGATTGAAGCAAAGTCTCGTAGCTTGCGGACACTTGTCCTGGAGTCCATTCTTCACAATTTTCAAGCGCGATTATTTGAGGGGTCTCCTGCATTAGGTTTTGTGGGCACTCGCCAACCCTCCAGCCGTTTTTCCAATCGTCACCTGTGCATTCAGCCACATAATAGCGGATATCATTGTAAGTTACAAAAAAGACTGGAGTTCTGGCGTAACGAGGTGCATGGGGAAGATTCACGCCAATATTCATGTGAGTTTGTTCTTCATAATAAAGAAGCACCACGTCAAGCCCTCCGGCTTTCATTATGGAGGCGGCAATATAGCTGAATAGGTCACAGTCTCCACAGTTTTCAACCATTGTTTCTATGGGGTATTTGGCTGGTAAAGTTACGCTGTAGGGTATTTGATGTACAATCATTAAAACCCCGTTTGCAAAGTCTTCGTGATTGCTGTATATTTCTCGGAGCCTATCTGCGACGGGCTGCAAAGCGTATGGAGTAACGAATTTGGCAAAGTCTCTAACTGAAACTTGCTTGTGGTCTTTCCCGTTATAATATTCGTAGAGTGACCCCGGAACAACAATGTTCAGCTTATACTGTTTTGACCCTATAGGACTTTCTAAGAGATTGTATGAGAGTGTGTAGCCGTTAGACAGGCAAGGTTGCGGTAAACTTGAAACTGCGATTAAAGCTGTAACCGTTATAAGCGTTATGAGGAGTTTTAGTTTCATTTTGCCTCAGAGGATTTTTTATAAACTGATTTATGGCTCTTATGAACCGTTAATCAGTAGCAGAAAAACGCATTAGAAAGGTTGCTCTGGACACCCGGATTTTCAATCATCAATCAGAGTCTAGCCTCCCCTCATCGCAACCCCAATAAATTCTGCCTCAGAGGCTTTTAAAAGTTTTAACTTTTCCGCCTTTCTCCTTTATTAGCTCAGAAAGCTGAATCATGACTTTTCCCAAACGGTCCTTTGCAGTTTTCGAGTCTTTCGCCGTTGTCGACAAGTGAATTTCGATGTGCGGCTTTTTCTCCTCGCCCCTTGGATGAGATTTTATGTAGACGTAAGGGTTGTCATGCATTGCTATGTCAATTAACGGAGCCAAAGTTGATTCTACAATGTTGTCTGCATATAGATTGGCTTCGAAGAACATTATATTCCCAGCCTCTTTCTTAAGCATACCTGCCACAGAGCTGTCGAAGATGGCTTCCATTTCCGATGGAACACCTGGCAACGCGATTATGTCGGTATTGCCAACCTTTATTTGCACTCCCGGCGCTGTGCCTACGAAGTTCGGTAGCGGTTCTGCTCCTTCTGGAAGTTTTGCCATTTTAACTCTGTGGGGTGTTAATTCTGCAGAGCCTATTCTGCCAGCTTTAACGTACACCTCATACTTTTCCTTAATCATTTGCAGGGCTTTGTTGTTAAGTTCAAGTTTACGGTTTAGAGCGTTTGCTATTCCCTCCAACGTTTTATCGTCAAAGGTGGGACCTAACCCGCCGGTGGTTATTATAAAGCGGGGTTTACGCTGTATTGCTTCGCGTAGGGCGTTTGCGATTTCTTCAACATCGTCGCCTACAACCGTTATTCTCTTAACAGCTATTCCCAGCGAAGTTGCGCGTTTTGCAAGCCATTGAGCATTTGTGTTCAATGTTTTTCCTATCAAAAGTTCGTTGCCAACGCAGACTATTTCCATCTGCACACTCATATCTACCACCATTTACGCCTCTGCAAAAGAAGAGAGAAACTTAACCTTTTATGCTGTTCGCTAAGCCACTTAAACTTGGCAGCATTCTAACGCGCGCGCCAATTAGTCGATAACCTTATGAGCATAAGCATGTGAACATTAAAAATCCGGAGGGGAGTTGATGAAAGTGGAAGAATCCGGAAGAAAACTTGAAAAAAGCCAAGAATATTCAGGTTCGCCTATGCCTTTCGTTTTCTTTTTGTTTATCGCTGTGGTATTCGCCATACTTGCGGTGTTATTTGTGCCTTCACCAGCAGCTGCTCTGCCACTTTTCATTGCAGTGATTTCTGCGGTACTTCTGCCCACAACGGTAGCCATTAACAAAGAGTGGGAGGAAGCCATTGTACTTCGCTTTGGCAAGTTCCAAAGACTTGTGGGTCCAGGGCTTTTTTTCAAGTGGCCGTTTTTTGAGAGTTTTCTGAAGCAGGATAAACGTATTGTGACTTTGGATGTTTCGAGGCAGGAGGTTATGACTAAGGATAACATCAGTGTTAGCATCGACGCCGTTGTTTTCGTCAAAGTGGTAAACACGAAAGATAGCCTAATTAACATTAGAAACTTATGGGAAAGCGTTATGAAACAAGCGCAGACAACCATGCGTGATGTTGTTGGCAGCGTTGAATTGGACGAACTGCTTACACGTCGGGAGGAAATTGCAGAAAGAATTGGGAAAGTGGTGGAGGAAGAAACGCAAGATTGGGGTGTCGACATAATTTCTGTAAAGTTGCAGAACGTGGAGTTACCTGAAGATATGAAACGTGTCATTGCAAGGCAAGCGGAAGCTGAACGCGAAAAGAGAGCTGTAATAATTAAGAGTGAAGGTGAACTAATTGCTGCTGCCAACTTAGAGAAGGCTGTGCAGCAGATGAGCAGCCGAGCATTGTATTTGCGCACGTTGGCAAGTTTAGAAGACATAAGTTATGACCAAAGTAACACCATCGTTTTCGCCGTACCCATGGACATCGTGAAAGGAGAGATCATTGGACTCACCGCTCTCGCAAAAGCATCGAAGACTGGAAAAGTTGAGCAAAAAGAAAGTGAAGGAGAACAGTAGAACTACAATAGCCGTGAACTGCTATAGGAAAGCAATTCCTAGCGCGTGCTGTTGTATTGGCTAGTCTGACGCGCTTGGCAAAATTAGCTAAAATAGCATAAGCTAATAAAAGGGACGTTAGCTTTTAAAAGCGGCTACTTTTTCTTGCTAAGCCACCACTTCAAGTATTCCTTTCTTCGTTTCTCCTTTTCCTCTTCACCATTTTCAACAGGAGACTTCAGCTTTTCCCTCAGTTCAATGAGCTCTTGTTGAGTGACAGAAAGTCCGCAGCTTTGGCATACAAAGTGTTTAGTGGCTATTATGTAGCGCATTTCTCCGCCGCATTCTGGACAATAAGGCATTTAAACCACTTTCTGCCTCTAGAAGAGAGCGGGCTCTAAGAAATAGCTTTCGATTAGAGCCAAGCCTATGTTATAAAGTTTGCTAATCCAGCCTCCCTCGCAAGCCTAACCGCCTTTTCCATTTCATCCCTTGTTAATCTCCGCCGCAGCTCTGGAATTTCGTATGCCTGCCACTCCGGCCTATATTGGAACATTACGTTTACCCTCGTTTCTTTGCCAAGATTTTCAGCAATCCAGTTCAGTATAGGCTTTGTGCAACATTCCAGATGCCCCGGCAAAACTAAAACGCGGATTATAAGTTCGCCATATTCCTTGGCGACCAAATGGTTATGGGTGCAGACTTTCCAGTAGTTCGGAGCCTCAGAAATCCTCTCAGCGCAGTTTCCAGGTCCATACTTAAAATCCAGTAGGTAAACGTCTGCAAATCCGGCTAAAAGTTTGGCGGTTTCAGGACTGTAATAAGTGTTGGAGTTCCAGACAACCGGTATGTTCACGTGTACATTTCTAAAGGTTTCAAGCCAATGTTCCAGCCATGGGGTTGGTTCGCCTCCGACGAGGTTTGCGTTTCTGCATCCGCTTCTATGTAAGGATTCAACTTCTTTCGCCAGCTTTTCCGGCGTGTAGATTTCGCCCCTTTCTACCCATTGAGATATGGACCAGTTTTGGCAGTGCTTGCAGCGCATCGTGCATCCCATTGTGAATATGGTTCCAGAAGGGACAAGCTCTGGTTCTTCGCCCATGTGTTCAAAAATGCTGGAAACCGTTATCTCGGTTCCGCATTTGCAGAAACCTCGCTCACCTTTAATCCTATTGACCCCGCATTTTCGGATGCAAAAGTGGCATTTCTCAAGGATTCGCTTTGCAATTTCAATTTTAAGGTCTAAATAAGACTTTTCAGGGTTTGGGATATCCCCCAAACTTTTTTGCCTTGCATCAACCTCTTTTTCAAATGCACGGAAACTCTGCGTAAGCACTGCATGCTTCTGCCACAGCTCTTCTAGGGATTCGTTTTCTTTAAAATCCGCTGGAAGCTTTTTGGCTAGTTGAAATTTAGCCAATTTCTCATTTTGTATTACAGCAAAATACCTAGCTAGGCTTTTTCTTGCCAACTTATCGTTTAACACTGCCACAGCGTCTGGACGTAGATAACGCCACATGATTTTTCTAATAATGTATTTAACAAACCTTTAAGATAAAATGTGCTTTTCTATTCATTTTTTGAGGAAAATTCAAACCAATAGCAGACTCTACTCTCTAGTTTTCCACCATTCAAAAGGCCTAAAATATAATGGGATAGGCGTTAGAATAGGGCGTATGGATACGTGTATCCACTTGGGTGCAGTTTTCCTTTAATTGGTATTTCCTGCCCACAAACGGGGCAGCGCATATCCTTTGTCAAGTTCCATTTTGTAATTTCAAAACTGAACCGTTTAATCAAGAGTTCATTGCAGCTTGGACAATGGGTGTTTTCTGCGGGGTGCCCTGGAACATTCCCGATATAGACAAAGTTTAAGCCGGCGCTTTTGGCCGCTGCATAGGCTTTTTCTAAAGTTTGGATGGGTGTTGACGAGATATCCGTAAGCCTATAATCTGGATGGAAGCGGAGCAGATGGAAGGGGGTGTCTTTGCCAAGCACCTCCCTTATCCAAGTCGCAAGTTCTTTAATTTTATCTATCGAGTCGCCTATCTTTGGCACAACCAGATTTGTAATTTCTATGTGGATGCCGTTGCGCTTCATCTCCTTCAAGCACTCAAAAATGGGGTCAACGGAAGGCACAGCTGAGAAACTCTTGTAAAATTCCGGGTCGCCGCCGCCCTTAAAGTCCACAGTTGCCGCGTCTAGATATGGTGCTATGGTTTTGACAGCTTCAGGCGTCATATATCCATTTGTGACAAAAGTGTTAAAGAAACCCACTTGGCGGGCGAGTTTCGCTGTTTCATAGGCGTACTCGAAAAATATAGTGGGCTCTGTGTAGGTGTAGCTTATCCCTTGACAGCCATTGTCCCTTGTAGCTTTAACGACTTCTTCCGGCGGAAAATCTCTGCCGGCAATCTTCTTTTCTTGACTTATCATCCAATTGTCGCAGAACTGGCAGCGAAAGTTACATCCAACAGTGGCAATCGACATGACTAAAGCCCCGGGATTGAAATGGGAAAGAGGCTTCTTCCCAATAGGGTCTACACAAGCAGAAATGGCTTTCCCATAAACGAGCGTGTATAAGCTTCCGCCTTCGTTTTTCCTTACAAGACAGAAACCAGTTCCACCGTCTTTTATGGTGCATCTTCTACCGCATAAGTTGCATTTAACCTTCTTATTCTCCAGCTTTTCGTAAAGCATAGCCTCACGCGTACTTATTCCTCCTTCACATGGAAACCGTCATTGTTAAACCCTATGTTTATAGTTCTTCGCGCAGCTCTAAATCCCCTTTTATGTCCGTCGGTTGTTATTAACCCTGCCTCCCGAAGCTTTTTCAGATGGAAGGATATGGTTGTGGCTGAAACTGGTTTCGATAAAACCTTCTCTATTTCACCAATGGTGCGGGCTTCTGGATACTCTTTAATCAAGTATCCGAGAATCTTTGTCCTTGTGGGGTCACTTAGGGCTTCACATATTTTGTGTCCGTTAAACTGCTGCTTCCGCAATTCTATTCACTATTTTCATATTAAAATAACAAAATCATTTAAAGCTTCCGTTAAACCCCTAAACTCTTCTTCTACATATTTGCTTGAGACTTAATCTCAAAAACCAAAGGCGCAGTAGGCGTCTTAATATCCAATTCCACACCGAGCAAACTTTCCAGAAAACCAGCCCAAATTTCTGGTTCGCTGATGAATGGTGCCTTTATGAGGATGTACTTATCTTTAAGGTAAAAATCCCCAAACCCTTGAACTCTTAGGCGTTTAAAAACTTCCTGCCACTTTTCCTGATTTGTGGTTTGGATGCCGAGGGTTGCCTCCATGGAGACTCTGGCCGCTTCTCCCATTTTCTTTCCAACATCCCGCCATTTCTCTTCTGGAATATTTTTGATTAAAATGTTTACAAGTTCTATGTTTATGAAGGCCATGCGACTTATTCCACAGTAGCATTCTCCTGGGAAACGCCAATCATAAATCATCATACTTCGATAAACATCAAGCATTTTGGAAATGAGCGGTTTTATGCCCGCCTCCTTCCCCTCTTGGATTAGTTTGTCGATGAATTCTCGTTCTTCTTTATCAAGGATTATTGTTGTCCTTTTTGTTGAAGCCTTTTCTTTGTTTAGGATTTCTTCGATTTTCTCTCTATCTTCTTGCATAAATGATATATCTTTCAGCATATCTTATATGCTTTGCTCCTATACGGAAACAGCACCAACCCCTTCTGACAACTTCCTAACTATTTCATTTCCAATGAAGAACTAACATGCTGAAAGGATAATGCTCCCTAAGGGCATATGAGGCGCAATACACACTTAGGAAATAACCTTCCTATTGATAAGAAACAGCAGAAGCGCCAAGCCAACCACGAACAAAGAAAAACCCGAAACCATCGACAATGTATAATCCAAATCCAGAACCTTCCAAAGTGCAAGAACAGCATAAGTGGGACCGACAAACATTAGCCCCATAGCAAGCAATACAAGGAAAGTTTTCCAAAACTTTGAATTCAAATCAAACCCAGAGGATTTCTTCCCTGCGCCCAATTTTTCACCATTCCAACAATTCACAAACGTTTCGCATAAATTAATGTTTTCCCTTATAACCCTTCTTTCACCTCGTTCCCAAGCGCCTTCATAAGGAACTTAAAAACTGAAAACCCAGCTCCACGATCCGCCCTAAAACCCGTTGTAGCCCCTAATAGACATATGCCCTCTAAACCACGCTCCTTAGCCATCCCAAGCATCAGTCCCGTGGCGCCCACAATACGGCCCTTCCCATAGATTACGGCGCCCTTCTCCATAAAATCAACGGCAAGCCTCGGTGAAGTGGCAGCAACATAAACCCGCGCCGTATTTTCCGACGAAGGAACCCCGCCCATGGTTATTACAAGGTTGCAGCCATATTTAGCGACAAAATCAAGTATATCGCCGCACAGTTCATAATGTGCAACAACATCCTCGAAAGACGGCTGCGTATCCCCAGTCATTATTATAAAATCATTCTTTTCCATAGGTGCAGCATAAAACTCATATTTGGGCAAGCGGCAAACACCACCAGAATCAACAGAAACATAATCCGGAAAATAGGGAGCATACAACTCCGCAAAAGGCTTGGCTCCACAAAACCTTATCAAAAGATGAACAGCAATCTTACCGACGTTGCCGAACCCGGGCAGCCCTTGAACAAATATCGGGTTTTCAAGCATTGGAGTGAAAATTTCGCGGAAATATGGCTTGTCCATAGGCTTCGCCCACCATCGAAAACACCGATTGAGATAATAAAGGTTTCCGGGTTTTCCTAAAAGGATTTAAGAAAGTTTATCCCAGCATAAAATAGCGGGGTGGGGTAGCCAGATGGCGACTAGTGGCGCCCTGAAGTGTTTGAAGAACGCTACTGTCGCCAGGTAAAGATTAACCCGCTGGGCTCATAACCCAGAGATCGGTCGTTCAAATCGACCCCCCGCTACTACTAAAGGGTTTTAGAAACAGAAAAAGAAGGGGTAAGGCTGGAAGTTTTAAATTGCGAAGGCGCCTTTGCATCCTTTTGGCATTTTGGCGAGGTTTGCAAACCCGCCGATGTACCATGCGTCAAAGTCGGCGTTGTATAGCCAGACAACGGCTACTCCGTATTTTGGTGATTGGACAAATGCCATGCATTTCAGGTTTATTAACGGCGAAGACCATAGCGGTGTTGTGTCGGCAAGGTACACTATTTCCAAGTAATAGTATTCTGTTTTGTCAAAGTATACTTGGTATCCGTCTACGAGTATTGTGTATTCTCCGGGTCCGGCTGACAGCGTTGCTACTTCCGGTGAGGCTAGGGTTGCGCCGTCCACGTTTAGTGAGCCGTCTGGGTTGATTATTATTAGGTCTAGGTCGCTTGTGGCCCACTTTGTCCAGTCGCGGTACCAGTATAGGAATACAAAGGCGAAGCCGTTAGTGTCCTTTATCTTGAATGTGTATACGTCTGTTTCTCCTTGTTTAACTGTTCCGTAGTATCCTTCAATTTTTCCAGGGTAGACTTCCACTAAGGCTTGTGTTGGGACACCGCTGTTGTATAGGATAACTTTTTTGTCGATGCTTCCAACCCATACTTCTGTCACTTCAACTGTTAGTTTTCCTACGGTCACGGGATTGTAGCTTGAGAAGTCACCTGCAAGTGCAAGCCTCACTACACCGGGTTCAAGTGGAACATCGGATGTTAGCAGGATTTCGCCGTCTCCAAAGAAGTATAAGCCATAGAAGTAGTAGCTGTCTGCGCCGCCTCTTTCAGCTGTGCTTAGATATATTACTCCTGCGTCGCCCCAGAGTGGGTTTTGTTGTTCTGGGTCGGCTAGGACCACGTCGGATAGTGTGATTTTGATTGCGTCAACTTCGCTTGAGACCCAGAAGGCGAAGTACTGGTATTTGGCTGGCTCTAGCACTATATTGGTAAACGTTGCCTTTCCGTTGCATAGGCATGTTACTTCTATTGGTGGGAACCATATGTCGCCGATGTGGTGGGGCCATGTGGTTGGAAGGGTTCCAAAGGTGCCAGACTTTATGACGTTTAGGGCGTTTACTGCGTTAACATAGCCCGCGCCTTGCTCCTCTGCTGTGAATCCTGGAATTGGCACTGCACCGTCTATTGTGGCTTGCTTTATCTCTTTTGGTCCATAGGGTAACTCATTCGCTTCTATGTAGGAATTGAGTAATGCGGCAACTCCGGCAACTTGGGGTGTTGAGAAGGATGTGCCTCCACCCAACCTTATGCGGCCGTCTGGGAATAGCCCAAGGAAGCACCATGAACCAGTGGCAACAACTTCAGGCTTTAGTCTTCCGTCTGCGGATGGTCCTCTGCTGCTGAAGTCAACTATAGCCATGTAATCATGCGGATACCAAAGGTCATCACCGAGGCCATTTCCAGCTGGTTGCCCATAGTAAGCCCAGAAGTATATGTCACCGAATACCCACTCATGAATTGGGTCCATCGCTGCGCCAACTGTTATCGCGGTTTTTGCACTACCGGGTGACGCTACTCTTAATAGGGCTGGTCCTTCGTTTCCAGCTGCCGCAACAACGGTTATTCCAGCCTCTGTTGCGGCATCAACCAACAGGTCCTCTGGGTCTTCACCGTCCGCGCCTATTCCACCGCCGAGGCTCATGCTAATAACGTCTACGTCCAATGTTCCACTTACTTTCATTTGTATTGCTATGTCTATTGCTTGCATTATAATTGATGAGGGCACTCCAGCCCCAGTGTGGGGGAACACTTTTATGGCGTATATGGAAGCCGCTGGAGCGATTCCAAAGCAATAAACATTAACGCGTCCAGCTGCATCTCTCCAGGTCCCAACAGGATCGTAGTTAAAGATTGCCTCCCCCCATGGATGCCCAGCTGCAAATCTTAGTAAAGCGTGGGCTGCAAGTAGGTGGGCGCATGCGGTTCCGTGATAGTGGTTTGTTGTGGCATCCCATCCTTCATATGGTGTTCCAACGTCTGGGCTTATGTCAATTCCGCCAATCACATTTCCGACAAGCAAAGGGGAAGCAGCCCAAACTCCAGTGTCAATAATAACAACCACGCTGCCCGCGCCAGCGGTTTCGTCCCAAACAGCGCTGGCACCAGTCAACTCGGTGTTTGTGTATATCCCAGGTTCAACAGAAGCGATATCCTCTATTGCGATGGGCTCAACTTCTACTCCTTCAAGCTCATCAGCAAGAACAGGTTCACCCGTAACAGGATCACGTGGAACAGTGTATTTTAGATTCTCGGTTATCGCACCGCTGTAGCACAACTCCCTAATGGTATCCTTGTATATCCGTCCCACGCGACTGTTCGAGGCGAGTCTCAAAAGATTACGCGCAGGTATAGAAGCCGCCAACGCTTCAACGCTTTCATATGTTATTGAAACTTGCCCGCCTAGCTCCTCGATTGCCTTTGCAACTTCGGCATTATTTGTTGTTTGAACAATAACGTTTACCTGTTCGGCAGCATCTGCGGTTTGCATTGCTTCGACCACGTCCTTTGTTATTTTTTGAACAGCGTTGGGCGTTAGCCCATTCATGGAGTTAAAGGCTGCTGGCGCAACTGCCACGAAAATTGATATCGCCAGAATCGCTGAAAGTACAATTCCTTGCATGTTTAAACCGCGTCTAAAGCCATAAGATACACTTAACATATCGAAAATCTCTCCTCTCCATTTTCTTTTGCAAAAAATATTATTCGTGAAATTGCTATAAGAGTCTTATGGAATTCTCTTCTACCCGTATTATAGATTAGTTTTTGGCATCAATAGACCATTCAAGGAGTCTTCCCCAGAAAACACCACTTGCCCGTTTACTGTAACCGTTTCATATTGGAGTAAGGCTTTCCATAGTTTTGCTTCGCTTATGGACCGGCGTAGGTTTTGTTTAAGCTGCTCAATAATTTTCGCTTTTTCTGTGTCAGACATTTCTAGAAGGTTTATTTTTCTTTGTGTTTTCCTGTTTTTTGCGCCCATGTGGTTTCCCTCTTTTACGCGTATTTATCGCGTATCTTAATAAAACAGTTCCTTCAACGCTTGAAATGTATCAACAAATGATATATATCAATGCTGCGCTGGGAAAAATTATAAGGGGTTTGTCGTCGGATACATAAGTATGAAAAGGGACCACTAATGCAAATGGACTCCGTAGAAAACGCTTTGCTTTCGGTGGCTGTTAACCCGCTATTGAAGGGGCTTATTAGCCGATTTGATGTAGAATGCCCCAAAGATGGAAGTTTGCTTCTGAATTCGTTAAAGGATTTTTTAGGTGAACCTATATCCCTTTGTCCCACATGCCAACATATAAGTCGTAACATTGCAAAGCCTTTCTATGAGGTTGGAAGCCGCCTTTTGAAGGCGGATAAGGATTTCATGCGGAATCAGTTTGTTAAAGACAAATATGGAGGGGCGTGGTTTAAAGGCTTTGGTTTAATGATGAAAGGTATAGAAAAATATGGCATACGTATACCTTTTGTGCCTGCCGGTCCCTTTGAAGTTGTTTGGAACTTTACGTATAAATGCAATTTGAAATGTAAACACTGTTATGAAGATGCTGGAAGTGGAAAACTTCCAGAACTGTCGACAGATGAAGCGAAACAAGTTGTTGACATACTTTCAAAAATTGCTGGTGTAGGGTTACCAGCGCTCTCTTTCAGCGGAGGCGAACCCCTCGCAAGAAAGGATTTCTTTGAGGTGGCAGCCTATGCCAAAAAGCACATTCCATATGTCAGCATAGCCTCCAATGGAACCTTGTTGACAAAGGACAACGCCAAAAGAGTTAAGGATGTTGGAGTGGATTATGTAGAGATAAGCATAGATGGTGCATCCTCAGCGGTGCACGACGAGTTTAGAGGTATACCTGGCGCCTTTGAAAAGGCAGTTAAAGGCGTTAAAAACTGTGTGGAAGAGGGCATAGACACGTGTATTGCAACAGTTTTACACAAGGATAATTTTGCGGAAACAGAGAAGATCCTACAGTTGGCTAAAGATTTAGGCGTTCGATTCATGCATTTCAATTATATTCCAACGGGACGAGCAAAAATCCATGTGGAACTTGATTTAACTCCGGATGAGAGGCTCTATGTTTTACAAGCCATAGGTAAAGAAATAATTAGCTTATACTTGCAGGCTAAAGAGGAGGAACTAAAAACTGGAAAGTCCAGCATCAAGGTAGATCGATTCTTTAGCACTTGCCCCCAATACGCAAGCGTTACAAAGGAACTGTCTCAACAAATAGGGCAAAAATTCATGGTGGAGGCGCATTATGCCGCAAAAAAGGGTGTGGAAAATGTTGCGAATTTTCTTGGTGGTTGCGGTGCGGGCCGCCTATATTGTGCGATAGAGCCTAATGGTGACATAAAACCATGTGTCTTCTTCCCAACAAATGATAACACAGTTTTAGGCAACATGTTAAAGGACAGTTTTGAAAGGTTATGGGATAATGACCCATTGCTTTGGCAGTTACGGGTAAGGGAAAACCTAGAAACATACATTGTAAACGGCAAAGAAGTAGGATGCGGAAACTGCCCAGACAAGTACATTTGCGGAGGATGCAGAGCAAGAGCCTATGGCTATTTTAACGGCAATGTTAAGGCACCAGACATAGGGTGTATCCAAAACAAGCCTTTATGGGAAAGAATAGTACTTAAAGAAACATGAATTTATGTTTAAGCCTTACCTTTCTCTTCTTTACCGAAGTATGTTGTCCATTTGAGTTTCCGCGCGTCTCTCTTAAGTTTCAAAGAGTTTTTTCTACATTTGCTTGAACAGAACCAAAAGATTGACCCCTCATTTTTAACGTACATCATGCCAGTGCCCGCTGGAAACTCGTTGCCGCAAAACGAGCATTTCCTAGGTTTAGGCAACAGCGTCATCCTCCAAAATGTTTATTGCCACATCATCGTGTTATTTTCTTTGCTTCCCTTTCAGTTTCCCTAAGCATTAAAATGTCTTGTACGCGCACAGGTCCTTTAACGTTGCGGGTTATTATGCGCCCTTTGTCTTTTCCTTCTAAAATTCTAACCCTCACTTGTGTTATTTCTCCGGTTACACCAGTCCGTCCGATGACTTGGATGACTTCCGCTGGGGTTAGCTCTTCTTCCGATGCTGCTGTTTCTTTTTCTCTGCTCATTACTTGGTTCCTTTCCTAACTTGCTCAATCCTCTTAATTATCTCCTTAATTAGTCCTCCAGCGTCTCCTTCGTTGACTATGCATGCCGAGGCGGCGGAAACATCTATTCCAACAGCGTTCCCCAGTTTTTCTTTGCTAGGAACATAAATGTAGGGTACTTTCCTCTCCTCGCATAGAAGTGGCAAATGGGCTACAACCTCCGGCGGGTCAACATCTTCCGCAATAACCACGAGTTTCGCCTGCGCTCTCTCAACAGCTTTAGTTGTCTCGTTTGTGCCTTTCCGTACAGTGCCCGTTTTTGATGCTATTTGTAGGGCTTCATAGGCCGCATCTGCAACTTCCTTCGGAACTTCAAATTTTACATAGAATGGTTTGGACATAAGCCTCACCCTTAAATGCACAGTCTTTATCAACAACACCTATTTATGAATGTTTCGACTACGATGGAATAAAAACTCCTTTTCTCTACGCAAAGCAACGTAGAAAGATTTAAATAATATGTCTCGTTTGAAACCTTTGTTTTTCGAGGGGAATTTAAAAGGTTGATTAGGTTAGGTCGAGTGTTTCACATAAGTTCAAGTAAAAATATTATAGTTAAAATCGAGAACACCCCAAAAATAGGCGAAACCGTAGTGGACGAGAATTTAAAGACTGTGGGAGAAGTTTTCGACATTTTCGGTCCAGTTTCCTCGCCTTACGTGGCGGTTAAACCAAAAATCTCCAAACTCGAAGTTTTAGTGAATAAGGTGTTATACGTGCTCCCCTCGAAAAAGAGAAGGGAAAAGTAAATGAGTGATGCGGAGATTGAGGATGCGAAACCCACCTTACATACTCAACATTCCAAAATACAATCATGTCCAGAGTGCGGTAGCACAAGGCTTATGCGCGATTACGAATGCGCAGAACTTGTTTGTATGGATTGCGGTTATGTGATAGCCGCGAAAATAGCGGATAGAGGACCCGAATGGAGAGCCTTTGACGACGAGCAAAGAGCCAAAAGAACACGGGTTGGAGCACCCTTAACCTACACTATTCACGATAAAGGCTTATCCACAATGATTGACTGGCACGACCGGGACATTTATGGAAAAGGATTGTCTCCGGGACAAAAAGCTCAAGTTTACCGTCTCAGAAAATGGCAACGCCGCATAAGAGTCTCAGATGCAACGGAACGCAACCTCGCCTTTGCACTGTCGGAAATAACAAAAATTTCTAACAACTTGAATTTGCCGAAAAACATTCTGGAAACCGCCTCTTTAATCTATAGAAAAGCCGTTAAAGAAAGACTCATACGTGGAAGATCCATTCAAGGAGTAACATCCGCGGCTATCTATCTGGCTTGTAGGCAGTGTGGGTTGCCAAGAACCCTTGAAGAGATAGCTCAAGCTTCAAACGTGAATAAAAAAGAGGTGGGACGAAGTTACCGCTTTCTAATAAAGGAGTTGAACTACTTTATTCCACCATTAAAACCAAGCCAGTACATAACCAAATTCTCAAATCAGTTAACAATGCAGGGTAAAGTTGAGGAAATAGCCCACAAAATTTTGGCGGCTGCCAAAGAGTTAAAGCTTACATCCGGAAGGGGCCCGACAGGCATAGCGGCTGCAGCAAGCTACATAGCTTCAGTGCTGACGGGCGAAAGAAAAACGCAGAGGGAAATTGCCGAAATAGCACAAGTGACTGAAGTTACTATTCGAAACCGTTACAAAGAACTTGTTGAACGTTTGATGTTTGATATAAGCATTTGAGTGGCAGAAATGCGCATTTCATAAAAGTTTTTCTTCCTCCAATTCTTCTTTTTCCGTTTCACTTATTAGGGGAGAAAGGGTTTTGCTAAGTTCCTTAAGTAAGTCTTTGGGGATTTTATCTCTTAGAGTTTTTATCTCATCCTTAAGTTTGTTAACTTCTATTTCTAGTTCTTTTGCTTTTTCGCTTAACTCTAAAATCTCCTTAAGCTTATCCCTTTCCTCTAGAAGTACGCGTTTTTCCTCTTCTAAGGCTTTGATTTTCTCCTCGAGTTTAGCTTTCATTTCAATAACTTGCATTTACACCACCAATTTAATTGTAACGTACCTCTGTGGATTAATAATTTGCTACAAAACACATTTTAGTCTCTAAAGCTTTAGTTATAATAGGGTTGTGGTTTGGTAAAATGCCCAAAATGCGGGAATGAAGTGATTGCTCCAGTTAAGACTTGGACTGTTTCTCCGCGAAGACCAGCGGAAGGCGCAGCTAAGCTTATGGGAATTTTTGAATGCCCTAGCTGCAAAGCAAGGTTCAGAACTGCCGTAAAATTGGAGGAAAAGGCTGAAGAGACAGTAAGCATTAAAAATATGGTTGAAAGAATTAAGGTAATAAAGGGGGAGCTTATGCAGACCCTGAAAAACTTGCGGGAAAAAATAAAAACTCTTGAAACTGAACGGGCAAATTTAATGGTTGAAATTGAAAAACTGAAGAAGGCAGCGGAGTCAAGAGTCAGCGCACTTGAAAGTGAAGTAAACATGCTGCGAGAAGAGGTAAAATCATTAAGAGAACTATTAGGCTATACAGAAGAGAAAGAAAAATAAAAAGAAATGACACGCGTATTACAATGGTCTTTTGCGAATTAAGATTTTAGAAACTTCTCGTAATACTCTTGAGCTTTGGCTACAGCTTTTTCAGGATTCTTTAAAATTGGGTAGCTTGCACCAGAGAGTTTCTCGCATTTGCCAAAGTACTCGACAACTTTTTCAACGTCGCCCTCGTAAATTGCTAGTCCCCCTGCAATTTGATACCACACTCTTGCTCTTGTCAAATCCTTCTCTTTTTCAAATTTTTTGGCGTTTTCAACTGCCTCTTTCATTGAAACGCCTATCTTTTGGGGATCAAGGAACATGGTGTTAAGTAAAGCCTCGTAGGTTTCTTTGTCATCGCCGCAAAGTTTTTCAAGCTCGGTCATCTGTCTCTGAGATTCCGTTGCAGTTTTAGCCTCTTCTTTCTTTTCCTTCCTCCTGAAGAAATCTAATAAACCCACTTGTTAAGCCCCCTCAACTTTCCTAAGTTTGAGACTAACTATCTAAATAAGAAGGGTTAATTTTAAAGGTTTGTTTATCTATTGTTCTAGTTATGCCATATAAATTCACATTTGACCTTTCAAGAATACCGCGATTCTTTTTCACAGAAATAGCCAAAATCAGTTATGAAAAGAGAATGCACAGAAAAGTTGGCAACACCATGCAAGACATTATTAGAAAGTTTAGAATCGAAGAGATGACAGGTCTCAATTTGTCTGACGCTGTCCAGCTTTTGGAGGACTTGGTGGATATGGAAGCAAGGAACTTTTTAGAAAGGAAAAAGTTTAGAAAAACAAGGAAAAGGGCGCTTTTTCTGCCGCATTGTTCCAGAAAATTTATGGACAACCGTTGTAAGGCAAAATTTGAGCAGGATATTCCATCCTATGTTTGCGCTCACTGTTCTCCGGATTGTTTGATTAACAGAGCCGCATCTGTTGCTGAAATGAAGGGTTACGACGTTTATATCTTGCCTGGCGGTTCCTGTATCTCGAAGATTTTAAAGCTTAAGCATTATGAAGGTGTCGTTGGAGTTGCTTGCGGTGAAGAGTTAAGGCTAGCTGGAGAGGCATTGTATCAAATGAATGTGGCTGGCCAAGCAATTCCTTTACTGAAAAATGGATGTGCGAATACATTCTTTAACATCGAAACATTGTTTAAAATTCTATAAAAATAAGGGAGTTATATTTTTACTTCTTCTTGATTGCTTTTTTCTTACAAGCCAACAAATTACACCTTAAAACCGATAATTAGGTGGTAATTACCTTGAAAAATGCAAAGAAATGCCATTTTCATTACTTAACTATTTCTCTTTTCTTCCAGCGGAGGTTTTTGCTGCGGCATTTTCTGCATTTAACTGCCGATGCAGCGTTGCGTGCACCACATTCTCTGCAGATTTTCATATAAAGCCTACGCTGCTGAGCTAAAGTTTTTTTGAGCGGATCCATTATGGGCATAGCGTTTATTCCTCTCGCAGTTACAACACACATAAGAAACGGTCAAATATACTTTTTGTCACTGTTTCAGCAGCCTTTCCAACAACAAAGCTACGTCACTTGGCTTTTCTGCTACTTCAACATTCGCCTTCTGGAAAGCTTCAATCTTGCTTTCAGCAGTTCCAGCTTTACCCATTATTATAGCACCTGCATGCCCCATACGTTTTCCAGGCGGGGCGGAACGCCCAGCTATGAAGGCAACAACAGGTTTTGGATAGTCTTCTGTGGCTATGTATTCTGCTGCAAGTTCCTCAAGGTTTCCGCCAATTTCTCCTATAATGGTTACGGCTTCTGTTTGGGGGTCTTTTTCAAAAAGTTTCAGAACATCTATAAAGTTTAACCCTACTATCGGGTCTCCGCCCAGACCAACGCATGTGGATTGACCCAGTTGTCGTTTGGTTAAGCCAGCGGCTATTTCATAAGTTAATGTTCCACTTCTTGAAACCATTCCAACGTTTCCTGATTTGAATATGTGGGCTGGCATTATGCCGAGTTTACATTCTTCAGGTGTTATTATTCCCGGCGTGTTGGGACCAATTACTGTAGCGCCGACTTGATTGGCATAAGCCATAACATTTATTGAATCTTTCACGGGGATGTGTTCGGTGATTATAACAACTGTTTTAATCCCGTTTTCTAATGCTTCTAGTGCTGCGTCTGCCGCGAAGGGTGCTGGAACAAAAATTATCGACGCGTTTGCTGTGTGTTTTTCTACGGCTTCTTCAACAGTGTCGTACACGGGAACTCCGTGGACTCTTGTTCCGCCTTTTCCAGGCGTTACGCCCCCCACAATCTGTGTCCCATATTCCAGCATGAGCTTAGTGTGGAAGCTTCCCTGGGTTCCGGTTATGCCTTGAACTATTGCTTTTGTGTTTTTGTTAACTATTATACCCATTGTTTCACGTTCCCTTTACGATTTCCACCACTTGATGTGCTGCTTCTTCCATGCTATCCAGCACGGGGATCCCAGCTTCCATCAAGATTTGTTTTCCTTCTTCCTCGTTTGTTCCTACCAATCGTATAACCATTGGTTTTTTGATGCCTAGTTTTTCTTTAGCTTTAAGGATGCCCCTTGCAACTTCGTCACAGCGGGTTATTCCGCCTAGAATGTTTATGAAGAGGGCTTTCACAGCGGGGTCTGAAAACACTATCTTTAGGGCTGCTGCTATTTTTTCTGAAGGAGCCCCGCCGCCGACATCAAGGAAGTTTGCGGGTTTGCCTCCGTAGAGTTGTATGGCGTCTAATGTTGCCATTACAAGTCCAGCGCCGTTGCCTATAACTCCTATATTCCCGTCAAGCTTAACATATGCCAAATCATTTCTCGCCGCCTCAACCTCTTGGGGGGAAAGTTCACTTTCTAAAACTCTTCCTTTGAATTCTGGGTGGCGAAACAGTGCATTATCATCGATTATTATGCGGGCGTCAACTGCCAAAAAGTTTCCGTCAGAAGTTTCGACAAGGGGATTCATTTCAATTAACTCCGCGTCATAATACATTCCGGCTTTGTATAGGTTGTAGAAAATGTTTGCAAGTGTGGAAAGCTGGTTTTCAGTGTACCCCATACGTTTGGCTATTTGCCGAGCGTGATATGGTCTAAAGCCATATGGCGCTTTTAGCGGAAATCTTATGACTTTTCCTGGAGTTTTCGCTGCAACTTCCTCTATCTCCATTCCACCTTCAGCCGACGCAATAACAACATAACCCTTGTTAAGCCTATCAACCGTCACGCCAAAATAAAGTTCTTTTTCAGCATATATCCTCTCTTCAATCCATAGGCTTCGAACTGGAAAACCCTTTATCTGCACGCTGAAAAGTTTTTCCGCGGCTTTTTCAACCTCTGCAACAGAGTCAACAAAGAGTATTCCGCCAGCTTTTCCCCTTCCAGCCACTGGGACTTGCGCTTTTATAGCAATTGGAGGTTTTAGGTTTTTGGCTATTTCACAGGCTTGAGCAGTGTTTGTTGCCAAATCGCCTCTGGGCGTTGGGATGCCGTATTTTGCAAGGATTTTCTTAGCCTCATATTCGAGAAGCTTCATGAATTTCTCCTCGTTTACTTTAGGGATTCTATAGCCACATAAGACCTTGTATCTTTTACGCCTTCAATCTCAGATAATCTTCTTAAAATTTCGTTAAGCTTGTCTCTGTCAACAACAAGTATGGCGTCTACGTCGCCTGCCACTCTAAAAGCCCTTTGGAGGGCAATTTCCCTAATTTTTCTGTAAACTTCGCTTCTTTTGCTGGGAGAAACCTTTATGAATATGAAGGCTGGTGTGGAGGAAAACCCAAGAGCGTTTAGTCCTTTTTCTGTAACGTCTATGAAGCCTCTTCCAGTTCTTATGTAGTTTAGGTTTCTCAGTCTTTTTAGGTGGAGATTTAAGGCTTGTCTGCTTATGCCCAACTCCTTTGCCAAGTCGTTTTGCCTAATATGCGTAGAATACGTGCTTGTCATTTTCCCCTTCTCATAAAGCAGTTTAAGCAGCTGGATTGAACGTTTTGTAAGGGCTTCCAAGGTTAACGCTTCTTAACCTTTTATTAAGTTTAGTTTTACAATGGTATAGGTTATTTAAGCATTTAGCAGAACCATGCCTATTACTGCTTCAAAAGCTTTTGCCACTAGAACTTAAAACCGCAACATATTTATTTATCGAGAAAAATGGTTATGAAGCCACAGAAAATGTGAGAACAAGGAGTGAGGCGGTACAAAATGTCAGAAAGCAACTCAGTGTTGATCGGGAGAAAGCCAGTAATGAACTATGTACTGGCTTGCATAACCCTCTTCCACGGCGGAGCAAAAGAAGTAAATGTAAAAGCTAGAGGAAGAGCCATAAGCCGAGCAGTCGACGTCGTTGAAGTCGTAAGGCGCAGGTTTCTACCAGACGTTAAGGTAAAGAAAGTGGGCATTGGAACAGAGCAGGTGGCACCCAGAGAAGAGGGTGGCACGCCCACAAACGTCAGCACCATCGAAATAACACTGGAACGCTAAACAAAAACTTCGAATAAAAATTTCAAAGCTCCGCCGCCCCTCCTTTATTTGTGGAGGGCGCTTTCCAAGGTGAAAACAGTATTATGCAGCTTCTGTTTAAAAAGTGGAATACTATGCCAAAAGTGCTCAGAGAAGGTTAAATCTGGCGAAGTGACAGAGCTGGATTTGAAAATTGCCCGTTTACTTTTATCACTGGAAGAAACTTATCCTTCTCTTCAAAACGTTTATTTTTACAAGGCTGTGGATGCTGGAAAAACTTTAGCTATACTTGTTGGCAAGGGTGATGTGCCCCGCCTTTTAGGCTATGGAGGGAAAATTATTAGGGCTTTGGGAGAAAAAACTGGAAAAGCCATACGTGTTTTAGAGTATGGGGTTGATGATAGAAAGTTTTTGGAGGATTTATTTGCTCCGTTAGGCATTGTTACCATTAACACTATTTGGCTGCCCGACGGAACAACTGAAACCAGAGTTATTTTGAGGAAGAAGGGGGGTAGGCAGCCTCCTTTTGATGTAAAGGCTTTAAAGGAGATTGCCCGTAAAGTTCGCAATATGATATTGCGGGTGGAGTTTACCGACTGATTGAGCGTGAACCAATGAAACTGGATTCAATTGGAGACTGGCGGAGAACCCACTACTCCGCTGAAGTTCGCCCAGAACTTGACGGACAAGAAGTCACCCTCTTCGGTTGGGTTCAAGAAATTAGGGACTTAGGTGGAATCCGTTTCATAATATTGCAGGACAGAGAAGGCACTGTGCAAATCACTGTTCCACGGAAAAAAGTCTGCAGCGAAGTCTTGTCGAAGGCTGAGGCCTTGCAGAAGAGGTACAGCATCGGCGTGAAAGGCATCGTGAAGAAGACCGAGATTACGCCTAGAGGGGTCGAAGTTATACCGAAAGAGGTTAAAGTTTTCAGCACAGCCTCACCTCAACTGCCAATAGACATAATTGGAAAGGTGCCGGCAAAGCTTGAAGTTCGTTTGGACGCCCGCCCATTAGACCTTTGCCGTGAAGAAAACATTGCAGTTTTTAAAATTCAGCACACAGCTGTCGAAGTAATACGAGATTTCCTTTTCGAAAGAGGCTTCATAGAAGTTCACACTCCCCGCATAATAGCTTCAGCTACGGAAGGCGGCGCAGCCCTATTTCCAGTGGACTATTTTGAAAGGAAAGCCTTCCTAGCGCAAAGCCCCCAACTGTATAAAGAGCAATTGGTCATAAGTCTCGAAAGAGTTTTCGAAGTAGGCCCATTTTTCAGGGCTGAGGAATCGCATACTCGCCGACATCTAAGCGAGTTTGTCTCAATAGACATCGAACAAGCCTTTGCCAAAGCGGAGGACGTGATGCAATTGCTGGAGCAGCTTATGCAACACACATGCAAAGTGGTAAATGAAAAATGCCGAAGGGAGTTGGCTTTGCTGAACTACAAACTTGAAGTGCCTGAAACACCCTTCAAACGGTTAACATATGATATGGTGCTAGAAGACTTGAGGAAGGAAGGCGTAGAAATTCCATGGGGCGAGGATATACCAACACCAGCCTTCAGAACACTGGGCAAAATCCACCCATACTTCTACTTTATAACTGATTGGCCCACGCAGTCCAAAGCCTTTTACATAAAACCAAAAGACGACAATCCGGAACTCTGCGAAGGGTTCGACTTCATGTGGCGTTGGATTGAACTTGCCTCTGGCGGAACGAGAATAGCTTCAAAAGAGCTTCTCATAAAACGGCTAAAAGAAAAGGGATTAAACCCGGAATCCTTCAAGTATCACTTGCAAGCCTTTGATTATGGTATGCCGCCCCATGCTGGTTGGGCTATTGGCTTGGAAAGGCTGACCATGATGTTGACTGGTAGAAAGAACATTAGGGAAGCTACTTTATATCCTAGGGACAAGTTTAGGCTTACACCATAATTTTGGTTGCTGGAAAAGCCAATAGCAGTCTACCCCCTCTAGATTTTCAGAAGAATTTCGGCGAGTTATATTTTTGGCTGGTTTGGCTTAACAAATACGCTAGCCTCTCTAGGTTTCCAAAGGGCGCCCAGAATTTTAGGCTACGTCTTCTTTTTAACGATTTTATTTAAACTTGTCATAAAAGTTGATAAACAACCGTCTTCTTATCCCCAGACATGGGAGAGCATCTCAAAATAGCATGCGGAGTCTTCGGTGCAATAAACCTCAAAAAACAGTCCGTATTTCCTTACATTTATTGGGGTTTGAGAGCTCAAAACCACAGAGGGCATCAGTCCCACGGTTTCCTAACGTTTTTAAATGGTGAATTTTACATTCATAGAAGTCTAGATCTTGTTCCGAAAATTAGGGCAAGCGCCATCCACGAATGGTTTGGACGGTTGCCTGGACACGTTGGAATAGGCAATGTTAGGTATACAACTTCTGGAAAAACGGATGAGAAATCCCTAATTGAAGGAACGCAGCCAGTTACAGCTTCGAAAAGTGGTTTAAAACTTGCTATTTCCTTTAATGGAAACGTTGTTAACACGGTTCAGCTTAAAAAAGAGATAAGCGAGGATTTTCCAGGCTTTTCTTATGGAAGTGACGCCGACCTAATATGCCACAAACTCTTAATCAATTTGACAAAAGGGAAAAACCTTGAGGAAGCTGTAAAAACCTGCATGGAAGAAATTGAAGGCGCCTTTTCAGTGACTGGAATAACGAAAGATGGAAGATTTTTCGCCTTTAAAGACCCCTATGGAATAAGACCCCTATGCGCTGGCCACAGTGCAGATAAAGACATTTACGCCTTTTCATCCGAAACTGTGGGGTTGGATATAAATGGCTTTTACAGAGACTTTGAGGTGGAGCCCGGTGAGTTTGTAACAGTGTCAGAAAATGGTTTTAGTAGAGTGAAACTGGCAAAAGACCGAAAGGCTTTTTGTGCTTTTGAATTCGCCTATTTCGCCAGACCAGACTCCTTTTTTGATGATAAGCATGTTTATGAGATTCGTGAGGAGTTTGGCAGGAACCTCGTCAGAGAAAACCCCGAAGTTGTGAAAGATGCCGATATGGTTATTTCCATGCCGGAAACAGGCGACGATGCAGCTTTCGGAGTTCATGAAGAGTCTGGTTTGCGTTGGGAAAGAGCCACTAGAAGACATCGCTATGTAACAGAACGCGCTTTCATCCTCCTTGAGAGGGAGCGTTACGCTACCATAGACAAGAAAATCAACATTCTAGCTTCAAAGGTGAAGGGGAAAAAGGTTATAGTGGTGGATGACAGCATTGTGCGCGGCGACACAACAAGGGTTACCATTGAAAAACTTCGCAGGATGGGCGCAAAAAAAGTTTACATGTTTGTAACGTTTCCCCGCATAATTGGCCCATGCTTTTACGGAATTGACATGGCAACCTACGGCCAACTAATAGGCGCAAAACACGCGCCAGATGAAATAGCCAAAATCATAGGGGCGGATGCTGTTTGTTACCAGTCAATCGACGGACTTGTGAGGGCTACGGGCTTCAGAAAAGACGAGTTATGCTTAGGATGTATAACTGGCGAGTATCCGACACCTTTAGCCCAGAGAATCGCGGATGAAATGCGGAAGAGGTTTTTGGAGGGTTACGAGGAGACTGGAAGGCTTTACGAGATTTCAGAAATCTTTGACAAGTGTTAGTGGCAAAATAGATTAGAGCCTTCTGGCATCTTAGCCTTTAAAGGTGGATGCTTTGGTAGAAAGGGTTGGCATACTTGTCGTCTCCTATGGTGCGCGAGAAACAGCCATGATTGATGCTTTCACGCGAAGCCAAAACTACAATGTTGAGGTTTATGTGGCTGACAAACAGCGAAACCCCTTCAACGTGAAAAAGGCAACCCAACACGTGGTTATACCAGACTTAAACGTGGAGGACATATGCAAGTTCGCCGAAGCCCATAAAGACCGAATAGACTTTGGCATAGTGGGTCCGGAAAAGCCCATAATAGAGGACGTCCGCGACGTTGTTGAAAAACACACCAGCATACCCATGATTTGTCCAACAAGGAAATACGCCATAGAAGCAAGCAAAGTTCAGCAGCGCCTACTCTTTGAAGAAACAGTTCCAGAGGTAAATCCCCGCTTTAAAATCTTCAAACCAGAAGATTATAAGACGAGAGGAGAAGCGCAAAAAGCCCTTTACAAGTGGCTGGACGAGTTGGAAAACTTGGCAGTGGTGAAGCCCGACAAGCCAGCAGCGGGAAAAGGCGTTGGCGTGTGGGGAGACCATTTCAAAACCCGCGAGCAGCTTTTCGAGCATTTTTGGGAAAACCTCAAGCACGGCGTTGTCATAGTGGAGGAGAAAATAGACGGCGAAGAATCCAGCTTTCAAGCCTTCTGCGACGGCAAACACATAGTGTCGCTCCCAGAAACAAGGGATTATAAGCGTGCCTTTGACGGCGATAAGGGACCCAACACTGGTGGGATGGGCTCTTACAAAGATTCTGGCGAAGTTTTGCCTTTCATGACAAAGGCGGACAGAAAGAAAGAGGTTGAAATTGTTAACAGAGTTTTTGAAAAGTGGAAAGCCTCCGATAACCAAGCATTACGGGGAATCCCGTTCTACGTGGCGTTTATGCACACTGGCAAACAGCCTAAAATCCTTGAAAACAACAGCCGCCCCGGAGACCCGGAGATAATAAACATTTTGCCAATTTTAAAAGACGATTTTGTAGATGTCTGCTTCAAAATTGTTGAAGGAAACCTAACCAGCATAAAAATTGAGAAGGCTGCTACGGTTGTAACCTACAAAGTGCCTCCAAACTATGGCGGTTTCGAAGAGGCTTACCCGGAACAAGTAAACAAGGCGGAGGTTGACACACCAGTAGACTTAACAGAGGCTTATGAACTGAACAGAAAACACGGCGACAAAATCCGCGTTTACCCAGCATCTATGGAGCTACGCAACAGCCAAGTTTACGCTTTAAAATCTAGAGCCGTAGCCGTTGTAGGCATAGGCGAAAGCATAGAAGCTGCCAGAAAAATTTCCTTAGAGGGCATAAACGCCATAAAAGGGGGAGCCCTTTGGTACAGAACAGACATAGCCTCAAAACAGCACATTGAAAAAAGCATCCGCCACATGGAGGAGCTTAGGAAACGAAAATGAAAAAGGCGTTTATTTCAGACTGCGAAGGTCCAATCTCAAAAAACGATAATGCTTTCGAATTAACATCCTATTATGTGCCTAACGGCGAACGCTTCTACACTGTGATAAGTAGATACGACGACGTGCTAGCAGAGGTTTTAAAAAGACCAAGCTACAAGGCAGGCGACACTTTAAGGCTTATACTGCCATTTCTCAAGGCTTACGGCGTCACCGACATTAAAATGCGGAGTTTTTCAGCTAAAACCCTTGTTTTAATTCCAAAAGTGAAGGAGAGTCTCGGATTTATACAGGAGTTAGCTGTCGCCTACATAGTTAGCACAAGCTACGAGCATTATATTGAGGCGTTGTGCCACGCCATAAACTTTCCATGCGAAAACGCCTATTGCACAAAAGTTGAAATCGACAAGTATGGGCTGCAGGAAAAGGAAAAGGCTAGGCTTAAAGAGTTGGCGGTTGAAATAGCAAAAATGCCAGTCATCGAAATCCCGTCGAGCGCAAAAACTATTGAGGATTTTTCAGAAAAGCATAGGCAGGCGATACGACGCCTTGACGAAATCTTCTGGCATGAGATAGCAAAAATGGAAATTGGAAGAATCTTCAAAGAGGTTAACCCCATAGGCGGACATGAAAAGGCAGAGGCTGTCCGGCAAATAGCCGAAAAGCTGGGTTTAAGCCTTTCAAACGTGGTTTATGTAGGCGACAGCATAACAGACGTTGAAGCCTTCAAAACAGTGCGCCAAGGGGGCGGTTTAACCATATCCTTCAACGGTAATGAATACGCCGTTAGAGAGGCGGAAATCGCCGTTATGGCTGAAAATGCGCTTGTAACTGCTGTGCTGGCAGAGGTTTTCTGCAAATATGGCAAAAGAGGAGTAATGGAGCTTGTGGAAAATTGGAGCGTCTCCACACTTAGAAGGGTTGATGTAAACACCAAACTCAAAGAAGCGTTTCTTAGCGTGCAAGGTGGCAAACTGCCCTCAGTTGAGGTTGTGAAGGCGGATAATATGGAAAGGCTGATAAGGGAAAGCACAACTTTTCGTAAAACCGTAAGAGGCGAGGTCGTAGGAAGGCTCGGATAAAAGTTGGTCTCGTCAGGCAAACGCAGATGGATGATTGCAGTAATCCTCATAATTGTTGCTCTTACAGCGACCGCCGCAGTTTTTTACTTAACAGTTAGAAAAAAGCCAACAAAGTGGGTTTACTGCGGCGCCATAATCATAAACATACCGAACATGCACAGCGTAAAAGACCCAGAGTTTGTGCGATACCCAAACCCCACGGTTTTTAGAGACAATGAAGGCTTCTATTACATTGTAATATCAGTCTTTAAAGCAGACGACAAGCGGCTTACTGGTGTTGCGAGGACCAAGGATTTGCACAACTACAATTTTGTTGGCTTCACACCCACACAGATGGATGGAAAAATAGCGCCTTACTGCATATACAATCCAGACGATGGAAAATTCTATCTGTACTACAGCGACTGGAAAAACACGGTTGAAAAAGGCGTTCGCCTTGCAAGGTTGGGGCTAGCCGTTGGAACAGACATTAAAAACCCGCCAACCTTCACAGACTATGGATATTTAACAGTGCAAGGTATGCCGGACCCATTGGCTCCAAATCTCGGCTGGGATCCATACATAATAAAAGTGGAAGAAACCTATTACATGCTAATATCAGCCGCAAAATATGAGGTGCATTTGGCAACCGCCAAAACCCTTGGAACATACTGGAACTATGAGAAAATCGCGGTAACAGGCACCCTCGAGAATCCGACGCTGTTCTATTTGGATTCAAAGTGGTACATGATGCTGGGAATATATGATGGAACATGCTACGACCTATACTCGTCAGAGAATTTTGAATATTGGAACGCTGTGAAGAATAACTTTTTCCAAGACAAAAACTATGAGCAGCTTCCGGCAGGCTCAACAAGCATAATTGTAAATGACAGATTCTATCATATTTACCAAACTCCAATAGAACAAGATCGCTTCCAGTTGTCCATGGCGTATATTAGGGTTGAAGATTTAATAACTGAAATCAACAAAGTAAAGTAACTCACAAAACAAAGGGCTGGGGGAGACTGCAGTTTGGTTAAAGAAACCTTTGTAGAGAACACTTACGCCGAGGCTTTTGAGGGCGTCTACTGCCGAATAATTGTTACGGCAGACGATGATGAAACCCTAAGTAAGGCTGCTCTGCATGCAACAGCCACACCATCCATAGTCATTGGACGGGTTGAAGGTGGAATAGAAAAGTGGCTAAGCGAAAAGGCGACACCAGACAACCGCAAGGGCGTGGTGCTCCAGTTCTGGGGAGGAATAGACCCCAAAAAACCCTTTTCAGAATCCCTTAAAAAGTTTGAAATTGAACTCTCCTATCGGATACGCCAAGACATTCTTGTAAAACCTTTCACGGCTGTTTTTGACGCTTTGACAAATGCTTTGGGCAAGATTGACATGATGGAACGGGTGGGCCACTGTGGCGACGGTTATGAGTGGGTGGAAAGGCGTTATGGACGCGAAATTATCGTTGTGCCAATAATGGTTCCAGACTTTTTGATAGAACGATTTTTAGGCTATGCACGGGGTGTTATGGGGGCAAACTTCTGGATAATGTGCAAAACAAAGGAAGCCGTCAAAGAAGCCGGAGCAAAAGCGTTAGAAGCCATCCACACTGTTGAAGGCGTTGTAACACCCTTTGACGTTTGTTCTGCTGGTTCAAAACCTGAAACCCGTTATCCATGGATAGGCCCCACCACAAACCACCTCTACTGCCCATCATTGAAAAAGCGTTTGGGCAAAGAGTCAAAGGTTCCAGAAGACGTGAAATACATTCCCGAAATAGTGATTAACGGTGTTTCATTGGAAGCCGTTAAAAGGGCTATGAAGGCTGGCGTAGAGGCGGCTTTAACCATTAAAAGCGTTGTTGGAATTTCTGCGGGAAACTATGGCGGGAAGCTTGGCGATTATAAGATTTATTTGCGTGAGCTGTTCCCATGAAACGCCTTTTTGATGTAGTGGGCTTCGGAGCCCTAAACGTGGACAAACTCTACAAAGTGAACAAGATAGCCGGACCAGAAGAAGAAGGCTTCATAATAAGCTGCGAAGAAACTTGCGGAGGCTCAGCCGCCAACACCATCGTCGGATTAGCAAGACTCGGCTGCAGAGTAGGCTTTATTGGGAAAGTTGCAGGCGACAGAGAAGGAAAAATGCTGATAGAGGATTTCTGTAGGGAAGGCGCGGACACGAGGGGCATTGTAAAAGTGAAAACTGGAAGAAGCGGCGTCGTCATGGGTTTCGTTGACCAAAAAGGAGAACGAGCCCTATACGTAGACTCAGGAGTAAACGACACGATAGAATTTGAAGAAGTAAACAAAAAATACGCTTATGAAACAAAAATTCTTCACCTAACATCCTTTGTTGGAGAAAAATCCTTCGAAACTCAAAAAAGGCTTGTGGAAAATCTTCCCAAAAACGTTAAAATAAGTCTGGACCCCGGAGAGCTTTATGCAAGGAAAGGCTTGAAAACCCTAAGCCCTATTTTAACTAGAAGCTTTGTTTTAATGCCTAATGCAAAAGAAATTGCGCTTTTAACTGGAGAAAAGGATTACGTTGCAGGCGCTGAAACCCTTTTGAAAATGGGAGCAAAAATAGTTGCTGTTAAACTTGGCAGCAGAGGATGCTACGTCACAGATGGGAAAGAAAAACACCATATAGAAGCCTTTAAAGTGCAAGTTGTTGACACAACAGGCGCTGGCGATGCCTTCTGCGCAGGATTCCTCTACGGTTTGATAAATGGAAAACCATTATATGAATGCGGCAAAATCGGCAATTTTGTGGCTTCAAAGTGCATAATGAAAATGGGCGCAAGAACAGGCCTTCCACGCATTGAAGAGCTAAAACTTCTTCTCTAAATATTCAACTAAGCTTTCGAAGATTAGTTTTCCATCGCCGCATTGAGGCATCAGCATTTGCCTTGTCCAGTCTGGCTGCTGCCACCAATAGAAGGCTCTCTCCGGATGAGGCATTAAACCGAAAACTGTTCCTTCCGGGTTACATATGCCAACTATGTCGTGGAAAGAACCGTTTGGGTTTATTGGGAAACTCCCTTCAGCATAATCGCCATTTTTGTCACTGTACCGGAAAACTAGCTGGTCGTTCTCGTAAAGCCTCTCCAAAAACTGCCTTTCCTTTTCCTTCGGGAACAGGAATCTGCCCTCTGAATGAGCTACTGGCATGCGCAGAACTCTCCCTTTCGGAATCTTCCATGTAAATATACACTTGCCACTGTTTTCATGTTTTATGTAAACCCAACGACAATTATATCCAGGCGG
The DNA here is from genome assembly GCA_019685555.1 of Candidatus Bathyarchaeota archaeon A05DMB-3. Lineage (GTDB taxonomy): Archaea > Thermoproteota > Bathyarchaeia > Bathyarchaeales > Bathycorpusculaceae > JABFQN01. Next base: position 74,399 of record JABFQN010000002.1, on the reverse strand, counting down.
ATAGTTTGTGGCCAGAGCTGCTTCTGGATATGGCGTTATCCCTTCAAAGGCTGGAAGGAAACCCGCCTCAACAAGCACTTGAAAACCGTTGCAAATGCCAAGAATAGGGCGGCCTTCTTCAACAAAGGATTTCAGTTCTTTCCCAAGCTTTGCAAGTATCCACTTAGCCCAAATGACACCAGCCCGCACATAGTCGCCGAAGGAAAAGCCGCCAGGAAAGACTAGGGCGTCATACTCAAGGAGGTTTCGGCGCTTAACAACTTCGTTAACATGCAAAACTTCGGCTTGGACACCTAAAGCCTCAAAGGCTGTTTGGGTTTCAGCGTCGCAGTTGGTTCCGCCTACTCGCAGAATACAGACTTTTATCTCTTCACGTTTCATGTTAGACACCTTCGCTTAGAAGGCTTTTCCAACACGCTAACAACTCGCTAATGGCTGCGTCGACAACAACATCGCCATTCAACCCGTAAACGCACAGCCTCGGTGTTTTTGTAACTTTCCCAATTTTCGCGCAAACAGCACCTCTCATCACAGCCTCAAAATCCCTTTCACATTTTTCTGGAACTTCAACTAGGAAGCGACTGTTAGACTCCGAAAACAATACAAAATCATCCCTCTTCAAGTTATCAACAGGAACCTTTCGCAAATCAATCTCCGCCCCATAGCCGCCGGAAAAAGCCATCTCCGCCACCGCACCCGCCAAACCACCTTCAGACAAATCATGACAAGCACTAACAAGCCCTAAGTCAATGGCTTGAATTAAAGCCTTAAAAGTTCTCCTAGCTTGACCCGGCCGAACCTTCGGCACAGAATTCCCAATAAAACCGTTAAGCCTATAATATTCTGATCCGCCAAGTTCGCGGTATGTTCTTCCAACAATGTAGATGGAGTTGCCGGGAGTTTTAACATCCATTGAAACTGCGATTCGAACATCTGGAACAATCCCTATGGCGGTTATTAAGAGCGTCGGCGTCACAGGACCCAATGGGGACTCGTTGTAGAGGCTATCCTTCCCAGATATGAAGGGTGTTTTGAAAGCTTTGGCGAAGCGGTAACAAGCCTCACAAGCCCTAACGAGGCTGCCAAGCCTTTCAGGCTTTTCAGGGCTTCCCCACGTGAAATTGTCCAGAAGGGCTATTCTTCTGCCGCCCACCGCCACATTATTCCTTATAGCCTCATCTATAGCAGAAGCCGCCATCCAATAAGGGTCTATTCGCCCATAACTCGGGTTCATGCCGCAGGAGACAGCTATACCCCTCCAAGAATCTTTAAGGGGTTTAAGCACTGCAGCATCGTTGGGTCCTCCATACTCGCCATGGAGCGGCTTAAGAACAGTGTTGCCCTTCACCTCATGATCATAAGTTCTTATGACACTTTCTCTACTGGCAACATTAGGCGAAGCCAACAAACGCATCAAAATCTCAGTTAAATTTTTAGGCTTTGGAAAGTTTGGCTCCTCAAACTTTAGCGACTCGTATTCGGCAGCTCGCACAACCCTCGGCGGCTCGAAAAGAAAGGAAATGTCAATTTCCGCAACCTTCTCATCCATGTAGAAAAGTTGCAGAATCTCATCCTCAGTATATTTCCCAATGGCTGTTGCCTCAACATCCTCTTCTCTGAAAACCTCCAAAACATGACCCAAGTTTTCCGGCGGAACAGCCAAAAGCATTCTCTCTTGGGACTCGGAAATGTAAATTTCCCACGGAGCCAACCCAGGATATTTAAGAGGAACCTTTTCAAGCCAAACGACAGCGCCGCAGTTGAATCTTTTCGCAGTTTCACCAACAGCAGATGAAAGCCCGCCTCCGCCAAGATCCGTTATCGCTGAGGCCAGTTCACGGTCTCTGATGGCGATTATGGCCCTTTTCAGCTTTTCCTCCTCGATAGGGTTCGCAATTTGAACCGCGGGCCTTGAAACTTCTTCGGATTTTTCGGTTAGCTCTGCAGAGGCGAAGGTTACACCGTGAATTCCGTCTCGGCATGTTTTCCCACCAGCCAGCACTATTATGTCCCCCGGCTTGGCGTTCCGCTTAAACTTTTTCAGCGGCAACACTCCTATGCATCCACAATAGACAACAACGTTTCCAGTGTAGCTTTCATCAAAGTATATGGCGCCGTTAACTGTTGGAATACCCATGTTGTTGCCATAATGACCTATGCCCGCCACCACACCCATGTAAATGTATCTCGGATGCTTAACACCTTGGGGAAGCTTCTCATATGGATAGCTTAGTGGACCGAAGCCCAAAACATCAGTACATGCAATCGGGTCTGCCCACACACCTAGAATATCGCGGATAACGCCGCCGACTCCTGTTGCAGCGCCGCCGAAAGGCTCAATAGCAGAGGGATGATTGTGGGTTTCCACTTTAACGGCTATCCCATAATCCTTGTCAAAACGTATTATGCCAGCATTATCCTCAAAAACAGAAAAGCACCATCGAGGATCGATTTCCTTTGTCGCTTTCATAATGTAAGTTTTGAAAAGACTGTCAATCTCTTTTCCCTTAAACTTTATAATTCCCTTGAAGGTTTTGTGGAAGCAATGTTCAGACCATGTTTGGCCTATAGTCTGAAGCTCTACATCCGTGGGGTTTCGCCTTTTTCCTCGAAAATACTGTTGCACAGTTTCCATTTCTTGAAGGTTTAGACCTAACCCTAGTTCTTGGCTGATAACTAGGAGCTGCTGGCGTGAAGCCTCACGAAGGTTTATTTCGAAAAGCGGAAAAGGCGTGTTTTTGTGAATATAGAGGCCTACATTCATTTTTCTTCCTCAACCACAATAGTGTAATTATCCTTTGTTGGGTTAGCCAAAAGCCTCCTACACATTTCTTCAGCCTTTGCAAAGGCTTCTTCCCGCGAACTCGCTTCAATAAGGATATTATAGGCTTTGCTCACGTTCACCCCTTCAACCTTATAGCCAAGCTCCCTTAACAAACGCGCTGCAGTCTCGCCTTCAGGGTCGCTATGACTTGGTTTTAAACTAACCTCAACTTTTAAACGGTATTTCATAGGCTAGTCTTATTCTCGACGGGATTTAAACGCTTTCGCCAACTAAATTGCAAAGGTTTATCTCTTCAGAATAATCTTCTTGCCCTTATGGAAAATTTTGATTCCAGGCTTGTCTGTCACGCGTCCTATTTCTTCAGCCTCCGCTCCAGACTTTTCCAAAGCATCTATGGCTTTATCCTTGTCAGCTTCGTCCACTACAACAGCAAAGCCCCATCCCATGTTGAAAGTTTTAAACATTTCCTCATCGGCTATTTTGCCGCCGAGCTCCATGGCAGTTTTCTGGATTAAATCAAAAATGGGTTGCGGTTTAAAGTTGTTAAATTCGAAGCCTACGCCTTTCGAAAATAACGCCAAGCGTTCAAATTTAAGGTAAGCGTCACCAGTAATGTGCACAGCAGCCTTAACCTTCACTTTTTCCGCAACACCCAGAAGGGGTTTAACATAAATTTTAGTTGGCTCCAGAACAGTGTAAACCACTTCCCTATCTAATGGCTCTGGAACATCGTAAGGTTCATATTTTCCACCCCATTCCTTGAAAAGAATTCTCCGCGCAAGAGTCACACCGTTGCTGTGAATCCCAGAACTACGCAAACCGATTATAACATCGTCTGGTTTTATTCCCCTACCAGTTATCAATTTTCCGCTAGAAACCTCACCCACCGCAGCAAAAACCATGTCAAAACCTTTCCCCTCAACCAAACCCCTAATCAGTTCCGCCACATCACCGATCTCACCGCTTGGCACAACACATTCAGCTTCAACAGCACCCTTCACTATTCCCTTCATCCACTCCCTAACCAAAGCTGGCTCTGAAATTTGAGCATGAATATTATCCGCAACAGCTAAGGGTCTTGCACCAGAGCGAATAACATCATTAACAGCCATCGCCACACCATCAATGCCAATAGAGTCATATTTGCCAGCCAACTGCGCAACAAGCACTTTTGTACCCACACCTTCAATCACAAGATCCAAACAACAGCCGTCGCGAAAAGGAAGAACACACCCATATGGAAGCCGAACTACCCTGCCATAGCGACTGAAAGAGTAAGTCCGCTGCAGAGAAAACAGAGCCTTTTTCGCTTTAGCCCTCAATTCTCTATCAACGCCAGCGGCAGCATATGTAATTTTTCTTACCAACAACTTTCCACCTATTCAAATCGACATTAAATGCAACTCAGTAATCAGTAATTATCTAAAAATAAGAAATAACAATTTTGCCTCCACTATTGTTCAGCTTAACATTCTAACAGAAAGATAAATATCCTATTACCACCTAATAATTACTTTTCGGGGGAACTTATGGTTTATATAACTTTTTTCCCTTCGTTTCCCTCTTCCCAACTAATTAAAGAGTTCAAGTACCGAGACAGAATGACCATAGTGAGCGACATATTGAAAGCTGTTAAGATGAGAAGAGAGGCAAAAAAGACACAGATAATGGAAAGCGCCAACTTAAATTATGTCCAAACAAAAAAGTACCTTAACTATTTAATAAGCTGCGGTTATCTCGCCATCACTGAAAGAAGAACGTACATTGTAACGGAAAAGGGACACCATTTTCTCCAAATTGCTGAAATACAGAAAATTCAATTCTTACGGTAGAGTTTCACGGTTCCCTTTCCCTTTTTATATGCTTGTAAATTTGTTAAAGCCACAATTTCAGGAAATATATCTTTGATTGCCTTTTCAATAGCCTCTTCCGAAACCACTTTAGTCAGTTTGTTCAATGCCCCTAAAACCACCATATTTGCATAAATTTTTTGTCCAAAACTTTTTTCTGCAATTTCTGTAGCTGGAGCTGTGTAAATTTTTGCGTTAGCTTTAGGTATATTTTTCACCATGCTTGTGTCGATCAGAAGAGTACCGCCTTCCTTTAAGTCCTCTATGTTTTTCTCTAGAGCTTCTTGGCTCATTGCTATCAGTATGTCGCATTTTCTAACTATGGGGAAACCTATTTTGTCTTCTGATATTATTACTTCGCTTTTTGCTGTTGTTCCTCTGGCTTCTGCTCCATAACTTTGGGTTTGCACAACATTTTTCCCATTGTATGCTGCGGCTTTGCCTAAAATTTGGCCAGCTAGGACCACCCCTTGGCCGCCTAGTCCGCATATTCTTATTTCAGTTTTCTTCAGTTTTTTGTGCCTCCTTTATTGTGTTGTAAATTGTTTCTATTAGGGTCGGACGCCTTTTTTGAATGAATTCGCCTACAACTATTTTTTTGGCGATATCTTCTTCGTTTAGGTTTTTCGTTTGCTTTATTGTTATGGAGTTCACCTTAAACCATCTGACCATTTCTCCAGCATCTTTAAAGCCTGCTCTTCTTCCAAAGGCTGTTGGGCATTGGCTTACCACTTCAATAAATCGGAAGCCTTTCATTTCAAGCGCCTTTTTTACAGCTTCTTTTAGTTCGTTTTGGTGGGCGGTTGTCCATCGTGCAGCATAGTTGGCTCCTGCTGTAACGGCTAGTTTTGCTGCGTCAAGGGGGTGTTCAAAGCTTCCATAGGGAGTTGTTGTTGTTTTTGTTTTGAAGGGCGTTGTTGGTGCGACTTGGCCTCCAGTCATTCCGTAAATCATGTTATTTACCATTATGACGAGAACATCTAGGTTTCTTCTCGCAGCATGTATGAAATGGCTTAGGCCTATTCCAACTATGTCGCCGTCTCCGCCGAAGACAACGACATTTAGGTTTGGACGCATGAGCTTAACACCCGTCGCTACTGGTATGCTTCTGCCGTGGAGGGTGTGAATGGAATCCGCCTTAAAATATGGTGAGGGAATCCATGATGAACAGCCAATTCCACTGCAGAAAACGAATTTGCTTAAATCTGTATAACCCGATTCGTAAACAGCCTTTAGAAAAGCGTTAATTACAGTGAACGCTCCGCAGCCCGGGCAAAATGGTAGTTTCAAATCCCTAAGGTACTGCTTAACAGAGAAGGCTTCAGTCATTTCCTTTCTTAGCCTCCTCTAAAATTTTGTCCAGTAGCTCTTCAGGGGTTATTAGTTCTCCGCCTCCAATCTTGTTCATGGGTATAACCTGTGCTTGCCCTTCTGCAGCCCTTTTCACTTCATAGAATATTTGGCGCAAGTTCATTTCTGGAACTATTATTTTGTTGGCTGTTTCTGCAAGTTTTTTTATGATTTCGTCTGGGAAGGGCCAGAGGGTTTTAAGCCTTACATAGCCTACCTTTACCCCTTTTGTTTCAGCCGCCTCAATCACATCGTATATTGCCCTAGATGTGCAACCGTAGGAGACTATTCCTATCTGGCAATCATCGATTTTGTAGCTTTCCACATCTGCGATTTCGCCAATATGATTCTGGATTTTTCCGTTGAGCCTTTCCACAAGTTTTCTATGCACAAGCGGGTCAGCCGTAAACCGTATCCCATACTCATTGTGGGTTGACCCGGTAACAGCAACATTAAAGCCTTCGCCTACAGAGGGCATTGGGGGAACCTCTTCCAAGCCAAAAAAGGCTTTGTCGCCGCGCTTAGGCTTTTTTCTGTTAATTATTTCCACTTTTTTTATTGGCGGTATTACAACTCGCTCGCGCATGTGGGCGGTTACTTCATCTGAAAGTAAAACGACTGGTGTGCGATATTTCTCGGCAAGATTGAAAGCTCTTACGGTCAAATCGAACATTTCCTGCACAGAGTTTGGCGAAAGCACTACAGCAGAATAATCGCCATGCGTCCCCCATCGAGACTGCATAACGTCGCCTTGCCCACATTTTGTAGCTTGCCCAGTGCTTGGCCCAGCCCTCTGCACATCCACTATTACGCATGGAGTTTCAGTCATAAAGGCGTAGCCTATACTTTCCTGCATGAGGCTAAAGCCCGGTCCAGAAGTCGCAGTCATCCCTTTTGCTCCAGCCCAACTGGCGCCTATAACCGCCCCTATAGAGGCTATCTCATCCTCCATCTGGATGGCTATACCGCCAATTTGTGGAAGACGCTTTGCCATATGCTCTGCAATCTCGGTAGCTGGCGTTATGGGGTATCCAGCGAAAAACCGACACCCCACCATAATAGCGGCTTCAGCGCAGGCTTCACTTCCCTGCAAAAAATAGATGCCAGACTTAAGCGTTCCCATTTTTACTCCTCTTTCAACAAATACTAGGAGAGTAATGGATAAAAGTTTAAGTGGGCTATCTTCCTTTTGCTGCGGCCGTAGTCTAGCCTGGTAGGACTTCGGCCTCCCGAGCCGGCGACCCGGGTTCAAATCCCGGCGGCCGCACTAAGAGGAAAGCAAATTAATAGAAGTTGACTGTGAATGTTACGGTGTAATAACGGGGCTCCGGTAGTATAGTCCGGCCAAGTATAGCGGCCTCTCGAGCCGCGGACCCGGGTTCAAATCCCGGCCGGAGCATTAAATTTTACTTTGTTGTTTACAGATTGTTAGATAATAAAGTTTATTAAGTATCACGATGAAAGACAAATTTACGGTGGGTTAGATGGGAGGCCCTTCTGAGCGGGAGTACAGAGAGAAACTGGATAAGATAAAGGAGAATTTGACTAAAAAAGTGAAGGATGTAAAGAATCAGTTTGAGAAGATTGAAAAGGCTAGGGTGGATTTGCTGAAGAAAACCAAGGAAATGAAGCACAATGCGGAAAAAGAAATATTGAAGATGGAGGAAGATATAGCGAAATCTAAGGATTTAGCGCCGGAATCCAAGAGGAGACTTCGCTCAGAAATTGATTTTCTCAAAAGCGAAGTTCGAAGACAATATTCTGAATGGGAAACAAGAATCGCCGAAGCTGCTATGCCAGCATAAAAAGGTTAGGAGCTTAAATGAGGAGAGTTCTTCGCAAACAAAAGTCAGTGTATGCGCTTAGCTTAACGCTCTGCCTAATAGGGATAATTGCACTTTTAGGAACTTTGTTGAAAACCTACCCCCAAATTTCTTCAAGCACAGACCCTTTTTCAACATTTTTATCGCTTCTTTGGACAGAGAAAATAACCATCAGCCAAGCGTTTGAGTTCAGACTCATATACCTTGTTATTCTAGGAGACGTTATGCTAGTTTCAGGAGTGGTATTATGGCTTCTGAGTCGCCAATGGCTTGTTGTGCCTGGAAAAACTGTTTGGTATCAATGCCCCTTCTGCAAAAAGAAGTGGAGGGCTGTGGGAGACAAAGCACTGGTTCATTGTCCCTACTGTAATCAGTTGGTTCATCCATTAATAGCTGAAAAATAAATGCAAACTCATTCCTGCACTGCTAGGCGCTATCCGACAAAAAACATACACATGTTATGCGCTGAAACATGCGATTTGCCGAAAACTCTACGTGTTTTGGCAACTTCTTGGAAATTTTATCCGACAAATTTAAATAAGTCTTTGAACAGATACTCTCTCAAGTGCTGGTGAATGTCGGAAAGAGATGTGAAAAAACCTGAAACGAAGGAAGAATTCGTCAGAATATTGTCGGATGCTGCTAGAAAAGAGGCTGAGGCTCGAAGTCTTTTGTCGGGTAGGTCGGCGAAGCCAACTATTTCTGGTACGGCTAAAATATTGGGGGTTCATAGGGATACGTTGTATTCTTGGCTTAGGGAGTTTAATGTCGACTTTGAAGAGGCTGTTAGGGCTGTTTCTGCTGTTGAAGTGTCGGGGGCTCGGCAGCCTTCTGGGGGATATACGTATCTTATTGGTGAGGCATTTGTCGGAGAAGGTAACGAAGTTGCCCATATAGACCTCCTTATAGGTGACAAAGATGGCCCTGTAGGAGAGGCTTTTGCCAATGGTTTAGCTCATCTTTCTATGGGGCACACGCCGCTTTTGGCGGTCATAAGACCTAATCTTCCACCTAAACCCCACACTTTGCTTGTGCCCAAGGTTACTGTTAAGAATTTGGAGGATGCAGGCAAGGTTTTTGGTCCGGCGCAGGCTGCTGTTGCTAAAGCAATTGCAGATGCTGTTGAAGAAGGCGTGATTCCGAAGGATAAGGTTGACGATTGGGTTGTGGTTTGTAGCGTTTTCGTTCATCCAAAGGCGAGTGATTCCCGAAAAATATATCATTACAATTACAGTGCAACAAAGTTAGCCCTAAAAAGGGCAATGGCGAGATATCCTTCGCTGGAGAAGGTTTTCTACGACAAGGATAGGGCTAAGCATCCAATGTTGGGCTATAAGGTGCCTCGCCTCTGGAGGCCGCCATACCTACAGATTTCCCTTGACATACCTGACTTGGAGAGAACTAAGAAGATTATAATGCAGATTCCGAGGAGCGACAGAATAATACTGGAGGCTGGAACGCCCCTCATAAAACGTTACGGGACAAAGGCGATAAGCGAGCTCCGCGAAGTGTCTAGGGACATATTTTTCATGGCAGATTTGAAAACCCTTGATGTTGGAAAAGTTGAGGTGGATGTTGCTTACGAGGAAACAGCTGACGGCGTCATAGCTGCTGGGTTGGCGCCACAAGAAACCCTTAATGCTTTCATTTACGAGGCGAAAAGGCTTGGAATATACGCTGCAGTAGACATGCTTAACGTCGAAGACCCTGTTAAGAAGCTTAAAACACTTAGAGATTTTCCAGATATCATTGTAATTCATAGAGGAATCGATGAGGAAACTGGAAGAACTATAGGCTTGGAGCTAATTCAAGAGCTTAGGCAAGCCTTTAAAGACAAAAAATTTCTCATAGCTGTAGCAGGCGGGATAGTTCCAGAAACAGCAAAGGAAGCCTTGGAAAAAGGGGCGGATATAATTGTTGTTGGGCGTTATGTGACGCAGTCTAGGGATATTGAGCGTTCAGTAAGAGAATTCCTCGAGTTGACGCCGGAAATGCGGGAAGACATAGACGTATACAGAGTCCACGTAGAATAAACCAGGATCATGCAAGCTGTGAGCTTCACATATTAACGTTTACTATCAAAACCATTTAAACCCTCAAGAGAATATTCGAAAAGTCACATAGGCAAGAAAGAAAATTGCTCCCGCCAAAAGGAACACACATACAAAATCATAAGTTTGAGCTAGAAAAGGACCTAGAAAAGCGCCTCCGGCACTACCTAAACTGACAAGAACATCGAACAATCCGGCTTTTCCAGCAGGAATTAGCTCCATGGACAGGGATAAAACGCGAACATGGTATAAGGCGTATGCAAAACCCATGAGTGCTAAAATCAATGCAGCCAACATTGATGTGTAAATTCCTATTATCGTGAAAGAGGCTAGCAGAAAGGTTAAGATACTTCGAAATAAGACTATTTTTAGTAAACTTGTTCGTTTCTCTTGCGTGTATTGTTTGTTGGTCGCTGTAAAATATCCAACAACACCCGCACTTGAATTTAAAATGTACACGGCGAAAACCATACTCGCTGACAAAGAGAGGTTTTTAGAGAAGAAAATGGGCAAAGGCGTGAACAAAGTGCTTGTAGCAAACGAGAAGAATACTAAACCGCAGCAGAAAGCATAAAGGTTTTCCGTTTTAAGGTCTTCGTAAATGGGAAATCCGTCCAGAGCCTTTGAGGCTAATGTCACACCTTTATAAGTGAACTCTACGCTTTTTTCTATGTTGACTAAACCCCTTTCAAACACCAAAAGGGGATCTGTAAGGAAAATTGCTGAATGGATAAATGCTAAAAAGTTTAAGGTGCAGCAGGTCAGCAAGGTTGCTTTTGCATCAAAGCCGGCAAACGATACAAAAGTTCCTATTAGTAGGCCAATAAGCCATCCTAGCTCCGTCAACCCTTCATAAAGGGCGAATGATTTTTCCCATTTATCCCTCGAGTAAAGTTCGGCTATCAACACGTTTTTGGGAGGTTCATGGGCAACATGGAAAACAGCCATAATTGCATAGAGGATTATCAGCAAGCTTATGCTTGTTGAAAAAGCGGTTAAACAAAGGATTATAGATGAAGATAGAAATGAAATTAGGATGTAACGCTTATAACGTCTTGTTTTATCGCACATATAGCCCCAAAAGAAGGATGCAGGAATAGTCAAAAACAAGGCAGTCGAAGTTATTATGCCTAAGTCAAGCAATGATCCATTGAGGGTTATAATATAAAGAGGAAGGAAAATTGAAAGTAAGCCAAACGCCATTTCATGGAATAGGAAACCTAACCTCCACATAAGCGGAAAAACCAACAAAATGTAAAATTAAAACTTTACCACCAAATTTTCCGTTCGACGCCATATTTACAAAGCGACAGAGGGTTAGCCACCAATTATAGCATGCTAAGTCTTTTGAACTCCCTCATATTTCGACATTTTCCTTTAGCTTTTTAACAACAAATGCGTCCGCTGACAAAACGCAAGCAGGCGGAGGGCTTCATAACCCTTAATAGTTAGATGTTAAACTACTTTCATATTTGCCTTGGAGAGTACCGAGTCAAATGGCTAAGTTCAAGGTTATAGTATCTGATTCCGAAGATGGAACTTCAAAAACTGTTGAGTTGGAAGATGCGCGGGCAGCTCCCTTGATTGGTAAAAAGATAGGCGACGTGATTGACGGGGCGATTCTTGGCTTGTCTGGATTTAAAGTACAGATAACTGGTGGTTCTGATAAGGATGGTTTTCCCATGCGACCTAATGTCCATGGAGGAGTGCGCAGGAGCGTTGTATTAAGCGGTGGAGTGGGGTTTAACCCGCAGAAGAAAGGGGAAAGAAGGCGAAAGAAGGTTCGTGGAAACGTTATAACAGATGAAATTGTCCAGATTAACGTAAAGATTGTCGAGAAACTAAAGGGAAAAAGGGCTGAAAGTTAGTATTGTATTCCTTTTGTCGTAACTGTTTCTTCCGGATGCTTAACGTCAACTATTTCGTTTACGAAATCAGCCCTTTCAATGAGCTCTTTAGGTGCAAATCTTCCAGTTAAAACAACGTCTGTTTTTCTTGGAATTTTGTCTAAAAATTGTAAGACTTCTTTTATGTCTAACAGTTTGCAGTGTAGGGCTAGGTTGATTTCGTCTAAAACCAGCAAGTGCGGCTTTTTTTCTCTAACCACTTTCTCTGCAAAAATTAGCGCTTTTTCTGCCAGTTTCTTGTCTTCTTCGCCTAAATTGCTGAGTCCATGCCAACCTTTTCTACCGAACTGATAGATTTCATAGTGAGGTGCCAATAGCTTTCGGATTTTGTATTCGCCGGTGTTTTTCCACCATTTAAGAAACTGGATTATTATGACTTTGCGTTTATGCCCAACAGAACGCAGAGCTAAACCTAAAGCGTTAGTTGTTTTTCCACCGCCTGTTCCAGTGTAAAGGTAAATGTAACCCGTTTAGGTCGTCCCCCTTCAACTCTATTTGTGGATGACTTTTAAGGTTTTATTATGACATGGGATATTTTATGCTGGGAGGCTTACGCTTAACACTTATTAACTTGCACGGCAACATCCTTCAATAACCAAAATTGTAAAGGAAAAGCAGAAGAATGAATGGGGAAAAACGTGTGACTTTGCCTCGGCAGCCGGAAATAAACATTGGCACTATAGGGCATGTTGACCATGGTAAAACAACTTTAGTGCAGGCATTGACTGGTGTTTGGGCTGCCAGACATAGTGAAGAGTTGAAGAGAGGCATAACCATAAAGCTTGGTTATGCAGACATGCCCGTTTACAAGTGTCCAAAATGCGAACCGCCTAAAAACTATTCAAAAGAGCCCGTTTGCCCCCACTGCGGTTCAGAAACAACTTTCCTTAGGGCTGTAAGCTTTGTTGACGCCCCAGGACATGAGGCTTTGATGGCGACAATGCTGTCCGGAGCCGCAATAATGGACGGCGCCATACTTGTAATCGCAGCTGATGAACCATGTCCACAGCCCCAGACTAGAGAGCATTTAGCTGCAGCCGAGATTATCGGAATAAAGAACATCATTATTGCTCAAAACAAAATTGACATAGTTAACGAGGAGAGAGCGCGAAGAAGCTACGAGGAGATTAGAAATTTTGTAAAGGGAACCGTCGCCGAAAACGCTCCGATAATCCCTGTTTCAGCGCAGCACTCCGTGAACATAGACGCCTTAATTCAAGCAATGGAGGAATTTATTCCCACACCGCAGAGGGATGAGGCTAAACCGCCGTTGATGTATGTTGTCCGGTCTTTTGATGTGAATAAGCCCGGCACTCCCATTGAAAAGCTTGAGGGAGGGGTCATAGGCGGCACCATCTTGCAAGGAAAATTCTCTGTTAAAGATGAGGTGGAACTCCGCCCAGGCATAAGCGCTGAGGAGGAGGGGAAAACTGTTTACAAGCCGCTTTTCAGCGAGATTGTCAGCTTGCAGGCTGGCGGTAAAAATGTTAAGGAAGCCCGCTGCGGAGGATTAGTGGGTGTTGGCACTCTATTAGATCCATCGCTTTCTAAGGCTGACGGTTTAACAGGAAACATTGTTGGGAAGAGCGGGATGCTGCCGCCTGTTCTAACAGAACTAAGCCTTGAAACCCGCATTCTGGAACGCGCCGTGGGAACAAAAGAGCTCGCAAAAGTTGAAAACATAAGCAAGGATGAAACTCTGCTGCTACATGTAGGCGCCGCAATAACCGTTGGAAAAGTGGTTTCAGTGAAGAATAACGTGGCTACGCTTAAGCTTACAAGACCTGTGTGCGCTCTGGCTGGTTCAAGGGTTGCCCTTAGCAGAAAAATTGCTGGAAGATGGAGACTAATAGGATATGGAATGATAAAGTAGTATGCCAGTAGAAACTAGCTCCAAAAAAGACAAGCTGAGGGTTATTCTGGATTCAAATGCATTATTTGTTCCGCTTCAGTTTAAAATCGATGTCTTCGAAGAATTAAAAACCCTTTTAAACAGAAACCTTGAACTAGTTTTGCTTCAACCTATTAAGGAGGAGCTTGAAAAGATGGCAAAGAAAGGGGCGCCGAAAATGCGGAAAGAGGCAAACTATGCCTTAAAACTGGCGGAAAAATGTACACTAATCAAATTGGAAGGGATGTTTGCAGGTTCCCCGGACGATGCCATTGTGAAAGTTGCTGGCGAATGGAAATGCCCCGTTTTCACCAACGACAAAGCGCTTAGGAGGAGGTTAAGAGATATAAGTGTGCCAGTTATTTATGTGAGGCAAAAGTCACGGTTGGAAATTGACGGGAGGGTATAACCTTGTTCAAGCTTATAACAATGGAGGATACAATTCGCATTCCTCCAGAAACCTTCGGCAACCCTCTTGACAGAGTGGGGTATCAGCAGGTTAAAGCAAAATATGAAGGAGTGGTCGACGAAACATTAGGCTATGTCATAGCCGTAATAAACGTTAAGGTAAGTCCCGTTGGGAAAATAATTCCAGGAGATGGAGCCGCCTACCACAGGGTAACTTTTTCGCTTCTAACCTTTTACCCGACCCTTCAAGAAGTTGTTGAAGGGGAAGTTGTCGAAATAGCTGATTTTGGAGCTTTTGTCCGCATAGGACCCGTAGACGCGTTACTCCATGTTTCACAGTTAATGGACGATTTCATATCCTACGACGAAAAACAAGGCGTTCTCTTAGGCAAGGAAACAAGCAGGAAGCTTACGACAGGCGACAGAGTGCGCGTCCGAATAACTGCTGTATCCCTAGGAAGGGCTGGCGGTTCAGCAAAAATAGGTGTAACGGCGCGACAGCCGTTTCTCGGCAAATTGGAATGGATAGAAGAGGATTTAAAGAAGATGAAGGAGACAGCGGAGAAGAAAAAGGAAAAGGAAGAAAAGGGTGATAAACAATGAGTGAAAAAGCTTGCTCTTCATGCCATCTCATAACCACTGGAAACGTCTGCCCAAAATGTAAAACGACAACCCTCAGCGACGACTTCAGCGGACTAGTAATAATATTTGACCCCCAAGGTTCAGCCATTGCTAAAACCATGAACATCAAAGAGAAGGGGCGCTACGCCTTAAAGGTTAGATAAATGAGTGTAGCATACAATTTACCCTCAAAACTTCGAAGGAAACTCAAAAAGCCCTTAGGCGAATTAATCTGTGGTTCCTTCAATGAAACAATGGATAGGCTAAAATTTCTGGTCCAAACGGAAAAGCCACCTTGTGTTGTTTCTGTCGGAGATGTTGTTTCAAAAAACCTTATGGAAAGCCAGATTCACCCGCGTCTTTTAATTTTGGATAACAAGGTTATGCGGTTAAACATAAAACCCTTCCCACTGGAGGCAGAAGAGGAAAGACATGTTAAAAACCCTCCAGGAACCATAACATTTGAGGCTTTTAATGCAGTCCGGGAAGCCTTCAAAGCCAATCACAGAGTGAAAGTGGTTGTCGAGGGAGAGGAAGACCTTCTGGCATTGGCAGCAATTCTACACGCTCCCTTAAACTCAATAATTGTTTACGGTCAGCCCCGAAAAGGCATAGTAGTGGTCAAAGCTACACAACAGAAAAAAGCAGAAGTCGCCGAAATCCTAAAAGCAATGCAGTCAGTTGCGAAAGACTAAATAAAGGGAACAATGTATCAAGTCAACACTCAACAGGGAAGCTCTATGGAAGTCAAAATACTGGCGGAAAATGAAAATGCGCTGTTAAAGCGAAAAGAGGTTACCTTCCAAGTGGAACATAACCAAACAGGAAGCACCCCGCCAAGACTTGAAGTTAAGAACGCCATTGCTAAACTGCTAAAAAGGGATGCAAATCTAGTTTTTATAAAAAAGTTGGAAACCAAAACTGGAACCCGTATAGCCTTTGGAGTGGCAAACGTTTATACCTCAATTGAAGACGCAAAACTTATCGAACCGGAATACATTCTAAAGAGAAACGTACCGCCAGAAAAACCGAAAGAGGAAGGGAAAGAGTAAAATGTCAGAAAATGTGGAAGAGGCTCGAAAAGAGGAAGAAGCAAAGAAAGGAAAAGCTGAGAAGAGAAAAAGGAAGGAGAAAGGCGTTTTCACACTTTACAAGGTTGAAAAGGATAAAATTGTTAGGCAACGCCCAACATGTGAACGTTGCGGTCCCGGATATTTTATGGCGGATCATGGCGACAGATACTCTTGTGGCCACTGCGGATTTACACGGTACAAACACACTTAAATGGCACAATGCGCTTCTAAAATGTGATGGTTTGAATGATTAGGGTGAATGTCTTAATAACAAATGTTTCTGGAGAGCGTTTCTGGGATATCCGAAAGCCCATCCCGCCAATTCAGATAAACACTAATCTAAACCTTGTTGAGGTTGAAAAGAAGAATGAGGAAATGCTGGAAGTACCCTTCGTTTTAACCGTCAACTATAACCCTTCAGTAGCCCAGATAAGCCTTAAAGGAAGGGCTTATGTGGCTGGAAGCAAGGATGAGATTGGGAAAATCTATTCGGAGTATAAGGAGAAAAAGCCCCCGCCGCCAGTGCTGGTTCAGTCAATTTCTAACGTGGTTTTTGTGGAAAGTGTAATTATCTCAAGAACATTAAACATTCCGCCTCCAATTCCTTTGCCGCAAATCCCTCAAGCTAAAGAAACTGCAGGAAAGAAACCTTCTGGAACAGATTATACAGCTTAAAACTGCACAACTCCATCGCTCTTGTAGGACAATGTTTCATGAAATAATCACGATTACTTAGAACAACAAACTGTGTTTAGAAGACGATAATCGTGGTTTACTTTAGGGGTACATACATTGAGGAGCGGGATGCGCCTATGCCTGGTGTTCCATGTTTAACTGGTTTGTTGGTTACTGCGAACTCGCCGAGATAATGCCCAATCATTTCCGGTTTAATTTCAACTGGAACGAATTCCTTACCGTTATGAACGTGAATGGTGAGACCTACCATTTCTGGCAAGATTACCATGTCCCGTGCATGGGTCTTTATTGTCACGTTGCTCCCTTTACGCATGGCTTCTTTTGCCTTCCTCACGTTTTCTAAGAGGGCCCTCTGTTCTGGCGGTAAACCTCTATGGAGGCTTCTCCTCTGGCGTGATGGAAGCAGCGTTATGAATTCATCCATGGACATGCTCTGTAATTGCTCAAGCGTGTATCCGCGGTATGTGAATTCCCTTGGCATTTTCTACCTCACGTTTACCATTGAAAATGAATGCTATAAACTTTCTGATTACCTGCTTTCCGTCACCCTTTTCTTTTTGCGCCCAGCGCCCCTCGCTGCAATAAGTCCAACCTTCTTCCCTGGTGGAGCGGTTCGAGAAACTGTTGTGACTTTTCTTGCGCTTCTTTTGCTGCTTCCGTAGGGGTGGACTGCTGCAACCATGGCTTTTCCCCTCGTCCTCGGATATTTTCGCCCCCGAGCCCTCATCAAATGGAATTTAGCTCCAGCCGTTAAGAAGGGTTTTTCTGTCCTTCCAGCACCGGAAACAACGCCTACTGTGGCTCTGCAGTAGTCGCTTATGTATCTTGTTTTTCCTGAAGGCAATTTTATTAGGGTTCCTTGAGGGGTGTGGGCTATGACTGTGGCGTATGCGCCAGAAGATTTTGCTATTTTGCCGCCATCTCCGGGTTTAAGCTCTATGTTGCATATCATGGTGCCTTCTGGAATTTTTCCAACGGGCAGAATGTTTCCTACTTCAACATAGGCTCTTCCACCCATTTCGATTTGCTGTCCCGTGTAAGCTCCTTCTGGAACAACTGTGTAGCATTCCTCTCCATTCTCAAACCGCACCAAAGCCAATGGAGTGCCACGCCCAGGGTCGTGGACAATTTCTTCAATAACGCCTTTCATCACAGATCCAAAAATATTCTTTGCCGCTGGCGGGTAACACGCTGGAGCAACACGCTTGTGGGTTACAGCTCTGAATGTTGGTCCACCGCGCCCCCTCCTTCGCACACGAATTCTTTTTCCCATAACGCTTCAACTCCATAACTCTTACAGTATCCCAAGTTTGATGGCAACGTCTGACGCTTTATAATCTGGATGAAGCTTGACAAAAGCTTTCTTTTGCCCCTCTGGCGTTATAACAACGTTGACCTTTTCAACTTTAACTTCGTAAAGTTCCTCAACAGCCCTTTTCACATCGTATTTTGTGGCTTTCAAGTTTACAATGAAAACAAGCTTGTTTTCACTTTCAACCATGAGGCTTGCGGATTCCGTCATTAAAGGATACAGTATAACTTCGTAAGGGTCCATTAGGCTTCTTCACCTCTGCAGTAAAGCTTATCTAAAGTTTCGATGGCACTTGCGGTCCATATTGTCAGTCTACCCGGATGCGTGCCGGGTGCAAGCACCTCAGCATTCAAACTTTTAACTGGCACAACTTCCACGCCGGGTATGTTTCTCGCGGCTTCACCTACACCCTTATCCTCAGCTACAACAATAAGCGGGCCGACAGCTTGCTTCATTTTTCTTCCGCGAAGTTTTCCCTTTCCAGCCCTAACCTTTATGCTTTCTCTAACCCTGTAGAGGTCTGCCAAAACGCCGAGTTTTATGAGGGTTTCCTCAACATCTCTAGTCTTTTTTAATCCTTCAAGTTCGTTGGCAACAACAAGCGGAATCTGCGGAATACCCTCCACTGAATGTCCACGGGACACCACCATTTCTTTAGATGCTGTAGCAGCTATAGCAGAAAAGAGTGCTAAGCGTTTTTCTTTCCTTGGAATCTTTTTAACAATTTTCTTTTCCGAAGTCGGAGGATGGGCAAGTCTTCCACCAACTGTTCCGGGAGCGAAAGCACCTGTGCCTCTTGGACCTTTAATTCTTGGGATTCGGGCTATGCCTAAACCTACGCCTCTTGATTCGGCTGTGGTTCTTTTGCCAGCCATGGGGTCTCTGCCTTGAGGTTGAAATCTTGCTGATTGGATGGCTAAGACTGCTCGTTTTATGACGTCGGGTCTTATGGGGGTTTCAAAAATTGGTGGAAGCTTTATTTTTCCAGCGGGTTTCCCATCAAGGTCGAAGACTTTCACTGTTTTAGCCATAGGTTTTCACCGCTTTTACTTCCCCTGTGGAGATTCAAGGGATATGTATGTGATTTGTGGAGGCTCTTCTGGAGTTTCTTTTGGCGGGCGGGTTGGATAACGCAGTTTTATTGGACGTTTTTCTGGTCCCGGTATGCTTCCCTCTAGGAGCATGTAGGGTCCTCGAACTGGTCCGTATCTCATGAAACCGCCTTTCGGAGTGATTTCTTTCCCGTCTGTGCCTATTTTTAGTATGCGCTTGTTATACTCTGTTCTTTGATGGAAACCCATCTGTCCGGCACGTGGAACACTGTAGAGCACGTGGTGAGGATTCCACGGTCCAAGCGTTGCCACCCCTCTCTTGGTTTTTCTGCCTTTGTGTTGGAGGATTTTTACTCCCCAGCGTTTCACTGGTCCTTGGAAGCCTTTTCCAGTAGACACGGCTATCACGTCCACGTTTTGTCCTTCTTTGAAAACTTCGGCGGGGTTTATGGTTTTTCCAAGGAGGCTTTTTGCATATTCGAATTGTTGCTGAATTGTGCCTCCGCCTATTTCTATTTCGGCTACTTCTGGCTTTTTCTTCGGCATGCTTGCCTGTTTTGGCTGGGTTATGGCTATTACACGGATTTTTGAGGTTTTTTCAAGTTTTTCCGCTATTCTTTTCAAGTTTTCTTCAGTGTTGAACTTTTCTGGAAGGGTGAAAACCCTTTCAAGCTCGTCTGGCGGGTCTTCCATCCAAGCTTCAGTTAAAGTTCGCAGACCATAAGGCGTTTTAGTGTAAACTCTTATTCCGCAAACAAGAAGCGGAGGCGTTTCCAAAACTGTGACTGGGCGGATAACTTCCTTTCCAAAATTTGGGGAACGCTTACGGTCTTCTACCATCATGGCGTAGGTCATGCCCGCTTTATAACCAACAAAACCCAAAAGCCTAGGAGTTTCAGCCTCTATTTTGGGCCAATAGCGTATCCGCGCCAATATACTTTTAGCGCGTTTCCTAGGTGAATAGGCTAGCGAACCACGTTTAGGAGCATGTTTTTTCCTGTGACCCATTGTTTCTCCGCTTCGCGTCTTCTAGGAATGAAACATTTAAGTTATTAACATTTTGGTTTTAGTAACGTTTCTTTACATCAAATAAGATTATGTGCTTGAGCAAGCAAGTAAACCATTAAACTTGACCTAGGTGTTTATGCTTCTATTGTGGTTATGCCTAACAGGTTGTTTAGTGTTTTCAGTTGTTCTAGGTGGTTGCCATAAACCATGACATGATGGTTTCCCGATGTTTTATGGATAAACTCTCTTGGATTGGCGATTTTCACTTTCACGGTTACCCTACAATATTCTTCAGAATCCATATCTGCACAGTCCACGATTACCCCTTTGGCAACTATCATGCTTTTCAAGTCGCCGCTTAAGCGGCATATGGTGACTTCTTGCCCTTTTTTCATTTCCACAAAGGCTGTGAGGCTTCCGGTGAATTTTTCTCTATGATATCGTCTTAACCTATATGGTGTGGCTTTTGCGTTGTATCCTTCCATTTTTCTGGGACACACGCAATGGCTTAAGATTAATGTGTTATCCTTATTGTCAACGAATGTGTTGCCCATAAAGCATGGCTTGCCAATTAGATAATGGAGAATTATCATTGATAGAAGGGAAATTATGTCGGCTTCGCATGCTGCTGGTGTACCTTCGTCTCTTAGGTTGGTGTATGCAAAGCATGGAACTGGAAGGGGGTTGTCTCCATAAGCCATCGTTATTGCTTGAGCATTTTTCTCCTTCAGTAAGTCTTTCATTACGAGGTAAAGTTTTGCAACGTTAATTAGGTCTTTTTCCTCTGGCTCGACAACCTTCTCCGCTTCTTCCAACCATTTATCCACTAAGGGTTTAACACGTTTTGCATCCATGCCTTCCCATCTTTTTATAACCTCTTCACTTTTCACATATTCCAGCGCGATTCCAAGTTTTCCTTTAACGGCTTCGCTTCCTCCATGGATTCGGCAAAGAAACCTTTCCCAATGGGGATATTCAGCATTTAAAACCAGTATTTTTGTCTGTTCCATCCTTTTCTTTACAAAAAGCGCCGTTAAGTAGTTGTTTATGTCTTGATAGTCGACGGCAACCCATACTTTCTCTGCTGGGTAAATGTACTCTAAGGCATCGAGAGGATTGTTCACCATTCCTTCATCACTAAAAAGTATTATTGGAAGATTGTACTCGGAAATTTTGACTACACAGTTGCCTAAACCAAGATGGGGTTTATAGAGGAGGATAACATCTGCCTTTGCCAAGTGCTCCTTTAAAAGGGGAATTTCTCCCTCTTCATTAATAATGGCGTGTTCTAATATTTGAGCGGGGATTTTCAGATTTTCCTTTAGCTTTTTTACCTTTTTCTCCATGAAATTTTCATCAACTTGACCCTTTCTGCAGATTAGAACTGGAAGAATTTTAAAAGGCTCCATGTCGCCTCCTCATTTTAAGTCTATCTCTATAGTGTGTACTCGCCTTAATCAATTTATGCTGAATTCTTTTGTTAAATTGGATACCCTCCTCTAGGTTTTTGGTTGGGAAATCAGCCAATAGCGACTAGCCTCCTCTAGATTTTGGGTACCATTTGCCTTGTATGGTTTCCAGAATTTTGTGGGCTGCTTGTTCTGGTGTGCACTGGGCGGTGTTTATGGTTATTTCGGGGTTTGTTGGGGGTTCGTAGGGTTGCCCCACGCCGGGCACTGTTGGCGCCTTTCCCTCCAAGGCTTTTGTGTATATTTGTTTTGGCGCTTGGCGGGTTTCCACTCGTTTTGATTCACGTTCCATGCAAACTTCCAAAGGACAAGTCAGATAGGCTTCCATAAACTTTGGGATTTGACGGCGGGCATTTTCCCTATAACGCCTTAAGTTGCCAGTGGCGTCAATCACTACGTTCACACCGTTTTGGGTTAACAGTTTTGCAATGTAGACGAGTGTGGCGTAAACTATGTCTCGTTCCTCCAGCGAATATGTGGGTTTAGGGGTTAAAACCTTACGTAAAGCGTCGGAGGACAAAAGCTGTGCGTGGATGCCCTTCTGGAGCAAAATTCTGATTAGGGCTTCGGCTAAAACGGATTTGCCGCTTCCCGGCAGTCCCGTAATCCAGACACACCAGCCATCGTGCAATTTTAAGCCGCTTCCCAAATAGGTTTCTTTCTGCACAATGTTTATTAATTGTTGCTCTGCTTTGAGTTTGAAAAGTGGTTGCCATGCTGATTGTTCAGATTTCAGATGTGCATTGCGGTCCCATGTTTAATTATGGGAGTTTCCGCACCGCCATAGATGAAATTAACGCTTTGTCGCCGGACGCTGTTGTGGTAACTGGCGACATCACGGAGAACGGCATCCTCTCCGAGTTTAAGATGGCGGCTGACGAGTTTAAGCGTTTGAAAGCCAAAAATGTCATTTACATCAGTGGAAACCATGATTACCGTTCTACTGGTTATTTGCTTTTCAAACAGTTCTTCCCCTTCAACCAAGTAACGGAGACAGGCGACGCAGCGATAATTGTGCTGAGCAGTGCCCGCCCAGACAGAGACGACGGGGAAGTAGGACATAGGCAAAACCTCTGGCTGGAAAACACGCTAGAAAACTATAAGGATAAAGTGAAAATTGTGGCTATACATCACCACATAATTCCAGTGCCAGACACTGGTGCAGACCAAATTACCATAGTAGATGCCGGCGACGTCTTAAGAAGCCTTGTAAAGTCTGAGGTGGATTTGGTTTTGTGTGGGCACCGCCACAGACCGTGGAGATGGAGAATGGAGGACATGCAAGTGGTTCACGCTGGAAGCGTTTCATGTGAAAAACTGCGAGGTTTTTTCCTGAACTCCTACAATGTGATAACATTAAAGAATGGAAAGGTTGAGGCTAAACTGAAAATTGTCGGCGGAGACTACATGGACTTTGAAGAAGTTATTAAAAGGCGGGAAATCCTCCAAGCTTCAGATGTCTCTCAATGTAGCGATTCACTGGCAAGATAAGGCAAGAGGCTTAAAACCAAGTTTTAGGCAGGCATTCTCTAGCAGGTGGCGGTCGCTGAACATGAAAAGGTGGCTTTTACAGTTGCAATCTGAACAGCCAAACCCTTCAACTGGAACACCAATTTCGCCTAAACGCTGCGCAGTTATACACTCTTCTGATTTTTCAGCATCTTTGAAGAAGGCTTTTACAGTGTTTACGTGTTTTTCTGTAAGTAGATAGTCAATGTGCCAAAACTTCCTTTTAGCCGCCTTTTTAAAATGTCGATTTAAACGCTTTTCAAGGCTGTTTTGGGCGGAGCCCACGTAAGCGTAAAAACCCTGAGTGAAAAAGATTTTTCCCATTGCACCGACTTTAACGGCTATGCTTTTGTCTATTAAGATTGTTAGGATATAGATTCCTTTCAATGCCACCCTCCGAATGCAAACCGCTGTTTTCATACCATTTCAAAATTTCTTCAACAGTCTTTTCAGAATAACCCATCTCTTTAAGCATTTTCCGCACATCTGCTTTAGAGCTTTTACCCAATGTGTGCACCGCAATTGCTAGCACTTTAGCTGCAAAGGCTATTTAGCTTTTAGCATGTCAACTGGGTTGAATGTAGGAGTTAACTGCGTCTAAGTCAAACTTCTCGTAATGCAACATGTTGTGCACAAAGTTGAGCAGCTTTACTCTAACTTCTCGGTTTAGGTTTGGATACCATATAGGTGAAGCCACCACTAAGCCTCGCCAAGCATAGAAGGGCTGAACAACTTCCAAGATTTCCCAATCTTCAGTTTTCTGCAAGTAGTTCTCCCAGAAAAGCCTATACAACCGCTCGAAAACTCCAGCCAATTCGCCATACTTCTGAAGCGAATAGAAAATGTAGTTGATGGTCATGGCAGTCACGTCGTCTGCTGGTTCACCCCATTCACCTCTGCTGCGGTCTAGAACAGTGAAATCCGCACCTTCGTGGAACATGACGTTCCAAGGGTGAAAGTCTCCGTGAACTTGGCTAAGCCTATGCGCTTTGCGTTTTAGACGCCAGCGCCAGACAATACAATCCCTTTCGATGTCGATTAAATCGCATTCCCGCACAAAATCAAGTTCATAGGGGTAACTGTCCAATAATCCCATAATACACTCGCCATGTCCAATAAGGTCTCTTACCCTTCGCACATAAAGCCACGGTGCCTCCCGCTTTAAACTGTGAATTTTAACCAAGTAGTCTGAAAGCGCCAGACAACGCTTCTCATCTAAACTGCTCATTTCACCCGTTGCCTTGATGCGGTCCAAGTCAAAGTGGTAAAGCTTGCCGTCCACATACTCGGTTAAAAGGAAAAACTCGCCGACATCTCCGAGAGATTTCAACCCCTTACCATTCACGGTGAAGGCGCCGACATCTATGGAACGCACATGTTGAGGCAGCTTGTTGAAGGCTGAATGTTGCCATATCAGAATCTGGGCGCGGTCAGAAGGAAAATCATGTCCAAAACCTTCTGGTCTCATTGTTTCCAAGACAACGCGTTTAACCGCGTCTTTAACGCGGAACTCAATAACGTATGGCATGCCATAGCCGAAACCTTTCAAATCCTTAACGCCTTCAACCTTCTCGCATCCAAGCCTCCAAACACCACAAATCTCCACATCACAACCATACAAGCTTGAAAGATACTGGCGAAGAGCCTCTTCAGAAAAGTCCACGCTTACAGTGCCTATTTTTTCCCTCTCAACCATCCCTTAACACCTGCAAATTAAACATTCATAGGAGAAGTGTTACTTAAATATAAATTAAAGCATTAACCCCCGTCTGTAAGGTTTAGGAAGTGTGCGTTTTGGAAAACCGCGAGAAATCATTTTCCTTTGTTAAAACCTACAACAAACCAACAGAGGTGCTTACCGACCATAAGCTGGCAGCCTTAGGCGACGCCTACATAAATTTCGTCTACTCCCTAGCTTTGTCGGAGAAGAAGGGGCAACCGTCCGGAGCGAAAGTTAAAGGCACCATACTTGCAGAAGCCTTCAAAAAAGCTGGACTGAGAAGGTACATGCCTTCAAGGATTACAAGCCACATACTGGCTGACGCCGCGGAAGCCCTCCTTGTTTATGCTTGGCTCCAAAAATACATAACATTGGAAGAGTGTGTTGCGGTGCTGTGCAAAGCTGAAGATGTTGTTGAAGGTTTCACTCAACTGCTTTTAATGGCGAAGAATAAAATCATGTTTTGAGAGCCTTTTTAAGCTCTTTGCTGAATTCTTTGCTTAATTCAAGGATTTTCTCCACAGCCCTATGCAAGGCTTCTTCTGGTTTCACATCTCCCTTTGTCCGCACATATAGGATGGGGTTTGATGCGAGGGGATGAGGAATGTCGTATCCAGCTAAATCCACAGTTTCATCTTCTAAAAGTTTTTTCTGTAAAAGGTTGCAGAGCGTGTGCCCTGCCCCTTCAAGTTCTATTTTAAGCTCGTTTTCAGTCTTGTTTAACACGTTAACCTTCATTTTGCCACCGCCATCTTCCATTTCAGATTATTCCCTTACCATAGTCTATAGCTGTTTTACGCTTTTCACTTTTCCCACATCTTGGACACTGCAAACCGCTGCGTCCCCTCTGCTGCAGCATTCCGCCACAATGGGAACAGAAAGCATAGACCACACCTAAACTTTTATCCTTAGTGGTTAAATGGTAAGTCCTATTCTTTTCGCTTATAACCTTGGCTCTCAGCACGTCGCTGGGTTTACAAACATCAAACATAGACTCAACAAACCTCAAATGCACATCAGAAACGTGAAGTACACCTGTAAAAAACCCTGAAAGAAGTTTTTTGCCTATTTTAAAAATTCGAACAGTTGCCATTTGTGATTGAACACTGGAAACTTGTCCTACAACAATGCTTCCAACCTTTGGAGCCCTAGCTCCATGAACCAGGGGGAAGACTGAAACCCGCTTGTTGAGGAAATCTATGAGCGCCCGCCCAACAACCTTTGAGTATATAGTTCCGTCTTTGACATATGTGCCTGTATCTGGAACAAACTCTTCAATAACACCTAGGGGTTCTCCGGGCAGTACTATTTGTCCGCTGTTACGTTTTTGAAATTGTAAACTCATTTCGTAGACATCCCAGTTACAAGGGTTATGGAATAACTAAACAAATCAATAAACCTTTCCATGTGAGGCGGTTACAGGAGGCTCATTTTAGAAGAATCCTCTTTTGCAGATTTCTTTCCATGAAAGTTCTCCGATAACCACGAGGGCTTCGTTTAATGTAAGCATTGGCTTGCTAAACTTTGAAGGAGCATCAAGGGAAATGCGGGGACAAGCCGTGTTCACGTAGGCATCAACCGTTAAGAAATTCATGATTTTTTCCGGTGTCACTTCTCTGACGGCGAATAGGTAGGCGTCTTTCCCACTTTTTTCAAGCTTTTCTCTAATGTTTAGAGCTTCTTCAAGTCTTATTTGACCAGGCTTAAGTCCCACCAAAACTGCGAAGGTCTTTGCCTTCTGGGCTTCTTGGATGCTTGCCCACCTCTGTTTTAGAATTTTCTCTGTTTCCTCGCCTATCGAATAAGCGCGTTTTTCATAGGGGTCAGCGACAACTGTGGGTTTTGATGTGGAGAGCGCTAAACCCAAGGCGTGGAAGCGTCCGCCGCCTATGAAAAGGAAGCCTTCAACATCGTTTGCTATGGATTTCACATTGCTGTAGTCGCATCCTATAACTTGCCCAGGATAGTTCAATCGCCCAGAGTCGCCAATCATAACGGTTTTCCCAGCGCGGATAAGTATTTCCTTTGCTTCATCAATGGTTTGCACATGCTGAACCGTTGTGGCTAAACCGATTTTACGCCAACCATCCATTAAAGGTAATGCTTTCTCCAAAGCTTCAGTTACGCTTAGGGTTGCTCGCGCCTCAATGTAGACTGTTGGCACCTTCTCATACTTCAAAAGCTTCGCATGACCATAATGGATTATAAGGTCTGCACCTAGGCTTTCAGCCTCAGCAGTTGCCAAGTCACATGCACCGTAACATGGGTCTGCAGAAATTATCGGCAAGGCTCCAGCTTTTTCCACAATTTTTGCAAGCCGCGGCCCTTCACTTTTTAACCCCTCGGGCAGCTGGATTAAGACGCGTTTAGCTCCGAGTTTAGCTATTTCTTGTTTCACTCTTTCCTCTTCAAAATCGAACATTTTCAAGATAGAACACCAACCCATTTAACTTGGAAAATGCAAGCTTTATGGAATATGGAGAAAACTTTTCGCGGGCTATCTTACGTTTTCATCCCATTGGGATGCCCATTCCCAGTCGCTTTTTGGTTTGCGAACTGGACGCCCCAATGCCCTTTCATGTTGTTCAGCAAGTTTTTCAAGGATTATTTTCTGCTCTATGCTTGCCACAAGCTGTTTAGTTGCAACCACAGCGTCGGGGTTTACTGAAATGCTGTCTATGCCAGCTCTTACAAGGAACTCTGTGAAGTCTGGAAGGTTTGATGGAGCTTCTCCACAGATGGAAACAGTGCACCCGTTTTCATGGGCCACGCGTATTAGATGGGCTATTATGCGCTTTACTGCGGGGTCTCTCTCATCAAAATATCCCATTTGCCCAAGGCGTTCAGAGTCTCGGTCAATCATCAATATGCCTTGCGTCATGTCGTTTGAGCCTATGGAGAAGCCGTCACATAGCTTCGAGAATTCGTCGGCGAGAATAGCAATGGATGGAGTTTCAGCCATAAACCAGACGTGGAAGTCTTTTGTCCTTTCTAAGCCTTCCTCTTTCATTATTTGCAAACACTTTTGAGCTTCCCAAACAGTGCGCACCACTGGGAGCATAACCCAAACGTTTTTTAATCCCCATTCCTCGCGGCACTTTTTAACGGCTTGACATTCTAAGCGAAAAGCTTTTTCATACCATGGGCTTATGTAGCGGCTGCAGCCCCGCCAACCAAGCATTGGATTAGCTTCAATAATCTCGTATTTCTCGCCGCCCTTCAATTCTCTGTATTCGTTGGTTTTAAAATCGCTGAAGCGCACCACAACTGGACGTGGTTGAATAGCCCTGGCAACAGTGGCTATACCTTCAGCAAGCTTATCAACAAACTTCTGGCTTTGCCCAATTTCTATAAGATAAAGCGGATGCTCCCCTATGTAACTGGCTAGAATGAATTCTATGCGCATAAGCCCTATACCCTCAAAGGGTAAAGCCTTATACTCCTCAATCTTTTCCGGAACCCCCAAGTTCATGTAGATTTTTGTAGCTGTAACTGGCACTGACTGGAACATGCCTAAAGCGAAAGTTGCTACTTGGGAAGCGCTCGTTCCAGATGGTAAATGCTCCGTCATTGTTGGGACAACGCCTTCATAGACAACGCCGCTTTTCGCGTCAACAGTGTACTCTTTATCACTGACCATAACTTTTGTAGCGTTTTCAGTTCCAACAACGCATGGTATGCCAAGCTCACGGCTTACAATGGCTGCGTGGCATGTTATGCCTCCTTTATCTGTCACAATTGCACCAGCCAGTCTCATAAAAGGCACATAATCAGGATTAGTCATATCTGTTACTAAAATGTCGCCTTTCCTCATAACCTTTGCAGCCTCCTCGGGATTCAGAACAACCTTAGCTACGCCGAATCCGATGTCTCTTTTGCCTGCTGGTATGCCCTTAACAACAACCTTCAACTCTTCAACTGGTTTGGCTAAGCCAACCGTAGTCTTTTTTTCGATTAGTTCGGTGGATTTCATGCTCCAAACAGTTTCGGGTCTAGATTGCACAATGAATATGTTTTCTGGAAAGCTTAAGTGGCTGTCAACAGCCCATTCAATGTCTTGAGGCTTCCCGTAATGCTGTTCAATTTTTTGGGCTAGTTCTGCAAGTCGCAGAACTTCCTCGTCGGCTAGGCATGGCTGATTCTGTTTTTCAATGGGCACTTCAATGTGAACTGTCTTGCCACTTTCTGGGTCGCGGGTATACATCACCTTTTTTGCGGCTATGCGTCTCCCAACAATTTTCATGGACTGCTTATCAACAGTAAACTCGTCTGGAGTAACCGCTCCAGAAACAACAGACTCGCCTAAACCAAAATTTCCTTCAATAACTATTTGGTTTGGGTCTCCAGTAACGGGGTTTATTGTGAACATGACGCCTGCGGCTTTCGCGTTAACCATTTTTTGAACGCCAACGCTTATGAGAACCTTTTCGTGGGCGAAGCCTTTCTGAGTTCGGTAAAAAATAGCGCGAGGCGTGAAAAGGCTAGACCAGCACTTAACAGTCTTCTCGATAAGTTCGTCTTCTCCAAATACGTTTAGGTATGTCTCTTGCTGCCCAGCAAAGGACGCGTCTGGCAAGTCTTCGGCGGTGGCGCTGGACCTAACAGCAACAGAAACCCCGTTTGCATTCAGCTTTTTGCAAAGTTCTCTGTAAGCCGTTCTTATGGCTTTTTCTATGTTTTTTGGCATAGGTGTAGATTCGATTAAGGCACGAATCCTTTTTGATGCTTCTTCATACTGTTTTGGGTCGTTTTGGTTTGTTACAGTCTCCTTTATAATCTTGTAAATTTCATCAGCTATGCCAGTCTCTTCAATAAATTTTTTAAAGGCGTAAGCAGTTATCGCGAAACCCGGAGGTATTGGTATGCCAGCACTTATCATTTCACCCAAATTTGCGTTTTTCCCGCCGACTAAGGGTATGTCGGTTTTCCTAAGGTTTTCAAACCATATTACCATATCCGTCTTCATTTCTGTCAATTGGTCTTCGCCTCCTCGACGGCTGCTTTTTCAATAACTATTCTACAGGGCATTGGCAGTTTCGCAGCTCCCCGCTTCAAAGCCTCTTTAGCTATATCAACGCCGTTGGCATTTACACGAACAGTTATAACTGTCTGGTCGGGTTCCACACGAGCCGCTGTTCCAATGGGCTTTCCGAAAGCCCTTCGCATGCCGTCTTGGAGGCGGTCAGCATGAGCCCCAAAAATCATCTTATTTTCTCTAAGTATCACATGGGGATATGGGAGAATCTGCAAAAAGTAGTTGGTTGAAAGTTTATCCATTAAAAGACGGTTTGTGGCTACTCGAGCTGCTTCTAAGGCGTTATGCCTAATGTGAGCCCTTTCTAAGGCTATGAGCCTAGCTTCGTATTCGAATTTGGCATTAGGGTCTCCCATGGTGAATTTTGTTATTTTCGGTTGAGGGAACCCTTTAACAAACTCTTTCCTAGTGTAAGGCTGTCCTTTAACCTTTCTGTAGTTGCGTGCGCGCATCAAGCATCCCTTTCAAATAGCATATAAACAGCTTATTTAAACACTTTGTTAAATTATTGGTTACTATTGATTAAGATTATGAACTCCAAATCCTTCCTGAAAATATGAACTCAAAAGCTACGGTGGCAGTCGCTTGTTTTTGAACCAAACCTTGGCAAGTTCATCATAGTTTGGAAAAACGCTCTTCAAGATTGGAATGTACATTTGTACTTCCTCATCGGTGAGGTATTGGAACTGGTATTCACCCATGTAAGGTGACGGTTCGCCCTCCCTTGTAATGAACTCTATGTGCATGAATGGGTCTCCACGTTTAATGGTTATGGGGCAGCGGTCGTTGCTCAGGTTCACGAGTTCTAGGGCTAGTCTTCCAATGAAACCGCTGTGGACTTTAGCCGCGTTTAGAAAGGATAACCCCATTCTGCCATACTTGCTTTTGGCGGTTAAATGGGCAACATAGTTTGGCGGCGTGAAAACTATCTCGTAGGATATTAGGTTTTTGTGTTCAAGATAATGCAGCGTTGTCTCATCCTTAACGGTGAGCACATAGCTGTCTCCATCAAGCAAATTGTAGTCGTAAGGATATATACACTTATAATTCTCGATGAGTTCCTTCAACTTGTCTTTTCCAATTATACACATGAACGGTTGCCTCGCAGCGTTTTCTAGCAATAGTAAAACCTTCAAGTTATATACTTTTTTAACTAATTTTTATCAAGCAGTTGAAGGCTTTAAGGAATGAAAGGCAAAGACTCTATGGAGTTGTTCATTAAAGGAATCCCAAAGGCAGAGCTTCACCTACACATTGAAGGCACTCTTGAACCCGAAATGCTATTTAAAATGGCTAAAAGAAACAGTGTTAGAATCAAGTATAGAACTGTTGAAGAAGTTAAAGCGGCATACAACTTCAGAAATCTCCAAGACTTCTTGAACGTTTACTATGAAGGGACAAGTGTTCTGCGGAACGAACAAGATTTTTATGATTTAACATGGGCTTATCTCGAGAAGGCATGTTCCCAAAATGTTTTGCATACTGAGATATTTTTTGACCCTCAAGCCCACACAAGAAGGGGAATAAAATTTGACACTGTGATAACTGGGGTTAGGAGGGCTCTCCGCGACGGAGAACAAAAGCTTGGAATTTCAACAAGGCTTATCATGTGCATTTTAAGAGACCTTAATGTGGAATCCGCGTTCCAAACGCTAGAAGAAGCTTTGTCTTATAAGGATTGGATTACAGCTATAGGGCTTAATTCCGCCGAGGTTGGGCACCCACCATCAAAGTTTCAGAAAGTCTTTGAAAAAGCCCTTGAAAACGGCTTTTTAACGGTTGCCCATGCTGGCGAAGAAGGCCCTGCAGAATATATTTGGGAGGCAATAAGACTGCTCAAGGTTTCCCGTATAGACCATGGTAACCGCGCCGTAGAAGATGAGAACCTATTAAGGGAGTTAGCTAGAAAAGGGATTCCCTTAACAATGTGTCCAATCTCAAACCTTAAATTAGGCGTTATAAAAAATATGGAAGGGCATCCGTTAAAGAAAATAATGGAAATGGGAATCGTCGTGACGGTGAACTCTGACGACCCAGCATACTTTGGAGGTTACATCAACGAAAACTACTTGGCGGTGCAGAAAGCACTAGGCTTAAATGCACATCAAATATGCACACTTGCAAGAAACTCTTTTCAAGCCTCTTTCCTAAGCAGATCAGAAAAACATGATATGCTGATGAAACTGGAAAAGTACGCGAAAGAATACGCAACTTAAGGCTTACTGAATGAATATTTTGCCTCGATAAGCACAATTGATTCGAAAAGCGGAAAATCACGCCTTGCAACAATTCTCGTTTTTAACCCTTTCATGGTTAAGATTTCAAGGGTTTTATCCACGTCGGCGAGGGTGGACTGCATCAACAGAACGCGCCCATCCTCTTTTAAGTAATGAGAAAAACCATACAAGAAGCAGTCTATAACTGCTCTACCGTTTGCCCCTCCAGTCCACGCTTGCTCAACCCATGTTTTGCCTTCAGAAGGCTCGGACGGCAAATAGGGAGCGTTAAATAGGATTAAGTCAAACTTTTCTTCAGCCTTTATCGGAGCAAACAAGTCTCCTTGCACAAAAAACATTTTGTCAGCAACATCGTTTAGCTTCGCGTTTTCTTTTGCACAACGCACCGCATAAGGGTTTATGTCAACAGCAACAACCCTTAAAGCCTTCCTCGCGGCAATTACGCCTAAAATACCGCATCCAGTACCCATATCCAAAACGGTTTCGCCTCCATGAACTGTTAGGTTTTCTGCGAATAGGAAGGAGTCTTCTGCAGGTTCGTAAACTTCCCGCCAAACGTGAAAAGTGCAATCAGCATATAACACTTTTTTAACTGGAAAGGACATTCGCCAATTCACCAAAGTCTTCAGGCGCCAACTCCCGCACACGTCTTTCGTGAAACGGGACAAAGGCAACTTTTTTGGCGGATTCTCCTGCAAAGACCCATTGTTTTTTGATGAAGGATTGAACAGCATTTCTTACTTTTCTGTTTCGCTGCGTGAAAAGCGTCTGCACAAGCCGCCTAAAAAACGCCTCATCTTTGACATGAAATGGAGGCGGAACCCTAGGCTTTAAGCGAACGATTACTGAGTCAACTTCGGGCGGGGGATAAAACATCCATTTCGGCACCTCGTCGAAAAGTTCAACCTCAAAATGGTGATAAGCGAGAACAGTTAACCAGCCATAATCCTCGCTTCCAACAGAAGCTAAAAGCCGATTTGCAAATTCTTTTTGGAAAACCAAAACTGCACAATCGAAGTCTTTGCCGAAAAGCCACTGAATCAAAGCTGAGGAAATGTTGTATGATGGTATGGAAACAACCTTGTTGAAAGGTGGAAATTGAACCTTGAAAACGTCGCCTTCAACCACCACCACGTTTGGTAAGTCTTTGAGGAGTTCCCGCAAAACCCAAACAAGCCTTAAATCCACTTCAACAGCCAAAACCTTCTCACACCTTTCAGCCAAAAAACGGGTCAAGAAACCTAAACCCGCACCTATGTCCAACACAACATCGCCGCGTGTAAGTGCTGCACACTCAGCCATACGCTGAAAAATTGAAGAATCAACAGTGAAGTGCTGTCCTAAACGTTTCTTCGGGAAAATTCGATGCTTTCGAAGGAGGAACTTCGTTTTTTCCAAAATGCTCATAAAGCCTTAACCAACCGCCAGTTTCAGCGCGCTCTGGTGAATAGGCGGTATTTGCTTTCGCCAGACAGTTCTTCCAAAATCCTTTTTGTTATAAGCTTGACAGGGTTAGGTATTTCGGTGCGCTTCTGCAAGTCTTCAAAGCTTTCGAAAGGCTTCTTTTCCCGTTCGTTAATGACTTGCCACATGTATTTTTTGCCTATGCCCGGAATCAGTTCGAGGGCGTGCATTCTAGGGGTTATAGCTTGCGCCGTATTAAAGAAGTTTACGAACCATTTCTCGCGGTTAAGCACTATGCGGCTTATAACCGCTGGAAGCTCCATCTTCGCGGCGGCTGTCAACTCGTCATAGCCTATCCGCCCAATAATGTAAGTGATTTCTTCACGGGCTTCCTTTCCAACATAAACCTTGTCATGAGGTTTAAGGGAAACGCCCTCTTTAACTAGGGCTTCCAAAAGTGTGAAAAACTCTTCGCCAACAAGCTGAACAAGGGCTCCCGCTCTGTAACCAGCCCTCCCAGTGACCCGTACACCAGGCCGCCCGTGGGGGAGAAAATCCAGAACATAAGCGTACTCTTCGTACCTCTTCTCCATCACATTCGCCTTTTCAGCCTTTTCATTAACATCTAAAATTAGTAGGGAACTTTAGGAATTACTTCAATCTGTATTCGTTTAAAAGTTTAACCATTGCTTCCAACTTCGAAGACTCAATAATTTTACGCCCACCACCAAGAAAAGCTCTAAGCTCTTCTACACTTTTAGGCATACAATTGACAATTTGAACTGCTTCGGTTTCTTCTAAGTCAAACTCCTCAGCAAGCTTCTTCACAAGTTTTTCAGCGGCCTCAGCGTCAACTTTAGAAAACTTAGATGCATAGTCAAGGACACGTCTTTGAAACTGGTCAAGGTTTTCCTCGCCAAGTTCCTCCAGCAACTTTTTAACTTGAGGAGTGGCCAAGGTCTTCTCCTTAACTTTCTCTGTCTCCGGCTTTTCCAACATTTCAGTTATCCTCCATATGGTTCTAAATGTTCAGGTCTAACGATGATTTCCTTAACAGCATCCCCTTGAGTGACATTTACAATATAGCTTCTTCCGCGTTTGCCAACAATCGTACCCACCTTTCCATGATAACGCTTATGAGGCATGCCTTTTTGGACGCTGGGGTCTATTTTAATGACTACGCTGTTGCCTGGATGGTACTCGCAGAGTAGCTTGCCAAGTCTTATTTTTCCCTTTTCTCTAGGCTTCTTTTTAAGGAGACGGCGCGTTTTTGACCGAAATCCCTTAGACTTTTTCACTTTCCATCATTCCCCTAACTCATATAATTACGTTTAAAACATCAAGTTTTATAGGCTTCGCTCTTTGGCCAAGAATCTCTGAGACGCTGGGAGAGGTACGTCCATCATCACCAGCCACCAGTTCTTTTACATATAGTCCTCCTTCACAGCGAATTCGCATTTCAGCCTTTTTCGGCGACAATCTTCTTACCTTCACCTTATATATGTACTTTTCCCGTGTCAAATCTGCACGCCTATGCAAGACGCGGGCTGGAGTTCTCTGCTTGACAACAGTGTTGCTTAGTTTCTCTTCCAATAGTTTTAAGTCAGCATCCGAAACATCTTTTTCAAACTCTACGGTGACGCGGTACTCCTTGCGCGCTGATTCTGCCTTCTTTAGTTTCCTAACAAAATCCTTGTCCACAAAACGTAAACTTGAAATTTCAACCTTGCCCTTTGCATAAGTGTTTACGGTTTCCTCAAGTTTTTTGAGGTCTATAAAACGTTTTCTAGGCTGGGAAATCTCTATTACGAAGGGTCTTCCCTTGCCGAGCATGCGTGCGTCTATGTCCTCTCTTCCAGAAGCATGAAAAGAAGTTTTAACGCCACCTGTTGCCTCCTGAAAAGGCTGGCTTATTATTTCTTCTACAGATTCTGGATACATTTTCCCAGTCCAGTTACATTTCTCGCAGCCCCTTCCCATGCAGTTTGTGCAGAACCATTTTGATTGGGGTATTCCTCTGGCAAGTTTCTTGTAACGTCCCGCTATGAAGAGGGGGTTAACCTGGACCCGTATTTCCTCTGTCATGGGATTAAGAAGCACCACAATCTCCGGCTTTCGAAATTCCACCTTTTTGCCGCCGCTGTAGAGGGCGATTTTTGCGCTTAAAAGTCTTCCAAATTCAAGTTTAATGCTTTCACCATATTCCACATTAAACCTAGCCCTAAACTCGTCTTCACGTTCCTCAACCTTGACTGGTAATTCTATGCCGACTAGAAAGGTATTGTACTCGTATTTGCTAAGCTTTTCGATGGCATTCTTTGCCAAATCGTCAACTGTTTCAAAACAATTCTCACATAGAAAACATGTTTTGGGAAAGGCTTTCTTAGGGACACTGCTTCTAATTTTGCGGAGGGTTTCTTCAGCCAGTTTTGAGAAACCATTTGTTGCAAGGATTTTAAGGATGCGTACTCCTTCCTCCTTTTTGAAGCGGGCTAGTGCTTGGGCTTCCATCACCAGAACATTTTTCAGTATTCTGCCCCTTTCCTCGTTTTCCATTCCTTGTCCTAGAAAAGCAAACTGTCTCCCTAAGCAATGGTTGCATAGAGGATGCCTCTCAAGCATTTTCAAAGCCTTTTCCAGAACGTTCACTGAAACTCCCTTTTCTGCTATTTGCTGTTAGCCTACATCCAAAGGTAAACCTTTTCCAAAGAAGGGCAGCCGCTTCTTTCTCCGCAGAGTTTTCAACATTTTCCGCATAAGGCTGTACTGTTTCAAAAGTTCTTTAACATCTTTTTCGCCAGCTCCAGAACCCCGCGCCACACGCCTTATCCTTGAAGCGTTAAAAATTTTCGGGTTTTCCCTCTCTTCAGGAGTCATGGACTGGATTATGACCCGCCACTTTTCCAGTTTGCCTTCAGCTGTTTCAAGCATATCTTCTGGCACATTATAGGACATTCCCGGAAACATTTTCAAAATTTTCTGGAAAGGCCCCATTTTACGCATGGCTTCAAACTGTTCATACATGTCTGTTAACGTGAATTTGCCGCTTAGAATAGCCTTAGCCTTTTTCTCTGGAACCTTAACTTCGGCTTCCCGCACCCTTTCAATTAGGGTTTCTAGGTCGCCCATGCCGAGGAGTCGGCCGACAAAACGGGATGGAACAAAAGGTTCAATATCCTCGATTTTTTCGCCAGTGCTTATGAACTTTATTGGTGCACCAGTTGCCACAACAGCGGATAAGGCGCCTCCTCCCCTTGCTGAGCCGTCTAACTTTGTTACGAGTATGGAGCCTATAGAAGTTGCTTCATTGAAGGCTTTGGCTTGCACAAGGGCTTGCTGTCCAATAGTGCCGTCTATGACCAGCATAACCTCATTCGGCTTGATTTTCTCCTCAAGCATCTTCATTTCTTTAATTAGTTCCCGCTCCTCCTTGTGGCGCCCAGCCGTATCCACTATGACAATGTCTTTGTCGCTGAACAGTTTCAAGCCTTCAAGGGCTACTTTAACCGGGTCTTTGGCTTTGGCATCGCCGTAAACGGGCACATTTATTCTGTTGGCTAATTGCTGAAGTTGGTCGAAGGCTCCTGGGCGATAGGTGTCCGCACATATTAGGGCGGGTTTTAAGCCTCTTTTCTGGAAGTATCTTACAAGTTTAGCCGCAGCAGTTGTTTTCCCCGAGCCTTGGATTCCCACAAGCATTAAGACTTTTCTTTTGCCCGGCTCCACCTTTAACGGAACAGGCTTTTCGCCTAGAAAACGCGTCAACTCTTCATAAACAACTTTAATAACGTGTTCGCGTCGTGAAATGCCGGGTGGAACCTTTTCTTTAAGGGCTCTCTCCTCTATACGTTTAGAAATGTCAAGAACTAGCTGAACGTTTACGTCTGCTTGCAGCAAAGCCCGCTGCACATCTCTGACAAGCTCTTTAACAGCAGCCTCATCCACAACTGCAGCTCTGAAAAGCTTCCTTAAAGCCTCGTGAAGCGATGAGCCAAGTCTTTCCAGCGCCATGGCATTCTCCAGATTTAAGACTGCTTACATCCTTAAATACATTTAAACCTTCAGTATAGTATATTTTGTGATAACCATGAAGGTTTTAGATCCGGAATTAATTCCAGTCTTGGAAGCGAAGTATGGCAAATACTGGTGGCCTGTAGAATATCCTAAAGATGTTTTCTCCGACCCATTCAAGAACCTTATTATAACGGTTTTAAGCCAAAACACCAGCGAGATTAACTGTGTTAGAGCATATGAGGGTTTAGCCGCAAGGTTTGAGGTTAAACCAGAAGTTTTAGCTGGGGCGGATTTAAACGAAATTAGAGAAGCAATTAGGCGTGGCGGATTATACAATGTTAAGTCAAAAAGAATTAAGGAAACATCAAAGGCTGTTTAGAAAAGTTTCACGGCAACTTAAACGATGTTTTAGCCTTGCCGAAAGATGAAGCAAAAAGGAAGCTTATGGAACTGCCGGGAATAGGGGAAAAGACTGCAGATGTGCTTCTTTCAAGTCGGCACGGACACCATGAAGTTTTCGTTGTGGACACGCACATTGACCGCATCGCAAAAAGACTTGGTTTAGTGAAGGAAAACGCGAAATACAGTGAAGTTCAAGAGGCTGTTAAATGTTTCCTTCCTAAAAGTGAAAGAATAGGCGGGCTACTTTGGCTTCTAGCAAAATACACTTGTAGGGCGCAAAACCCAAAGTGCAAGGAATGCCCATTAATAGAATTATGCGACTACGGAAGAAAGCACGTTTGAAAACGGCTATTGCTGCTCCAGTCCAGGATATTTTGTGTCTAAAACCTCTGTTATGGCTTTTACTGTTTTTTCGCCCAATCCTTTTACCGACAACAATTCCCTTTTTGAAGCTTGGAAAACACGTCTAACGCTTCCAAACCTTCTAAGGAGAGTTTCAGCCCTTTCAGGACCTACTTGCGGCAAGCTTTGTATGAGTAAGAGTTGCCTCTGCCTAAGGGTGTACATTTTCGGCTTATGCTTAACAGCTACTTTTCGCCTTTCTTCCTCTTGCAGTTTTTTAGCCAGCGCGCAAAGAAACATGGCTGTGTGCGCCTCGTCTGGTGTGAATACTACGGAAATGTGGTGGCTTGCCATAACCTTTGCTAGTGCGCCCCAAAAGGCTTGGGGAGTGCGAACACCTCTTATGGCGTAAACAACATCTCCCTCAACAACCAAGCAAGCGTTATCATAGGTTTTTGCCAATCTTTCAGCTTGTTCAAAAAGTCTGCCGTCGAAAACTGAGCGGAAAAAGTCGTGGAGCTCCTTCCTTTCAACGGCGTAATCCTCGGCAACAACGTAGTCTGCTGGCGCCAAAGCCTTCTCTATAACTTCGCAGCCAAACTCCTTCAAATAATCTTTAACATCCATGCTTTCCCGGACATCGGCAAAAACTGTTGGCTTAAACTCGTTTGACAAGGTTGTGCCACCCCACGTTTAAAATGGCTTGGGCTTAAACTTAAACCTAAGTGTTTTGTAAAGCGTAATAGGCAAACTTCTTTTATTCCGAAAGCCATTACTGAATTGAGTGAAAACCCAGAAATGGATATGCAGTACATTTGTCGCCGATGCGGAAAAACCTACGCTCTTAGCGAATATTTGAAGAGTCGTTTCTGTGGAAACTGCGGAACCTTGCTTACAAAAAAGACCGCCTGCACAACGGTAGCAAAGAGAGAGGAAAAAGGCGCGGGCGACCATTTTAAGGGTTTGGTTAAAGAGTTCTTTCCATACCCAAGCTTTCGTCCCTTCCAACTTAACGCCATAAAATTTGCCTACGAAGTCATGAGAAACGGAAAAATAGGGTTGCTTTCTTCACCT
Source organism: Candidatus Bathyarchaeota archaeon A05DMB-3 (assembly GCA_019685555.1). GTDB lineage: Archaea > Thermoproteota > Bathyarchaeia > Bathyarchaeales > Bathycorpusculaceae > JABFQN01. Next base: position 35,366 of record JABFQN010000002.1, on the reverse strand, counting down.
TGCGGCACTGGAAAGTCCATCTCAGTTTTAACAGCCTTTTTCGCGGCTAAAGAGGTAAATCCATCGTTGGGGAGGCTTGTAGCCCTAACTAGAACGAAAAACCAGCTTGAAATTTACGCTAGAGAACTGAAAAACATTAAAGAGCACTGCGGCGTAAACTTCACAGCTTCAATTTTTAAAAGTAAAAAGGAAATGTGCCCCCACGCAGTTGAAGACCAAAAACTCAAGGACATAAGCTATAGAGATTTCCTTTACTATTGTAAGGGCTTAAAGGAAGGCGTCTTTGGTGGTGCATGCAAATACTTTGACAAAACATACAGCGGATGGAAGCCAAGCTGGCACGCTTACAATGTTGTGGGTAAAATAAAGAAGATTGGACCCATTTTGCCGGACGAGGTTTATGGAATATGCCGCGATGAGGAACTTTGCCCCTACGAGGTAACAAAAATTCTAACGAGGTATGCAGACATTGTGGTAGGCAATTACAATTACATTCTCGTTGAAGCCATTCGCGGCTCGATTTTGGGCAGGGCAGGCATCCGTGTCAAAGACGTAAACTGCGTCTTCGATGAAGCTCACAGCCTACCCTACTATGCGGCGGGCATATTTTCAGACGAACTTTCTTCAAGGTCTGTGCGAAGAGCGCAAAAAGAAGTTAAAACCTTTGAAGTTGACGATTTCGACTTTTTGAAGGCTTTGCATGAAGTTATGATGGATTTTGGAAGGAAGGTTTACAGAAATTACGGGTTAGATGTTGAACACATAATTGAGGGAGAAGCCTTAACCGAGGCTTTAGCCAAGAAGCTTAATTTTAATCATGATAAACTTCTTGAAATCCTTCAAGAACTCGCCGATAAGGGAGAATTTGTACGCCAGAAAAGAAGCGAGTTGGGAAAAAGCCCCGTATCTTACCTTGCCCGATGTGCCGACTTCATTTTGGACTGGGTGAGCCTAACAGGTTCCAGCTATGTAAGATACATCAAGGTTGAAGTTGACAAAGATGGAAGGAAACTGGCGAGACTTGGAGTTAGATGTCTTGACCCGTCTTTGGCGACCAGCGTTATAAACGAGCTTCGCTCCGCCATCCTCATGTCTGGAACCCTTTGGAACATGAACTATTACATGGATGTTTTAGGTCTTGAAAGAAGCCGATGTCAAAGCTTAGAGCTCCCAAGCCCCTTCCCATCGGAGAATAGGCTTATCCTTGTGGATGAGGCGGTTACAACAAAGTTTGAGAAGCGAGGGGAAATCCAGTGGAAGCGCATAGCCACACACCTAAACCAGATAATCCAAAAGGTTGGAGGGAGGATTGCTGTATACTTCCCATCCTACGAGGTTATGCGAGAAATTGTCAAAATGGCGAAGTTGGATTCACCGTCGCTTGTGGAAGAGAAGCGAACAAAAATTGTTGATGTGCTGAAGTTTCTGCAGACAAATGGGCACTGTGTTGTCTTTGGCGTTGCAAGAGGGAAAATAAGCGAGGGGGTTGACATGACAATGGAAGGAAAAAGTATGCTTTCAGCCGTCATCCTTATTGGACTGCCATACCCAAAGAAAACAGAACTCCAAAAAGCCCTATATCAATACTTCAAAGAAAAGTTTGGGGCAAAAGCCGTCGAATATGCAAACACCATCCCATGCTTAAACGCGTTAGCCCAGTCAGCCGGAAGACTCCTACGCAGTCCAGAAGATAAAGGCATAATCATCATCATGGACAAACGTGCGGCTGGAAAGTTTGAACACAATTTCCCAGAAGATTGGCGAAACGAGATGAAATCCCACATGAGAATAGAGAAAATCCTCGATAGAATAGAAGAGTTTATGGCATAACAGCTTGAAAGCAAATAACCTTCCTTTTATTCCGCAAGGTTTTTACAGCTTGTCTTACAGAACATTTGAAGAGGATAAAACTTTGAATGAAGAAATCAAAATTATTGAAAAGAAGGAAATTCCAAAAGGAACTGTGATGATTTTCGGCTTTCCAGACGTTGGACTTGTAGGCGTTATAGCTGCTTCACATTTGATTTCGGAGCTTAATTTAGAGGAAACTGCTTACATGGATTCGAGGCTTCTTCCACCCATAATAGTTTTACATGAAGGCTTACCCCATTCGCCTATAAGGATTTTTGGAAACAACCAGATTATTTTAGCGGTTTCTGAAACTGCCCTCCGAGAGGACTTGATATACCCGATTATGCACGCGCTGATTGACTGGGGAAGAAGTAAAGATGTTAAAATGATGATTTCAATGAGCGGCATACCAGTCCAAGAAAGACAGGATCTTGACGAGTTAAAGGTTTTCGCTGCTGCTTCAAGCCCAGAAATGTTGAAAACAGCTCAAGACAAGGGATTGGAAATTCTGAAGGAGGGCTACATGGTTGGACCTCAAGCGGTTATGCTTCAATACTGTGCTACGCTTGGAGTGCCGGCTTTAACGCTGCTGGCGCAGTGCTTCTTTAACTATCCAGACCCGGAAGCGGCAGCCAAAGCGCTGGAACAGTTGGCGAATTTGACTGGAGTGAAGGTGGATGTTTCAAAACTTCTAGAAAAGGGTGAGGAGATACGTCTGAAAGCGAGGGATATGATGAAGAGAACTCAGCAAGAACTGACAAAAATGCGGAAGACACAGGAGTATGATATTCCACTTTACATATCCTAGGAGGGGAGGTTAGGGATGTCAGCAAGCAACAGGAGAAGACGTTCAATCTTCGACTTAATAGATGAATACCTTGAAAACCTTGAGGCTTGGGCTGAAGGGGTTAGAGAAACCTTAATGGAGAGACCCAGCTGGAATTGTAGGACATGTTCCATGGAGCCCCTCCGCGACATAATGGTAACCGGTGACGAAGTCATAGTGACTGTTGACTTGCCATATGCTGAACAAAACACCATACAAGTCAAACCAGTCGGCAAGGACGCAATTGAGATTTCAGCCAAAATGAGACGCAAAATAAGTTTTGACGATTTTGGCATAACCCATTATAGAGGCGAGTTTCAGAGATTCCATTGTCAAACGCGGATTCCAGTTCCCGTTTATATGGACCGCATGGAAATTCGCTTTAAAAGGGGCATATTGGAGATTCGTTTGCCAAGAAAGCATGAATACGAGATTCCAGTAGAGTGAAGCCTCAGCTCTCCTCAGAGGTCTTCACAATTCAGACGGCTCTTCTCGCATCATCGGCTTCAAAAGAGTATATGCAAAACAGCCAAATAAGGTTAATGAAAAACCTTAAAACGAAACTTGCCAAACTCTAAAGTTAGCCGGATGGATGAGCTTGACTGGGGAACGAGCAATCCAGTGTGCCACATTTATTCTAATCCTTGTGGGTTTATGTGGATTAAGCGCTTGGGCAAGCTACACCTTCCTAAGCGAGACAAACATAATCTTGGAAGCAGCAGCAATAGCCCTCAGCTGGGGAGTCATCCTCCTAATCCTATATGTAAGCTTCAAAAAACTCAACTGGGAATGGTGGGGATAAAACGCTTCTTATTCAAGCAGCAATCCCATAACCAGCATGTCGTGATATTTTCCATCCCCGCCAAAATAAGCGTCTTTCATAACGCCTTCGACTTTAAATCCCATTTTCTGGTATAGGTGAATAGCAGGCTTATTATCTACCACCACTTGCAAGCCTATTCTATGCAGTCCTTCTTTCTTTGCAAGCTCTATAAGCCTAGCGAGCATGGCGGTGCCCAAACCGACACCTTGAAAGTCTTGATGAATATACGTGAGAAGGTCCGCTGTTCCCTTCCGTCTTGAGTGGGGAAATTTAAAAATTTGAGCATGTCCAACGATTTTATCTCCGTGAAAAGCCGCTATTGCTGTTATGTTTTGGAGGTTTCTAAACCAGCCTTCTTCTAATCTTTCCCTTGTGTAAGGAGGCATGCCCCAGCGCACAGCGTCGCTGGAAAGAGATTCATACATTTCAATAAGTTTGTCTTTGTCTTGTGGTTGGAACATTCTAATTTGAACAGTTCTTCCATCCTTTAACTTTACATAAAAGCCTTCAAAAACCTAAGACCTCGGTAATCTAAAGGAGTAGCTATCCTATTTTGTCCTTACAATTTTCACTTTGCCTAGTATACGCCAATACTCGATTTCAACTCCAGGCGTCAGTTTAGCCTTCAAATCCTCCTCTTCTGGATAAGGGGCGTCAAGATATTCGTAGGTTTCTAAGTCCATTATCTGCACGCTGGAGGGGGTTACAGCAAAGACTTGCCCGCTTCTTTTCTCGATTATGGGCACTTCAGCATTGGCGTCCACAGGCTTTACAATGCTTCTTTTCACTCCGTCAAAGATGCCTATGGCTACGATACGCGCCTTTGCAGAGCCGTGTTTTCCCGGCTTAGACTTTGTTATTTCAACTATTCGACACGGCTCGCCATCAACAATAATGTATCCGCCTTCGCGGAGGGTTCCAACATCAACGGGTTTGCTCACATCATCACCAGCTTAACGTTTCCACCACAGCAATTTTAAACAACACCCATATATAAGTTAAGGTAACAAACCTTTGTTGCTTTCGAAGGGAGAAGAAAGTGTTTAAAAGCGTCGGCATCGTAGCGCGTTTCGACAAAAAGAAAGCCGTAAAACTTGCAGAAGAAACAGCAGAATATCTAAACAAAAAGGGACTGAAGGTTTACGTTGAAGAAACGTTGAAGGGAAAACTGAAGAGAGGATGGGATTTCCGCCCTCTGGAGAACATGAAAGCAGACCTCATAATAACAATTGGCGGAGATGGAACAATCTTAAGGACATGCGTTGCACTTCCAAAACCAGAACCCCCAATACTGGCAATCAACATGGGGGTCCGAGGTTTCCTAACAGAAACCCCACCAAAAAACATGTTCACGGCAGTTGACAAGTGCCTAAGAGGCGAATTCCTAACAGAAAAATGTGCAAAACTCTCCATAACTGCTGGCAACACTAAACTTCCAGACGCTCTAAACGAAGTCTTAATAACAGTAGACGAGCCAGTGAAGCTACTATATGCAAAGGTCTCAAAAGACGGCGAGCCAGTCTTAGACTGTCAAGCAGATGGCGTAATGATAGCCACACAAACCGGCTCCACTGGCTATTCGCTTTCAGCTGGAGGCCCCGTTCTAGACCCCTCTGTTGAGGCTTTTGTTTTAACCCCCATCTGCTCTTTAAGTGTCCTACGCTCAATCGTTTTTCCAGCTAACTCTAAAATTACAGTGGTGGTTCTGAGACCTAAAAAAGTCCTTGCAGTTGTTGACGGCGCCTATAAACATGTTGTAGAATCCCAAAACCAAAGCATAACGGTCACGCGCTCCAAAAACGAAACAACCTTCATACGTTTTCGAGAAAACTTTTACAACCGACTGAGAAGCCGACTTCTATTCCGCGGAATTGGGGGAAAAATCTAACGGCTATTTCCGGAAAAAAGGTTGTAGTTTTAGACACTTCAGCCTTTGTGGCAGGATTTGACCCTTCCTCAATAAGTGAAGAACAATATACCGTTCCAATGGTTAGAGAGGAAGTCGCGGGAAGCTCTATGGCTTGGGTGCGGTTCAAAACCGCGGTTGAAAACAGAAGATTGAAGGTTCAAACGCCGGAGAATATCTTTCTTGAAAGAGTTAAGGCTTCAGCAAACGCTGTCGGAGATGTATTTTTCCTTTCAGAAACAGACTTACAAGTTTTAGCACTAGCTCTACAGTTGAAAATGCAAGGGTACACGCCTCTGATAGCCACAGACGACTATTCCATACAAAATGTGGCTAAACATTTAGGCATAGAGTTCGCCTCCCTCGCAACCTTTGGCATACGCCTCCCACTAAAATGGATTAGATACTGTCCAGCTTGCCGCAGGAAATATCCAGCTGACTATAAATCCCGAAGATGCCGCGTTTGCGGTACAGAATTGAAAAGGAAACCGTTAAGAAAAACCTTGCAAAAGATAAAAACGCAAGGGGATGGAAATGAGTTTCGCTGAAAAGAAAGTTGCATACTTTAATACAGCTGGGAAACAAAACACCGACATTTTGTTGAAAATGGTTAAGGAGTACGTTGAAAAGGAAGAAATAAGGGATATCGTGGTTGCCTCTACAACCGGTGAAACAGGAGCAAAAGCATCAAAAATCTTTAAAGGATACAACGTTGTTGTAGTAACCCACTGTTTCGGTTTCCAGCATCCAGGAGAAAATGAATTAAAAGAAGAGTTTAGGAAGGAAATTCTGCAGAACGGCGCGAAAATTTTCACGGGAACCCACGCCTTAAGCAGTGTGGAACGAGCAATTCGAAAAGATTTAGGCACAACACAGGCTTTAGAACTGATAGCCCACACCCTTAGGCGCATGGGCGAAGGAACAAAAGTATGCGTAGAAATAACACTTATGGCGGCAGACGCTGGTCTAATCCCTGAAGACAAGGACATCGTAGCCATTGCAGGAACCGGTAGAGGCGCAGACACAGCCCTCCGCATATACTCAGCTAACACCGCCAGATTTCTTAACCTAAAGATAAAGGAAGTGATAGCGAAACCGACCAACTTCTAAAGCATTAGAACCGATGAGGAGCCACGGGTTGACATTAAAAGACAAAATTAAAACCGAATTCTCTTTCTTTCGAGGAAACTATCTAATTCTTATCATAAGCTGGATTTTAATGGACTTTGCTGGGGAGCTTCCCGGAACCTACTATCCTGACTACGTTATCCAGCTAGGTGGAAGCCCATCAATCTTGGGACTAATAACTTTCGCTTCACTGCTCGCCTTAGCATCTGTCCAATTTCCTGGAGGCTATTTAGCAGACAAATATGGGAGACGTTGGCTTATATCAACATTAACCTTCGGTGTTGCCCTCTCCTTTATTTTTTATGCTGCTGCTCCAAGCTGGCACTACATTCTAATTGGAGGGGTTTTGCAAAACATTTGCCTCCTCTATCAGCCGGCATTAAACGCTATGATGGCTGACTCCTTACCGCCTGAAAAGCGGGGGATAGGATTCTCTATCCTAAACCTAATAATGAGTGTTTCAACAACCCCAGCGCCCATAGTCGCCCTTCTTTTAGTAGCCAATTTCGGTTCCGAGTGGGGAATGCGAATAGCCTACACAATTGTAGTGGTATTCTATCTGTCAGCAGCCATTGTGCGGCTAAAGCTGAAAGAAAGCATGAAAACCGTGGAAAAGCTAAGCCTTAAAGACGCCCTTCACTCCTACCCGAGAGCTTTAAAGGACGGAATAAACGTTTGGAAAATTGTACCCCGCTCAATGCTTTTCTTGTTCCTTTCGGAGCTGATGATGCGTTCATCATCCGCCATGATTCAAACGCTCTTCCTAGTTTACGCTTTCTACGCCTTGCAAATCGGAGGAGCCCCAACACCGGGTATCCCTCCTCAAGAGGACCCAGCGCTTCAACTTGCCCGCATTAAATGGGGATATGCCATGACGGCCCTTTTCCTTTGTATGGTGATTTCCGCCATTCCAGCCGGAAAGCTTATTGACAAAGCTGGAAGAAAAATCCCCCTAATAATTTCGCAACTTTTAACGTTTCCTGCAATTCTCCTCTTTATTTACGGAAGCTATCCAACCCTTTTTATAGCAATGCCTCTTGTAGGTTTTTCAATGCTTTTAGGGTTTTCTTCATACCAGTCGTTGTTCGCGGACTTGGTTCCCCAAGAGCACCGTGGGAAAGTTACGGGTTCAATGAACTTCTTCACTTATATCGCTATGGCTATAGGAGGCGCAATGGGAGGATTGTTATATGATTTGTTTTTTCCACAGCTTCCATTTCTCTTGGTGATGGTTTTAGCTATACCCTCAGCAGCCTTGGTGCTTTTCTTTGTGCATGAACCAAAACCTGAACAGAGAGAAGCGTAATTTAGGCTAGACGTCGTTGCTGTCGCGCTTGCTAAAATAAATTATGTCATGATGCTCAACATAACCGCACTTTCTAAAAAGTTCCTTAGACGCACTGTTGGAGTTTTCAATCAAAGCGCAGAAAATTCTGATTCCCCGTCGCCTAAGTGCTTTTTCAGCTTCGGCTATTAGAGCCTTTGCGACGCCGCGATGTCTAAAATCGGGGTCAACGGCTAAGCGGTTTATCCATCCTTTTCGCGTGTCGCAACTAGCAATGACAGCGCCGATAAGCTTTTCATTTTCAAAGGCTCCTATGAAGAAGTCGGGGTTTGCCTCCATTTGTTTGGCTATGGATCCATGGCTGTCTCTTCCCTTTGGTTTGAAAGGCAGTCCAGCCTTTGACCAAAGTCTGATTAGTTCCCAATAGTCGTTTATGTTAAGCCTTCGGATTTTCATAAGTATGCTCTTTCAGCCTATTTTTCCTTTTCAACTTCTTTTACGACGTCTTCAATTATGTTCAGCGCTGGGTCCACAAGTTCTCCTGATATGTTGAGGGGCGGCATAATTCTTATCGTGGAAACTCCGCAAGTGATTACCGCAACTCCCCGTTTCCATGAACGTATCATAATTTCATTTGCCTTGTCCGGCGCTGGTTTTTTGCTTTCTTTATCCGTTACGAGTTCCATGCCTATCATCAAGCCTTTTCCTCTAACATCGCCAACTATATCGCTTTTCTCCCTTAACTCCTCAAGTCTTTTTAGAATATATGTTCCCTGTTTCGTGGCGTTTTCCAGAAGCCTCTCCTCTTTAATCACATTAATCACAGCCATTGCAGCAGCACAGGAAAGCGGGTTTCCCCCGAAAGTGCTTGCATGGGAACCGCCCGTCCAATCCATTATTTTGGCCTTTGCAATTGTTGCTCCCAAAGGCAGTCCGGAAGCCAGTGCTTTTGCACTGCAAAGTATGTCTGGTTCTACATTCCAATGTTCGATGGCAAACCACTTTCCGGTTCTACCCATACCAGCTTGCACTTCGTCATCTATTAACAGAATACCGTATTTGTCCGCAAGTTTCTTCAAGAGTTTGAAGTATTCGGGTGGTGGAACGACGTATCCCCCTTCGCCTTGGATGGGTTCAAAAATTATTGCTGCAACATCCTCTGGAGGGGCATACTTCTGAAGCACAAACTCGTCTATGAAGTCGATGCACCAGTAATGGCAGTCGGGGTAGGTTTGTTTGAAGGGGCATCGGTAACAGTAGGGGTATGGAACATGGGTTACGCCGGGCATTAAGGGAAAGAAATATCGTCTTTGAGCTGGTTTGCTGGCTGTGAAGGACAAGGAGCCAATAGTGCGCCCGTGAAAAGCGTTTATGAAACTTATGAAAAGCTGTTTCCGCGTATGCCACTTTGCCAGCTTAATCGCCGCTTCAACAGCCTCTGTTCCACTGTTACCGAAGAAAACTTTCTTTTCAAAACTTCCAGGCGTGATTTCTGTAAGTTTTTCTGCCAGCGCAATAACCTCGTTATAGTAAAAATCTGTGTTAGAATAGTGGAGAAAGCGGTCACACTGTTTTTTTATTGCTTCAATTACTTTGGGATGGTTATGCCCAACATTAAGGCATGCTAACCCAGAGTTGAAGTCTATGTACTCGTTTCCATCAACATCCCTGATTATGTAGCCTTCACCAGACTCAACGACGAGAGGATAGAAACGCACATAAGACGGCGAAATAAGCCTTTCATCCTTTTTTACAAGTTCCCTGGCTTTTGGTCCGGGAGGAGTTACAACAATTTTTGGATGAGTCGCCATATGCCTCACCATAGGATTTAACCATTTAGGAAAACTGGTTTTATATAATTATCTGTTAAGATATTTGAAAACAAAATTTAGAATCTGCAATAAGTTTGATGAAAGCATGTGCTATACTTGGGAAGATTTGGAGTTTTTCCTATTTTGCCACTGTTATCTCGATGGTTGAAACGTTAGTTTTCTGTCCCTCTCCGCGAGTGACTTCTTCTGTGCCTATTGAGATGTCCTTAAGCTGTAGGTCTTTAACAAAAGCCCGTCTTAAAAGTTCAACGGTGTCGACTGCCCTGCTGATTGCCCGTCCCCTAGCTTTTATAACAACTTTTTGCGCGCCAGAATTGAAGAATGTTAGGCAGGCAACCACGTAGTTCATTATTGGTTTCTTGCCGATGAGCACTATGTTCTCGTTTGTCTGTGTCGGTTTTGAAGTTTTCTCTTCTTTTGCAGGTTTCTTCTGCTTTTCCTCTGACATATTCTACCTCCTTTACTGTTTTGACTGGTGATGGCGGTGCAACAGTCTATACCATAATCTTTGGGATTCTTATATTTTTCCGTGTGATGCTGGGTCAGACACACGCTTCAGAGGAGGCTAGTTTACGATAATACTCCCAGTCTTCGTCAATCCACATTTGAATCTTCTCAATTTCAGCCTCTGTAAGGTGGCGGAACCTTTCCTGCATGGATAAGTATTCTTTTATTGGTTTACGTTTTGCCTTATCCACTAGTCGGTCACTTGGAAAGTTAAGTCTAAACTTGCCGTTTTCAATCTCGTAAAGCGCCCATATCCCTGTTTGAACCGCAAGCCTTCCAATTTCGACAGTTTTACTTGAGTCATAGCGCCAACCGGTGGGGCATGGCGCCAACACATGGATGTATTTTGTGCCTTTAATCTCCTTTGCTTTTCTAAGTTTGTTGACGAAGTCCGTGGGGTATGAGGGGCATGCTGTTGCAACGTAGGGTATTTTATGAGCAGCCATGATAAAGGGCATGTTTTTCTTTCGTTCTTTTTTACCAGTTGGTGTGGTGGTTGTCCATGCGCCATAAGGAGTGGCGCCGCTTCGCTGCAGTCCAGTATTGCCATAAGCTTCATTGTCATAGCATATGTAGATGAAGTTTGTTTCCCTTTCAGCAGCTCCAGATAAGGCTTGGATGCCGATGTCTACTGTTCCACCATCACCAGCCCATCCAACAACCGTTATATCTTCTAAGCCGCGAATTCGAAGGGCAGCTGCAATTCCGGACGCCGTAGCACCTGTAGCCTCAAATAACATGTTTTGAAGGGGAACAGCGAAAGACGTGTACGGATATGGACCCTGAATAACAGTTGTGCAACACGCGGGAACAACAAGGAAAACTTTGTTTCCCAAGGCTTTAAATAGTAAGCGGAGAGCTATGGATGGACCGCATCCAGCGCATGCTGCATGTCCTTTAAGCAGATACTCCTCCCTTGGAAGTTCTTTTATGGACACCATTTTTGTTTCACTCCCTTAAATCAATCCATTCGGTTTCTTTCTCAACCCTTCCCCTTTCCAGCCACTTCAGTGATTTTTGGGCTATTCCCTCTATGGTTTTAAATGTCACGTCTCTACCTCCCAAACCAGCAATAAAACCAGCAATCAAGGGTTTGTCTTCCATGTGGTAAAGCGAAGCCTTAACTTCCGACGCTAGGAAGCCTTCCATTCCAAAAGAGATGTGGCGGTCTATTGTAGCGATAATGCGGGCTTGCAAAGCAAGCTTTCTAATTTCTTCCACCGGGAAGGGACGATAAACTCGTATTCTTGCGGCTCCAACCTTCAAGCCATTTTTTCTGAGGTTATCAACGGCAACTTTGGCTTCGCATCCTATAGTTCCCATGGTGCAGATGATTAAATCTGCATTTTCACATTGGTATTTGTCGACAAGTCCGCCGTATTGGAAACCGAAACGCCTTCCATATTCCATGTCAATTTCTGGGATAAGCCGTTTAGCGTTTTCCATAGCCTCCTGAATCATGTAACGGAACTCCATGTACCACTCTGGCGAAACCAAATTTGCATGAGTGACTGGATTATTTACATCTAAAGTCCATCCGGACTTGTATGGTGGCAGAAAATCGTCAATTTCGTTTTGGTTATGGATTTGCACGGGCATGTAGGTGTGGGAGAGGAGAAAGCCTTCAAGGCAAACCATTGCTGGGAGAAAAACCCGTTCATCCTCGCAAAGCCTATACGCTTGTATAATGGTGTCGAAAACCTCTTGGTTGTCGGCACAGTAAAATTGAAGCCATCCAGTGTCCCTCTGCGAAAGAGAGTCGCTGAAATCAGGCCATATACTCCAAGGTGCCCCCATTGCACGGTTAACAACCACCATAACTATGGGCAAACGAGCACCGGAAGCCCAGTGTAAAGCCTCATGCATCAAAGCCAAACCATGTGCTGATGTTGCAGTGAAAGTTCTGACACCAGCTGCTGCAGCGCCTATACACGCTGCCATCGCGCTGTGTTCGGATTCCACGCGGATGTATTCTGCTTCCATTTCTCCACTTTCGACAAACTCTGCAATTTTTTCAACTATAGTTGTCTGAGGGGTTATGGGATATGCTGCAACCACTTTGGCTCTTGCGGCTTTCGCCGCGTAGCCTGCTATGTGATTCGCTGTGTCAATTACAATTTGCGCCATCTATTCTTCCTCCCGCTCCATGGTTATGGCCTTAACAGGACATTCGTTGGCACATATCCCGCAGCCTTTGCAATATTCGTAGTCGATTTCTGGAGAGTCATCTTCTCGTCTCGTTATTGCTCCGTCTGGACAATAAATCCAGCAGAGCGTGCACTTTGTGCAAGTTGAATAATTAACCACCGGCTTGAAAGTTCTCCAAGAACCTGTTTTCCCCATACTTCCAACAGTTGGCAGGGATAAAGGCGTTAGAGGCATCTCTTTACGAGTTTTAGGAAAACTCATGCCCTTCTACCATCCCTTTGTTAAACGTTTATAAGCAAGTTCGGCCGCGTGGGCGTTTTTCTCTCCGGCGCTTCCCCGCCAGTTTTCCTTTATAGCCTTCAGAACGCTCTCTAAACTAACCACGTTGGTTGCTCCAGCGAAGGCCCCTAAAATTGAGGTGTTAACGACTGGTTGCCCCGCAACTCGAAGGTTTAATTCCAGAGCAATTCCCGTGGCATCCACTGTAGCAACATGCCAACCAGCTAATCCAAGCTCGTTAGGTTTTTTGGTTGTGTTTAGAACTATTACTCCGTCTTTTCTAAGGCCTTCAGTCACGTCTATGATTTTGTGGAGTTGGGGGTCTAAAACCAACACGTAGTCTGGGCTGTAAACTTGGCTGTGGAGAAGTATCGGGATGTCGCTTATTCTCGCGAAGGCCTTTACTGGAGCCCCACGGCGTTCAGCTCCGAAAAATGGGAAGGCTTGCACATGTTTGCCTTCCATGTGCGCGGCGTGAGCCAATAGTTGAGCAGCAGTGACTGCGCCTTGCCCGCCTCTACCATGGATTCTAACCTCTTTAAGCAAGACCATAACCCTTCTCAGAATTTGAAAGATGAAACTAACAGCCTTATTAGTGTTAGCCTAAACCGAAAGCAAAACTAACATTAAAAGTAAAGAGGTAACGGCAAACAAGGGGACAACTATTCTTTTAGCCCTCTGAATCACTTTGTCTGGGAGCCAGCACAATTTCTCTAAAGATTTTTGTCCAATGACTCTAACCCTTGGAACCAGCACATCTCGGCATCCAACCTTTGCCCATTCTAAGTTAGTAACTGCGGAGCATGTCGCCTCTTTCACATAGTCAATAATTTTTTCATGGTCCATAACCTCGCCCACGGGGTGATAGCCCCTCTTATTCAATGTTAAGGCATTTACAGAATGCGTATCTGTCGTGAAAACTTCACCGTCGCTAATGCCTGTGGATTGTAGTGCTGACAGAATTTTCTCGCGTAACCCAGAAACCATGTTGTTCGCATCAAACACTATATAGGCTGTTCTCTGTTTGCCTACTTGGGTAACTACCACAGTTATACCGCCAAGCCCCATGCCGTCTGCTAGGCTAAACTCTTTGGGCTTTACAGTAGCGGCACCTATCTTAAACGGCAACCTATCCATGGAAGGAGCCTTTTCTAGACAAGCCACCGCAACAGCCTCTAACGCTTCTAAAGCTTTTTTAGAATCTACCGGACCGTCTATGCTGTTGTGGGCGTTTACAACTACGCATGATTTAAGTCCAAGCCTTTCCGCTTCCTGTTGGACAACTGAGGCTAATTCTTGTGGAATGTCCTCAGTTGTGTTAGGGGCTAAGGAAAAAGCGATGAAAGCTGCTCCGCCGAAGATTTGGCAACAGGCAGTGGCTAACCCGTTTCCAACTTTAATGAATGGGGTTGCTTTATCCTCGTCAACCTTAAAATCCGCCGAATTAATAACATAATCAATTATCTTTTGATTCTGACTTTGAGAAGCCAAATCAAGCTCGTGCCCAAGCAGTCCCAGCGGCACACATGCAACACTATTAAATTTTTGTTCTATGGCGGTTTTAAGCATGGACGGCAGAAGACTGCTTCCAATGTTTTTGAAGGGACCAGGATGAACAGAAGGCACAGTTATAAACGCTTTGCCATTCACGCTGTCAAACTGCAAGATGGAAACTTTGACATCTTGCTCTTCACTTAGATTGTCGAGGAAAACTTCAAAAGGAGAGTTTAAATCTGCAATCCAGTTCAACAGAAAAGCCTTAAAAATAGACATGGATGAAGCGCCTACAATTCGTTTGCCCACATTGTCCAATAGAAGGATAAACAAGAAACTTGAAGCAAGTGCAATGCCCAAAGCATAAACTAAAAAGAGAAAAACCCGCAAAAGGTCAGCTAAATTTAACCATAAAATCATAAAGGGAACTAAGCAGAGAAAAGGAGGAATAATTGAAGATGCAAGAAACCGTTTAAACCCGGAAGAGGACGTCACATAAAGCACAATGAAACGTAAAATCAAAACAGCAGAAAAACCAAGAAGACAAAGCCTAACAGCCCAAACAACACCGAAAAAGAAAGCGGTAACATATCCCATAAAAATGAAAACAAACCATAAAATCCAGCAGAAAAGAGAAAGCGCTGCCGTCCGCCTTAAATCATAAACCGGATCCCTTCTTAAAACAAAGAATACTAGAAAGTAGTTCGAAAAAGTAGTAATGAGGAAGAGAGCACCGCCACAGAGGAAACCATTAACCAGCCCCAAATAGGATGGAGAAAGAGTTGGGGCAAAAAATAATCCAACGATTAGGCAGACAGCGGTTGTGAACAGAACAATATTTCTATAGGATGGCAACATAAAAAGGGAGGAATAATGCTTAACTGCACTGTCCAAGTACTGGTTAAATGATTCGTCGGTGACCAATATACACCCGCTCAAGCGGTTTTTCTATGAAAACACATCAAGCATATTAAAGTGTCGCAAAGTTCTAACATAAAAGTTTAAAAAAGAAAGGCGAAGAAAGTGGCTGCCAGTTGCCTTTATGGTTGCCTCAAATGTTATCGGAAAGAGTAACTGTTTTATCCTTAAAGTGTTAATTTAAGACTTTGCTGGTCCCATGCCAGAACAAAACATACCGCCGACAATATTTCACATGTTAGAGAAGAATCTAGGCAAAAACATTAGAGTTATCCTAGATCCTTCCTACGGTTTTGAGGGAACATTGACAGCTGTAACCCGCGAACCAGCTGGGATATGGCTTTCAAATGCTGAGGCGGTAGTTTTACGGGCAACCATTGCGCAGCCAATTCCGCAGGTTGCAAGCAGAGAGGAGCGGAGTGAAATATTCATTCACCTAAACTCTGTCCAGAGAATAGAAGTTTTACATTCAACTTCTCGCCGTTAAAAACGCATCTCAGAAGAAAACATGCGCCAAAATACATAAAACTATTAACGCAATGGCAGCCACTATCAGCATTTCAGGTTTTACTTTAACACCTTCTGTCTCTTCTTCAAAAAACCTTAAAAGCCCAGCACTTGCGGCGGGCATGGGTGCGGACTCACTCTTTTTCTTCTTCTTGCTCATCAATGGCGCCTTCCTTTATGCTTTCGCGTTTAAACATGCAGTTTTCTCCATTTATAGGTTGCGCTGGGCTCAAAATAGTTTTATTTCAGAAAACGCGATAGTGTGAACGAGGTGTTCATGTGCCAACTTCCCGTGAAGAATACGATCATGTGTTAAGCCTTCTCCAAAAGCATCATGAATGGTTCCGCGAGTGCATCCCCCTCATAGCGAGTGAAAACATCCCAAGCCCAGCGGTGCGCGAAGCATTAACAACAGATTTTGGAAACCGTTACGCTGAAGGCTGGCCTGGAGAGCGGGTTTACGCTGGCTGCCGCTTCATAGACCAAGTGGAGTTTAAATGCATTGAACTTATGAAGAGGCTTTTCGGCGCGGAGTTTGCGGATGTTAGACCCATTTCCGGCGTTGTGGCAAACCTTGTTGTTTACACAGCTTTCACAGAACCCGGCGACACCATTATGGCTTTATCAATACCATGCGGCGGACACATAACAATGGGGAAGAAAGAGCTTGGAGGCACAGCAGGAGCAGTTCACGGCTTAATTGTTGAATACTTGCCCCTAGACTATAAGGAGTTAAACATAGATGTGAACAAGGCGAAGCAACGGATGGAAAAGCTTGCAACAGATGGAAAGCCGCCCAAGCTTGTCATGTTTGGAGCCAGCGTCTTCCCATTCCCTCATCCAGTGAAAGAACTGGCGGACACCATTCGCTCGGTGGGCGGAACCGTGGGCTATGACGCAGCACATGTAGCTGGGCTTATAGCTGGAAAATGCTTCCAAGACCCGCTGCGTGAAGGCGCTGATGTGGTAAGCCTCAGCACTCACAAAACCTTTTTTGGACCCCAGCATGGCGGGGTTTTATCATGGGAAAAATATGCCGAAAAAATAAAGCGTGCCACTTTTCCCGGAATGGTGAGCAACCACCATTTGCACGCAGTGGCTGGTGTAACAGTTGCTGCTGCTGAAATGCTTGAATTTGGAAGAGAATATGCCCGTCAAATAGTCAGGAACGCAAAGGCTCTCGCACAGGCGCTTTATGAAAGGGGCTTTAACGTCTTAGCCGAGCACAAAGGGTTCACAGAATCCCACGTAATCCTAATAGACATAACAAAGCAAGGCGATGGCGGCACGATAGAAGAAACATTGGAAAAGGCAAACATAATAATAAACAGGAATTTGCTGCCATGGGACATTAAGGAAGGAAGGCACTTCCAACATCCAGGCGGCATAAGACTTGGCGTTTCAGAGGTTACGAGGCTTGGAATGAAAGAATCGGAGATGGTGGAAATAGCGGAATTCATAAAACGCGTAGTGTTGGATAAGGAACCACCAGAAAAAGTGAAGGGCGATGTGGCTGAATTCAGAAAAGCATACCAGAAAGTGCACTACTGCTTTGAAAACGCAACAGAAGCCTACGAATATGTTAAAATTCGTTAGATGAAGCGGATGAAAGCATTAGGAATAGCATTTAGTGCAAGAAAAAGGGGTAACTGCCTCAATTGTATAGAGTATGTGCTTGCTCGGTTAAAAGAAAAGGGTTTAGAAACCGAGGTTATTAATGCCTACAAATATGAAATAAAACCGTGCAGTCATTGTAACTACGAATGTTTCGCCCACATTATAAGGGGAAAAGAAGAAGAATGCCCCGTTCAAGACGATGTCCAAAAGATTTACAAAGCAATGCAGGAAGCAGATGTTGTCATACTTGCAATTCCAACATATAGTGGCAAACCTGCTGGAATTTATAGTGCCTTCAAAGAGAGAGCGCAAGGCGTGTTTAAAGGCTATGAAGAATTTAAAAGCACTATTCTAAACAAAATTATAGCCTTAATAGTTATTGGAAATGTTCCCGCAGGCGGCGACCTCACATATCACAGCGTAATTCTCGACCATTATGACTGTAAAAACCCACCTCCATCAATCCTGCTTCAATCGGCTGAATATAGCAGAGGCTCCCTTTATGGAGACCTTCTTGAAGATGAGAAAGTCAGAGACAGACTGGACAATTTGGTCAAATTAATCTTTAAAAGTTTAGAAAGCAAGCGGTGAAGTTGAAAACAACAATATGGACCGTTGGGCATAGTAGTCGCTCCATGAACGCCTTCCTTGAACTTTTAAAGGAGCATGAAATCCAGGTTTTGGCAGATGTTCGAAGTTTTCCAACATCAAAAGTTGAGCATTTCAAAAAGGAAAACATGGAGAAGTGGCTTCCGGAAAACGGAATAGTATATGTGTGGCTTGGAAAGGAACTGGGAGGCTACAGGAAAGGCGGGTACAAGAGGCATATGCGAACCAACCTTTTCAAAGAAGGCATAAAGAAGCTGCTGGAAATAGCATCTCAAAAGAGGACATGCATAATGTGTCTTGAGCCAAACCCAAAATACTGCCACAGGAGGTTCATCGCCGCCCACTTGGAGAGAAAAGGAGTAAAAGTAGTCCACATAATTGCTAGGGGGCAGAAAAGCCTTATCCAATAGTTTAAAGTTTAAGCAGCGAGACTCGAATACTGTTCAGATGGGAAAGGGCATGCACATATACGAGTTTCAGGAGTTAATGCGCCGCTTGTATTTCCACAGAGATTCTCAAAGAGGTGTTGAAAAAACCTTTGAGTGGCTTGTAGAGGAAGTTGCCGAACTAGGCGAGGCGTTAAAAGTAGATGATAAGAAGACTTTGGAAGACGAGTTTGCAGACGTCATTGCATGGTTGGCTTCGCTGGCAAACGTGGCAGACATAAACTTGGAGAAGGCAGCCCTAAACAAGTATGATAATAAATGTCCAAAATGTGGACGCTTGCCTTGTCAATGTACTTTTTAAGCGTTAACCTAAGCGCTTTTGTCCAAGCCCGGTGAGTGCCCAGATAGAGGGGCGACCGCCTTTCCTTTGCACTATGCCCTTGGCTTCTAGAAGTTTGAGGTGGTGCAAAACAACATTGTAGGGCAAACCCGTTCCCTTGGAAACCAACTTCGCCTCTGCTGATGACTTCTCCAAAAAGTCCAGTATTATGGTTCTGGCTTTTAAGCCCAGTCTAACATTTCTAAAGTCGGCTAAATATGCGTTTGGATGATATCCTTCTCTGGGCATTTCCACCGAGCATTTTTATATGGAAAAGAGTAGAAAAGGTTTCACCTTAGGCGAAGTCTGTGAGGCTTATTTGTTTCGGCTTTTTACCCTCAAATAAAGAGTTAATCTCCTCCCTCATCAACGCGACCCTTTGGACATAATACCTTGGAAGTTTATACTTTTTGATTATATGCTCTGCTGCCTCTAAATACTTCTCTATGCCGCCACGATAAACTGTTAAGGTTAACTCTCCGCCGCACTGAGGACACTTGCCACGCAATGGCAGACGGCGAAAACGTTTGTTACACGATTTGCATCTAAAGCCTTGCGTCGAAAAGGCTCTGAGGTTTCCGGCAATATCACGAATGAAATGTTTGGTTAAAACTTTTAAGGCAACTTTTCTGGCGTCCACAGCCTCAATTTTTTCGGCAAGGGCAAGTTGCCCATTAAGCTTTTCCACCATTGCCTTAAACCGTTTATACGCACTCTCATCATTCCCCATATTAATGTTTGAAACAGGCACAGTGAAGCGGAAACCTTCAAACTGCGCCTCGGTTCCAAGCCTATACTCGATGAGGTCTATGAGGGGACTTACATGTTTGGCTTCAATCCGCTCCCATGTTTTTTCATAAAATTCCAATGGATACGTGCCGGCAACATCAAAATCGTGGGCTTGCCTTTGCACCTCACATGGATTAACAACGGAGATTAACAATAAAGGCGCATCCATAATTCCACCGATCTGTGCGGGCAAATATGTTCTGGAAAAGTTGAGCAGTGCATCCAATGCAAGCATCAAAGCGTCTTCGTCACCGTCACAGTCCCTTCGCTTTGCAGAGTGCCAAACCGGATGCGCATAGCAAACATTTAAGCTTGTAAATCCTATGATGCGCCCTAAAACGCCGACAGAAGTGTGAGGAGCCAAGCCTACAACCAAGTGCCCCACAAGATCTTCAATACGCCTAACATTATAGTAAGGAGGACGCCCATAAACCTTCACGAGAAGCTCATCGACAAAGTTGGCAACACGAACAAAGTATTCAGCACATTTAACGGGAATGATCACATCCTGTATCTTCAGTTCACATATTTGGTCCGAATTTGTTAAAGGATTACCATAAGCATCATAGGAATACCCAAGCTGCACGAGTTTTTCCACTGAAACCCCAATTTCAGCTGGTTTAAAGTGTGTTAAGGGAGCGTTAGTTGCATCAAAGCGGATGGTGCCATCCTTATAAACTGACAAGTCATATTTTGCACGTAAAACGCCCTTCTCAATAATCTCAGGCGTTTTAGTTTCGTTGGTCAAGCCTTTGACGCCCTTCAGAATCTTTGGCATATAAAGCCCAAGGCGATTACAAGCATCTTCAAGCATCTCCTTGAAGTTAACGGCTTGCTTCCCATATGAAACGGTAGACACTTTGCATGCGGGACAATCGCCGCCGCCATTAATGCTTCTACCGCACCTTGGGCAAACTTGTTCTGGAACTGTCTCAGAGCCGCATAACGGACATTTTATCTTAAAGGAATACGTCCTACACTGAGGGCATTTCCGCTTAACAATCTCCACAAAAACTTGTTCACGCTTTGCCGCTTCAACAATGTCCCTATGAGAACCCCCAGCTAACCCAACAGGGAAAAGGACATGCACAAGAGGTTTCATCTCACGCCTCTTAGCCTTTTCCGGACGCCCCATCCTTGCCCCAACAAAAGTTGGAGCTTTATCTTTAACAGTAGCCCCGCAAAGCCGTTTAATGATGTCTAAAATAGCTTCATTCATGGAAAAATCAGCGTTAGAATTTTTGTGTCCAAGGCAAAAAGCGAAAAGGCATGCGTCATCCCCACTGATGACTATTTTGCCGTCTAAAACTTTGTGAGGCAAGCATATTGCCTCAAGAACCCTTTTTATGCATTCATCCAGCTCTCCAATAACTTGCCGTGCAAAATCGCCATCATAAACCACCTCGGACGCACATAGCCACATTCTTAAGCGCTTAAGCTCCTCCACAGAGGCGAGGTTTGACCAGAAAAGCGTAAAGGCTGGATGAAGCGGAACCTTCAGTTTTAATGCCAAGTTTATGGCTTCTCTACAATTGGGTCTGTTCAAAAATGGATCTCTTAGAAAACTCTTGATCTTCTCTGCGGTGATGCCAACAGTCGCTGCTGCTTTTTCAAAATCTCCGTTAAACCCTTCTATAATTGCTTTTTGTAAATCCTCAACCCACCATTCTTCAACATACCCAGCTGGAGCCAAAGTCTTGCCTTGATAGAGAAAATCGCCAAAACTGACAAGAATATCGCCTAAAAACAGTATTTTCTCAATTCTATCTTTGACACTGTCAAAATTTTCTATGGAAACCCGCACGACGGAACCATCCCGCAGTCTGACTATTGGCGGCTCCAAAGTGTCAACAGGCAATGCTATACCTCCTTTTCCTGGGAGCTCCAAGCGCAGTTGAGTGCCAGCTGCAATAAATCCTTGCAGAACAAGCATGGTCGCTGGATGGGCACCGACCGCTGTCAATCCTGTGTTTCTCGCCCTTCCATAGCGTAGGCGGAATCCCCCACGTCTAGAGGGGAAAGAGAATATTGGGCGGCCTGCTACAACATCATCCATAAACCCGGCGGATTTTTTCTCTGACATTTTGCGGATTTCCTTAAGCCAATCCCAGCCTTGAATTCTAAGTTTTTCCACAATTGCCCAAACCTTTGAGGCTCTTCCGACAACTCCGTCGTTTACTACGCGAAGCGCGCCGCCCCGCACTCTGTTAGTTTCAATGCGTGGAAGGTTGCGGTAAGAGGAAACTTCAACAGGATCCGACTCTGTTCCAGTAACTTCCACAGGCAGCCATTGGAGAGCCTTCCACAACTCTTCATCGGAAACATGATATTGGAAGCGGCTTACAGACCGCTCATAAAGCCTAACCTCCTCGATAAAGCGGGCAATCTCCTCTTTAGTGGGCTTGTAACGGTCAAGCCCTAGAAGCTTGCGGATAAAATCGCCAACAACCAAAGTCAACGCTTGGTCAGTGCCGCCTGCGGATCGTATAGGACCAGCGAAATAGATGGCCAAATATTTTGTTCGGTCATGGTTGGTTTTGATTTTGACTTGCGCCACACCTTGCAAAGGCGCAGCTGTAAGCCCTTCAGTGAGTATAGCCAAAGCGGTGCGTACGGCTTGTTCAGCCGCTTGTTCAGGCTCCATGTGTCCAAATTTTCCGTAAACAATTTCTTCGGCGATTTTGAAGGCTAACTCTTCTCTTGGAAGTTTAATGCTTAACTCTCTAATTCTATTCGCAACGCCTTTTGGTCCGACAAGCCCTTCCACAAGATCCGCCATGTCCCTTGCAACTTCGCATTCAGGGCTAGTGGAAGGGTCAATTCCCTTTTCCCGGGCTTTTCTGCATATGGCATATAACTGTTCGAGTTGTTGCTCCAAGTTTTCCACATATTTCGCGTAGGCTTTGCTCATCTGGATGCCCAATCAACCCCCCGGTACTTTCTACACTTGTGATATATTTTGGTTTTCTAACATGGAAAAGCAAAAGTTGCCACTGTTGAAATGCCTAAAATCATTAGGGTTTCTACAAAAATCTGCAACTTTCAAAACTATGTTCTGTAGCGCCTTATGCCCTCAACAATCTCTGAAACGCGGTCCTTAACCTGCCCGTTCTCCACAATGTTGCCAGTAACAATAATGTCTGCCCCTGCCGAAGCTGCAGCCAACGCCTGCGTTCTAGACCTTATTCCTCCACCCACAATTAAAGTGGCATCTATGTGCTGCTTAACAGCGCGAATCATCTCTTGAGGTACTGGTTTTTTGGCTCCTGAGCCAGCTTCAAGATATATGAAGCGCATGCCTAAATATTGTCCCGCCAATGCGTGAGCCACTGCCAATTCTGGCTTGTCGTAGGGAATTGGAACAGCCTTCCCAACAATGCCCGCTGTGCCGCCCTCACCCACAATAATGTAGCCCAGCGGGATCGGTTCTAAACGATATTTTCTAATTAAAGGAGCACCTAAAACTTGAGCCCCAATTAGAAAGTATGGATCAACAGAGTTTAGAAGAGACATAAACCATATGGCGTCTGCGTAACGACTTATGCTTGTTACGTTGTTTGGAAACAAAATTATGGGAATTCCTGTTGCGCGTTTAACAGTTTTTACAACGTCATCGAGGTGTTTCGTTGAAACAAAGGTGGATCCCCCTATCATTATGGCTGAGGTTCCGCTTGCCTTAGCTTTCTTGGCGATAGCAGATGCTTGTGAAGGCGTAACCTTCTCGGGATCAATAAGGGTTATATGAATTGCTCCTTCAGCGCTAATTTTATCGAGCAGATATCTTTCTATTGCGCCCACCATAGTGCTTCCCTTATTCTGAGGCTTTAACCTCCGAAGCGGGTGGAGGCCTAATACCTCCATAAATTTTGTCGGTGAACATGCAGTACACGTCGATTTCGCCCAATGCGTGTTTAATTGGAAACTCTTCCCTCGCACCACAGTTGCCGCAGCTTACAATTGCTTTTTCTTCATCACGGAATATTTCCACACGAACCGCTTCTTTACCGCAAATTGGGCAAGAGAAGAACTTTGGCAAACGCTTCTTGGGAATACGAATCACTTTTCTCCTTCTTCGCCCCATACGCTGGTCCTTCGCATAGTATTAGGCTAAGCTATTTATTCATATCCATCTTCGTCCTTAAATATTTGCCTAATTCAATAGACAATGAGGATGAAACATTGAAGCTAACTCAATCGGTTTTAGATTTAAACTGGGAAGAGGTTAAAGTGAAAATAACCCGTTTCATAAGAGATTACATAGAAAAGGCAAGAGCAAAAGGCATAGTTTTGGGATTATCCGGAGGAGTGGACAGCAGCACCGCCGCAGCCCTCTCAGCGATAGCCATCGGAGGCAACAAAGTTTTAGGGCTACTACTCCCAGAAAAGGAAACATACAACCCAAAAGACATGGAACACGCCAAACTTGCCGCGGAAAAATTCGCAATAAAAACAGAAACTATTGATATAACACCTGCCATTGAAGCTTTCCAGAAAACAATACCCCTTTTCGACCCGGATGATAACCTCTGCAAGGGCAACCTGAAAGCGCGAACCCGCATGCTATGCCTATACTACTACGCCAACAAACTCAATTTTATTGTCTGTGGAAGTTCAGATAAATCAGAAACAATGATAGGCTACTTTACAAAATGGGGAGATGTTGCAGCAGATATAGCGCCACTCATGGACCTATACAAGACCCAAGTGCGGAAACTAGCAATGCACATTGGCGTACCAGAAGAAATAGTGAATAAGCCGCCATCACCAGCCCTTTGGCCTGGGCAAACGGCGGAGGAGGAAATAGGCATAAAATACGAAACCCTAGACCTAATCTTATGCGGGCTTGAGCATTTCATGAAAACAGAGGAAATAGCAAAGCAATTGGGCTTACAAAAGGAGTTAGTGGAAAAGGTGAAAAGAAGATGGCAAACCACAGAACATAAAAGGAGAATGCCCTTAACAACAAAAATCCAATATAGGACTGTTGGATTTGACTTCAGAATCCCACACAATCAACCATAAAAGCGGCGAAAAGGCATGAAACAAAAATTTAAGGTTGCCCTCGCACAAGTAAGCTGCAAAAGAGGAGATAAAAAAGTAAACATACGAAAAATTCAAGAATACACAGAAAAAGCAAAGCAACAAGGTGCAGAATTGGTGATTTTCCCAGAACTTTCGCTAACAGGTTACACAGTAAGAGATGAACTATACGAATTAGCAGAAAAAGTTCCCGGCCCATCAACAGCCACCATAGAAAAAATTGCCCAAAAACATAAAGTCCACCTAGTATTTGGCATGCCAGAGCTCAGCGAGAAGACACAAGCAACCATATATAACACTGCAGTGCTTATAGGACCAAAGGGCTTAATCGGAAAATATCGGAAAATGTATCTGCCCACCCACAGCGTTTTTGAGGAGAAAAGATATTTTAGACCAGGTTATCGGGTGGGAGCCTTTGAAACGGATCTTGGCAAGTTGGGATTAATCATATGTTATGACACATTCTTCCCTGAGGTAAGCCGGTTGACTCGTCTTGAAGGGGCACAGTTAATTGTATGCCCTTCAGCTTCGCCTGCAGTTCGCCGAACCTTTTTTGAAACTTTGACGGTTGCGAGAGCCATAGAAAACACTGCTTTTCTAGCTTACGTTAACCTTGTCGGCATAGAAGACGGCTTACAGTTTTGGGGAGGAAGCAGACTAATAGGGCCGAACGGGAAAGTCATTACACAAGCGAAATATGACGAAGAAGACCTTGCCTTAGGTGAAGTTAACTACGCAGACATTAGACAAGTCGAAACGTTTGTCCCAACATTAAAAGACTTGCGCCCGGACCTTTTCGACTATTTAAAGGAAAGAGCGGAGAAACTCTAAGATGTACTTTTTAGTTTCTTAACCGTCTTTTCTACGCGGTTTAACGCCTCTTCCAGTTGATCATATGCTGCTGCATAGGAGATTCTTATGTATCCCTCACCATAAGAACCGAAGGCAGAACCTGGGACGGTTGCCACGTGTGCTTCCTTAAGAAGTAATTGCGCAAACTCTTCTGAGGGCATTTTGAAGCTTTTAATGTTTGGGAAAACGTAGAAGGCCCCTTTCGGAAGAACACAGCTAAATCCCTCAATTTCATTCAGCCTTCTGAAAACGAAACGCCTACGCTTATCAAATTCGGTCACCATATCTGAAACAAAATCTTGCGGGCCCTTCAGTGCAGCTAAGGCTGCATACTGCGCAAAGGTATCCACACAAGCAACAAGATACTGGTGAACAAGCCATATAGGAGAAATCAGTTCCTTCGGACCATAAACGTATCCAATTCTCAGCCCCGTCATGGCGTAGGTCTTAGAAAAAGAGTTAACAACTAAGGTACGCTCCCTCATTCCGGGAAAGGCAGCCAAACAGTAGTGTTCAGCGTCATCGTAAACTATTTTTTCATAAACTTCGTCAGAAATCACAATCAAATCACGTTCAACAGCAATTTTCGCTAAGGCTGCAATCTCTTCGCGTGAAAGCACCGTGCCAGTGGGGTTGTTTGGATAGTTTAGAATCATCACACGTGATTTATTTGTGATAAGAGATGTCACATCGTCAATAGATGGTTTAAATCCGTTCCCTTCAAGAAGAGGAACCGAAACGGGCACCCCGCCAGCTAGCAAGACACCCGGTTCATAGCAGACAAAACCGGGATTCGGCACTAGCACCTCATCGCCGGGATTCACTAATCCCAGCAAAGCAAGGAAAATCGCTTCTGTTCCCCCAACAGTAACCAACACTTCAGAGTCTGGGTCATACTTAATTCCATAATCGCCATAAGCTTTCTGCACGAGGGCCTCTCTAAGTTCAGGGATACCATTCGTTGGGGCATAATGAGTCTTCCCTTCTAAAGATGCTTGCCAACCGCTTTCCAGAGTATACTTCGGAGGGACAAAATCCGGCTCTCCAACACTCAAGTTAATAACATTTGGAATTTCTTGGGCTGCTGCGAAAAAGCGGCGGATTCCAGACCGCTTTAGGCTTTTTAAGCGCTCAGCTGCCTTAAAGTGAGACGCCAAAGTTGTCTCCTCACAATGTGCTACACTGGCCAGCATATAATAGTTATGTTTGGAAAAGAAGATTTAGAGCATAAGGTCCGATAGTTTTAAAATCCCCCGTATACAAAAGTGTATCCAATAAAGAGAACACGGCAAGTGAAAGAAATGAAGCTAAAAGATAATGTTCAAGCATGGCTAAAAAAGTCTCTAGAAGATCCCGTTGTAAAAATACTAGCTAAAAACAGTCACTTAACGAAAACGCAGCTTGAAACACTGCTAATTGACGTTTTAGCAGAAAATATTTCAGGAAAACCGGTAAAATACGATGAAAAAGCCAAATTGCGGCTAACAAGGGCTAAAATAAGCCGCGGATCCTTCAACAGGACCTTAAAACAGGCGGAAGAAAACGTAATAAAATCTATTTACACAGTGCTACTCCTAGGATACTTAGGAATTTTTGAAAGCACAACTTTAGATCCATATATTGAAACCGCAAACAAACTGCAAGAATACATAGAAGCCCATAAGAGCATACCCGGAAAGGGTGAACAAATAGAAGAGCAAGTAAAATTGCTAAAAATGCTGAGAGAAGAGCTGGAAATTAGCTTAAAAAAGCTTTCAAATCCTTCTGAAGGACTATCGTGACGTCACAAATCACATCCACAAAAGGCAGCAATATCCTTCCAAAAACGGATATCCTAAAAGGCATTAAATGAAGCGAAATGCAAAAATAGCTGTGAAAGCGCCTTATTAAAGAGTTGAAGGAAGGCTTGCGAGCTTGTGATGTGTGATATCATCACCTTGTATGAAAATGACCATAAACCTTAAATGTTTTCACCATTAAAACTGTGACGTGTGATGTAACATGGTAAAATCACACAGCGTTACAGAGGAATCACGGTGATTTCTCATGATTGACTTTGTGCTCATGCTTTCTTTCGTGTTATTCGCTGTTGCAGCTGGTTTCGCAATTCAGTATTATAGGTATCTTGTTAGAATTAAGAAGGAGTATGAAAAGGCTAGGGAATCCTTCAACGATGTCATTCTAAGTTTTAGCAGGGAGCTTAAACGCACCGCGGATAATTTGGAGGTGGTTTCCTACAAAGTTGAGGCTACCTGCGCAAGAAGCAGTGAAGCCGTAAAGAGAGCTGAAGAAGTTGAAGGGAAACTGAAAGCCTTAGAACTAAAAACCAGCAGTGCGGTAGAGGTTAGTGATAAGTTGCAAGCACGAATGGATGAAGTTGAAAAGCTAACACGCGATGTCACCTCATCACACGAGAAGCTGACTTCCAGAATTTCTCTCCTGGAAGAAAAAGCCCAACAAGTGCCCGTTCTTCCTGAACCAAGAATTGAAGCAGGTATACCCATAAAAAGGGAGAAAGCCTTGGCCCATTTAACTGACACAGAGCTGGCAGTATTAGAAATGCTGGGCACAGAAGGCCCAAAAACAGCTCCCGAAATAAAGGAGAGAATTAAGCTTAGCCGTGAACACACCGCCCGGCTGATGAAGAAACTTTATGAGGAAGGCTACTTAGAGAGGGATTCCAGTAAAATTCCCTTCAAATACAGTGTGAAAAAGGAAATGGAGAAAATTTTAAGGAAAACTGAGGCAGAAGCCGCTTAAAACGGTTTGTAATCATTATTAGGTTATCTGTTGTTTCATAGTCACATGCGGAAAACCCGGAGCCACCCTATATTTTAGGCGGTTGGAAGCCCCGGTTTTTATGAGCATTCCTTTGTTTGCTAGTCTAGAAAGGTATGTAGCTACTGTACTGAGGCTTATAGGCTCCTTAAATTCTTGCTCGTAGACTGATTGAATTTCCCTTGATGAAAACCAAGCTATGGGGAAATGTCTCTGTATTAAAGTCAACACTTTATCATACTTTGGCATTTCACCTGCTGCAGTGCTTATTCCAGGGTTAGCCCCAGCCGCTCCACCCAATATCTCCACGAGATCCAGTAGGCGAAGGGCCTTCTCCCGCGTAACCTGCCCTTCAAAGGCTATGCTATACTTGTTGCCTTCGCTATCGAACAGCTCGATACGCATTTTCCTTGCGGGCATCCGTTCTAAAGCACCCTCAACACTTCACAAGTTTACACTTCACAAGTTATAGCTGTTACGGTGAAGAGAGGAAAAGAAAAAGCTGTTATTTGAGCTTAAAAGTCACAAATAAGGAAGATTTCCAAATATTTAATTTCACAAACTTCACTAATTTCTCTAACTGTGAAAAACAAAAGGGTTTAAAGGCTTTGTTTATCTCCAGTGGAAAAAAGAGGGTGACTTCTTCGCAGCAAAAAGGCAAGAAATAGTCAATAAAAAGGGTTTTGTGGCTAAAGGAAAGGCAAGAGTTGATAAATTTCACAAGGTGTTTGCAAGGCTGTGAAGTTAAGTGTGGTTTAAACAGAAATGAAGCTTTCATCATCTTCCTTATTAATTCAGGATTATACAGTAATTACTTTTCCAAGAATTTGAAAAGTGAAATCTTTGCATAATTTCAAATATTTGCAGAGAGAGGGCGCCCCCCCACTTTTCCACTGGAAAATGTTAAAGGCTAAATCCATAGTTTTTATTACAACATTTTTTCAGTTTAATATAGAAACTTCTACAAGAAACTTTTTACTTTGACCAATGCCATTACCTATCAGAGTATATTTCTCTCAAAAAGAAATCAGAACAAAACTTATTCTTCAGAGTTTCCAACTGAAATCGAGGGGTGTCTCTGTTCGTTTTCCAACAACTTTTCCTCCTACAGTTTTTAGGATTTTTCTGCTACTTATCCAGTTTTCTGTACAACACACCTTATTTTGCCACTCTCTAAAGTAGAAAGGCATTATACCAGAAAAGGGACTTGAAGGAAAAGGAGGAAGGTTGATGAAGGAGGCAAGCGTGCTAGATGAAGTGTTCAGTAGATTTTTGAACAGAATAGGCGTCTTTAAGGACAGGGAAGTTCTTCGTCATGACTATTTACCTGAAAGACTGCCGCACCGTGAGGATCAAATTAAGCGTCTTGGAGAGACTGTTGCACCTGTTTTAAAAGAAGCCAGATGTTCAAACATTTTTGTTTATGGAAAAACCGGAACTGGCAAGACAGCTGTGACAAAGTATGTGCTAACCCGTTTGGAGGCTAAGGCAAGAGAGTTTGGCGCGCCTGTCAGTTTCTGCTATGTAAATTGCCGCTTGGCTGGAACAGAGTACCGTATCTTGGCAAGCGTATGCAACAGCATTCAGCTTTCCGTTCCTTTTACTGGTCTTTCTGTTGGCGAGGTGTTTGAAAGGTTTAAAAAGGCTTTAAACGCTGCAAAAAAGATAATGATTATTGCACTTGACGAAGTGGACGTCTTAGTTAAGTCGCGGAGTGATGCTCTCCTATATGAACTTACAAGGATTAACGAGGCATTATCACAAAGCAAAGTATCTATTATCGGAATATCCAACGACTTGCGCCTGAAAGAGTTTCTTGATCCAAGAGTTTTAAGCTCCCTTAGTGAGGAGGAGATTGTTTTTAGACCGTATGATGCGGAGGAACTGAGGGACATATTGGCTGAGCGGGCGCAGATGGCGTTTCGTGACGGGGCTTTAAGTGAGGGGGCTCTGAGGCTCTGCGCTGCATTGGCTGCAGCTGAGCATGGGGATGCACGCAGAGCCTTAGACCTTCTCCGTGTTGCTGGTGAAGTTGCAGAGCGAAAAGGCGCAGACATAGTTACGGAAGAGCATATTCGTGAGGCTGAAAAGCTTATAGAGCATAACCGTGTGATTGAAGCCCTGGCAAATCTTACATTACACTCAAAACTTGTTATATTAAGCGTCTTCCAGCTGGTCAGGGCAAACGGTTATCGCGCTGTGACAGGCGAGATATATGAGGTTTACAATGAACTTTGCGGAGAATTAGCTTTAACACCGTTAACTCAGAGGCGGGTCAGCACCTTGGTTAATGAACTGGACGCTTTAGGTTTGTTAAATGCGCAAGTCGTTAGTATGGGAAGGTATGGACGGACGAAGAAAATTCGGTTAGAGGTGACGCGCACTCTTATTAGAGAAGCCTTCTCTAATGACAATAGACTTGGGCGCCTGATTGATTATGAGCCGAAATGTCTTTCAAAGGATGCGCGTTGTAGGAATTGAGGATGGAAGTTTTAGAAAAGGCATAACCAAACGCGCCCTTTTAGCTGCGGTTCTTTTAAAAAAGTTGGAGATAGAAGGAGTGAAATTTGCAGAGATAATGGTTGACGGCTTAGATGCAACAAACAAGGCTGTTGAAATTCTTAGCGAATGGAATTTTGATGCGGTTATGCTTGCGGGGGTCTCCTTCGCTGGTTTTAATGTCATAAACCCCACAGTTCTTCACGAAAAATTTCAAAAACCAGTTGTTGTTGTGTCGAGGACGAAGCCCGACAACAGAGCAGTAAAACGTGCTCTTATTCAGCATTTTACAGATTGGAAAATCCGTTGGAATGTGTTCGAAAAGCTTGGGGCTATTCATAGGGTGCATGTGACAGCTGGGGAACCACCGCTTTATGTGGAAACAGTGGGCAAGGATATTAAGTGGACCGCGCTTCTCATAAAAAGTTTGGTAACTTGCAGTAGAGTGCCTGAGCCAATCCGCGTTGCAAGGCTTATTGCCCGAGGGTTATCCTAAGTGAAGGAAATTATTCTCATGTCGAAAGTTTGTAAGTTTACTACAGGGACTAAACCAGGCGTTGGGATGAACCCAAGCCTTCTCATATACTCGGTTTGTTCCTGCCAACATCCCGAATTTAAGACTAAAACTCCCCGATAATTGGTATACCCTAAAGTGTGTATGTGCCCAGCATGGAAAATGTCTGGAACCCTATCTATAACCAAATAGTCCCTGTTTTCAGGCGAAACAGGGGTTTTTCCTCCATAAACGGGTGCCAAATGACGCCCTTGCAAAAACAAAGTCATGGCCTTTTCGGGATGCGCATATTCCATTCCAGGAACCGTGGAGACAACGTCATCGAGGCTGCGTCCGTGATACATGAGAACTTCAACACCGTGGAGGCTTATCCTGCTCGGGTTTCCGATTGAATAGATTTTCCTAGACTTTTGCAGTAGTTCCAGAAAAGCGCCTGAAATTGGTGGTTGCGGTAAAGCCTTTCTTGGGGCGTCATGGTTTCCAGGAATAATGATCACTTCGATGTAGCCGGGAATCTTGTCGATTAACTTTGCCGCCAGCCTATATTGCTCATAGACATCTTTTATTGCTAATTCCTTGACCTGGTTTGGGTAAACTCCTATTCCATCAACAATATCACCGGCTATCAAAACATACTTCACGTGACTCGCTATCTCTTGCATCTCCTCATTTCCGTATTTGCCGCTGAGCCACAAAACGAATCTGTCAAAGACTTTTTCCTGAAACTTTACACTACCCACATGCATGTCTGAAGTGAGGACAGCATAAGCTGGAACCGGCGCTTTGCTTTGAATTTTGGGTGCTATGTCAGGCAGAATAATGTCCTCTGCAATTAACAAGTTCCCTCGCGTTTTTGTAACACTTACACAAACAACTTGGTCCAGCAATAGGGTTCTCGCTTTAGTTAGAAGCTCTGTAGGGGCGTTTTGCGGCACAAGCACTGTAGCGCTCACGTAAAAGTCTTCAATTGTTAGGAAAATTTTCTGTTTTGCCTCCCTCTTTTCTGTAACCATGCCGATTACTTTAAGCTTGGTGTTCGGCGGAGACCTTAATGCGTCGATTATTGAGGCGGCGCTTCTGGCATCTATCCTTTGCCTCAGCAGCTTTTCGATACGCTTAAACCTATCCCGGAAACACTCCAAATAGTCGCTCATGGTTCCACCTGAGCTTAATTTGCTACCGGGATCCTCAATTATATTGACACTGGCCTCGATTTCCTTTGCATAGGGACGGAACACTTTTTTCCCTTCCAAAATTTGCGTTTGCCGTTCAAGAGACGGTATAGGCAGAGACGTAACCATTTCTGCTTGCGATTGAAGAATAGTTTCCTCCATGAGCTCCGGCTTTTTTATGATTTCTTCGAGAAAGGTTTTTCCAATAAACAATGGCTTATCCTTCAATGCCTCTATTTTTTCAAGAGCTTTGCGCATAACATCCACGGGATCTTCAATTGCAGCCACCGTGTTCAAGAAGTCAAAAGCTTCTTTGTTAAGTTGGTATCCCGCCGCAAGTGTCAATTCGACGGCTTTTTGCAGCCTTTCCTCAGAGACACTCAAGTTTTATTCCCCGCCAATCCAACTTTTTCGGCACTATGACGTAGCCTTCTTCTTCATCGCCTAACGCCTCAGTTAACCCTTGCGTGTGAAAATATCCCGTTAGGGCAGCGGTAACAGCGTCTAACTCGTGGGGCGTTAGCCTTCGCTCTTCCAAAGTTCCCCTTACTCCCATGCTTTTTAATATTGCTTGAATTGTTTCCCAGTCTTTTGTCGGCATGTTTAGAGCCTTTCTTGTGGATGCAGGATGTGTTTCAATCGTTTTTAGTCCTTTTTCAGTTATTAACTTATTCAGTCTAACAGCCCGCAGTGTGAGGGTTTTCATGGCTGGTAAGCCCGGTGGAAAAACGCGGTAGCCTTTTTTGATGAGCATTTCGTCTACTTTCCTTAGAATTCCCCTTTTTGGAAGTTTAAGCGGGGCATCAATTGCCACGATTGTCGGATTGACACAAGATACTCTTTCAAGAATTTCATTGTCCGTGTAAATTAGGCATGTTTTCACCCGCGCATTTTCCCAAACAGCAAATCCTGTGGGGTTCTTTTCCTTACCCGCCAAATCTATACCAATTATAACTTTACCTTTCAACTTCAACACTTACACTTAAGTTTATATATTATTGTTCTGTTTTAGATTTGTTGATACTGCAAACTGAAGCCTGTTATTTGGTGATTGGATGGGTGCTATCCGCAAGATTCAACGTACCCCCAGCGGCACATTTTTCGTTTGCCTACCGAAGGATTGGGCTGAACACTATGGCTTGAAACGGGGCTCAATAGTAGCCTTAAGCGAAACCAGCGATGGCAAACTCCTCATAGACCCCGAATATAGCGTTGCTCCTTCCCCCCGCACCATTATTTTGAAACCTGGACCCTATTTAAGCCGTGAAGTTATTGGAAAGTATCTGCTTGGCTTCGACATTATCCGTGTGGAGGCGAAGGAAAATATTAGCTTTGAGGTGCGGGAGACAGTAAAGAAAACTGTCAGTCGACTGGTGGGGCTAGAAATAGTTGAGGAAGACTACTCTAAAATTGTTCTGCAGTGTTTGCTTGAACCCTCCAGCTTCCCCCCTGACAAGATTCTCCGAAGAGGATACACAATAGCTGCTGGCATGCACAGGGACGTTGTAAACGCGCTGGTTAATGTAGACGTGCACATGGCAAAAAGTGTAATTGCAAGAGATGAAGAAGTTAATAGGCTGTACTTCTTGCTTGTTCGAATATTGCGGACAATAATCCAGAACCCAAGCTTAAGCGAAAAACTCGGGGTTCAGCCCATCGAATGCTTAGACTATCGCTTAGCTGCAAGCCTTGTTGAAACAATTGGGGATGAATGTGTACGCACAGCCTTCAAAATTGCAGAACTGAAAGGGACTAAACTGACTGACGACTTGAAAAGGCTCATAGTTGAGTTTCACTCAATCTCCTTTGAAGCTCACGAAAACGCTTTAAAAGCTTTCTTTACCGGCGACATCGCCTTGGCAGAGGAAGTGCGCAGCATGCGGGAAAAAATTGAGAGGGCTGCAAGTGCTATTGAAAAAAGCGCCAAAGGACAAAGCCTTGATGTCATGTCACACATTCTGCCTGCGGTTTCAACTTTACAGCAAATATACGAGCACAGCGTGGACATTGCAGACTTGGTTATGCCAAAAAAGCTGTAAAAATAACACAGAGGTGAACCGAGTGCATCCAACGAAACCTAACGGGAAACAATACCACATCGCCTGCAAGAAAGGCGACCTAGCAGAGTATTTGCTCGTTCCCGGAGACCCAGACCGTGTTCCAAAAATAGTCAAATTCTGGGATTCATCAAAAGAAATTTCATGCCACCGGGAGTTTCGAAGCGCCACAGGCAAATACAAAGGTGTTCCCATATCCGCCTTATCAAGCGGAATAGGCCCCGCCTGCATGGCGATAGCGGTTAATGAAGCATCAGCCATAGGTGTTCACACATTTATCCGCGTGGGAAGCACAGGTGCCATACAAAAGAACATCAAGTGCGGCGATTTAGTTATTTCTTCGGCGGCTGTTCGCCTAGACGGAACAAGCAACTGTTACATTATGCCAGAATATCCCGCCGTAGCCAACCATGAAGTCTTGTTAGCGCTGATTGAGGCTGCTGAAACACTTGGCATAAGCAACTATCATTTTGGCGTAACCGCCACAACATCAGACTTTTATGCTGGACAAAACCGTCCAAGTAAAACTCAAACAAACAATGTTCTGCCAGTGCTGCAGAAGGCTGGCGTGCTCAATTTTGAAATGGAGACCGCAACCCTTTACACGTTGGCAAGCCTTTACAAATTAAGGGCTGGGGCAATATGCGCCGTCTACGCCAACAGATGCACCAACGAATTCCAACCCGGAAAAGGCGAAGAAAACGCTATAAAAATCGCCAACGAAACAGTAAAAATCCTACATGAATGGGATGAAAAGAAAAAAACCAAAGATAAAAAGTGGCTCTACCCATCACTAATAACTGAATAAAACCCTTTTAGACACAAGCGGCTCTTTTAGGACGCTGAAGAGCCGGGGTGGCGGAGCGGTTAACGCGCTGGCCTCGAGATCCCAAAATCCGCAACGTGTAAGGGGCTAAGAAAGGGGACAAGTAAGCCAGTGGGCCTTCGGGCTCGCAGGGGTTCAAATCCCCTCCCCGGCGCCATTCTTTCAGCAGTTTCTGCAACGCTAGCATGCCCTTTGCAGCAAAGTTTTTAGGTACTACAGGCTCTTGGTACTACAGGGAAAAAGTATGAGCAAGAAAGTCGTAGTAACAAGGAAGGGTCAAACCACCATTCCTGTATGTTTAGCTGCATGTTTCCCAATTTGCGGAACACTGGACATGGTATTAG
>JABFQN010000021.1 GCA_019685555.1 Candidatus Bathyarchaeota archaeon A05DMB-3 | reverse complement strand
GTGGAGGAGTAGTAGCCATGGTCCATCCAATCCACGCGCCAATAAACATAACAGCAACAAACGCAATAAACACTGGAATTGCGACGATCCAGAACTGTATGGCACTGGTTTCTTTTGCCAATCCTAACCCTACCATCCATTGAGGATAGAACAGCGTTACCACGTACAATATGGCGATTACAACGCAGACAACAAATATTATTCCGCCTATAGACTGGTCTTTACTAACCATTTATACATCACCACACATAAAGCCATTGTTGTGAGCATCTCCTTTTAAAGTTTACCGTGATTTTTAAGCCTATGCTAGATTGTTCCCATGTCCCAAGTTGCCAAATATCTTTTCTGCTCGTCCGTCAGCCTATCTATCTTTATCCCCATAGCTTCAAGCTTCAACCTTGCCACTGTTTCATCGATTTCCCTTGGCGCTGGATAAACCCTCGGCGGCATCCTTTCAGCTTTAACAAGATGCTCAACACTTAAGGCTTGATTTGCAAAGGACATGTCCATAACTTCTGAAGGATGCCCCTCAGCAGCTGCAAGGTTTACAAGCCTTCCTTCGGCGAGGAGATAAAGCTTCCTACCATCCTTTAATGTGAACTCTTCTAGATTTTGCCTCATTATCCTTTTTGAAACAGCAAGTTCCTCCAAGTCTTTTAGGCTTATTTCCACGTTGAAATGCCCGCTGTTGGCAAGTATTGCTCCATCCTTCATTTTCTGCATGTGTTCCTTTCTTATCACGTTTATGTCGCCTGTTGCTGTTACGAAGATTTCGCCTATTTCTGCTGCTTCGTTTATGGGCATTACGCGGAACCCGTCCATCACAGCCTCAAGAGCTCTTAAAGGGTTAGTCTCCGTGATTATTACGTTTGCACCCATTCCTCTTGCGCGTAGGGCTATGCCTCTTCCACACCATCCATAACCACACACAACAAAGTTTTTCCCAGCTAACAAGGTGTTTGTGGCTCTTAAGATGCCGTCTATAGTGCTCTGTCCAGTTCCGTAACGATTGTCAAAAAGGTATTTTGTGTAAGCGTCGTTGACGGCTATTATCGCGTATTTTAAGGCACCAGTTTTTTCCATGGCTTTAAGCCTCAAAACGCCAGTTGTTGTTTCTTCTGTGCCGCCCTTAACTTTTGGCAAAACGTCGATTCTTTTGCTGTGGATTGTGCTTACAAGGTCTGCTCCATCATCCAATGTTATGAGTGGTTTATGCTCTATGACTCTTTCAATACACCAGTAATATTCCTCTGTTGTTTGTCCCCGCCATGCAAAGACATGGACGCCCATTTCAGCTAAGGCTGCTGCCACTTCGTCTTGTGTGGAAAGCGGGTTTGAACCGCACAATGCAACAGTTGCTCCGCCAGCCATGAAAGCGTCAACCAAAACGGCAGTTTCCTTCGTCACATGCAAACATGCGCCAAGCACCACGCCCTTAAAGGGTTTCTCTTCGCCGAACCTTTTTTTAATTTGGCTGAGCACTGGCATGTGTTTTGAAGCCCACTCTATCTGCAGAAAACCTTTCGAAGATAAACTTTCATCCTTAACCTTAAACTTCTCCATAGAAGTGTTTCCCCATGCCATTTTTGAAGCTTAACTATTTAACGTTACGCTTAAGCCTTTCTAAAAGACGGGTTTTGGCTTTCTCCGCCATTTCCATAATCTTTTCAATTTTTAAAGTTGTCAACCGCCTATTTTCCATAACCATTCTACCGTTTATTATGACGGTTTCAACATCCGCCGATTTCGCCGCATAAACCAAATGGCTTACCTCGTTATAGATTGGGCAGAGATGTGGCTTGACAAAATTGACTATGGCTAAATCCGCCTTTTTGCCCACTTCTATTGAACCTATTTCGCTGTTCCAACAAAGGGCTTTCGCTCCACCTAAAGTAGCCATATCCAAAACTTGAGAAGCAGCCATTACAGTGGGATTTTTGTTCAAACCCTTGTGAAGTATAGCTGCTGTTTTCATTACTTCAAACATGTCTGCCGCGTTATTGGAGCATGGGCTGTCAGTGCCTAGAGAAACTGTTACCCCTTGCTCCAGCATTTTCGGAACAGGGCTTACGCCAGAGGCAAGTTTAAGGTTCGAAATCGGGTTATGAGAAACCTTCACTCCTCTGCGTTTCATAACTGCTATGTCGCCTTCTGTCACTGCGACACAATGTGCCGCTATAAAATGCTCATCCAAAACGCCTAAAGAGTCCAAATACTCCATAACGCCTCCCTTCGGCTCTACGTTAAACGCTTTTCGAATTTTCTCTTTCTCGTCGCTTGTCTCTGCAACGTGAACATGCCATATCAATGGCGCCTTTTCCAAACCATATTTCTCGTTAAGTTCCACTCGTAACTCTTTAAGTTCCTTCATGTATTCTGGGTCAACTGTATAAGGCGCATGGGGGTCAACACTTACACGAATCCGTCCATCTGCCCTGTTATGCCAGCTTTTAGCCAAATCCTCTAACGCGTTTATGTCCTCCTTTTTCCGCCATGAAAAGCATACGTGTCCCACAACCCCCCTTAAGCCCGCGTCAGCGAAAGCTTTCGCTTCATTTTCATTTGGCGTATAATGGTACATGGTGTTGAGGGTTGTTGTTCCGCCGAGGATGGATTCAACGGCTGTTAGTAGCGCCCCAATGTAAATGTCGTTGGCGGTCATGTGTCCTTCAATGGGCCATATCCACTTCTCAAGCCATTCTTGAAGAGGCAAATCATCAGCGTATCCCCTTAAGAGGCTCATGGCTGCGTGCTGGTGAGTGTTTATAAGTCCTGGAATCACCACTTTGCCTTTTGCGTCTAATCGCTCATAGCCTCTTGGATATTTTCTTAGCATTTCACGGGATTTTCCAACATCAACTATAACATCGTTTTCGATGACCACTGCGCCGTCTTTGATTATTTTGCCGTTCTGCATTGTGATTATGGTTCCGCCGTAAATTAAATGGTTCATTCTTCAGCCTCTTTTCCACGTTTTGAACGCACAGCAATTAACAATGTTACGCCTGCAGTGAAGAATATGGCTTCAAAAAATTCGTGATGCATCATATCAGCTATGTCGAAGGGTCTCTGCCAAAATAAGACATGATGAACTATTAACGCGACTCCTAAGGCGATAAAGAAAAAGCCAACAACTTCCGCTTTATCCATGTTTTCTCACACATAGTTTATCTGTTATTTGGCGCATCACACAACTTTTAAGCTTTCCTTTAAGGCTAAAACAGTTTTCGCTAAACTTATAACAAGTCGCCACTCTATGTTCTGCTGTGCTGTGAGGGAAAGTTTTGACTTACAAAAAATTTCGGGTAATCAAACCTGAAATCCGCGTTTTAGGAGTTGACGACGGCATATTCAAGCCTCGCACAAAGCGGTTTGTGCCAGTTGTGGGCGTTGTTTTTCGCGGAGGATACTGGCTTGACGGCGTTATGCACACAAAAATCAGGGTTGACGGGGTTGACGCCACTAGAAAAATAGCGTCAATGGTAACGAATTCTCCGCATTATGAACAATTGCGGGTTATAATTCTCGATGGCGTAACGTTTGCAGGCTTCAATGTTGTTGACATTAAAAAGCTTAATGCTAAAACAAGGCTTCCAGTTATAGCTGTAACACGTGAAAAGCCAAATCTTGAAGAAATTTGCAGTGCATTAGAAAATCTTCCAAAAAGCGAAGAACGATGGAAAGCCATACTTAACGCTGGAGAACCAGTTGAAGTGTCAGTTAGAGGCGGAAAAGAGAAAGTTTACATGCAAACCGCCGGTATATGCGAAGAAGACGCCAGAAAAATTCTGCAGTTAACTTCCACACGAAGCAACATACCCGAAGCGCTTCGCGTGGCACATTTAATCGCTTCTGGAATCAGCGCCCTATAGCCCCAATCTTTATTGCTGTAAGAAAAAGTTTAAAAGACACCGTGATATGGGAAAACAAACGAAGACCGGAGCAAAAAATAATGGAATTTTGCCCAAAATGCGGAACCCGCCTCGTGC
The DNA here is from genome assembly GCA_019685555.1 of Candidatus Bathyarchaeota archaeon A05DMB-3. Taxonomy (GTDB): domain Archaea; phylum Thermoproteota; class Bathyarchaeia; order Bathyarchaeales; family Bathycorpusculaceae; genus JABFQN01. The sequence goes on along the minus strand of JABFQN010000021.1, from coordinate 18,352 downwards.
CAAAGAAAGGAAAGTCTGGGAAAAAGGAATCCCTAACCCTTAGCTGTCCAAAATGTGGGTATAAAAGACGTATAGTGAGCGAGAAGGTAACGCCGAAAGTTGCAAAGGTTATACAGCACAATCCCCAACAGCTTGTGGCGGTTATAAGCAAGGAAGAACAGAAACTGCGAACACTTCCAACAGTGCGGATTGAATGCCCAAAATGCGGAAACAACACAGCCTATGTCTGGCAAGTGCAAACAAGAGGCGCCGACGAATCCTCCACTCAGTTCCTCCGCTGCACAAAATGCGGCTACACATTCAGAGAATACAGCTAAACCTTCAGAAACACATAATCTAGCGTCACACTTAAGTGTGTAAAGTTTTATAACACTAGACATTATCCATTAGAAAGGGAGAAGCATGTTCAAACTCAAAGTCGCAGACGCCAAACTTTTAAGAGACATGGCAACAGCCATCTCCATCCTCGTAGACGAAGCCACCTTCCAAATCACACCAGAAGCCTTAAAACTTAGAGCAATGGACCCGTCCCGCGTCGCCATGGTGGATTTCGAATGGCCTAAAACAGTTTTCGAAGAATACATCTGCACAGAACCAACAAAAATGTGCATAAACATAGGCGAACTGCTTAAGCTGTTGAAGAGGGCGGGCAAAGATGAAGTTGTGGAACTAGCCCTCGACGAAAAAACTGGACGCCTACAATTGAAAATAACCGGGAAATATGCGCGAAACTTTACCATGCCAACTCTCGAAGCTTCAGAGGAAGAGGTGCCCACGCCAAAAATAACTTTCAACGTTAGGGCTAAAGCGACAACCGCTGGACTGCGCCAAGCCATAGAAGACGCAGAACTCGTAAGCGACCACGTGCGCATAGAAGCAGACAACGAAAAACTAGTTTTCCAAGCCACGGGCGACCTCATGGGCGCCACAATAGAAATCAAAAAAGGAAGCGACGCTCTGTTAGACTTGGAGGCAAAAGAACCTTCAAAGGCAACCTTCAGCCTAAGCTACCTCTCAGAAATAATTAAGGCAGCATCCGCCACATCCGACATTGCAACCCTCGAATTCTCCACAGACATGCCAATAAAACTTGACTTCCAACAAGCAAAAGAAGGAAAACTAGTCTTCTACCTAGCTCCAAGAATAGAAACAGCCTAGTGGAAAAATGCAAACCGCCACAATCAAATTCACAAAAAACGACTTGGCGAAATACCCCTTCCTAAAAGAGGCAGCAGACTACGTAAAAACCCTAGAATTAAAAATCGAAGACCTTGCAAGCCCAGAGTTCTCCCAAATTCTAGAACGCGCAAAAGAAAGAGTCGAAGAAGCCATATTATACACCATAGTAAGCCGTAAACTCCAAAACGAGGAAGTGGAAATTCTATCCTTCCCAACAGCAACAATGCTCGCCGCAGCCACGGAAAACTCCTTCATAAAAAGGCGATACGCCCTAGCAGAAGCAAAACAAACATACAACGACCTAAAATTCGAGCCTAGAGCGAAAATTTTAGCCATAGCAGAAAACTTTCAATGGAAAATCCTTACAGTAAACGCCGAAGAAGCCGCAGCACCCTACGAGTTCAAACTCCATTTCACAAACTACCTAAAAAACACAACAAGCCTCCGAGAGAGAAAATGGAAACTAGTCAACCGCCCACTAACACATGGAAACGTCTACCTAACAAAAAACGAAACAGCTAGGCTTCTCAGCGAAGAAGTCAGAAGGCACATAGAAAAACGTCTGGAAATAAAAGAACTGCCAAAACTCCCACAAAAAATAACAGAAACCGCGGAAACGCTGAAAAGCTTAACCATTGAAAAAATAGGCAAAGCCGAAATAGAAGGCATCCCAAAAACAGTAAACAAAGAAGCCTTCCCACCATGCATAACCGCGTTATACGAAGCAGCGTCCAAAGGACGCCACATATCCCACATAGCCAGATTCACCCTAACAACCTTCCTAGTAAACATAGGCATGCCAACAGAAAACATAGTAGACCTTTTCAGAGCATCATCAGACTTCAACGAACGCCTAACCCGCTACCAAGTAGAACACATAGCAGGCGAAAGAGGCTCCAGAACCCGCTACAAACCACCAAAATGCCAAACACTACAAACCCACGGAGTATGCACGAATCCCGACACGCAGTGTAAAGAAAAAACGCATCATCCATTGGTTTACTATCGAAAAAGGATAAGAGACCTTAAATGACAACTCAGAATCAGTACGCAAAAAGTGGTAGTTTTATATACTTCCTATCGAATAACTGAACAATATTACAAGGTGAACATGGTGAATTCTCAAGGGTTGGAAGGAAATACCGAACTAAATGCTGAAGTTGGAATAATCCTTCCCACCTATTGCGAGGCGCAAAACATTGAAAAACTAATTGGTGAAATTGAATCATTAAAAATGGATGCCTCCATACTAGTTATAGATGATTCCAGCGATGATGGAACAGCAGAAATTGTAAGAAAGCTTCAAAAAAGGTATAACAACATTTTGCTTTTCACCAGACCCCAAAAATTAGGGCTTGGAACAGCTATAACAGATGGTTTCAAAATTTTTATGTCATTGCCAAATCCGCCAAAATATATAGTTACAATGGATGCTGACTACTCGCATAATCCAAGAGATATTCCACGTTTGGTGTCAAGCTTGAAACGAGGATACTGCCTTGTTGTTGGAAGCAGATATTGCAGGGGAGGATACATCGTAAACTGGAGCGTCTTACGCTTTGCAATAAGTAAAATTGCAAATCTCATCGCTGCGCTCGTCGTTGGCGCAAAAATAAGCGACTACACAAGTGGATTGCGCTGCTATTCTATTAGCTTAATTCAAAGCATCATAGGGGACTTGCACAGTCAAACCTATGAAATACAGATTGAAACAATAAGGCAAGCGCGTATAAGAAAATTCCGGGTAGGAGAAATTTCAATAACCTTCATTAATAGAAAAAAGGGAAAATCAAAACTCACCATAAATGAGGTAAAGCAATTCTTTTCCTACATTTTCAAAGCTGCTTTTAAAAAATGATGCTTAGAGCATATCTATACCTTAATCGGGCATTTCAATTGTAATGAAGATTTCCGAAGAAAAATCGCTGATCAATTTAGCTCTGGTTTCAAAATCAAACGCTTCTGCCTCTAGAAATAGATGTCCCAGTGAGAACCGGATGGATTCGTCCTTGGAGGGGAGATTTTCCGGGTTTAATGGAACTTTGGCTTTTAAGCGAATTTGAGCATTTATTTGGTTAAATCCAGGGGCAAGGAAATAAACGTAACTCTGTGTTTCGTCTGCATAGGATACCTCTGTTTCATTTAGTTTGTCAAGGCTTAGATATTTTGATTCCGTGACGTTAAATGATTTCAATTTGATGGTCACAACTCCATAGTGAGGCATTATCACATAAGCAGACGCATATAATGTACCAAAATGCGCAGTCTGTTTAAGCACCCCGTTTTCGCTGAAATAGGCAACTGGTTCTCCCAAATCGGCGTCGTCAGCCTTCGCTGTTATCATGAAGGTAGAATCAGGTATTTTGCCTTGAAGTCTAAGATTTGTCAAGGCTTGGTTAAACTGAACAGTAAGATACAGATTAACTATAGTTAGAACCACATTAGCAGCAAGAATAACTATCAAGAATGTTCTTACAAGATTTTTTGAAATCTTTTGTTGCTCCACGGAAAGCATCTCCATAAATTATTGGTGTTGAAACTTAACTAAAGTCTAACTAATCTCGCTAGTTTTATATTTATTCCTTTGCTTAAGTATGCTCATTTAAGCAAAAAAGTACTACACCGTCTTTTGCATCAATTAAGCCGTACTTGTCGATATTGGGAAATACGAATTTCGTGTAAATGAAGGAAGCTGCGTAGGAATAGGGTGGTTCTGATGCAAAATCAAGAAGGACGTATTGTATGCTTTGTTTGCTTAGATTAGCTAAAATCTCTTTGTCAACTTGCATGTATTCGTAGCTCCAAGTGGGTGGTGCAATTGTGTATGCGTCTGGCCTATTTGAAAGATGTGGGAAAATATTGCTTTGAGTAAGCACCGAGGCATTTTGCGGTATGCGCGAAATGAAACTTCTGACTATGCTGTTGTGTTCATCGTTTGGGTTGAAAACTTGATATTGCGAATATGCCGTTGGTAGCATAGTAGCAAACACGATTGTCGTTGTTAAGAAAGCAAATGTTGTAAATTTTAACGCAGAAAATTTCACCCACTCCATTTCCTGCAATTTTGTTAGGCCGTGAACGAAGCCCAAAAAAATAAATGGTGCTATGAAAGCACCATAATGTCCTTCCAAGCTATAATATAGACGGTAGGTGGAAAACAGACTCATTGAGAGGTATGGAACAGCCGGGATAAGCCCTTTTAAACCTAATAGTGGTATAAATAGGACCGGAAGCAAAAGAAGCGTTATATATAACAGTTTTGCTGCTCCATCTGAGGCTAAGGAGTTTAATGCACCAACAGGATTTAAAAGGATCTTAAGTGGAAGTTCTGAAGCGTTTGTTGCTCCAATCATTACCCACTCATGCCATAGGGAAGGCCTTCCAGTCCAGCCGAAAAATAACCTCATGTAGTTTGCAAAGAAAAAATATGGAATGCTTATGACCAAAACAATTAAAGAGGCTTGAAAGCCTCTATTTTTGAATGATTTATGCTGTAGCATGCCGTATACCCCTATCGCTGCAATCACTGGCGCTGCCGCCTCGTGAGTCATTAGTCCCAGGGTAACCGCTAATGCAAGTTTTTTGAGATCAACTTTTATCAAGTAATACAGAATAAAAGCGAAAAGTGTTACTGCAAAAGATTCTGGTGAAAAACCACTCAATGTGATACCTTGCAATGAAGGGTGAAGTAAGTATAGGATTCCAATAGTCACAGCTACTTTTTCATCCTTTAAGAAATAATTGGCGATTTTGTATATGGGTAACGCTCCCACAGCAACTAATAACGTGCCTATTACGAGAAGGTTTTCTCCTGTGGGGTAAATGGCGTATAATGGAAGTGCCAGCAAAATGGTTGGGCTAAAATGTGCAGCTAAAAAGCATCCAGTTTTTGTGTAAACTTCAATTTCTGATGTGTAGTATAGAAATTTTCCATGGAGAGTGTTCCAGAAGGCTTGGTTGAAAATTCCCAAGTCCCATGTAAAAATTCTAAAAGATTGGTAGATCATGATTTCAACCACAGAGAAAACAATAGTGTATATGAAAATTGCGATGAAAATGTAAACTTTATAGCCGAACCTTTTTTGCAAGTATAAAGCGCTATCAATTAACTTCATGAAAGCGAAGCGACCTCCTTCAACATATCCAAAAATTTTGGAAACACCTCTTTTACGTCATATTTTACTACCTCTAAACGCATCCTTTCACATAATTTTAAATATTGTTCTCTTCTTTTTTCCCACATGTTTTGTAATTTACGGATCACATGTGCAAAGTCCTTTACTGATGTTGCATGAAGAACCGGCAAATCAAGTCCCCTTATCGCTTTTGTCGGCAAACTCACTATTGGAGTTTTACAAGCCGATGCTTCAAGCAGTGTTAGCGGGAAAACATCCACCATGCTTGTATATACCAAAAGGTGAACTTTTGAATAAAGTCGAACAAGTTTTTCAACATCTGTTATAAATCCAAGGTTCTTCACGTTTCCCGTGTTCATTAAATCCGGTCCAACCGCGATAAAATCTATATCCTTAGTTCCGAGAAGGCTGGCAATTTCAACAAAAGTGGAAAAGCCTTTCGATCTTCTTCCCGAGTATAAAACCGTAAACCTCACATTTTTTTCTTCCAGCGGCTTAAAACGTGAAGTGTCTATCCAGTTTGGGACGTAATAGACTTGTTTTTCACCACTGAGTATCTTTATTGCCTCCTTATTTATCACGTGAATGGCGTCGAAAGAGCGCAATTCCCTTTCTCTAAACTTATCAAAGTAAATTTTTGATGCGAACTTTGAGAATCCAAAACCTTTAAGGAAATTGACGTAGCCCATATTCCTAATTTCAGTGCTTTGTAACTCGTTCAAAAAAACGAAAGCGTGAAGGGCTCCAATCTTCGGGGATTCGCCCATAAACAATTTATGCACCAGCGGTGCATAAATGAAGTACATAACGTCAGCGTCTTGAATTTTGTGAATAAAATTTTCTTTATACCTAACTTCTCGAGGCAGCCTCTCGGTTTTCACTGGCCTACGCCCAAAAGGTAAAGCATGAATGGCTACTTTGTGTCCTGTTTTTATTAGCTGGCTTGCGACATCGATTAGAAATCGTTCGCCACCTCCATGAAAGGTAAGACTGTAATGGTGGCAGAGGGCTACCGTCTTCAAGAGTTCTCACATAGCGAAAATAGGGCTTTTCTTAAGCATATAAAACCTTTGTTTAGCGAGACACTTTAATAAGACTTTGAGTGCTAAATTTAATCGCATGCTAATAAAATCTGGGTGCGTGTAAAATTACATGTCAACCATTTTGCAAAATGTTAAACAAAAAATTAGCGCTTTTTCACAGTCGCTGCGGAAAAACGCGGTGCCAATTGTGCTAAGAATTTTGCCATTCTTCGCGTTCATCGTTCCATTCTTCATTTTGTATCTGCTTCATCCAAACACGTTTGAGCCTGTGTGGACTGGAACGTGGGAGAATAGAATGGGTTACATTCTTTTCTCGTGGCTTTTCTTTCTGGAAACAATAATGGCTTGGGAAGAACTGCAAATAAAAAAGCATAAGCTGTTATCTGCAAAAACTATCCTTTTGATTTTAACACTTCTCCTTCCAACAATTTACGTAATTGTTGCCAACTACTTCGGAGTTAACCAGGCAATCATAGATCTCTCACAAAAATCCAACATAAAACCAGCTTGGGCAGCGTTAATGCCCCTGTCAATAGAGTATATGATCTTTGCATTTTTGTTTGCCGCAATCATTATCTTAGAATATGATATTAAAGGAATAAGATTTTACTCAGTTTCAACATCTTTTTTGATTATTATTGGGGTAGTTTATACCATAAACAATGTGTATCCCTTTGGAGAGTTTGCTCCATTCCAAATCATGGTTATTCCAACAGCCATATTTGCTGAAAAAGTCCTAAATTTGATGGGATATAGGACAACTCTAATCGCTAAAAACACTGCACCCTACCTATATGCGGCAAACCCGGAAAACCCAAAAGAATCATTTGGAGCCTTAATAGATTGGCCTTGCGCTGGTGTTGAGAGCCTCATGATTTATACGGTGACAATTCTGTTGTTCTTGAAAAAAAGCAACTTTTCCCTAAAACACAAAATAATTTACTTTTTAATAGGTGCCGTAGTTACATACTTTATTAACATATTAAGAATAGTTACTCTTTATACCATTGCAATACATAAAGGTGACTGGGGGGTATTTCACGATTATTTCGGTCCACTCTACTCCATTATATGGATTGTTTCCTACCCTCTTATAATTGTTAAAAGCCAAGATGTATGGAGTAAATTTAGGGAATGGAGAGCAAATAAGACTTGAGCTCCCTTACCTTTACACATGAAATGTTTCGTAAATACTATGCAGAGGATTTCCCTCTTAACACTTCTGTTCCCTTCATTGAGAAGCGAGAGTTTGGTTTTGCATTATTTGAAAATCAAATGGTGCGCCATAAAAGTTTCAGAAGTATCGAGGAAGTAAAATTTTTTCTGCAAAGTTTCGTTCCATGTGATGTCTATTTCTCTTGTGCTTATTACGAAAATCCGACGGCGGAGATGGAGCGAAAAAATTGGCTTGGCGCCGACTTGATCTTTGATATTGATGCCGACCATATTCCAACACCTTGCGAGAGGATTCATGATAGGTGGGTTTGTGGCAATTGTGGCTTTGTTGGGAGAGGTGTAATGCCTGAAAGGTGTCCATTATGCAGTGGTGAAAAGCTAAGCGCGGAAACATGGCCATGCGAAGTTTGTCTGGAAGCCGCCAAGATTGAAGCAATCAAACTTCTAGATGTGTTGCAAGACGATTTTGGTTTTTCTAAAAGCGAACTGCGCGTGTTTTTTTCTGGACATCGTGGTTATCATGTTCATGTGGAGTGTGAGGCTGTGAAAGCTTTGGATTCTATGGCGCGGAAGGAAATCGTTGATTATGTTTCCGGCTTGGGCTTGGAAACTTCCCTCCCTCATGTTAAGGAGAGGAGCTTTAAGAAGAGGTTTCCTTTAGAAACTGTTAAATCTTTCAGCTTTGGCTGGTCTAGACGGTTAACTGATGGGTTACAAACCTTTTTATCTAGTGTAAAAGAGGATGACTTAAGAAAGCTTGGTTTTAGAAAGGACGCTGTGAATGTCATAATGCAGAGGAAAGATGGGATTTTAAGGGATCTATACAATTCTGGAATGGTGCACACTGTTAGAGGGGTTGGTCTTAAGACTTGGGAAAAACTTGTAAAACATATTGCGACACTGCAGTCTGTAAAAATAGACACTGTGGTAACTACTGATGTTCATCGATTGATTAGGATGCCTGAAACTTTGAACAGCAAAACTGGTTTTAAAAAAGCAGATGTTCAAATTTCGGCGATCGATGACTTTGACCCTTTTAGAGACGCAATAGCCTTTAGAAAAGGCATGGTGAAAGTTAGGGTATTAGATGTGCCAAAGTTTAGGATAGGCGATGAAACCTTTGGTCCTTATAGGGATAGAAAAGTTGAATTGCCGACGGCGGCGGCTTTACTGCTTGTCTGCAAGGGTAGGGCGGAGGTTGTAGAGAATGTATAAAGATATTTTTGAATTTTGGAAAAAGGAAAACGATAGCACTGAATTGGGGGGACTTCCACTTGATTTTTACTTTCGGGTTTCTGGGTACGTGAAAAGGTTGAGGGAGGAGGGGCGGATGATTGACAGAAAAACGCTGAAAGCAAGTCTCTTGAAAGTTGAAATGCGTAATGTTAGGCGCCTTGTTCGCGAGTTGGTGAAAATTAGATATCAAAAGCTTGTTCGAATTTTGATGGAGGGCAAAAAGGTTCCGTTGGATGCGTTGGCGGTTCAGGAGCGAAACATTGTTAAAGAGGGAAGCTTATCGTTTGCGGAGATGTTTAAAAATTTAGCTGAGGATGCACTGCGAGGTTATTTGGCTGAAAAAGTCGAAAAAACCCAAAAGAGGGTTGCGGTGCGATTTTTAAGGGAAGTTCCAGCCATAATGGGTGCGGATATGAAAGCTTATGGACCTTTCAAATGTGAAGATGTGGCTTCATTGCCTATTGAAAATGTTAAGATTTTAATTAAACAGAAATTAGCTGAAAAAATTGAAGCCTAGTGTTTTATGAAAAAAGTATAAGAGTGAGCATGCTTCTTTTATGCGGTTAGCGTGGTTCAAATGAATGTTCCTAAAGAAATTAGAACTTACTGTCCCAAGTGTAAGACGCATCAGATCCATGTGGTTTCGCTTTATAAGGCTGGGAAGCGTAGAGCTTTGGCTAAGGGTGAACGCCACCACAAACGTGAAAAGAAGGGTTATGGTGGACAAAAGTATCCGCTTCAACGGAAGTTTGCAAAAACTACTAAGAAGCAGACTTTAAAGTTGAAGTGTAAGGTTTGCGGTTACACTAGGCATAAAGATGGCATTCGTTTGAGGAAGCTTGTTATCACCTAAACGGAGAGGTGATGGTGTTTATGGCTGAATGGGAGAAGCTTATTCCAAGACCTAGAAGCGCCTTTTTGAGGGTTAAATGTTTGAAATGTGGAAATGAGCAGCTGGTGTTTAGCCATGCTGTGAACAAGGTTAACTGCAACGTGTGTGGAGCCGAACTTGCAGAACCTTCTGGTGGAAAAGCGATAATTAAGGGCGAGGTTGTTGCGGTTTTTGAGTAAGGGGACGATGGGGGTATGGCTTTAAGAAGGCTGGAATGGCCTGAAGTGGGCGACTTGATTATTGGCACTGTGGAGACTGTTACTGATTATGGTGCTTATGTGAGGCTTGACGAGTTTGATAAGAGGGGTCTTCTGCACATTTCCGAGGTTTCTTCATCTTGGATTAGGAATATTCGCGACTTTGTTAGGGAAGGGCAAAAGGTTGTTTTAAAGGTTTTGCGGGTTGACGTGGAAAAGGGACACATAGACTTATCCCTTAGACGGGTTACTAAGAGGGAGAAAATAGAGAAGATGCTTTCTTGGAAGAGGGAGCGTAAGGCGGAAGCACTGCTTCGTAGCGTGGCTGAAAAAACGGGTTTGTCCGTTGAAGAAGTTTATGAAAAGGCTGGAGCTTTCATTGAGAAAGAGTATGGGTTGTATGAGGGCTTTGAAAGGGCTGCAAAAGATGGCATAGAAGTTTTAACGAAGATAGGTGTGCCGAAAGAGCTTGCAGAGGTTTTTGTTGAAGTTGCAAGAGAGAGGATACGCTTGCCAATGGTTAAGATTAAAGGCGTTGTTGAGCTTCGCTGTCTAAAACCTAACGGGGTTAAAATCATTAAAGAAGCTTTTTTGAACGCTAAGAAGTCTGAGAAAACAAGGGATGCAAAAGTTCGCTTTTATGTCGTGGCAGCGCCAAAATACTGTATTGAAGTTCTAGCCGACAACTATAAACATGCAGAGGCGGCTCTGCAAAGGGTTGCTGAAAACATTGTTTCAAACGTTGTTAAAGCTGGCGGGCAAGGAGCCTTCAGAAGGGAGAAGTAATGGTTTGGCTCTTGAGGAAATGTGAAAAATGTGGAAAATACACGCTGAAGGAGGACAAATGCCCATACTGCGGGGGAACAGTTCGAGTGCCGCATCCTCCAAAGTTTTCACCAGACGACAAATACCTCAAGTATAGAATGGCTTTAAAGAGGGAGATGCCAAGTTGAAGGAGACATTTATTAAGGAACTTGTGAAAGCTGAGTTGAAGAATCCCATAATGATTGAGGGTCTTCCAGGACTTGGTCTTGTTGGGAAGATTGCCACCCGCTACTTGATTAAACAGTTGAAAGCTCAAAAATTTGCATATTTATACTCGCCACATTTTCCATACTTTGTGCTCGTAAGCAAGAAAGGAAGCGTCCGGCTTCTGCGGGGAGCGTTCTATTTCTGGAAAAACGAAAAGGGAGAAAACGACTTAATTCTCTTCACCGGAGACAGTCAAGCCCAAACAATTGAGGGGCAGTACGAAATTTCAAGCCGCATATTGGATTTTGCTCAACACTACAATGTAAAACTTGTTATTACAATAGGCGGTTATAGGGTTGAAACGAAAGATAAGCCTAAAGTCGTAGCCGCAGCCACAAACCAAAATCTACTGGACCGCGCTTTACGTGCCGAGGCTATGATAAGCCCCATGGGCAGCCCCATCGTCGGCACGGCTGGGCTGATCCTTGGCTTGGCACCTTTCAGAAAAATCGATGCTCTATGTCTTTTAGGTGAAACAAGGGGATATCTGCCAGACCCTAAAGCAGCAAAGAGCGTTTTAGAAGTGTTGCTTAAAATTTTGGGTGTGAATGTTGATTTGTCTGGGTTGGATGAGGAGATAGCCAAAGCAGATAGCATGGTTGCCCGTCTGCAGAAGATCGAGGAGAGAAGGGCTTTGCAAGCGGAGGAAATACGCCGAGAAGAGGATAAGAAAATTACGTACATTTCATAAAGAAAGTTCACATTTAATAATTTCAACAATTTTTTCAGCAGCATCGCCATTTCCATATGGAGAATTTGTAGGCAATAGTCCTTTGTTTTCTAAGGTTTTCTCTATGGCTTCCAATATGTTTTGTTTTTCAGTGCCAACAACTTTTGCGAATCCCGCTTCAACTGCTTCGGGTCTTTCGGTTGATAGGCGTAAAACTAGAACGGGTTTTCTTATTTGTGGAGTTGTGGCTTCTTCCTGTATGCCTCCAGAGCCAGTAAGGATTATTTCACATTTCTTCATGAGGGTAAGGAAGTCTAAATAGCCTACGGGTGGGAGAATTTGCAGGTTTTCTGACCTCTTTATTTTTTGGTAGATTCTATTTTGCTTCAGTCTTTTTATTGTTCGGGGATGCATGGGGTAAACCACTGGAATTGGGGCTTCTGTGAAGGCTTTTATGAAGTTTTTGAGGACTGGTGGGTTGTCTACATTTTCTGCCCTGTGGGCGGTTGCCAATGCAAATTTTTCGAAACGTATTTTCTCCATCACTTTTGATTTTCTTTCAGCTAATGGGATGTGTTGAATTACAGCGTCTATGACGGTGTTTCCCGTGACATAGATTTTCCCCCAAACAGATTCTTTTTTGAGATTACTTTCAGCATTTTTTGTAGGTGCGAACAAATAGGTGGACAAATGATCGGTTAATCGTCTGTTGTGTTCTTCTGGCATGCGCAAGTCAAAGCTTCGCAGTCCAGCTTCCACGTGTCCAACGGGCATTCCAAGCTTAATTGTGGCTAAGGCTGTTGCAAGAACTCCGTTTGTGTCTCCTTCGACGAGGACTAATGCTGGTTTTGTCTTTTTTAATAGGCGTTCTATGTTGGCAATTATGCGCGCGGTTTGTTCTCCTTGGGAATATGCCTTGACTTTGTAGCTGTAGTCCGGTTCTGGAAGCTCAAGCTCCTCAATGAACTGTTGGGACATTTCATAGTCGTAATGTTGTCCGCAGTGAACAAAAGTGAATGGAATTTTGTTTTTCTGTAATGCTCTAATTAATGGTGCCATCTTTATGATTTCGGGTCTCGTGCCAGCAACAACCATTATATCGTTCATCTGGGCTTCCATTTAACCCCATAACTGCCACTTTTGCTTTTAACACTTCCCAAGAACTTGTAAAAAATTTAACAATAAACCTTAACTTCAATATTTTTGGAAAGTTTTAACTTTTGATTAATTACTTGGATTAAAATTGTTAGGTTGCGTGTTTTTCTGTGACATACAAAGCGTCTTACTTTTCTTCTCCATTTTAAATGTTCAATAAAGCCATGTTCGGAGATGAATATATGCGTCTGATAAAAAGTAAAAGAGGCTTAAGCGTAGTAGTAACCACCTTAATAATTCTCGTAGTTTCAGTGCTTCTGGCGACTGTTGTAACCTTCCATGCCATAAACGTGGTCACAACCCGCGTGCAAGATGAATACTTGCAGATAACAGAACTGCATGTGTGGTGCACCAGTGACGGCAATGCCTCTGCTGCTTTCATAATAACTAACACTGGTGGGCGTGACGTTGTCGTCGACAAAATAACTGTTAGAGGGCGTAAAGCTGATTCGCAGAAAATTTTCTACTGGAAACTTACTTCTGACGACACGCTGCCAAACGAGTTAGAATGGGTTGTTGGCAGTGAAGCATATCTTGAAGGTAACTATAGTGGTTCAGATTTCAATGTGTTGGGAACAAATTCCTTAATACTACCTTCGGGAGCCCGAATGGTTGTTTACATATTCGGTCTCAACCACATATCCACCACTGACATTGGCGTAACTGTGAGCATAATAGTCTTTACTGCTAACGCTCAATATCACAAAGAAGCCAACATTGAGGCAGCGCCGTAACATCGCGAATCTGCTTCTTTTTCTAACATCTCAAAGCTCTAAATCTAAGTCTTCTTTAAATAGCCCTCCCTAGGCTCGTATATTGTTCCTTCCCGCTGTAGCTGCGCAATTAAGCGTTCAATTTCATTTCTTGGAATTTTGTATTCCGTTTCAAGCCTATTAATCAGCGCCACTTTTTCCACCATTCCAATTTCTCTTTCCATCTCTGTCAGTGCTGAAAGCAGTATTTGCAGTTTGTCTCTGAGGCTTTTCGGTTTTCCAGTCATAATGAGGTCTATGTCAATCTTGTATGAGGATAGGTCTATTCCAACCTCTTCCAAAGACCTTTTTACTATGTTGACAGCTGCCTCTGCATCTTCCGCCAAAACCTCTGTTCTGAGGGCTGCACGGGCTCTAGCTTCGGCTAAACGTATAAGCGACTCCAGTTGGCGGGCTGTGATTGCCACGGGTGAGCCTTCTGTTTCGCTTACCGAACGCATAGCCAAATAGAAGTCCTTTAGCCGCTGTAGTGCCTCACTGGTTAAAACGGGTTTTATTCCCTTCGCATAGCTTATGTATTTCCGCAGTAGCTCTAATGGTATTGGCGGTTCGATGGGGCTTGAGCCTTTACGATGAATTTCAAGAATGTGCTCTGACATTTTGCTGTCGACTTCCTTGTTGGGCACGTCCTTCAACACGAATATGAGGTCGAACCGTGAGAGAATAGTCACTGGTAATGAAATGTTTTCTGTGACTGTGCGGCGGGATTCATATCTCCCCAAAGCTGGGTTTGCAGCTGCTAATATTGCGGTTCTCGCGTTGAGGGTTGCAACTATGCCACCCTTCGCCACAGAAACCGTATGCTGTTCCATGGCTTCGTGGATTGCCACACGGTCTTCTGGACGCATCTTATCTATCTCGTCAATACATGCAATGCCCTTGTCTGCAAGCACCAAGGCTCCAGCTTCAAGGCTCATTCCACCGCCTCTCTCGCGTATAACCGCTGCTGTTAAACCAGCCGCTGTTGTTCCTCTGCCAGAAGTGTACAAACCTCTAGGAGCTATTCTAGCCACATACTGCAAAAGCTGGGATTTCGCCGTTCCAGGGTCGCCTATTAAAAGAACGTTTAACTCGCCTCTTATCGTTATGTCTGGAAGGGTTTTTGGGACACCGCCGAAAAGCAGGTACATTATTGCCTCTTTTACATGGTCATAACCATATATCGAAGGCGCAATAGAGTCTATTACTTTCTTATGTATCCACGGGTCTTTTGAAAGTTCTAAAATTTGTTTTTCCTCTTCCGGAGATGGAAGCGTTGTCTCGGGTTCTTTGCCTAAAACTTCAATAGAGTTTGTATCTAAATGTAAAATGAAGGTGCGGAGTTTTCCAACCCTCGGCATAGTTGGGGCTGCAGCACGAACTACACCCACAACAGAAACATGGTCGCCTGGTCTAGCCACGTCAACAATTTCGCTGCCAACAAGTTTAACATGCAATGTTCGTGGAAGCTGTCCAGGCGGAAGGTCTTCTGGGCGCTCTTGTATACGGAGGTCCTGCGAATCTATAAATGTGGACTCTTCCTGCACAAAGTCGAAAAGTCCCTTCCGCCCACAACTTGGATTTCTACACGCAAATGGCGCTCTTAGAAAGGGGCCTGCCTGATCTACGTAGGTTATTTCGCCACATCCTCTGCATTTGAAGGCAGCCTTTAAAACCATCGGGCGAACCGGAGTCGAGCGTACAACTATGCCTTCAATCATCACCAGTTTTCCTATGTGCGCCGCGCCAAGTTTCCGCAGCGGGGTTGGCTCCAAAAGCCTAACAACTCTAACGGTTATCTTCTGCTTCTCCGCGTATTCCGGAGCTTGTATGCCAAGTTGATTTTGGGCTGCGTTATCCGCGTGCTTCAAGTATTCTTCTGGTTTTTGCAGAAGGTTATCTGCAAGCCTATGGTCGAATGTGAGAATATCCTCAAACTCAACTATAAGCGAAGTTTTTCCGGAGACTGCCAGCTGCGAGATTCTTTGGCGGTATTTCTCTGTCTTAAAAAGCTCCAAGAAGCGTTCTTGTGGGTCTATTACTTCCAATTCTTCCCTCATTCTTCTCCCCCCTCATACTCTAGCAGATGGGTTTCCCATTTATTGATAAGCCTGTAAATTTGCTCGTAAAGAAGTCTCTCTTCAGCTGTAAGGTTTTTAAGGATTTGCTCTGTCTGGGCGGGTGCAGAAGCAAGCGAAACAATTTTCCTCAACCTCAGATTTAAAATGTCTAATGCCAACTGTCTTGCCTTCTCATATTCTCGCATCTTCTCCAGATGCCTAGCTGTTTCATCCTTTAGTCCCATGAGGTATCTGCGGAGTTTTGGATAAAAATCCTTAGGAAGCTCAGATATCTGTGCAGCAGTTTGGACACGTTCTTTCCAGTGAATCTTATAAAGCTTAGCCGCGTCTAATAACTCTTCACTTCTAAAGCGCACTACTCCAAACTTTTCAAGTTCCCGTGCCACCCAATAGGGCACTTCATACTCGTTTCCCTCTTCAAAAGGGCCGACAGTTAATCCAGCTAACTTAATTTCTGGACAGTTGCGGTTGGCTATAACCTTCACCGGCGAATTCTCAAACATGAAGTCTAAGGCTTTAATCCTGCCAGCGACGCCCACCTGCAATATTCTAGTTCCCCTCTTCAGTTGATTTTACTCTCTGAGACGGGATATAAAAACTGTAGTCTAAAAAATGCGATAAGAAAGTTTAGGTTTTTCACAGTTAAAGTATGTTTTATTAGTAAAACAATTGCATCGTTCGTTCAAGGCCATAAACCAAGTGTTCTTATGGCTTCGGCTACACGGCCAACTCCAAGCATTAGGGCTGCTGTTCGCATAGGCTCTTCTTCATCTTCCGATGTCTTATACACATCGTTGAAAGCCTTCACTATCTTGTTTTCAAGTTTCTGGTTTACCTCTTCTAAAGTCCAATGCTCCCTTGTTAGGTTTTGAACCCACTCGAAATAGCTAACGGTAACTCCACCTGAGTTTGCCAAGATATCTGGAACTAGAAGCACTCCCTTCTCGTTAAGCATCTTATCTGCTTCTGGTGTTGTTGGGCCGTTGGCGCCTTCTGCTATTATCTTTGCCTTTATGTTTGCGGCGTTGGTTTTTGTGATTTGGTTTTCTAGGGCTGCCGGCACTAAAATGTCACATTCCAACTCCAGTAACTCTTCATTAGTCAAATTTTTACATTGCTCAAAATCGACGACGGAGCCTGTTTTCGTTTTGTGTTGGTAAACCTTGTAGGGGTTTAACCCTTCTGGGCAGTAAATTCCCCCACTTGAGTCGCTTACCCCGATTATTTTGCAACCCCAATCATAAGCTATTTTTGCAGCGTTCCACCCTACATTGCCGAATCCTTGAACAACCATTTGCGCGTTTTTCATTTTTAAACCTAGAAGTTTTGCTGCTTCCCTCACACAAAACATGACGCCCAAAGAGGTAGCTTCCGCCCGTCCTTCGGAACCGCCGACGCTGAGGGGTTTGCCAGTGACGCACTCTGGAATGCTGTATCCTTTCATTTGGCTATAGGTATCCATTATCCAAGCCATTGTCTGCGCATCCGTATAAACATCCGGCGCTGGGACATCCCTATAGGGGCCGATTAAGTCAAAAATTAAACTAATGTATCGTCTCGTTAAACGTTCAAGTTCACCCATAGACATTTCCTTTGGATTGCAGCAAACTCCTCCTTTTGCGCCTCCATAGGGGATATCAACCACTGCGCACTTCCAAGTCATCCACATGGCTAACGCTGTAACTTCATCTAAGGTTACGTCTGGATGATACCTAATGCCGCCTTTAAAAGGTCCTCGTGCATCATTATGTTGCACACGGCAACCCGTAAAGGTTTTGATGGAACCGTCATCCATTCTGATGTTAATTGAAACAACAAGGGTTCTTTTAGGATATTTTAGCATTTCATGGATTCCAGTGTCTAGTTCAAGCTTTTCCGCTGCTATTCTTAACTGTTCTAGGGCAGTATCTAACGCAGAGTAACGTCCTTCCATAAACAAACCTCTCTTAAACATATTGTTTGTGTCTCTTTAAAAGGTTTGAATCTTTACAAAAGGGAGAAAAAGGGGTTTTAATCCAGAATTCTTTCAATAGCGTCTGATTCTGCTTCATGAGGCATGGGGATTCCAGTAACATTGGCAGCCAACTCTGACAAACTCATCAAGTCGTTTCTGTTGATTAGCTCTAGCTTCCATTTTCTATTGCCAGCCAATAGCTGTTTTAGTCCGACGCCTATGCGGTCTGTCAGATATGTGTAAAGGGCTATTGCTTCCCATGGTATTTCTTCAAAGCGTTCACCAAATTTCGTCTTCAGCTCCGGAGCTGCGATAAAGAATTTGTCTGGAGTTGCGCCATACCTGTCGGCGAAAGCTTTTGGCAGTTTCCCCTCATCAGCCAGTTGTTTAAAGTAGCTTGCTTTCATAACTGCTGTTAAAGGCGAGCGCCCCATTAAAACAGCCTTTACAAATGGGCCATCTCCAAAGTTGCTCATGGCTATAGCCTTAAAAATCTGCGTTTCATTTATGAAGCCACCAGCCATAATTATGTCAGGCACATAACAGCCCTTTTTCTTTAAAATTTGGGCGCATTTTAGAACAATAGCCTCCAAGTAGACTGTTGGGATGCCCATTTCATCCATCATTGGCACTGGACTCATTCCTGTGCCGCCGCCTGCTCCATCAAAGTATACGGCGTCAATTTTTGCTTCTGACGCTATTTTCAGCGTGTAAGCCACTGCTGATGGTCGGTAGGCGCCAGTTTTGAGGGTTACGTGTTTTGCGCCTTGTTTTCTCAGCCATTCTATGTCTTCTATCATGTTTTTCTCTTTGGGGATGCCGACTCGGCTGTGTCTTTCGAAGGATTTG
>JABFQN010000020.1 GCA_019685555.1 Candidatus Bathyarchaeota archaeon A05DMB-3 | reverse complement strand
GCTCTTTATTAAGTGTTCAAGTTTTTTCGATAGGACTGCAAGGCTTTCTGTTCTTTCTATGTTGTTTAGGGCTATGGCTGCGTGGGAAGCCAATATTTCCAAGAGTTTTCTGTCTTCTTCATTGAAGGCTGCCAGCTTTTTACTTTCGACGTTTAATACGCCTAAAACTTTTCTGCCAACCTTTATTGGGGTTGCCAACTCTGAGAGGATGCCTTCTCCACCTTTAACATAAGCTTTCTCTTTTCTTACATCTGGGACAATTATCGGCTTCCCTGTTCTGGCTGCTTTAACGGTTACGCCCTTCTCTTTATCTAAGGGAAGCCTGAGGGAGAAAATTTTTGAGTATCCTCTATGGGCTACCAAGCGGAGGATTTTTTCCTCCCTCATAAGGATGGAGGCATATTCAAACCCTAAGGTTTTCTCCATGGTGTCTAAAGTTAGCCTATAAATTTCGTTGATGCTTTTGGCTTTGTTCAATTTTTGAGCGTAATCGTTTAACTCAGTAAGCCTCTCCTCGAAGAGGTTTCTTTCCCCTTCCAGTTTTTTGCGTTCAGTTATATCCCGCACTTGAGCTATTGTCCGTATTCGAGCTTGAGCATCTCGTATTGAAACAGATTTAACTTCAACCTCTCTTTCTTCACCATTTTTCCTAACAATCTTCAGTTCATACCTTGATAAAACACGTTCTTCTTTCTGTTGTTCCGCTTTCCTTCGCAGTTTTCTATCCGTAAAAAGGGCTCTGCTTTCATCTGCAAGGAATTTTCTGAAGTCCTGCTGAACTATTTCTTCTTTTGAATATCCAAAAATTTTGGCTAGCTCATCGTTTGCATAATTTATTCTGTAGTTTTCGTCTATTATTGCTATGCCGTCGTGGGAGTTCTCCACTATGGAGCGGAAAAGCTCCTCCCTTTCCTTAAGCTTTTCCTCTATGAGTTTGCGTTCTGTTATATCGCGGCTTACGCCGATTAAACCGGCAACCTTACCTTGTCTATCATACACGGGAACTTTTATTGTTTCGAAAAATCTTTTCCCGCATCTCTTATCTGCCACGTATTCTTCTGCACGCACAGCAACACCTTTCCGAAGTACTTCATCGTCGCTTTTTCTGCACTGCTCGGCTAAATCCGGCGGGAAAAACTCCTCATCTTTTTTCCCGATGATTTCCTCATGTTTTAGGCCCACAAGCCTTTCAAAGGCGCTGTTGACAATGAGGTTCCGCCTTTCAGCGTCCTTGAAATACACTATGTCTGGGATTGCCTGAATTAGTGCTTGCAGTGTTGTGCTAATCCTTTGGAGGTTGTCTTCATATGTCTTGCGGTTTGTTATGTCGCGGGCTATCCCCAACTCGCCGACTATCCGTCCATCTTCGATTAAGGGTACACTTGTGAACTCACCGACCAAATATTCGCCGGACTTGGCGCGAACCCGCAGCTCCACAAGTTCCGGTCTCCCCTCTAACGTTTTCTGGAAGGATACGAAAGCCTTGGCCACATCTTCTGGATGTATAATCTCCGTGAAAGGTTTACCAATCCATTCTTCCCGTTTCCATCCGGTGATTTTTTCAAAGGCTGGGTTAAGCGAAATAAGTTTCCCATCCGCTGAAATACTGTAAATCACGTCTGGAGCCGCTTCCACAAGGGTGCGGTACTGCCTTTCACTTTCGGTCAAAGCCTTTTCCATTTTCTTATGCTCAGTTATGTCCACTGCAATCTGAAACCGCACATGCTTTTTTCCAAGCCATCTGATGGCTTTATCTATGCATTTGTACCATCTTCCTTTCCTTCTGCAATAGTATTCCCAAACATGGGTTTTTCCAATGTTTTCTCCGAGGATGTATTTGTTGGTGCAGAATTTGCATGGACTTTTAAAACCATGAATAACCTCATAACATTTTCTGCCTAAAACTTCTTCGCCAAAGAATTCTCTAAACTTGTCATTGGCAAAAAGTATCTCATGCGTGTCTGGGTCTGCCACATAAACTAGGTCTTCTAAACCGTCGAATAACGCGTGAAGTCTTTCCAAAACATGGGTTAATTCTTCTCCTACATCCATTTTTAGCTATCACCCGAGGAAGGCAGACGTTTTTTCAAGTTTTCTATGTTATTTAAGAAGTCTAAGCGTTCCACTTCAGAGTTTTCAAACCGCAAATTCAGCTTCTCATAAAACTTTTTCAAAATAAGCCTTTCAAGATATGGCGTGCCTGGTCCGAAGATTTTTTCCAAGGCTTTTTGAAATTCTGTTAGGTTTTCTGGAATTTCCTCCCTTTTTATTTTGAAGGAGTTTTCCAAGTGGAATAGTATAGCCTGTTTTGGTGATTCGCCCAGTGAAGAGAGTCCCTCTTCAACTGCTTCTAGAAAGGTTTTTTGGAAGTGTTTTGGAGGCAACTCTATCCCTTTTCGGCAATATGTATTAAATCTTACGATGCATTAAACCTTTTCGAAAACA
This sequence comes from Candidatus Bathyarchaeota archaeon A05DMB-3, assembly GCA_019685555.1. Taxonomy (GTDB): domain Archaea; phylum Thermoproteota; class Bathyarchaeia; order Bathyarchaeales; family Bathycorpusculaceae; genus JABFQN01. The sequence goes on along the minus strand of JABFQN010000020.1, from coordinate 20,144 downwards.
TTAATTAAATCCTTATGAATCCAAAATACATACCTACGAGCCAAAAGCCTAAACGCTTGAAACGAAAACTTCAGCGTCTAGAGGGAGCACACTTTCCCTTCTGGAAACACTGCCTCGCGGCTTCAACATAATCCACGAACACAAGCTCTTTACTCTCGTTCCATTCAAGCGGAGTCCCTAAGCGTGCATAAAGCGCCTTCATTATCAGAATTTCCAAAAATCGGGCTCCAACGCCGAAAATTTTCTCTAAACCTTCAGCGAACTCTCTTAGATTATTTGGAATTTCGTTTTTAGTTATTTTACACTTGTCTTTGAGGTGGTAGTAGATGGATTGTTTTGCAGACTCTCCAAGGGAGGCGAAGGCTTCGTCTATGGCTTCTAGCAATAGCTCGTTGAAGGTTTTCTTTGCCAACTCCTGTTCCTCTTCTAGGTTAAGTGACAGTTTATGGATTTTCACGTTATAAAAGTTGCTAGACCTTTTAATTTTAAGTTTCTGAACTAACCGATTTCGAATCTAAATTCGGTCAGAATTAGAGGCTTTTTGCGGCTTGTCTGCGCACCCGCTCCTTCACTAGGCTTAATTCCTTTGCGTAGTCCATAAGCGCCATCCTCAGGGTTTCGCTTTCGCTTGTTCCCAGCCTTCTTGCCAGTTCCTCTAGAAGTTCCTTTTGTTCTTTGCTTAGGACTACTTTGACTATGCGTTTTCTGGGCAATTTTCCGCCTCAGCCCTTGTGCACTCTTTACATCTTGTATATTTTGTATATCAGAAACACTTAAAAAACTTACGCCACAAATAATACACAGAGAGTAGAGGCAAAATGAAAACCTTGAGAATCTCCGACGACATCCACCAGAAACTAACAGCTTTACTAGGCGAACTCACGGCACAAACAAGCAAAATGCAAACCTACCAAGACGCTATAGAGGCAATGCTATACCAATCAGTCATAATGCCGCCCGAACTCCTAAACGAAGTGGAACACTTCATCCAAACCCACAAAGGAAGAGGCTACACCACAAAAGAAGAATTCATCCGCCAAGCAGTGCGCTTCATGCTCAAATGGGAAACCGCCGACTACGAGTTTATAGAAATCCCAAAAGAAGACTATGAAAGGCTCAATAAAGCCGTAAAAGAAATGAACACACCCTACGCCAACGCAGAAGACTTCATTTATGGACAAATACAAACCGTCCTAGAACAATATGAGCAGTGGCTAAAAGAGAAAGAGAAACAGAGGCGAAAAACATGAGCCGCCAAGTCCTAAACGCCATCCTAACCCAAATGGGCATATGGCTAAACACAACAGAAACCCAACAACTACACAATGAACTACTAGCCTATTTCGGGTTGGTAGGCGCCACCAACGAATGCCAAGCCATAGAAAACGCATGGCAAGACCCCTACAATAAGCGTGAAATAGAAGAATTCATAAAAGCATGGCTGAAGCGAAGACGCGAGCCAAAAAGAGAAGAAATTATACTTGGAGTGGTCTAGCCAAATTAGATATCTCCCTATCATTTTTTGGCTGCTGGGCCAACGTGTTTGGCCGTGGATGGGCTAATAAACGGGCCCGTGTGTGGTATAATTCGGCTTTTCATTTTCTTTTGCGTATAGTTTTTTCGTGAAATTGGCGCGGTTGGTGTCATTGGGTGCCTTGGGAAGTAACCCAAAACTATATTCGAAGTGGTCACCGCAGCCTAGACGAGTTTGAGCCTGAAAGCCTTCGCACTGTTGTGCTTTCTGAGGCTGAGGGCATAAAAGCCGTCATAGGTAAGCCGAAAGGTGGGAACGCCACTGAAGTTGTGAGTTATCTTTTCGATGTTTCGAAGGGTTGGACGCTGGAGAAGGCCAAAGAATGGTTTAGGCAGCACTATAAAGGCGAAGCCTTTTCGAAGGAGGCGCATTTCCTCGCTGTTTTGCCCTTCAAAGTGCTGGAGAAAATTGTTGACAAACCCCTGCGCATCAAAGGCGTGGCCTTAACAGCTGGCATGAGTCGAAACCTTAATGTTTACTTGCCGGAAGAGCTTGAGGCTTTCGCAGAGAGGCTTGTTTCTGCACCCGTCTACATTGAGCATGTGGCTGTGCCAAATGCTGTTGGCAAAGTCATAAAAGCCCAATGGGATGGTCAAAACCTCTGGTATGAGGCGGAAATCTACGACGATGAAACAGCTGAAAAAATCCGTAAAGGTTTGATTAGGCATGTGAGTGTAGGCGCAGACTATGAACGCCTAGATGTTTTAAATGGCAAAGTGCCCCATGGTTTGTACAACGCCGAGTTAAGCCTTGTGGCTGTGCCGGGCGTACCAGACGCCAACATTCAAATCATGGAGAAACTTCAAGAACAACATGTCGAACCCATAGCTTCCGGCGAGTATATTTTGGGCTTTTATCAAGATGTGGAGGCTTTCATGTCGGAGCATTTCAGCACGGTTTGGCTTGACCGTGAAAACGGCGTATTAGCCATCATGGGAAAGCCCAAAGCCGAGCCGGACACCAGCCGCGTTCAAAGCATATTCTTTGCCAAGGAGAAGATGTGGGATGAAACGAAAATTCGAGACTGGCTTATGCTGCATCCAGCATACATGGCTCCAGTTCAAACTTCTGTTGCCTTAAAGGAGCGTGGAATCATGGGTCAGCTCCTAAAAGCTGAGAAAAGCTCAAAAAGCCTAACAGAACATGTCTGGAGCAGAAAATACATCGACAATCTCCCAGACTCGTGTTTTGCCTATGTTGAACCTGGAGAAAAGGATGATGCTGGTCGAACAGTTCCGAGAAGCAAGAGGTATTTGCCCTTTAAAGACGCGGAAGGCCGCATAGACCTTCCTCATTTACGCAATGCATTGGCAAGGCTGAATCAGACAAAATTACCGGAGGAGGCTAAAGAAAAAGCTAGAAAAGTGCTCTGTGCTGCTGCAAGAAAAGTTGGGTTAAAAAGCGAAGTTTGCGGAATAGAAGAGGCAAAAGCCGTAGACCAAAATGGAAAGGAAATGGACGTCTTTACAGTGGCTCCTGAGCCAACTCTAGACGAAGTTATCACAAGTGTAGAAGCGGTTTTAGGCGAATTAGAAGAAGCCATAGAAACCCTAACAGCCAAAATTGAAAAACTTGAAGCTTCTGTGAAAAACCCCAAAAAACATGGCGACGTAGCCGAAGGTTTGCTTTTGAAAAACTCTAAGCCTATGATTCCGGCGGAGGAAGCTGCCAAAATGATTAGGGATGTCTTGCCAAGTCCCATGGTGGAGCGAAGTTGGGGTTTAGGACCCCAGCGTATGTGCCAAGAACTCCGCGGCATATTGCACAGGCTTGATAAGCTTAACGGGAGGGTGAAACAGGATGCCAGCCAACATTAGCTCTGTTTTCCAGTTGCCTTTCATTTTGGGAGTAAGCCAGGATGAACTGGCTGAAACCAATAAAAGAGTGAAAAAGGGAGTGTGAAGATAGCTTATGGCTGACAACACTGGAAAGCCTTGGATGAGCATAGGGGAAACAGACGACCCAAAAGCCTTAATTGAAACTTTTGAGGCTGCAACAGCCATAACAAAAGGCGACCCTGTTTACCTTAGCGCCGACGACAAGGTTAGCCCAGCCACTTCTGCTCAAGACTGCATTGGCATAGCCCTAAAAAGCGTTTCACAGGGCGACCCATGTCCAGTGCTGATTCGCGGAAGGGTCAAAGTGAAGGTTGGTGGGGCTGTAACCCGTGGAAAGGCGGTTTACGGGGCGGATTCCAGCAAACGCCTTTTACAACTTACAGACCAGGCGGTAAACGAGGGTGGAACAGCCACCTACACCATTTACTACAATCGAAAGCTTGGAACAGCCCTCGAATCAGCTTCAGCGGCAGACGACCTAATCTTCATTTACGTGGAAAAGTAGGTGGTGGTGCCCTTGAAACCTCGCCTTTTTGAAAGCTTAATGGAGTCGGACATCGAGTTCCGCCAACTAATGGAAAACCTAAGCCATAGAACGGCGACTCATCCATTTCTGAGGCGTTACTGTGAAGTTGCCCTCAAAGAACGCCTTTTCAGCGATACTGTAGGCGCTTTGGGGCATATGCATGACACTCTTGTGGAAGCCGCCTATCCGGAAATGATTGGCAGAGAAATCATCATGGTAAGGCCTACCACAGAAGCCATGGAAAGGTTTCCTTTAGACGAGAAGGCTGTGGCTTACCGTTATGCGGAGGGCGCCTACACAAGGCTCAGCGGCAAAAAAGTCAGCACAGTAGACGTTTACACGAACATTGTGGCTGAAGCCTCTGAAGTTTGGACCCGCGAGTTTCTGGAAGACGCAACATGGAATGTTATGGACACCATGACTGAAAAGGTGGGCAGAGCTCTAGGCGAAAACGAGACAAACCGCATCCTAGCCATGTACGGCGCCATAGCCAACGCGGATTTGGCCGGAGGCGCTCCAATAGACAATAACGGCCAAGCCTTGAACTGGAGCGGTGTGGTGAAGCTTCATAACGCTGTCCGCGGCGAGAACTGGCGTCCCACTGTTTTAGCCCTAAACGAGGTTCAGCTTCATCAGCTCTTAAACGATGACAAGTTCATCCACGCCCAGTATTTGCCATCAGAACAGGTGGATTTGGAGCGCGGCGTTGTTGGCAGCGTTTTAGGCATGAAGGTTTTAGCCAGCACCCTAGTGCCAAACGGCGTGGCCTACGCCATAGACACCCGTGTGGCTGCTGTCATGCTTTTGCGTAGAGACATAACCGTTGAAGACTGGGAAGACCCGAAAACAGGCGAGTTCGGCGTCAGAGCCACTACAAGATTTGGTTTAGGCGTTTTACGCAGCAAGGCAGTTGCCAAGATGGTTAACATAAGCACAACCCTCTAGCCGCCATAAAAGTCATCCAAGGCATGATGGGAAATGGCAGAGCTTGAAGGAAAATGTCCCCGTTGTGGGAAAACCCACCTAATGCGAAGCCCAAAAGACTCAGTGACATGCGATTGTTGGCAACAGTGCCCCATCTGCGGAGCTGAAATGGCGCCTTACACACCTGACACTGCGCCAAAAACCTACGCGCTAAACAGCTTAAGGGAACTGCAAGTCTTGACGGCTTGTTTCCGCCACCATCCCCCCCTTTTTTAGCGAACAAAAACCAGTGGAGGTTAAAACCGATGCGTAGACTCCCCGACCGTTTACACTTGGCGAAAATCGTGTTGACAGAGCTTAAGAAAAGACCTTTGGGCAGAACAGAGCTTGAAAAAAGAACCATTAGACAATGTGGAACCCACAGCGCCTTCGAGGGGATATTCCGTTGGCTTGTGCAGGGCGGGTACGTGGAGAAAAGTGAACAGCGCCACAGAGCCCCCTACACCATAACCGAGAAGGGTCTAAAACTCTTGGAGGGCCTTTAAGGATGAACCGTGTTTTAAAGCGTTTAATTGAATCCTTTACGGCGAAGAGGAGAAGCGGCTACGCCTCATCCGAGCCTCTCGCAGCCTATGAAACCCCAAACCTTCCATTGGCTGATGTTATGAAGCTTTATGAAAGGGATCCCGCCTGCAAGGCAAGTGTCGATTTGCTGGCGGCGTCCGCCGTCGGCATGGGGTTTTACACGACGGTTAACGAGAACTACGGAAGGGCTGAGGACGCCAAACGTCTCATAGACCAATTCAATGAAGAAGTCAATTTGGACACGCTTTTATGGGAGATGGCCAGAGTTCTAGTTGCATGTGGAAATGATTTCTGGCTAAAAATATCTCCGGAGAGGCTCAGCAGCCTTCAAAGGCTGCCGGTGGACGCCATAGAAAAAATCGAGTTCAGCTACTTCTTGGAAGGCGAACTGAAAATTCCCAATAGAGTTGAGGGCTACAAACTGCGGCTGGCTTATGGAGGCGAAGTGCTAAATCCAGAGGCGGTAATCCATTGGCGCTTCACACCCCACCCAGACATCTGCACGACCTGTACAAGGTTCATGGAGACAAACCCAAGCGACGAGTACGAGATAGAGGGGCTGGACGAGAGAATCTCACGGCTAGAGCCAACCGTCAAGTTGCTTAAAAGCTCCGCCCAGAGAAGGGTCAGAGCCGATCAGAATGGCTGCGTCCACATGGGTCAAGACGGATACTGCACATTGTGGTATTACTATGAAAGGCGGTGGAACCGAAACCAGAAAGAGGATGTCATTCTAGATCGAAACCTGATGCGCAGACGGGTGTACCGAGACAACGTGAAGACCAACCCTGAAATATGTGCCTCATGCCCAGACTATAGTCCACGCGGGAAAGCCTAGCTGTAGGATCTATCAGAATCATGTGTGCGCATTTCTTAGGTGCTTGCGACAGAAGGCGCGGCTGTTTAACTATTATTTTTGGAGTGTCAGTAGGCGTTTTCTGGTCGGTCGATCGATCTTGATTAGTGCGCGCAGAAAACGGAGGGTTTCTAGCGCCGTGCTAAATGGAAGATGAGGAATATGTTTGATAAGAAGACAATAGCTGACCCTACAAGATTTTTCAGGAGAGAGGCATATTACGGATGGGGTTATCTAATACATAAAAGGAAAGAACTAACAGTTCATGAGGAAATAATATCCAGAGCGCGTTGGACTTACTGGCGAAGCATCAAAGAGGCTTGCGCGCGCGCTAATGCATTCATCGATTAAATTTTAATCCCAAACCCAAACTGAGAAAGCTCCAGAACTAGAACTATAAAACTATAAGTGGTAGTAGATCATGTCGCAAAGAAAGCATGCATTATGGAGCGCGTAAGGGCACAAAGGATTTAACAAGAGTCCAATCTTTTATTTAAAGGTCCAAGAGAGAGGTTTGCCATGCGGCGCGGGTGAAGATTATGAGGTTTGAATTGCTGAGAAAAATCAGAGAAAACTTAATTAATCTAATCTCAGAGAACGCCCCAGCCAATAAATTTTTAGCCGAACTACTTAAGGCTCGGGAGTGCCTAAATAAGCTGCCGCAAAACCTGACCCTTATGGCCCGTGTATGGACAAGTACGGCGTCAGAAAATGCTTTAAGGGAAACAAGAGCGCTAGATGAAAAGGCGAGGACAAGGCATAGGGCGTACCTTTTGGAACACGTTGCGAATCTAGTATTGGAAATCGAAAAGATGCTAAATGCCCAGCAAGTGGAGGTCCCTCCAATTAGATTTGAAAGAGAAGAGCATGCTGAAATCCTAAACGAAGAAAGAGTTAAAGGCTGCTTTATTGAACGCGCCCCTTTAAAAGGCGCATGGCTCTACGAGGTGCCAGTTAACCTTGTAGAAATCGAAAAAACAGCTGAAGAGCTCAAGAAAGAACAGGGCTTTTGGGATGCCTGCCCCGAGAAGCTTGAGAACTCATTAGCTGGCATGGCTAAGAGTAAGGGCAACCAATAAATAATCATAAAAAAGGGTTGGTCAAGATATACGAGAAAGTATATTATGGTCCATATGCCTACCCAAATACTTACCACCATTCCAATGTTCCTTGTGAACAATATGGGCTGAAGAAACTTTTTTCCTTCCTCAGTGACCTTATATGGAGGACCATTTGTTCTTGGATTCAGAGACTCAATTAATTTCTTGTCTAAAAGATCGGTAAGCTGCGTCCACAAGCTACCCTCACTATAGTCCATCTTATCAGCAAGTTTAGCTAACCAGTTACTTTCATCTTTTATGCCATAAAGGTATATCCATAAAAGAAGCCTTACTTTAGGCTCGATTAGTCTTTTCTTTACTTTTCTTTGAACCATTTTACTCTCGGCACATTTTGTTTAACTGTTCTTCTAACCAGCTTCTCATAGGATTAAAATGGAATAGCAGCTTCAATTCATCCGGCGGATTATGCTTTTTAATTTCTTCTTGCAGCAACTTTTTTAGGTTTGGATAAATCTCTTCAATAATGCAAAGGTAATAATGTACTGGAACTTCTGAAATGTCTTTAAATTCCCTAATTAAACCTATTATTTTATCCATGTTCTTTAGATAACCTAAAATTAGATTTATAGACGGCCCATATGCTTCCCATTTTTTAAGCCGATTTATTGTTGATCGCAATTCATTCCTTATTTTTTCACGCCTTCCTACTGAAAGTTTTCCATCAATCGCTTGGAATATTGGAAGATAATTCCAAATCAAAGGGCTGTATTTTATCTCAGCAATAATAAAAGGCACAATGTCGTGAGCGCCCATAACCACAATATCTGCGATTATACCGCTCCCTTTTTTCATCTTTCTTATAGGTCTTCCTAAACTTAGTCTATCGAATATAAAATCCTCAACATTGAAGGGTATTGGAAACTCTACATAAACACATGTAGGTGGAAACTGTAACTTCTTTAGAAGTAACGAGGCAAAATGTAACTGAGTGTCAGCCTCTGAACAATAAACATTTAATAACCTTTTCGCATCGTAATCTTTCACAAATTGCTTCCAGCATTCTTCAAAAACACATACGATATCTTGAGCATTATGTGCTGTTTTCCTCATCGGTTTCATATATCTTTTTTATAGCAGGACGTTAAAATTTTAAACTTTCGCATGTATGTTTATGTTATCATTTTCTAAGGCAGAAACGTCTTGAACCACATTAAATTTCAAATGCATAAAATTTGTAATTTTTTCTATTAGTCATCGTTAACAGAATACGTTATAGAGAAAAATTAAGGGAATTTGAAGTTGAGTGAGGAACGTGTTCATTGTTTTTAACGTGTTTGGTTTGTGGTTTGACTATTTTTATGATTGCGGTTCCTGAGAACGTTGTTCCGTCTTTGAATCTGCCTGTAACCGTTAGTGATACCTTCGCGAACTTTTTGTGACAGTTGGTCTCTTTCAAAATGAGTTCTATAACGGACTTTCTATCAAACTTCACTATCAAATAATGCGATTTTTCAGCTTTATTGATAATTTCGCCTTTAATTGTGCCATTTAGCGTTATTGTCGACGCGTCAACGTCCTTTGCAGTATAGCCCTTAGGAAGTTTTATGATGCAAATTATCCATTTGCCTTTACTCTTTAAATTCAAAGTGTGGGGGCAAAATATTACTTTAACATTTACAATGTTTGGCTTTGCCCAAATGTTTGTTTCTGTAATAACTGCTTGGAGGAACATGTGGGTTTCGTAGCCTTTTTCGGTGTTGATGTAGCTGGTGTTCACTTTTTGCTCGCATAATATGCCGCTTATTCGATCCCAGTGAATTGCTAATTCCGCTATGGATCTGTAATAGCTTGGGATAGTAATGTTGGTTTCCAGTAGAATTGAATTGACTTTTCTTTCTAAACCTGCATAGAAGGCTGTAGATGTTGAGTTTAATGTCGGAGCATAAGCATTGAGATATACTTTATCGCCTGCTGTTAGGTTTGCTGCAATAATCGGCCCGTATGGCATGGTAACCCCTGGATAGGTTAAGCCTGTTGCTATGTCCAGCCATGAAACGCTTTTCTGTTCTGTTCCATTTTTATAATGTATAACAGATTCATAAGTGACATTAGTTCCGACAACCGACACGATCTTTATCAACAAGTAATCCACATCGGCAATAATGCTTGGCGGAGGAACAGGTGCGTTAGGATCGTTTGTTGAATATTCATAGGTTACGTTGTATTTTGCCCAGTCGCCTTCTCTAACTCCAACACTTCGTGGAGTAGTTTCCAACACTTTAAACGGCGCTGTGTCAGAGGTGCCGGAGGCAACATCTGAGACCAAAATTGTATGGTTCCCAGGACTAACATCTGGAACACTGAAACTTGTCGACCAACCTCCATCGCTAAAACCGTCTGTATTTGCCACATTCAAACGGTCGAAATAGATTTTAACCTCGCCTTTTGGGGTTGCTCCATGTCCAGCGATAAACACCATTGTTCCAGGATAGCCTTCTGATGGACTAACATATTCTATTTTTATCTGAGTTGGAGTAGTTGGTAGCACGTAGAATTTTGTCGAGTCGCTTGCAAGAGTGCCATTATCTACAACGTATACGGTGTATTCGCCTGGTGATACATCGGGGACTGTAAAAGGTATAGCCCAGTAGCCGTTGGCGTCAGCAATGGTCCATCCTAAAGTCATGTTAACTACAACTGTAACATTTTCTTGAGTTTTCAAAGAATTTGAGCCTATGACAACAACTGTTTGGTTAACCGGCCCACTAAGCAAGGCAACAACGGTTCCATTTGGAGTGGCTCCCCCACCATTGATAATACCTTCCGTTCCAGGGATTCCTTCAGTTGGGTGAATAGCATCGATGTATATGTGCGAGGCTACTTCCGCGTTTACAAAGCTTGAGCCGTATCCGCCAATTCTGTCTTCATACTGATAACTTGGGCCAACATCAGCCTTCTCTCCGACAACCCCAGAAATTTTTCCTTCAGCCTCGACTGTTATCGAATAGTTTCCGGGACGCTCTGCTTTTACCTTCCAAGAAGTTTGAGTAGTGCCGCCAGCGTAGATTTCTCCAAGATTCTTGGTTGGTGATTCGCCGTCTGCAAGGACTAAACCATCCGGCAAGATTATTGTTGCATTGCATAGGGAGGCTTCATAGACGTATATTGAAGTTTGGGGAGGACACGGATACGATACTGTAGCCGTAACCGTAAAACTTTGACCAACGTAAATGTTGCTTGGCACTTCGACTCTAACATTCCATGGAGAAACAAACAAGCCCCAATGACCAGAATAGTTCCACATTTCATCAAAGAAAGTGTAATTCATAGGTAGGCTTGGACCGCCGTAGTCTCCGCCCCACGCGATATTATTCCATGGATCATGCAGAAAAACATGCGTTGCATTGTAGCCTACAACAACTCTAAAATGACCATAAGGCTCGTCTGGGATCCACCTCATCAGCAAGATTACGGGAAAATCCCTATCAATAAGAGCCTTTAAATCATCCAATGTCATGCCAAACATTTCAAAGGCAGCATACCCAAGCTTTCTCGCGGAGTATCCAGTTATGTTTTCAACCATTTCGCTTCCCATAGAAGTGCTAATATTGCTGAAATGAGCAGCCCTCCGCAACTCGTCAGTATAAGTCACATAAGGCACTGTCCGCGCAACCTCAGCAATCTCCAATTGGGAAATGTTCTCACCAAAATAGTCAAAAACCATCTGAAGAGCAGCAGGACCACAATAATAAGTCTTCACCTGATAATAAAAAGGGACATCAATGAAATGCTCTTCCCCAACAATAATAGCCTCTGTCACATTAAATAAACCATTTGAAACGTCTGAAACACTCACAGAAAACATGGGCAAAATGAACAAGCAAACCAAAACCAAGACAAACAACCGAATCCCATTTAACCTTAGCAAACCCCCTTCCTCCTCTAAAAATATTTGGACAACGCGCAATATAAAAAGATAACCTTTAGAACACTAAGTATGTGGATCTCGTTTGCATCGATCGATCGATTCAGAGCGACGGGAATCCCTATATTCGCCATCTCTTCAGCGAGCATTTCACCCGCTATCCTCCTCGGTGGATGGTCCATTCTTGGATAGAAGATTAACGGCGCCAAATAGTCACCGGTCTTGGGGTCGATTCTGGTTTTTCCATCGGGTCCAATAACGAAGCCCGCTGCATCGAGTATCGCCGAGGCTTTAGCTGGATCATACTCATAGATTCTTGCTGCCGGGTTAATGTATTCTTCAAGCACTGCGGGAATCGGTGTATCTATGCGCGCGCCGTAGCCGTCCAACAGCTCGCTTATAATTCTGTCTTTGTCAACCAAGTGGGCTAGGGCTCTCCTGAATTCTGTGTTGTTCGTGGGCCACCTCTGGTTGTTGATGTCAAACACAAACATGTCTAGCTCTGAGTAGTTAGCCAATATGATGTCTGGATTTACCTCGAATGTTTCGATCCACTCTGGGGATAGCGGACAGTCTACTATGTCAATTTCTCCAGCCTCAAGAGCCATGAATTCAGCCGTTTGGTTGGGGTATATTTTTATCAGAAGCTCGTCAACTCTTGGTCCGAATTCTTCGAAAACCTCTCCCTCTTGTGCAACAGCTGGAACCAAAGTGATGGTCGCTGCCAACGTCAAAAGAATTGCTAGTGTTAAAAACATGCTCTTCAATTTCATTCTTTCATCTCCTTTAAGTTGGGTATTAGGCTGTTCACGGGTTAAAAGGATTTATATATATGGTTTCTACATTAATATTTTGGTGAAAAATTATATGGTTTTAAAGGAAGAGACTAGGATTGTGCAGAGTCGCAACGCCTACACGCAGTATTTGATTATCCCCTCGGCGGTAGTGCGCGATTCACAGTATCCCTTTAAGGATGGTGGTAAGGTGAAAATTATAGTTGATCCAGCTCATCGAGTGGTGGTAATCGCCCCTAGTGAAGGAGTGTTAATAGATACGACGCCTGAAGGAATCTCTATAAAGTTTGTTGAACCTTAAAGGTTAAATGTCTTCAGCCTCTTTCTCAGCCTTCTTCCTTTTATCTTCGATCTCTTCAGGGCTTTTACCCCAGTAAACTTCTATCATGTCTGGGTCTCCCTCTAGAGCTTTAAGTTCCACTAGAACCTCTTTGCTGCAATGAGGGCACTTGAAGGATAACGTTTCGCCATGACCAAGGTGATGTTCCCGAATAAACTTGAATAGCTCTTCTTCTCGACTCATTTCTTACACCACAACAAGACCGTCTGTTTCATATGAACAAAGAGAGGAAGACTATTTAGGATTTTTGGGTTAGTTTCTTAACAAGTGCTTCTGCGATAGCGCTCCAAGAGATAACTTTAGCCTTCATTCCTTCTTCCTCGATGCTTATTTCCGTGAGTTCAATATCTCCAGTTGACACTCCGCCAGTCATGTATTTGCTTATTTTCTCGATGGCTCTATCCATTTCGTCATAGAGGAAAACTTCCTTCTTCATCTCTTTCTCTCCCTTTTTGGGTTTCTTCTCAAGCATGTAAAAGACTTTTTCGACTTTCATTTCCATCTTATGTTTCACCTCCCGTTGCGAGTCTAACGATACACCACTAACGTATCATTCGTGCTCCTTCTACAGGGGTAACTAAAGCGATTCTCACTGGAAGTCCTATGCGAGGATCTGTTCGTGCAACCCTTGAAATTGTGGACTCTATAAGACTGCATAAATCATCTACAGACATATCCTCTTGATATTCCTCGGTCAGGATATACGTCGCAAGAGGAATTATTCCTCTGCAAGTAAAACCGTGTTTATGGAAAGCGGGCACGAAACTGTACGCGCTTTCAACACTATAGATCATGGGTGCATCGTACTGTCCATTTGGCCCCTTGTCCAGCCCTGCTATCAAAAAACCGATCGCTGGATAGCGTTGCGGCTGCACCTCCTTGAACCATTCCTTCCATTTATCCCTACAGAATGAACTGAGTTTTTCCATCATTTCGGTCGAGCCATCCACCCCTTTGCTTACTCCTGTAGTTTGAAATTGGTGTAGAAGATACTCGCCAAACTCAGCTTCCCCATATACGGCAATGGCCACATGTTCTGAAACGACGGTCACTTTTTGATATCTGTTACTACCGACCACTATAGGACCACGCAAATCTCCTAACATTCCCTTGCTATCTGCACCAACCACGACGAAATTTTTACCTTGAGCTACTATAATTAGAGTCATTCATGTCTCCTCGCATTTAACCAGTCCTTAATTATCTTCATACATAGTCCGTCCCAGCTCATTTTCAGCTTTTTCGATTCCTCTTTTAATTGTTTGTATTCCTCTTCTACCAGGGGTAGTATAGCCAGGTAAACTCTTTCGGTTACATCTTTAGAGGCCAAAACTCTCTCCTTAAACTGCTCGAAGGAAGCATTTGGATGTTGCTTGACATATCTAACAACCTGCCTTTGATCAAGTGCGAGCTTCATGTCAGAGACCGTCTCAAGAACCCTATCTCTTAGTTCGGGGTCTTTAATCCCCTTGCTCTCTGCGATAACATCAAAACTAAGTTTTCCCTCCTCGTACAGTCGTTTGGCCACCTTAGACGAAGCTATCACTTCTGCTGCAAATGCAGCTTTTGTTATCATCCATGCAGTTATGTCTTTCACTTCTTCGGCTACCTTTTCAGATGATCCGCCATAATATTGCACAAGGTTCCAAGCGCTATAGAAAAAGTCGATAGGCTTCCTTTTTCTCCCTTTTTTCCAGAGAACAACATTAGCTCGTGCCTCTTCATACGGTATTTTTGGTATTCTCAGTTCAGGCTGGGACATTTTTATCTATCCACTCTATAAGTATGCTTTTTGCCAGCTCTGGTGGTTCCATGTCCCTTTCTTCACAAGCCTTTAGGAATCTGTTATAATATGCTTCAGGAAGAACTGTTGGAAACTCGTATCTTTTGCGGGGTTTAGGTATCTCTTTTTTAAGCTCTTCGGGTGGCAGGCCAGGTTTCTCCTTTATGATTTCAAAAATTCTTTCCTTCTCTTCGCTAGTTAACTCGCCAGAAACAAATGTTTTTACAATTTTAAGGGCGTCTTCAGGATCAGGGTAGGCTTTTAGAATTTCTATGGCTTTTTGTCTACCTATTTTACCACGTCCTTTCCCGATATATTTTACGAACTCATCTGGAGCATCTACTAACCCTACAAGATCCCTCGCAAAAGTATAGTCAATGCCTAGCTTATCGGCTACGTCCTTATACGTTCTATAATGCTTGTAGAGCAAGACCGCAGCGTCAATCATCTCCCTTCTGATGAGTGCCTCCCTTTGTATGTTCTCTATTAAACCTATCCTTGTTCTCTCTATCATGTCAACTGGTTTCCCTAAAACTTCTGCACGTATTGTTTCTTGTCTTAACAAGTCTCTGACTGCAAGCAGTCGACGGAAGCCAGCCACAAGTTCGTAGCCGTCATCTTTCGGAGCAACCTTTATCGGGTGGATTAAACCGACCTGTTCAATGCTTTTTGCAAGTTGGCCAAGATTTTTCTTAGCCTCACTCTCGCTTCTAATAAAGTCTTCAGGTACTGCAATTTTTTTTGTTGGTATCTCCATACTCATCGCTCGGTCACCTCCTTTTTCTTCCTTATTTCGATCCTCCCAACAGGATCTACGTGTATTTCGACCTCTTCTCCCTCTTTAAAGGGATATTGGGAGTCTCTTACTATCCATGAGGGGATCGTAACATACTGGGTATACGAGGTCTTGCTTCTCGTTATTCTGGTTTCGCCCTTCAAAACCACTTTATTTCCACCTTCTTTTCTATATACTTTTCACTTTGAAGAAGGTGTGTATTCCTATATAAACTTTTCGCTAGTGTGCCCCAATTAGGCCAGTCCTTGCCTCCTTTACTAGTGCCTTAAGCTTCACGTTCGATAGATTAGCGGGAACACATATTACCCTATTGGTGTTGTGAATCTCGAAAGTGTCACACACGCTCGGAATAAGCTTAGCCACTATGTTCATGAGATGTTCATTGGAGAAGACTAGATGTTTCATCGGTTTTCCCTCCATACATGGGCGAATGGAAACGCCATAAGACTTTGATATTGCACCAACCTTGTCCAAAAAGGAGTATAGTTTGGGGTGGGCATGTTCCATTAGAAAGCTTCTGTAGGTCAACCCGAATGGGCATGGCCAGCATCCACCCCGATCATAATAATGATAGATCTCATTAACTGGAAGGCTGTGTTTCCATGTGTAGATCCAGACATCCATCGCAGTCCAGTCAAGCATTATGTGGATGGAGTATTGGTTGGAGATGTATTTATGTTGCTTCTTGAAAGGCTGATCTATGCGGTAGAGACTTTCCCAACGCCTCTCAGCTCCAAAAACCGAAATTGTTTCCTCTCCGAAATGCTCCTTGATATACCTCTCAAACGGATTGAACTTTTGTGTCTTACAGCACCAACGATTCTTACGTGCAGGATAACCCTTTTCAGGAAGAAGTTTAAAGAAGCTTTTTTCGGCTCTAGCAACATCGATGTTCCAACTCTTCTTCTTCAAGGCTTCAATGAATCTATAAGTTTCTGGAAACTCGATCGTAGTATCAATAAAAACCTTTTTTAATCCATATTCTTCAAGTAGATGAGCTAGCACTATAGAGTCCTTCCCACCGCTAAACGAAATGATTGCATTTTTATTCTGCTCAAGTTCCTGCCTAGCAAATGATTTGGTCACTTTGACCAACCTGTTGAGTCGATGGCTATTGGCATTCCAAAGGGAATCGGGGCTCATACCCTTCACCTCTCCCTTAGTTAAAGGTGTGATGCGCACCCCGTCTTTTGTAACCTTAATTTCCACTAAGGGTTTATCTAATGCCACCACAGTGCTGTGGAGCATCCTATCTCCATAGATTAGGAATATTCCCTCTCCTAACTTGAGTCTATCCATGCGGGCGTTTAGAAATTCTTTTTCAAATTCTGGTAGTGGACACGCATCAATTTTGTTGATCTCTAGAATTGGCCTAGTTTCCCCGTGGACTGAGCAATATCCTTCAAGGGCTATAGATCTGCAACCCTCGCACCATCCATACATGTTCATTTTGCTTTTCCCCTCATTTCATTTCTCCCACTCATATTTATACTCTTGGTTTCTCTTGCTAATACTTAAACGAATTAACGCTCTTTGAAAGATTGATGTTTCCCGACTTTATAGCAACCAATGCAACACAAATCATTGTTATTAGGGAAGTCGCGACATGTGTCTTCATGTTGTTGATCCCGCGAACTTTCACCATTTTTAGGGCTAACTCTTCCTTCAGTCTTGAAAATACTCTCTCTACTGCACCTCTCTTTTGATAGAGGGACTTCCAAAGATCTGTGTCACGTTTTATCGGTAGGTAGCTTTCGAATTCTCTTGTTGACTTTTTCAAGTTTCTTCTATTCATGGCAATTATAGGAACAGCATGGTATATGTGGCTAATTAAGTAGTAGTTGTCCTTGGTGTCGTAGCCAGCGTCTGCAATGACATATTCAAACTTTATTCCACCCTTTGCAATTTTGCTGAGTAGAGTAAAACATTCTTGGTTGTCGTAGACGTTTGCTGGCGTAACCGTGAACGCTAGCGGTAGCTCCAACTCTGCATCGCAGACCAAGTGAACCTTGTAGCCGAAGACCCATTCCTTGGTTGTGCTGTATCCCCATTTGGCATCTGGGTCAGAGTTCTCTCTGTTGTTCAGTCCCTAGCATATCCTTTAAGCAACGTTGAATCTATGGCTACGATCCTCCCAACCTCCTTATACTCCCTTATTTTAGCAACTAATTCATAGAACATTCGCTCAAAGACATCTGACCCTAAGCGCTTAACAAACTTGGAGAAGGTATTATGGGCTGGAGCCCTATCGAAGCCACACAATCTGAGCAGGTACTCGTTGCTTTCTAGTAGCTTGACGAGTTTTCTACGGGAGTCAATCTTCCACATCTCCTTCAGAAGCAGGGCTTTGAACATGGCCTCCCAATCGAGTGTCATCACCCACCCGTTAAGGCTGTACTTGGGCAGGAGCGAAGGCCAGAGGGAAGAGAGGTCTAAGCTGTCAAATAACAGCTCTAACGAAAGGCTTTTATTTTCTCGGATTTCATCCTTAATGGGGTTGAGGCTCGGTCGCACGGGAATCAACTCCATCCAGAGGGTTAGTCGCTGTCGGAGGCTCCCTCTGGATTATATACTAATCACGTGTGTTTCCATATGGTTATTATAATAATACATATATAAATCTTTCTAACCCGTGAACAGCCTATTGGGTATATTTAATGTGCTTAAAGAATATATGAAAGAAAGAATGAAAGAAACAGACGAGGAGCTTTAAGGGCTAAAGCCCAGTTATAGACTATGACAATACGCCCATTTTGCCAGGAGACAAAGTTCACTTGGTTTTGCCAAATGAAGGTATAGACGCGGATTTCCGTATTGAAAGCGTTGAATACCGTGTGGATGCTAAAACGCAGGGTTTGGAAGTGACTTTGGAGTTGGGGCGGGAAGCGCCTTTGTTGGCGGATTATCTTTACGCTTTGAAAAGTAAAACTGAGCATTTGAGCCGTTGTAAGGCTTCTGTGGGGGTTTAGGGGCTTGGGTATAGCTAAAAGTTCTAGGCGAACTGTTATAGAAGTTCGCGAGGATTTGCACCGTGAAATTCGGAAGCTGGCTTTGCTTAACGATTTGCGGATTTATGTTTTGGCAAACGCCATGATGGAAGACTACTTGAAGGATGAGGAACGCGTAAAAGCTCTCATTAAAAGGTTAAAGCTTCAAGCCGGCAGTCCAATCCACTAGCCTTTTTATTTCGGTTTTTTCCGTTTCTTCTAGTGGTAGGGCTGGTTTACGCGGGTAACCCGCTGGCAAATCCAGCGTTTGCATGGCTTCTTTTATGGCTGAAAGCTGGTTATGCTTTTTGACTAATACTTCGTTTATGTGGGTTATGGCGTGTTGGAGTTCTGCAGCCTTTTGGTATTCGCCTTTCTTGCAAGCTTTGTATAGGTTTACGCAGAGTTTTGGGAAGGCGTTTGCTATGGCGATGACGGCGCCTTTTCCGCCAAGGGCGAGTGTTTGTAGGACTAAGTCGGCTGTTCCAGCCAAAACCGCTATTTTACCGCTTGTTAGCCTAACTGTTTCTGTTATTGTGGCTATGTTTCCACTGCTGTCTTTTACGCCAGCCACGTGGGAATATTCTTGGGCTAGTTGTGAAATAATGGCTGGTTCTAGGGCGTATCCTGTGAACTTTGGGACGCTGTATAAGATTATGGGCAGGTCACAAGCTTCTAAAACAGCTTTGTAGTGGGCGATTAACTCGCGGTTTGAAAGCCTAAAATAGTATGGCGTAACCACCACTGCGGCGTCTACGCCTAAATCCGCTGCGTCTTTTGTCAGCCTAATGGTTTCCCATGTGCTTGGTGCGCCTGTTCCAGCTATGACTGTTATGTTGCCTTTAGCTTCTTCTAGGATTGTTGCTATGATTTTTTGGCGTTCTTCCCTTGCCAAGTATGGGGCTTCGCCATTACTGCCACAAGGCATTAGCCCGTCAACACCGTTTTCTATCCAGAAGCGTGCACACATGCGTAAAGCTTCAAAGTCTATTTCGCCAGTTTCCTTGAAAGGCGTAATATGCGGGACGATTATGCCTTCAAACTTGTTTTGGCTCTTCACGCCCTTTTCAGCCTCTTTTTGGAAGTGAATGTTTAAAGGGTTTTATGTTTATAAATGGTATAGCCTATTTTAGCATGGTTTGGCGTGGTTGGCGGATGCGGGATTGGCAGAGGCTTAAGCCCGAGGAAAGGGTGGATTTGGCTGTTAACATGAGTGATGTTTGTATTCGTGTTTGCGCTGAGGGCGTTAAGGCGCAGTATCCAAATATAAGCGAAGAAAAGCTTATTGAGCTTGTACGGGAACGCCTCATGTTTGAGAAGAATCTGCGAAGGAGAAGCCTAAACCTTGGATAGTCTTGAAAGCCTCTTGAGGAGGATTGTTGAGAGTTTTAATGCTTCTGGTTTGGATTACATGTTTACTGGTGCTTTGGCTGTCAGTTATTATGGGCGGGCACGCACCACCGTGGATGTTGACGTTGTTGTTGCTGTTGGGGGTGTTGGTTGGCGGGAACGCCTTATTTCAGCCTTGCGGATGGCTGGATTGGTGGTTGAGGAGAAAGCGCTTGATGACGCTTTGGAGAGCGGCTATAATATAGCCACTTTTAAGGATAGTAAATCCCCTTTAACAGTGGACATAATCCTTTCACGGGAGAAACTTGCTAAGCGGCGTGGCATGGTTTTGGGTTTGCCAACATATTTTCAGAAGCCTGAAGACCTTGTTTTGGCTAAGCTTCGCATGATTAGGGCTACAGTGCCGCGAGAAAGGGCGCAGAAGGATGTGGACGACGTGAAAGCCATATTGAAATTTGCCAGGGTTGATTTGAAGGCTGTTAAACGTAAAGCTGAAAAAGAGGGCACACTCCAAATCCTAGAAAACATAATATCACAGCAATGTTAGGGCGAGAATGTCTTGGTTTCGTTGGAGTATGACGAGGAAGGTAATGCGCTTTACATTCGTTTGAAGAGGGGTGAAGTGGCGGAAAGCGAGCCAATTTCTGATAATTTAGTTTTGGATTTGAACGGGAAAGGTGAGATTATCGGAGTTGAGATTCTAGTTCCAAAATTCATAGACTTCAGCAAACTGTCCACGCAAGTAAAGATTATAACGAAAAAGCGGCGACAAACAGAAAATTAGCCTTAAATAAAAGAGAAGGTGAACCATCGTCTTTTTCTGAAATAAGGGCAATACTTTTGCA
>JABFQN010000028.1 GCA_019685555.1 Candidatus Bathyarchaeota archaeon A05DMB-3 | reverse complement strand
GTCCCTAGTACGAGAGGAACGGGACGCTGTGGCCTCTAGTTAACCGGTTGTCCGATAGGGCAGACGCCGGGCAGCCACGCCGTTGGGGATAAGGGCTGAAAGCATCTAAGCCCGAAGCCCCTCCCGAAAATAGGCAGCCATTCCCCTTTTAAAGGCTGGGCTGGCAACAGTCTGGCTTACGGGGACGAGGGCTCCCATAGAAGATGGGTTTGATGGAGCCGGGGTGTAAGCTGGAAGGCTTCGGCCGACCAGTTCAGCCTGCGGCTTCCAACCGCCCGAGATGTCGGGTACAGGTGGTGTCTGGGCGATATGGGCTGTGAAAACTCTTGTTGCGGTGTGCAGGCCTATGCGTGGCTTTACGGTTTTAAAAGTTTATTTTGTTTGTTTCATTCTTTTCTTTTGGTGTAGTGTTTGGGGTTCCATATTCGTGGTTTTCACGATGGAGATTTGCCTAGACTGGTTGAGTTGCTTAATGGTGTTTATAGGAACTCGTATGAGTTTGTTCCCTTCACTGAGGAGAAGCTTCGTTTAGAGATTGTGGAGCGCAAGCTTAGGGTTTTGGTGGCTGAGGAGAAAGGCGTCGTTTTTAGCTGTGTTGCTTATGGTCGTAGTCCATGGGGTATGGAGATTGAGTGGCTGGCGGCTTCTGAGGAAACCATCAGAGATGCATTGGTTGAAGAGGTTGAGAAAAACGTTGAGGACGAGGTTTTCACCACAGTCGACTTTGGGAGTCCCATGATGAACTTTTGGGTTAGACACGGCTATAAGGCGGAGGGAGGGCTTTATCAAATGGTTGCAAGACTTGACGGCGTAAAACCTCTCCCCGAAGTTCCAGCTGGCACCGTTATTCGAAGCCTTAAGCCAGGCGAAGAGAAATTGCTCATCGAAACTGTCAATTCTGCATATGGTTGGGAGAGGATGCGGGACGGCTCTGTTGCAAGGTGGAAGACTGAGCATCCGCCCTTTAACGAAGAGTGGATTCATGTGGCTGAAATAGGCGAAAAAATAGTTTCAGCTGTGGTTTCCAGACCTGACACGGAGTATAACGAGTTTTTTAAGGCTAAGAGGGGGTATTTAGGACCAGCGGCAACACTGCCAGATTATAGGGGGAAGAATTTGGCTTCAGCTTTGACTCGTCGTGCAATGAACTTTTTTTATGAGAAGGGAATGGATTCTGTGGCGCTTTACACTGTTGAGCAGAACACGCCGTCAGTGATGCTTTTGAGAAAGCTTGGATTTGAGGTTGGGCATCACTGGAGGTTTATGCGCAAAACTCTCATGAAAAAGGGTTAAATTATTATTTTTAACAAAATTTTGAAAATGAGTAAGAGTGAATTTTGAAAATGGGGATGTGGGAAAGTTATGGGCTTTTTTGGGTTACTTTTTCAACCTCTAATTCTTTGACGCGGGTTTCTATGAACTCTGCGACTTTTTCTTGGCTGTAACGTCTCTCTTCTTCCTGTTTTCTAAGCTGTTCTTTGATTGTGGCTAAGACTTTGTTTACGTCGAAGGGTTTCAGTATGTAGGCGTCTGCGCCGCGGTTTACGGCTTCTATGGCGTTTTGAAGCGTTGGATAACCTGTTATGATTATTTTCCGCATTTTTGGCGTTGTGTCCCTCATTTTTGTTAGCAGTTCTATGCCTTCCATGTCTGGCAGTCGTATGTCTATTAACGCTAGGTTGTAGAAGTTTTTCCTTGATTTTTCTATGGCTTTTTTGGCTGTTTCCGCCGTGTCCACTGTGTAGCCTTCGTCTTCAAGTATCATTGTTAGCACTTTTCTTATGTTTTCGTCATCGTCAACAACGAGGATTCTGGCGTTTTCAACCATATTTTTTCACCTCCTTCTTCTTTTTTGGGTTTGATTGGAAGGGTTACCGTGAAGGTTGTTCCCTTTCTTAGGGTGCTTTTCACGGTTATGGAGCCTCCGTGGGCTTCAACAAAACGTTTGCATATGGCTAAGCCGAAGCCCATTCCTTTCGCTTTGGTTGTGAACAGTGGTGTCCAAACCTTTTTCAAAGTTGCTTCCGACATGCCCACCCCCGTGTCTGAAAAGATAAACTCGATTTTGTCGCCCTTCTTTTCGCTCTTAATTGTTAGGGTTCCACCTTTCGGCATGGCTTCAACGGCGTTTCTTATTAGGTTTACAAAAACCCTTTTCACTTTTTCAAAATCAGCCTTTATTCTAGGCGTTTTCTTTGTTAGGTTTTCCACTTGTATGTTGTTTGGAATTTCAACAGATGCCAGCGCCTCTTTCACCAGTTCCACTGGGCTTGTTTCGGTTATGTCGAGTTTTACTTCTCTTGAATAGTCCAGAAGGTCGTTTATTATCTTGTTTGAATATGTAATGTTCTTCTCAATTAGCTCTATCATTTCCATAATTTTTCCGTCGATGGTTTGGTTTAGCCTCTTTTTGATGTAGTAGGTGGCGCCAGCAATGCTTGTCAATGGATTGCGAAGGTCATGTCCAACCATACCCGCCAACTCGCCTATAATCGCCAGCCTCTGAGACCTAAGTAGCCTTTCTTGGATTTCCCTTAATTCGCGGGTTCTTTCTTCCACTTTTTGTTCAAGTTGGTCTGCGTAAAGCTGAAGCTCTTTTCTTGCCTTTTCAAGGTTTTCCATAAGTTCTGCGTTTTCGATGGTTATTGCCGCTTGGTGGAGGAAAAGTTCTAAGGGTATTAGTGTTTCTCTTGTAGGTTTGCGTCCATCCACTGGGTCGTCCATGCTGAGTATACCGACGATTCTGCCTTCCGGTGTGCGCAGTGGAGCGTAAAGCATGTCTTGAGGATGCCAGTCCACCATGTTCTCTTCGGATAGCCTGCTTGGAACAGCTTGCATTTGTTTTACGGCTTCTTCTAGCGGCGCTTCAGGTGGAACGTGGAAGAAGTGCTCTCTAATCCAAGGGTCTCTCCACGGTATGTAGTAGAATTCGCCAATCTTGTACTTCTCAAATTTTGGTCCCAACCGCTCTTTCCAAACGTTTCCGGGTGCCCTTTTCTCCTTTAGAAGCTTAATCTCCTCTTTTGCCAAACCAACTGTGACTAATTCTCTTCGTTCAAGGTTTTCGTCTACACGGCCTATTACAACTCTTCTCCAGCCGAACTTCCGGAGGGTATTGGCTATTTCCTTAAGCCTTTTACGTATGTCTTTAATTTCCATTACTTTTGTGGAGCTCTTTATTAAGTGTTCAAGTTTTTTCGATAGGACTGCAAGGCTTTCTGTTCTT
>JABFQN010000019.1 GCA_019685555.1 Candidatus Bathyarchaeota archaeon A05DMB-3 | reverse complement strand
CGCCGGGATTTGAACCCGGGTCGTCAGCGTGGCAGGCTGATGTCCTAGTCCAGGCTAGACTACGGCCGCACGAGGACAGCCCGCTTTTTCTAAATTCTGGTTATCCTCTTATCGGTCTTTTCCTAAAAAGCGTTATGTTCCCGTACTGCTATATGGTTATGTCAAATTTGTGCTTGTCTTCTACTGTTAAATTGAATAGCCCCCTCTAGATTTTTATGTTGGTTTGGTTGCTGGTTTAGCCAATAGCATCTACTCCTCTCTAGTTTTCGGGTTTTGGGCGGGCTGTTGGAAATGGTGATGCTCTTGTCGCCAAGCTTTTATTATCCTTTATTGTTTTTTTGTTTTGATGTTTGGCAAAGAGTTTTTTGTCAACCGTTATCGGCTGTTGGGCTGGGAGTTTAGAGATGCTGCGCCGAAGCAAGCCATTAGAATTAACGCTATGAACGTTAGGGGCGTCGACCTTTTGGGGCGACTTAAAGGTTTGGGTGTTGAGCTTGAGGAGATTCCATTTCTGCAAAACGGTTATTGGGTTCTCCGCTCCGAGTTTTCGGTTGGAGCCACGGTGGAATACCTTTTGGGCTATTATTCAGTGCAGGAGGCGGCTGCCCAGATTCCCGCCACTCTTTTCACAGATTTGAGGGATAAGACTGTTTTGGATGCTTGTGCTGCCCCAGGCGGGAAGACGGTTCAGATGGCGGATTTGATGGAAAACACTGGCGTAATTGTGGCGTTAGACGTTAATAGGTGGAGGCTAAAGGCTTTGGCAAATCAGCTTGAGCGATGCCGCGTGAAAAACGCCATAGTTTACGAGTTGGATGCGAGACACGTGTCAAAACTTGGGATAAAATTTGACAGAATATTGCTGGATGTTCCATGTTCCGGCAACTTCGCCGCAGACAAGAGCTGGTTTAAACGGCGAACCCTAAACGACATTGAAAGAAACGCGAAACTGCAGAGGGAAATTCTCGCGGAAACCGCAAAAATCCTAAAGGAAGATGGCGAAATAGTTTATGCCACATGTTCTCTGGAGCCAGAAGAAAACGAATTAAACATAGACTGGGCTGTAAAGAATCTTGGCTTAAAAACTGTGGAAATAAACTGTTATGGAAGCGAGCTCCAACAGAAGTTTTTGGAAAAAAGCTTGACAATTCAATAAGGAATTGTAGGCGGATTTGGCCTGAAAAAACTCAAGGCTTTTTTGTCTGTAAACTTAAAAAGCGAGGCGCCAATTATGGCTGAAGCAGAATCTATTGAAGGCTTCGCAAGGCTTTTCGGTGCGGAACTAAGCCTAGAAAAAAGGTTCGTGGTTAAAATGGGAAACCGCTATTTTCTTTTAAATTGGAAAGTTAAAGAGTTAGCTGGAAAAAACAGGAAATGGCGATGTGCGGGCACATATTTAGGGCAAATTAAGGGTGGAAAGTTCCATCCAAGTTTTCCTTTGCTCTCCATGATTGCGGAAAAAGCCGAAAATAAGATAACTGTAGATGATAAGGCTGCTTGGCTCTTTGTTTGCGGAAGAGACATATTCAAAGAAGGCATCCTGAAGGTTGAAGGTTCAACGAAAAGGGGAAGCTACACTCTGATCTTCAACAAGCATGGTGAATGCCTAGGCTTCGGCAAACTAACAAAAAACCTGAGCCAAATAAAAAGCGGTGTGGCTGTCGAAAACGTTTTGGATGTTGGAGACTTTTTAAGAAGAGAAAGGCAGCCAGTGTTTTAAGAACTGTCTTGACGTATTTCCTCAGCTAACTTTTCGATTTTAACTGTGCTTTGCCGTTTTTTCCGCATGTTCCGCAGAACAACCGCTTCATCCTTCAATTCCTTTTCTCCCACTATAATAACGTGGCTTATTCCCCTTCTGTCAGCGTCTTCCAAAGCCTTAGAAACCTTCCGCCCCATAACCTCGGTTTCAACTGATATTCCTTCAGCCCTAAGCATTTCTGAAATTTTTAAGGCTTTGCTGTTTAGGCTTTCGTTAACTGGAATTACCATAACAGTTTTTTCCCCTCCAGCGGTGAGGTTTGTTTTTTGTTCTTGTAAGGCAAGCATCATTCTGTCTATTCCATGGGCAACTCCAACCGCTGGTGTGGGTTCACCGCCGAACAATTCTACAAGCTTGTTGTATCTTCCGCCACCAGCCAAAGCTATTTCCAATTCTGGAACGTAAACCTCAAAAATAATTCCAGTGTAATATTCTAAGCCTCTTGCAAAGCCAGCGTCGATTGTTACGCTTATTTCTCCAGCGGATTCTGAAAAAAATTTGAGAATTTCACCGAGGTTACTAACGGCGCTTGCAGCCTTTTCATAATCTTTTACAAGTTTTTCCATTTCCTTTAAAACCCATGCAGCAGCGTCTCCTCTTAAGCCCACCAGCTTTCGAAGTGTGTCTAAGCATCTCTCCGACACACCCGCATCTTTAACCAGTTTTAGGGCTTCATCGTGCAGTTTTTTGTCCATAAGTTGCATTACTTGGTTTTGTGTTTCTTCAGCTAGTCCTTCTTGGCTTAGGATGCTTCTCAAAACACCCACATGCCCAATTTTGAAGGCGTAATTCTTCAGCCCAACAGACTTCATGAAATGGTTAGTTAACAACAGTATTTCAGCATCCGCTTCAGTTTTCTCGGAACCCATCAGCTCAAAGTTTGACTGCCAAAACTCTCTGAAACGCCCCTTCTGCGGCTCGTCATATCTGTAGAGGCTTCCGACACAGAACAGCCGCAGAGGTTTTGGCTCATTTCGCAGAGTGGTTGCCACAAGCCTAGCCACTGAAGCCGTAAACTCTGGTCTTAACGCAACTTTCCTTCCACCTAAATCCTTGAAGGCATACATTCTAGCGCGGACTTCTTCACCGGCTTTTGCAGCCACAAGCTCGTAGGGCTCTACAACTGGCGTTATTATCTCCCTATACCCATAAAGTTCAGCGGTTTTTCTGGCTTTGCCTTCAATGTATTTCATCATTTTTGCTTCTTCTGGAAGGAAGTCCCTCATTCCACGGACTGTTTTAAAAGCCCTCATTGCTTTTTCACCATTTCTGCATCATGGTAGGGTTAGTTGCGAGACGGAATAGTAAACTATTTCTCCACGTCGGCTCATAACCGCCAATATCAACTCCTTCTTTAGGCTTTGGCACTGCCTCATTATTTGGGTTAGCTCCTCCAGTGTTATTGGTTTGCCTTCTTGAAGGCTTAGGATTAGGTATTTCGCCGTGTCCTTTCCATATTCACCTCTCTCGTAAACTCTGAAATCGACGCCTAATCCGAAGCCTTCGCGGACAACATAACCGCGGCTTCTTAAGTCGCGGTAAACCAAATACTTTCCCCAAGCGTTTTCATCGGTTTTTTCTGAAATCTGCAGAAGCCTTTGAAAATCTATTTTCGCGTCTTCTTCGCTTTTAACTTCTAATAAGCCCTTGTCTAAAAGGTATAAAGCTTCATAAAAATTTAAGAGGAGTTCGCCGTCTTCGTTTACTCCGTACCCTCTGGTTTGAAGTTCATCCACTTTTTGTTTGGATGTAATCTTCACTCCCTTTTCTGTTAGGTAGCCTTCAGTTTTTGCTTCCGTGCGTGGTGGTTGCTCCTTATTCTTGCTCATTTTGAGCCAACCGTGCTGGCTTTAAACTTGCCAAATCGTCCATATATAGGATGCCGTCTTCGCAGATTACTGCCGTCACATAATTTAGGGGCGTTACGTCAAAAGCTGGGTTTAGAACAGCTATGCTTTCGGGCGCTATTCTTTCAGAACCTATGCAAGTGATTTCTTCTGGGCTTCTCTCCTCTATTGTTACCTCCGCAGAAGTGTGCGCTAAATCGAATGTGGATTTTGGGGCTGCAACATAAAAAGGGATGCCATGTTCTTTCGCTAGAACAGCGATTTGGTATGTTCCTATCTTGTTGATAACGGCGTCTCGCACTATTCTGTCGGCGCCTACAACGACCTTGTTAACCATCCGCCTATACATGATGTATCCCACCATGGTGTCGCTTATCAAAGTGACAGATATGCCATCCCGCTTAAGCTCGTAGGCTGTTAGGCGGGCTCCCTGAAGCTTCGGTCTAGTTTCAGTGGCGATAACCCTTACTTTTTTGCTTTGTTCCACAGCAGCTCTGATAACGCCTAACGCTGTGCCATACTCAACTGTTGCTAAGGCTCCAGCGTTGCAGTGGGTTAGCACCACATCTCCGTCCATTATGAGGGAGGCTCCATACTTGCCAATTGAGCGGTTCGCCGCAGCGTCTTCATCAGCTATTCTGTTTGCCTCTTCGACAACAAGGGCAGCTAGTTCTTTAGTGTTTCCATGGAAGGCGTAAGCCTTGTTTAAGATTCTTTCAACAGCCCAGAAGAGATTAACACCTGTAGGCCTTGTCCTTCTAAGTTTTTCAGCTGCCTCCTCTAACTCACGGATTAGTCTTTTCTTTTCTTTTGCCTTTGAATGGTAAGCCACAAGCGCCAATGCGTAAGCTGCGGCAGCACCTAGCAAGGGGGCTCCTCTAATCTTCATTTTTTTTATGGCTTCAGCCACTTCATCACAGTTTTTTAACCGTAGAAGCTCTGTTTCATGGGGAAGCTTCAACTGGTTTATCGTTACTACGGTTCCGTCGCGCCATTCTATTGTCCGCATCGGCGGCTATGCCTCCGCTAACCGTTTATGCCAGCGGTAGTTATAAATTTGTTAGCAAAGAAAGGAGATTGGGGAGGTCTTCTTTGAAGCGGAAAAGCCTCCAAATTCTCGTTGAAAGTCTTGGAAAACGGTATCCAGAGATTTTAGGAATAAACCTTGAAAGTGGAAAAGAAGAGGAAATCTTCAAATGGTTTTTGGCATCTGTACTTTTCGGCGCGCCCATAACAGAAACCGCTGTCATAAAGACTTACAAATGCTTTGAAAAATATGGCGTTTTAACGCCTAGAAAAATTCTTGAAACTGGCTGGGATGGTCTCGTTAAGATTCTTGACGAGGGAAGCTATACACGTTATGACTTTAAAACAGCGGACAAGCTTTTAGAGGTTATGCGAAACCTCGGTGAAAAACACGACGGCAAACTAACCAACATGCATGATAGGGCTTCCAGTCCCCGTGATTTGGAAGAGAAACTGAAAGGTTTGGGAAAAGGTGTTGGCGACGTTACCGTAAGCATTTTCCTAAGAGAACTACGCAGCCTTTGGAGCAAAGCCCAACCAAAACCCACAAGCCTAGTTGTGATGGCCGCCAAAAACCTAAACATAATTGATGAGAAATCTTCTAAGGGGTTTTTGCAGCAGCTTGAAGAATTCTGGGATGAAAATGCTGTTTCAAACAAATCTTTCATAAACTTTGAAACGGCGCTGCTCCGCCTTGGCAAAGACTATTGTAGGAAGGGAAAATGTGCCGTTTGCCCGGTTAAAACAGACTGCATAAATCCTAAGAGGACTTAATATAGGTTATAACCTCAATGGGGCATTCTTCAGGCAGTTTCAGCCTTTTCCTCCATTCGTCTCCGACGGCTATGAGGGAGAAAACTCCAGAAACTTCAGCCTTCGCTCTGCGCACTAAATTTACAAGCGCTGCTTGAGTTTCTCCAGTTTTAATCATGTCGTCCACTATTAAGACGCTGTCCCGCCTTTTAATAGCGTCTTTTGGAACGTAAAGCGTTATAGTCACTCCGGAATCTTTAAGCACGTAGGTTTCTTCAAGAAATTCTTTAACGCCCACTTCTTTGCCTCTTTTGGCTATGACGAGGTTTACGCCTAAGGAGTTTGCCACCATAGTTGCCAATGGAATTCCATCAACAGCAGCTGTGAAAACCTTTGTAACCCTTTTTCCAGCGAAATTTGCAAGTGCATGGTTAGCTGCCTGTTGAAGGATGTTAAAATCGCCTATAATCTCGGTATTGTCGAAATAGCCCTCCTCGTTAAACCTTATTCTGCTGCGAAGCTCATTCTCTAAACCAACAAACTTCGTTAAAACCTTCCATAGCTGTTTTGCTCTGGCAGTGTTGGGTAAAACGTGGCCTTTTGCATATCTGCTTAAGACTGTTACGGGCAAGCCTGTTTTGGCGGATAGTTCGCGGTATGTGATGTTTCTCTTGTATTTGGCTGTTCTAAGAAGTTCTATAGTCATTAACCGAAGTTTCAGTTCTTCTGCATGTGTGCTCATTAGCCTCCCCATCTTACACAAGGACTAGTTAAATCCTAAAGCGTCTACCATTTATTATTACCTTCCCAATTTATAATTTCCGCTTCAAAATTGTTTTGAAGTCTTTAAGCGATAACACGCTTATATGCTGTTTTTAGAAGTGTTATGGCGCTTTAGCCAGGAAGACTTCAACAGAATATTCGAATCCTTCGCGGTAAATAGTTAAGTTAATTTTTTCGCCAACCTTTCTTTTGTGGATTTCGCTCAACAGTTTCTCGATTCTTTTTATGGGTACATCTTCTAAGGCTAGTATTATGTCTCCTGCAACTATCCCCGCCTCGTAGGCTGGGCTTCCATCAACAACTCTTGTCACCAAAACTCCTTCAGCCACTGGAATGCCATAATAGCGGGAAATTTCTTTTGAGAGGCTTAAACCTATTATCCCAAGCCAAGGTCTAACATGGGTTCCTTCGGCTATAATATCATATGCACATTTTTTCGCCGAGTTTATGGGTATGGCAAATCCGATTCCATGGGCAAAGGGGATGATAGCCGTGCTTATGGCAACAACCTTGCCGTTAACGTCTACAAGGGGTCCGCCGCTGTTTCCAGGATTTATCGCCGCGTCTGTCTGAACAAGATTTTCCAAAAGCTCGTTTTTGGATTCTATTGTGCGGTTTATGGCGCTTATGACCCCTGAAGTTATTGTAGGACCGCCAGCCAAGCCAAACGGGTTACCAATGGCGTAAACACGTTGCCCTATCCTAAGCTTGTCTGAGTCTCCCAACTCCGCGTAAACCAATTCCTTCTTATCAACCTTAACAACTGCTATGTCATGAATTGCACATGTGCCTAAAAGCCGCCCATTTAAAACCTCGCCGTTCCACAATATTACGGCAATGCGTTCTGCACCTTGAACAACATGATTGTTGGTTAGTATGTGGCCTTCACCGTCTATTATTGTGCCTGAACCCATGCCCTTAACTGGGAAAACTTGGTAAAATATGTCTTGAATAAGCCTTATTGTGCTTATGTTTACAACGCTTTTGCTGACCTTTTCAAGGATATCCAAAACTTTAGACTCATCATCAAATGCCAATTTTTCGCCCCCCGTGGAAAATTGTGTTCTTCAAGCTTTAACATTTTCTAATTTAATTGCGGTTTTTGAATAGGCTTTGAGAAGCAAAATCACTGCAGCGAATTGTGTTGCCAAAACGTAAAGAACTATGAATAGGTATGGTGGGCTTAGGGCTGCTATTAAACCGTATATGAAGCCGCTGGCTAACATGCCAACTCCGTAGACGGTGTTGAATATGCCGTAGGCGGTTCCCCGCGAAGATATGGGCGCCAACTCTGAAACAGCAGCACGGTAAATTGATTCTTGCATCCCCAAAACTAAGCCGAAAAACACTGCAGCAACAATCAGCATTGTCAAATCAGCGTTAACCATTGCAAACAATGTTGGAGCCACCGAAAGAAGGAAGGGCAACGTTAAAACCTTAATTTTAAACTTGTCATAGGAGTATCCGGCAAATAACGCGGTTGGCGCGTCAACGCCCTGTATTAGCGTGTATATTAGAGGGACAATCCACTGCTGGTTTGCTGGTTGGAGAATTGTGGAAGCCTTCACAAGTATAAGCTCGTAGGGGATAAGTCCAACAGTGTTTAGAAAAACAGCCGCCGTGTAAATGTAGAAAACCCTTTCAAGCTTTCCGCTTTTCTCGCCGTCCTTTTCCGGCTTGTCCACGGGCCTTTTCCTTCCCACTTTTCCATAAGTGTAAAACAAAACTGCCAAAAGTATCAAAAATGGCAGAAGCAGAAAGCTGAAAGTTTGGCTGTAGCTGTTGCCGCTGTAAAACATTAAAGCCGCCACGATAAGAGGACCTAAAATAGCGCCTGTTTGGTCTAATAGCTCATGGATTCCAAAGGCTTTTCCAGCCCCAACACCCTTGCTTACAATTGAGAGCACAGCGTCCCTTGACGGTGACCTAACAGCTTTTCCAATGCGTTCAAACAGTATCAGCATTATGGCTATCCACCATAGACTTGTAAATCCCAGAAGAGGAATTGCCAATATCAAACCATAACCTAAGAATATGAAAACCCAATAGGCTTTAGTTGTGTCGGCGAGGACTCCGCTCACAAGCCTTAACGCATAACCTAAAAACTCTCCAAATCTACCCACAAAAACTACAATGAAAGCAGAAGCGCCTAAAAACGTCAAATAGTCTGGCACAAGCCCCCGCGAACCCTCATAGACAACGTCTCCCATTAAGCTTACAATTCCAAGGAGAAGAATAGCTATGTAAGCGCTTCTAGCATTAACCAAATCATTTTTCATATTTCATTTTCCTGTCGAGCCATTTACTATCCAAAGCTGGGCGAAGTTAAGATTTTCGCTATTCTTTCAAGCCATTCCCTATCCTTCTCATCAAAACTCCCATACTCTTCGCTGTCAACGTCAAGCACCGCCAAAACATTGCCTTTCCCATCCAAAACTGGAACAGCTATCTCGGATTTCGATCGGGGATCGCACGCTATATGCCCCGGAAAATCGTGGACATTCGGCACAATAATTGTTTTCTTGCTTTTGGCGCATTTTCCACATACTCCAGTGTAGGCTACTTGTGCGCAAGCGGGCGGTCCTTCGGATGGACCGAGTTCTAAATGCTCCTCTTTTGGAATGTAGAATCCAACCCAGAAATAGTATGGAATTTCAACCTTCAAAACCTTGCACACAAGTGTCATTCTATCGTTAAGCGGTTTTCCCTTCAGTTTTTCCTTTATAATATTTTTGAAGCATTTTCGGTAAAGCCTCTCTTTTTCATAGGCTTGCATGTATGGTTCAACCTTGTCGAAACGCTTCTTTTACCTATTTTCTTTTTTCCGTAAACTTTCTTATTGCATTCTCGTGTTTTTCAAGGGATTTTTTGAAGGCTTCTGAAGCATCTTTTTCCAGCCAGTTCAAGTAGGCTAGGCTCGCCACAATAACGTCTGCTATGTCCACTTCAATGTCCTTACCCATCCTTCCCTCGTCAATGTATTTCTCCGCAACTTGTCCCACTTGTTCTGCCAAAAGCGTTATGAAAAAGCCTGAGGTGAAAACCTCCTTCTTATGAGCTTCGTAGGATATTCTCTTAACGGCTTCCTGCGCCTCTTTCAACATTTTCCCACTTCCCCTTCACATTTTACTAAAATGCGCCTATATAACTTTAGATTATGAGGCAGAAAGCCCTTACTGGTTGCCGGGTTTGGCTTTGTCCCATGTTTCTATGATTTCCCTCAGTATTTTCGGCTGAAGTATGAAAATGTCTTTGGGGTCTTCAACGTAAATGTAAAACTTGTAGTTTCTATCAAGTCTAGTAAACTTCACGGCTTGGTATTCCGGCTTTTTGGGAAGCACTTCAGCATATCGTTCAATAACGCTGTCCAGTATTTCCTCCAGCTTTTCAGTTGGCAACGAATGGTCAAAGTTTAATTCAAAACCGTAACAGTACAGCTTTTCCTCTTCTCCCTTAAAACGGAAGTTGGTAACCTCCTTATCTAGAATTCTTTGAGTGCTTATAGACACAACAGTGTTATCCGGGGTCAAAATTTTCGCATAGTTTATCGTGATTTCCCGCACTATTCCTTCAATGCTGTCTATGCGGATATAATCGCCTACACGAAAGGGGCGGGCGATAAGGAGGTAGACTCCAGCGATAAGGTTTCCAATGGTTCGTTGCGAAGCGAATCCAACAGCGGCGCCGCCTAGAGCTGAAAAACTCACAATGATGTCTGAGGGTACGCCTCCCACATGTAAAAGAGCGACAACAGCGCCCACTAGTATAAGCAGCCTCACCGTCAATATAAGCCCATTTCCCACATCGGGAGGCATCTGCGTTTTCTCTATAAACCTTCTCAGCCATCTAGTGAGTATGCGTTCCAAAATTATCGCGGCGACTGCTACAACAATTAACCATAATATGGTTATCAGATAGGGGTATTCTGCAAATATTTCAAACACGCCTTATACCTCCATTAAGAGGTTTAATAGCTTAAGATTTGAACACGATAATTGACTAGGTTTAATAGATAAAGCTTTATTAGTGTTTTAGGCTTACTTTGGCAAATAATTTGAAGATGGTGCAAAGATGTCTTTGCAAAAGGGCGACTTCATACTCTTAGATTATGTTGCAAAAGTGAAGGAAACCGGAGAAGTTTTCGACACAACTGTAGAGGAAATAGCCAAAAAAGAGCGCCTCTACAAGGAAGGCGAAATCTACGAGCCAAAACTAGTTGTAATAGGCGAAGGATGGGTTTTAAAGGCATTAGACGAAAGCCTAACAACCATGGAAGTCAGCAAACCAGCCACCGTTGAAATACCGCCAGAAAAAGCCTTCGGAGCAAGAGACCCGGAAAAAGTTAAACGAATCCCCCTTAGACAGCTAACCGCAAAAGGAATAACACCCGCTCTCGGAATGCGCCTTGAATACGACAATAAAATGGCAATTGTAAGGGCAATGGGCGCTGGAAGAGTTCTACTCGACTTTAACCCACCCCTAGCGGGAAAAACACTGGTTTATGATGTCACCGTCCAGAAAAAACTTGAAACCAAACAAGAGAAAATTGCTGCACTTATCCATCGACGGATTCCCTCAGTGGAAGCGGAAAAATTCAAGTTCACTGTGAAAGCCAAGGCTGTTAGCATAGAAATGCCAGAAGAAGCCTTTTACCTCGAAGGAATCCAAGTGGCAAAAAGAGGCATAGCCCTAGACGTACAAAAGTTCTTCCCAGAAATCACAACCGTTAAATTCTTTGAAACCTTTAAGGCTGAGCCCAAAACAAAAACATAATCTTAAATGACGCCTGTCCCTTTCGCTATTTCCTCACATTTTTCAAGACTTAGGTTCAACTTGTTTAGGATGGTGTAGCGTTCAGGTCTTATCGAAGAAGCCGTAAACAAAGCTTTGACAACGTCCTCTTTAGTTACGCCTAAACCCTCAGCGTTTGTGGGGGCTCCTACAGTTTCAAGGGTTTCCTTAATGCGTTTCCAATTTGCCCCATGAAGGTAAGCCATCATTATTGTTCCAACTCCACATTGTTCTCCATGCATGGCTTTGTTAGGTTTGATTATGTCAAGGGCGTGGCTGAACAAATGTTCCGAGCCGCTGCATGGGCGGCTGCTTCCTGCAATGCTCATGGCTACTCCACAGCTTATTAGGGCTTCTAAAAGCACTCGCAAGCCTTCCTCGTTTTTAGGTCTAATCAATTCAGCATTTTGCATCACAAGTTCAGCGCTCATCAGAGACAAGCTTGCGGCGTACTCTCCATAATACTCGTTTTTCTCATCATGTGCCAGTTTCCAATCCCTAACAGCTGTAAATTTTGCAATCACATCTCCGCAGCCGCTTGAAATAAGACGGTGGGGCGCTTGCATTATTATGTTTGTGTCTGCTATAATGGCTATTGGCGCCTGAGCTATAACTGAAAAAGGTTTTTCCAGCCCTTTAATGGACGACAGTGGGCTTGCGATTCCATCATGGGAGGCTGTTGTGGGGATGCTTATGAAAGGTGTTCCTTGACGTGCCGAACTTAATTTTGCAATATCAATTTTTGTTCCCCCTCCCACCCCCAAAACCACTTGAGGCTTTAAAGACCTAATTCTTTCCTCAACCGCCTCAACATCCTTAAGAGTGGCTGATTCCACAGTCAAAGTTTCAACATTTAACCCACCGTTTTCTAAAACCCCTCTAACGGTTTTTCCAGCAACATTCCAAGTTCTCAAACCAGTAACTATTAAGGCTGAGTCCGTAAACCCGAGCCTACTTGAAATCTCAGCTACCCGTTCTATCACCCCTTCTCCTACTATTACCTCTCTTGGAAGCTGCATCCAATGATGTTTTAAAGGCAAATTCATCACTGTTCAAATTCGTGTTCATCCTTACATCAATGGTGTATGAACTTAAAACTCTTTTTAAAAACGGCGAATCTGCATTGTTTATTTCGCTGCGTGGCATTCACGCTATTTAGCGGATTAATTGTGTTTTTTGAAGCGTAATGTTAATAAGCCTCACGAACATGATTACAAATGCTACTTCCTAGCGAAGTATTTGGTGAATGTTTAGGTTTTAGGAGAAATGATAATGGCAAGCAACGATATAGTTAACAAGTTGACGTTGAAGGGAACAACAACGATAGGTGTCGTCTGCAAGGACGGCGTAATCCTAGCCTCAGACACCCGTGTAACCATGGGATTCTACGTAGCCCATAAACATGGGAAAAAAATATACAAGATAGACGACCACCTAGCCATGACCATAGCTGGAACAGTGGCGGACGCCCAGAGAACCGTAGACATATTAACAGCTAATGCGCAGCTTTACCGGCTGAACATGGGCAGACCGATGCCAATAAACTCGGCTGCAAGGCTTGTTGCAAACCTCCTGTTCTCAGCGAGATATATGCCCCTAGCCACACAAGTCTTAATAGGCGGTGTAGACGACGATGGTCCCCACGTGTTTTCACTGGATCCCTTCGGCAGTCTAACAGAGGAAAAATGCGTTGCCACTGGTTCTGGTTCTCCAATAGCTTACGGTGTCCTTGAAGACAAGTATAAGGAGGACATGACTGTTGAGGAAACTTTGCCAATTGTTGTTAGGGCTGTTGACTCTGCTATGAAACGGGATGCGGCAAGCGGCGACAGCTTTAACGTTGCAATCGTGGATGTTAAGGGCTTTAGAGAATTAACCGACGAAGAGAAAAAGAAGCTTTTAGCAAAGTAGGAAGTTGAAAGTTGACCCCCAACTCTGAAAGGGAGAAAATAGAAATAAGCCAATACGTGTTAGAGCACGTTCCGAAAGAGGCTGAAGTGACAAGAGTAGAATATGAAGGTCCAATGCTTGCAATCTACGCTAAAAAACCTGAACTTCTAGTTGAACAAAGCAGCATTATCGCAGACATAGTGAACGTCATAAGAAAACGTATAGTTGTGCGTTCAGATCCATCTGTGCGGCTGCCAGAAAAAGAAACTGAAAAAATAGCCCATGAAATAATACCGCCTGAAGCTGAAGTTACAGACATAAACTTTGACCCAAGCCTTGGAGAAATAATAATCGAAGCGAAAAAGCCCGGAATGGTCATCGGCAAAAACGGAACTGTTTTGCAGGAGATTATAAAAAGAACCAAGTGGCGACCTCACGTTTTAAGAAGTCCTCCGCTTCGTTCAAAAATTATAGCACATATGCGCCACTATCTTCATTCGGAAAGCAAAGAAAGAGAGAGAATTCTGCGAACATTTGGCGAAAGAATTTTCAGACCGAAAACCTTTGAAGTTGGCGACATCCGTATAACGTCTCTCGGCGGTGTTCAAGAAGTCGGTAGGTCAGCTTTTCTCATTCAAACAAGAGAAAGCAGTGTGTTGCTGGATTGCGGCATAAACCCGGGTTCTTCCAAGCCCTTTGAGGCTTTTCCAAGACTTGACCATCCAGCCTTTGAAATAGACTCTTTAGACGCTGTTATTATAAGCCACGCTCACCTAGATCATTGCGGTTTAGTGCCATTTCTTTACAAATACGGTTACGACGGTCCTGTCTACTGCTCTGCTCCAACATCAAGTTTGATGACGCTGCTTCAACTTGACTATCTAGATGTAGCTAACAAACAAGGCATAATACCGCCCTTCGACCAAAAAGATGTTCGGGAATGTGTGCTGCACACTATTCCGTTGAGATATGGCGTGGTAACAGACATAGCCCCTGACATGCGCTTAACCTTACATAACGCTGGACACATTTTAGGCTCATCCATAATTCACTTGCACATAGGTGAAGGTTTACACAATGTAGTTTACACAGGCGATTACAAGTATGCAAGAACCATGCTTTTGGAAGCAGCAACCGCAGAGTTCCCAAGAGTTGAAACGTTCATAACTGAAAGCACCTACGGCGGCCCAGATGACATAATGCCCTCAAGAGTTGAAGCTGAAGAACGCCTAACAAACATTGTAAACGACACTCTTGAGAAAAAGGGAAAGATTCTAATTCCAGTACCAGCTGTTGGCAGAGCGCAGGAAATAATGCTTATTTTGGACGGCTATATGAAACGGGGGCTTATGAAGGAGGCTCCAGTATTTATTGAAGGCATGATTTCGGAGGCAACAGCCATTCACACGGCTTACCCAGAATACTTGGGAAGGGAAGTTCGCAACAGCATACTCCATGAAGGGATAAACCCCTTCGAATCAGACTATTTCACCGTCGTTGAACATCCAAGTGTAAGACAAAACATAATCGACGGAGAGCCATGCATTATTATGGCTACGTCAGGCATGCTTGAAGGCGGTCCAGTGATAGAATACTTCAAAAGCCTAGCTGAAGACGAAAGAAACGTAATAGTTTTTGTAAGCTACCAGATTGAGGGCACTCTGGGAAGAAGGGTGCAGAGGGGCATAAACGAGGTTGCAATGATTGACAGCGAGGGCAGAATGTCTGTTGTGAAAGT
The DNA here is from genome assembly GCA_019685555.1 of Candidatus Bathyarchaeota archaeon A05DMB-3. Lineage (GTDB taxonomy): Archaea > Thermoproteota > Bathyarchaeia > Bathyarchaeales > Bathycorpusculaceae > JABFQN01. Next base: position 15,588 of record JABFQN010000019.1, on the reverse strand, counting down.
TAAGATTCACGTAGAATCAATAGAAGGTTTTTCCGGGCACTCCGACAGGCGGCAAATAATCAACTATGTAACCCACCTCAAACCTAGACCTGAAAAAGTCATAGTTTGTCATGGTGAAAGAGCAAAAATAACAAGCATAGCAAATTTCATTCAGAAAAAATGCGGGATGCAGACACTTGCTCCTTCAGTTATGGAGACCTTTAGGCTGCTGTAGGTATAGGCTCGCTCGCCACAGGCGCCTTCTCTCTCCAAATTTTAACGTTTGGAGGACACACAACAACACGTTCTTCACCTAGACGGGCGATGTCCCCACCAACAGATTCTACAAATTCACATAACTCGTTAACCGCCCGCTTTACATCTTCAATGCTTTTATTTGCGAGAGGAGTTATCCTGAGAATCAAAATGTTTCCAGAACGCACCTCATTTTTAACAGCATCCAAATCGGACAAGTCGCGGAGGGGCATAGCCTTCAAAAAAGTTTTACCGGGCATCTCTTTAGCCTTTGTTTTTTTCTCCACTTTTTCCTCTCTCTTGTATTTGCGGAAGAGTTCGCTTAAACCTGGCAAACTTCTCCTCTCTTATGCAACTTATACCTTTTAAGAGTTTAAGCGTTTCTTTATTTAGCTGTTTTCTGAATTTAAAATACAGATTAGCTATTAAAGGATTTATGAATTTAGAATATGAATTAACGGTTTGCTCAACTTATAAAAGGAGTTCTTTTAGAGACTTCCATATTTTGTCGCCAACAAAATGCACATTCTTAACTACAACGCCTTGCTTGACTTTAACAGCCTCGGCGCTATCGTAAAAGACTTCGCCGACAGCAATTGGCTTACCGTATTTTTCATCGACCACAAAAACCAAGTCGCCTTTTCTAAAATCGCCTTCAAAGCGGACAATTCCAGGAGCCATAACATTAGCGCCATTGCAAATGTGGCGAATAGCTCCCATGTCCACAACAACCCTAGGTGTCAATTTAAAAATTTCTTCAAAAAGTAATGTGGGGTAAAGGTGTTCTTCAATTTTGAAAAGTGATGGTTTGCCATTTACGAGGAAAACTTCGCCGAAATCCATCTTAACCAATTCCACTTTAACTTCAGACCTGAAAACTTTCTCTAGATCAACTTTCAGCTTTTCTGAAGCTTCATTTAATAGAGCTTTAGCCTCCCTTTCTTTAAGGAAATGTCTCTTACATTTTTTGGACATTTTGCCGCTTCTCTCTTAGATAGGTTTAAATGGTATAAGTTTAAGTATAAAAAGGGTTAAATGTAATTGGAGGTTTGCAAATGAGCGAGATGACGACTGAAATTCTTGAGCAAAACCTTGGAAAAATCGTACTTGTGAGATTGAAAGGCGGAAAAAACCTGAGGGGGAGACTGAAGGGATTCGACCAGCACCTAAACCTTGTTCTCGAGGAGACTGAAGACACAACAGACGCTGAAAACGCCAAAAAGTTAGGTTTAATCATAGTCCGCGGAGACAACGTTGTCCTCATATCACCGCCACCAAGGTGAAAAACTTTGGGAAAAGGAACACCATCCTTTGGAAAACGTGCCGGGAAAACTCTCCACATACGCTGTAGACGCTGTGGACGGAGAGCCTACAACGTTTCAAAGAAGCGATGCGCCGCCTGCGGTTACGGAGAAGCGACAACCATTAGAAGGTATTCATGGCAGACTAAAAACCTTAACAGAGAAAGAACACGTTAAAACATGCTGAGCAAGGTAAAACCAATTAAAAGTCGCTGTTGTTATAATAACCCTTGTCAATTCTGACAAATATTAATGGTCCCTTGCTTCTTGTTAGTTCTCTAGCCTTGCGCAAGGTGTTGTTAGCAAGGTTTAGCGTTCTTTCTCCTTCGCTTGCATATCTTCTTTTGTTTTCGCCTAACTCCATTTTTAAGAGGTTTTCAGCCAGGATTGAAGTGCCGCAAATCTCACCGTTTCTTATAAGCGTGGATATTACTACTTCCTGCATTTCTCGACGGTTGGCGAGTTTTCTCCAGAGGGGTTCTGCATCATTGAGGATTTTTGTCACCCTGTTCCACCGTTTGGAATCCTCGTTGCCTATTAGGAGTTTCACTCTTTCGCCCCATTTTTTAAGCCATATTCCAGTCCATAAATCTATGAATTCTTCTAGTTCTTTCGGCTCTTTTTGATAGAATTCTTCCAGCTTGTCTGCAAGTTCGCATTCGTTTGCCTCTTTGCCTACAAGGTTCCATTGAACCTTGAGATAGTTTGTTAGGTCTTGACATGCTATTTGGAGAATTTTGCGGTCCGCTCCGAAGACATCCAGCATTGGGTTTTTGCTTTTAAGTTTTTCAGACAGCAGCATCTCAATGAAGTTCATTGTTTCTCGAAGCCCTCTCCAACATACTACTACTGCAAAGTTTTAATTAAGCTTTATTTATGGTTGCTTCTATAAGATTCTTAAGTAATTTTCAGCCATATTGTATACATTGTAATATTACAAGCCAGCCAAGAACCCTAAAATCTCGTTAATGTCCTTGAGAATTAAGTCGGGCTTTTCCCTTTCCAATTCTTCTCTTGAAAATATACCTGACAAAACGGCAACTGCTTTGGCTCCAGCTTTTTTCCCGGCTCTTATGTCTGTGACAGAATCTCCTACAACCACGCATTCGCTTATATTAACGCCCAGTTTTTGCGAGCATTCAAGTATGGCTTTTGGGGAAGGCTTTGGAAAACGTGTGTCTAAGGCTGTTACTATGCAATGGAAATATTTAGCTAACCCAAACTTTTCCATTTCCCTTCTTATGTTTTCTTTTGGAACATGGCGCATTGTGAACAGTGCAAGTTTTAGCCGCCTTGAAAGTTCTTCAAGAGTCTTTGAAACATTTGGCAGCGGCTTCGTCTTTTTTCCTGTTATTCTGTAATACACCGTTAGGTAGGTTTCCAAAAATTTTTCAATGTTAACTTTTGGTATCAAGTCGTTTATTGGTAGGTTCTGTTCCAGCCTTCTTGGAATTTCCACTGCCATGGCGGGGTTAAATTCCCTCAGTCCAAGCATCGTAAGAGCCTTTTTCAGAGCTTCGCTGTATGCTTCTCTGGAGTCAACTATTGTTCCGTCTAAGTCTATCAGCGCTCCCTTAACCCTTAACATCATAGTTCTGCTATCCATCCTTAGTGGCGTTTTATGCTTATTGCCTATTCTCTTCGATAAGTTTTTATTTGTGCTTTATTGTCTAAAGGTAACCCACCGAGAAAACATAAAAGTTTGAGGCGTGGAATAGTAAGCATGGTTAGAAAGGCGCGGATACGCTTAACAAGCACAGACTACAGAAAGCTTGAGGAAGTATGTCAAGAACTGAAGGCTATTGCCGAAAAAACAGGGGTGAAAATGACTGGACCCGTTCCATTGCCAACTAAAAGGCTTAGGGTTCCAGTTTTGAAGTCCCCTTGCGGTGAAGGAACCGCCACATGGGACAAGTGGGAGATGCGCATTCACAAACGCCTAATAGACATAGCCGCTGAAGAACGCGCCATGAGGCGCATTATGCGAATCCGCGTCCCAGAAGAAGTACACGTCACAATAGAACTCATTTAGCCTTTTCTCATAAATACGGATAAGTTAGTATTGTTAGAGTTAAGCTTAACATGAAAGTTAAAACCCAAAAGAGTTTGTTCCATAAAAAAACTTTGAAACCGTCGAGGATTCCGAAGGGAATTAGGTTAAAGAGGGCTATCCAAGCGTTGAAAGCCGCTCCAAACATTAAAATTGGGTGAGAAGTTGCAAGCCATAACGCAATTAGCGCCATTGACAATGATATGTTGGTTAAAGGTCCAGCCATGGATATTTTCCCCACGCCTTTTTTGCCAACAAATCCTGATATAACAACTGCTCCCGGCGATATAATCTTAAAGAGCGGCGAAATAATTGATATGGCTGTCAATATTAAACCCGTAAACATCAGCCTAAATTCCGCCCGCAACCCTTCTTTTTGGGCTGTAAACTTATGGGCTAGTTCGTGGAGGAAGAAAGAGGCTGTTAACATGGCTGCGAAGATGAGCAGCATAAGGGGGCTTCCAATTTTTGCATACGCCTTTGGAGAAATTCCCAGCGACAGTCCAATGCCCATTACAAGTAAGGCTGCTATGGTTAAATGTTTAGCTTCTCTGCTGCTAAAATGGAGTTTTCTTTTAGGTTGCACTGGAATATATGTGACAGTGTATTCGTAAGGCTGCTGTGTCCGCTGGATTATTGTCTGCTCTTTTCTTTTTGGAAAGCGAGCCAATTCTATTCTGGGGCATTCATGGTTTTCTGGTAAGCGGTGCTCTGAACAGAAGTATCCTCCACAATAGGGGCATCTAAAGGGCAGAAACGTTTCTTTCCCACATTTTTGACATTCCATTTTGAGCATCTTTCCGCTGCTTGAAAATGATTGTTTACTCTTATATGTTTCTATAAGCCTAGACTTAAACGTTAATAGGGTTATACCCGTTAATTCTAGGTTGGCACTGTTGAGGAGGAAGACGTTTGAAGGCTTTCAGTTTCGTTCATGCTGCAGACTTGCATTTAGGTTATTCACAATACGGTCTTGAAGCCAGAAGGGAAGACTTCGACAGGGCTTTCAAAGAACTGGTGGATAAGACTTTGGAGTTAAAACCAACATTCATGATTATTGCTGGAGACTTGTTCCATGGTGCTCGTCCATCAAACGTTACATTGGAAAATGCTATTAAAAACTTCAGTCGGTTACGTGAGGCTGGCATTTCAGTTCTAGTGGTTGATGGTTCCCACGACTCGGCGCCAAACGTTATCACAAGCACCATATTAAACCCGTTGGATAGTGCTGGGCTAATTTATTTCCTTCCGAGACATGAGGGAGCTTGTTGGCGGAAACCCCAATGCTGCTATGTCTACGGCGTGCCCAACTTCAGAACTAGGCGGAAAACTGAAGAAATGCTTCCCGTTTTTATGGAACAGAACAAACCAACGCCGGATTCTTCGCTTTTTAACATTTTCGTTTTCCACATGGCTTTGGAGATTCCAGAACTTAATCCACCCTATATCGAGGCTGAGGCGCCGCCGGAACTTATACCCGAAGGCTTCAACTATTACGCTGCTGGACACGTGCATACACCTTATAAAGGAAAGTTTAAAAATGGAATGCTTGTTTACCCAGGAAGCACAGAAACCATAAACTATGATGAGGCTAAGGTTGAGAAGGGCTTCTATTACGTTGAAGTTAGCGAAAATGGGGAACCGTCACCGCAGTTCATAAAGTTGAATTCTCCGCGTAAGTTTATTGTTCTCGAGCAGGATTTCACTGGCGTTACAGCTGCGAAGATTACTGAGCTTGTCGTTCAACTTGTGAAGGGCGCTGATGAAGAAGGTGCAATTCTTGTTCCAGTGTTAAGAGGCGTATTGCCAGCTGAGACCAGCCGTGCCGAGGTGGATGTTGCCCAAATTAGAAGTGCAGCGGAGAAAGCCCTTCTCGTCCATCCAGTTGTTTTACTGCGTGAAAGCGAGGTTCCAGAGGCGGTGGTTCGCTCCATATTCGAAAGCGAAATTAAAGATTTAAAAACGAAGAGTTTCGAATATTTCCTGCAGATTTTCTCTGAACGTTACAGCCGTGAAGAGGCCGAAAAAATAGCTCGAGCAGCCCTCAACCTCATTGAACCCTTGACAAAAAAGCAGGATGAAAAAGTCAAGCAGGTTTTGGAGGAACTTATTTAATGAAAATTGAAATTGTTCAGTTAGAGAACATCCGCTCCCATGTGAAGTCAACGGTTCCGTTTGCGCGAGGCTTCAACTGTCTTGTCGGCGGTTTAGGATGTGGAAAATCAAGCATACTTTTCGCCGTAGACTTCGCGTTGTTCGGCGACCCCTTGGGAAGAAGCTACGACTATCTGTTAAGGGAAGGGGCTGAAAGCGGGAAAGTAGTTCTTCAATTCACCCAAAACGGCAAAAGCTACACGCTGACGCGGGGATTGAAAAGGCGGGGGAAGGGAATAAGCCAAGACTTTGACGAACTGAAACTTTTTGAAGGCGACAACTTGCTGGCAAGCGTGAAAAGCGACGCAGTTGCAGAGCAACTGAAAGCCATAACTGGGCTTGAAAAAGAACTTTTCCGCGAAATAGTCTGGGTTAGACAAGAACACCTAAAAGAGCTTATAGACGCCCCGCCGAGGGAAAGACAGAAACGCTTAGACGAGCTTTTCGGACTTTCAGACTACGAAACCGCATGGAGCAACCTTGCCGCATACCAAAAAGAGTATGAGGTGGAAAAGAAAGTCTACGAAAAAGACCCAGATGTGTCTGGAATAGAAAAACTGAACATGGAATACACCCGCCTAGCTGAAGAATTCACCCGTTTAGAAATGGAAATTCAAGCCGCCAACAAAAAACTGGATGACGCCAAAAAAGCTTGGGAAGAGGCCGAACTTAAGCTCAAAAAACTCGAACAACTTAAAACCTCTATGGAAGAGCTTAAAAGAAAGGAAGTCCAGATTCAAACAAATCTATCAAACCTAGAGGATTCGTTAGCGTCAACCGCTGAAAAAATAGAGGGCAAAAAAGCCATAATCGAAAATCTGAAACAACGCTTAAACGCCATGGAAATGCAAGCCCAGTCCCATAGGGAAAAACTGAAGGAAATCGGGGTTCCAGAAGACCAGCCCATCGAGGCTTTAAGGCAGTATCTGTTAACTTTCGATGACCAAATCGCCAGCCTAAAAGCCGAGCAAGCAACCGCTCTCCAGAACATGCAGACAGACCAGCGAAGGCTTTCTTCGCTTTCAACGGAAAGCCGTTGCCCCTTGTGTTTGCAGCCGTTAAATGATGAGTACAAGAGCAGTCTTATGGAGAGAATCCAAAGAGAAAACAGCGAAAGGCAAAAGACGATAAGCCAACTTCAAAAAGACATTGAGGAATTGCAGCAGATAAAGGAAAAGGCTAGCGCAGCCATCTCAAACCTTCAAATTCTAAATCCAAGAACCGAAGATGTGAAAATCCGAATAAACGAAGAATCTAAAGCGTTAGCAGAACTTTCGAAGGAATTTGAAGAAAAACAGAAGCTGGAAGGCGAATTACGGGTTCAGCTTGAAAAAATTCGCGTAGAAATTGCAAGATTCGACGTTTCCGAGCTTGAAACTGCAAGAAACCATAGAGAACAGACATTCCAGCAATACTACACGCTTAGGTCTGACCTGCAAACCATGGAAAACCGCAAAGGGGACATGCTGAGACGTTTAGACGACATTAAGGAGCGTATAGACCAAGCTCAGAAAGAAATTGAACACATGGAGAGGCTAAACAAAATCGTCAATATCACAGGCAGTATACGCGACGCCTATAGAAGTATTCAGCCAAAGTTGCGAAGCGAATTTGTAAAGGTTTTGAAAAACTTTGTTCAGCAAATCCTTGACAGCCTTGTAGGCGAAGAAGGTTCTCCAATAAACATTGCAATAGATGAGACATACACGCCCTACGTTTTAAGTGAAAGCGGAGTTGAAAGGGAAGTTTCAAATCTGTCGGGTGGAGAACGAACACTAATAGCCTTCGCATACCGTTTAGGCTTAGGACAGCTAATAATGCAGTCTAAAACCGGACACGGTTTAAGCCTACTGCTGCTCGACGAACCAACAGAAAGCCTTGGAAGGGAAGACGGTTCCATAGACCGTCTAGCCGAAGCCATCTCACGGTTTAAGGCTATAGAGCAGATAATAGCGGTAACCCACAGCGAAGCCTTCGCAGAAAAAGCAGAACATGTCATCCGTGTTGAGAAAGAGGCTGGCGAGAGCAAAATATCAGTTGAAAAATAGCGCGAAATCTAGGGCTTTATTTCCACAACCCTATTTTCTAAAACGCCTACTTTCTCAATCTCTATTTTAACAACGTCGCCATCTTGCAGAAACCTTGGTTTAGGCTTCATGGCAAAACCAACACCTGCCGGAGTGCCAGTTGCAATAATATCGCATGGTTCCAAGGTCATTATTCGGCTTAGATGATGGAGTATTTCGTAAACGTTGAAAACCATGTTCCTGGTTGTGGAGTTTTGGCGAATTTCACTGTTAACCCATGTGCGGATGGAAAGGTTTGAAATATCCCCCATCTGGTCTTGCGTCACTATGCAGGGACCCGTAGGAGCGAAAGTGTCAAAGCTCTTACCCCTCGTCCACTGTTTGTCCTTAAACTGAATATCTCGTGCGGAAACATCATTCAAAATCGTATATCCAAAAACGTATTCCTTCGCCTCTGAAATCGGGACGTTCTTTGCCTTCCTTCCCACCACCACGGCTAATTCAGCTTCATAGTCAAGCTGTTTTACAAAGTTTGGCTTAACAATGTATTCATGGGGTCCGATTATTGCTGTGTTGGGTTTAAAGAAGATTATCGGCTCGTCTGGTATTGGAGCATTTTGCTCTGCAGCATGGTCCCTATAGTTTAGCCCGAGGCAAATAATTTTTGGAGGATGCACTATTGGCGCAAGCAAAGTTGTTTTGCTAAGTGGCATGGAAGCCTTGCTGACGATGTCTTTTGGGGTTTCTCGAGCATTTCTTCCGCTTTTTTAACAATGTCCGCGTCTATGAATTCTTCCAGCTTTTTTGGCAATCGTTTGTGTAAGCTTTTTGCAAGGCTGGGTAGGCATACAACCTTACCATTTTCTGTTAAAAAGCCATAGCTTTCTCCTTTTTCATGGCGAAATCTAATAAGTTTCACCGCCAAGCCTCTCGTATTTTGCTTTTTCCCTCGAAATATGAATGCACTGTTTAAGATTTTTTCTGTTAGTGAGTAAGGGTATATGCGAAAATTTTTCAGCTTAAAAGTGAATAAAGGGTTTATGCATTTAGAAACGCGGACACGAAAGCTTACTTTAACAGAGGGTATAACAGCTGGAATTCTCTTCGGAACAGCAGCCATTTTCATAAGATATCTTCAAAATTTGGATGTGTTCTCCATAGCCTTTTGGCGTTTAATCATCGCATGCTCTATTCTAACGGCGGTTCTGCTGGTTTCGGGCAAGCTTTCTGGTTTAAAAACTTCTATAATGGGAAATCTGAAAGAGCTTTTAGTTCTCGGGATTTTCTTAGGGCTCCACTTCATATTTTTCGTATCTGCTGTTAAAGACACAACAATTTTAAACGCAACAGTTCTTGTCAATACAACACCCATTTTTTCGGTTTTTATTTCGGCTTTCCTTTTCAACTTGAAACCTTCCCGTTTAGCCATGGTGGGAATAACCATATCCGTGGCAGGAGCATGTATTATCGCCTACGCAGAGTCCGCAGTTGTTAGTTTAGATGCAAGTTCGGTGGGTGTTGCTCCAAGCGTTAAAGGCGACGTGGAAGCCGTATTGGCTGCATTTGTGGAAGCTCTTTACCTGAACTATGGCAAGAGGATAAGGGGGCAGAAGGCAATACTGCCTCTAATGCTTCCAATTTATCTGTTTGCAGCTTTTGTTATAGGAGTTTTAAGCCCCATAGGCGCAAGTAAAGGGTTGCAACTGCCAATGGGATTCAGCTTAATTCTTCCTCTCCTTGGTTTAGGCGCATTACCAACGGCTGCAGCCCATACGCTGTATTTTTCATCCCTATCCAATCTAAAATCTTTTGAAACCGCAACTATGGCTTTACTTGAGCCCATAGGGGCAACAGTTCTCGGCGCAATTTTATTCGGCGAGTTTCCAGCTCCCCTCTTTGTCTCGGGAACAGCATTAGTGCTTTTGGGAATAGTTTTCATCGCAAAAGAAAAAGGATAGGCCCTTTAGACGAAACAAATAAAAAAGTTGAATTGTAATATTGTGCAAAACGAGCTGAGAAAATGATTGCCAACGACAAAATATTGAAGGCTTTAGAATCCGCCTTAAACCATTTAAAACTCTCCACATCAGCCCTAAAAAGCAGAGACGAAAATACCTTTTCAAACAACGTTTGGCATATTGCCGCAGAACTGGAATACGCATTATTCTTATTCTCATTAGCTTTTGGGAATAAGCATGACACGTTAAAAGTTAAGCTAAACCCCGAACCCAAAAATCTACAATTTGGCAGCCTAATGGTCGAAGTTGAAGACTTACTTGAAGAAGCTAAGAAGCTAATTAGTAGCAGAAACTTGTTAGACGCCTATAAAAGCGCTTATATGGCGAGGCATCGCGTTTTTAAGGTTCAAGAAATTCTCGCCAAAAAGAAGCGTGAAATGCTTAAGAAGAAATAGTGTTATTCTTCTTCTGAGATTTTCCTTTCCTTGACTATTAGGGTGTTTTCTTTACCGCCTATTACTCTGAAGTAATCCCTAAGCTCAATCTTGTGAAGGAACTTTCGCAAGAGCACCCGTACATATTGTTTTGGAATTTCTTTTTCTTCCGTCTTTATAATTATCTCGTTTGTTGCAGTTTCAATGTTTGCGTTTGTCTTTTCTTGCAGAAAGTCTGCCAACTCCTTTATTACCTCGTCTCCTTCCGCCTTCAGTTCAGCTATATCAACTTTTATTTCAGTCATTTTTCGAAACTCTCCTATTTTCTAATCATTATAACTCTCACTTGGTCGCATGCATCTTCACATGCGTCTGCAATCATCTCTAAGGCTTCAAAAAGCTGTCCTATTAAGACTGCTATTCCTGCTTTCGGTATATTCTCCTTTCCCAAAAGCATTCTTGCTCTTTCGTGCAAGTCGTCAACCTTTTCCTCTTCCCTCTCTACGGCGTCTGCAGCTTGTAGTGCCTCTTCTGGCTTTGTCATAATTTTGTTTACGCATGTCTGGAGTAAAACTGCGCATTCTTTTACGCCTTTAGCCATTTCTGCAAATTCGTTTTTAATGGAAGCTGGCACATGCTCTATGGGTAATGTGCTTAAAACTCTTGTGGATTCTCTGCTCCAATCCGCAACCATGTCCACTCTTTTGACCAAATGCATTATGTCTTCTCTTGCTGTTGGTGGAAGTTCTCCCCTTGAAACTTCATCCATAACCTTTCTTCGTAGGGCATCTGCTTCTCTCTCGTTACTTGTTATTCTTTCAACGCATACGCGCATTTCCTTCTTATCATTTTTTATAGCTGCGGTCACCGCTTTTTCCAAATCTTCAACAATGCTTGTTGTTAGGGCTAAGTGTTGCTGTATTGTTGTTAAAGCCTTTGTTTCTCTTCTTCTCTCGAACCATTTTATTAATTCACTCAACAGCCGTTTCCTCCCTTAACCCGACTTCTGGATATACGAATAAGTGGGCGTTTTCTGGTTGAAAGCTTACAGTAACATTTTCCCCTATATTAAACCATTCGCATATGAGAGAAGGCGTTACAACCACCACTAAGTCTTGGTTTTCAAGCCTAACTTCATACCTTATATTTGTTCCCTCAAAAGCAACCCTTTCAATCACCCCAAAAATGGAATTCTCTCCTTTTCCCCTCCCCTTTTTAATTGTGAAAGTTTCTGGTCTTACCGCTAGGACCACTCTCTCCCCTTTGTTCACGCCCTTATTGACTGCTTGAACTTTCACTTCGCCTCGAAGCTCCACAACTGCCATTTTGTCTTTTGTCTCAGCTATGAAGCCTTCCAGAAAGTTTGACCCTCCAATGAAGTGGGCTACAAATATGCTTTGGGGGTTCATGTAAAGCTCTTGCGGTGTGCCCACCTGTAAAATCTTTCCCTTTTTCATTACTGCTATTCTGTCTGATATCGCCATGGCTTCTGACTGGTCATGGGTCACATGTATCGCTGTTAACTCCAAATCCTTTGTCATACGCCTTATCTCGTATCTAAGCTCGTTTCTCACTTTAGCATCCAAATGCCCTAAAGGTTCATCTAAAAGCAGCAGTTTAGCACCGGCAGCCAGTGCCCTTGCAACGGCTATTCTCTGCATCATTCCACCGCTCAATTCGTTAGGAAAAGCGTCTAAACGTTCGTGCAGTTTAACCATTTCAAGAACTTCGTGACCTATTCTCTCGGCTTTCCGTACGTCAAAGCCTTTCACTCTAGGTCCATAAGTAACGTTTTCCCAAGCGTTCATGTGGGGAAACAGCGCAAATGTTTGAAAAACGAAGCCTATATCCCTATCTTCTGGCGGAACATCATTCACAAGTCTATCGCCTATGTAAATTTCTCCTTCATCTGGTTGAATTAGCCCTGCGATAAGCCTAAGCAACGTCGTTTTCCCACACCCGCTTGGCCCAAGAATGGAGAAATATTCTTTATCGGATATGTGAAGACTAACGTTATCAACAGCAACAATTTTGCCAAACCTTTTAGTAACATTGACCAAGCGGACGTCAGGCATGAACTGCCATCCTCCAGCCAAACATTACAAAATGATTTTGGGCAGTTATCGTATAAGCGGGTTTTCGTTGGGTCATGTTAATACCTCCCCTTCCCTTTGATAATAAGCCTAAGAGCTAATAGGATTATGAAAGAGAATAATATTAAGAAACCGCAACCCAAACCTATCTCCAACGGTGAAACATCAATTTTTCCTTTAACCCAGTCCACAAGAACTACAGGAGCCGTTTTAAGTGAAGTGACAGCTAACGTGGCGCCTGTTTCGCTTACGCTTCTTGTGAAAACCATTACTGCTCCGGAAAACATGGAGTATTTGGTTAACGGCAATATGATTGTTCTGAACACAGTGAGAGGTTTAGCCCCCAGCGTCCTTGAAGCCTCCTCCAGTTCTATACCTATTCTCTCAACAGCCGCAGACATAGACCTAACAAAATAAGGATATGTAATCGCCAAATGTGCAAAAACTAGAAGCCACACATCTGGTATGAAGGCTAAGGTTTCTTTCCAAAAAAATCTAAGAGAGGCGCCCAAAGCCACTGAAGGAACAATTATTGGGATGTCAACAAGCACATTCAAAGCCGATGAGAAAGAAGTTCCAAGCCTCTTCCTTGCAACAACTATTGCCATAGGCAAACCTACTAAAACATTTAAAACAGTAACGATAGCTCCGAGAGAATATGAAAGGATGAGGCTCTGCCAATACTCATCCCAAGGCGAAACACCAGCCAAGGCATTAGGCAAAATGTTTGTTGAAAGGGCTTCAAAAGCTGGAAGCGCCACAAACAACGAAGGAATAAGCACAATAGCGAAAAAAACCAAAAGGGCAACACTGTTCCTAGTAAGTGTAGCCGAAGAATAACTGAGCTTTCTCTCTAGAGACGGCCAAGCTCCTTTTATTGGCAGTTTGAACCTAGTCGCAAAGATGCGTACAACTGCAAAAATCAAGCATGAAACTGCTATAAGAATAAGGCTTGCGAAAACCGTTGACCCCTCATATACGGCTTGGCTAACCAGGGGCGGCTGAACTGAAAAAGCATTTTTCATATTCTGGATGAAAACTGGTCCATTTTCAAAAGCCCCAGCAACCATCATTGTTGCCCCAGTTTCCGATATAGACCTTGCAAAGGCAAGTATAAAAGCGGCGATTAACGAAGGCTTAATAATTCCAAGAGTGACAGTCCTAGCTGTTGTTAGGGGTGGTGCACCCAAGGTTCTTGACGCTTGCTCATACTCAATCTTATAATCCAATAAGGCTCCAACAATAACCCTTACCACAACTGGGTATGAAAATGTGAAGTGGAGAAGGGCTACAAGAAGCCATCCCGGCGAAATAAGAGAACTGCCAAAAAATGCTGAAATTCCTTTTTCAGAGTCACTCCAAAAAAGCAGTATCGAATAGCCGAGCACAGCCGTGGGCACAATAAAAGGGACATCAGCGAGAGTATCTAAAACATTTAACCATCTGGATTTTCCACGAGTTACAAGCCAGGCCATTGGAATACCAGCCACTACGTCTAAAACGGAGACCAACACCGCTATCGTGAAAGAGTTTTTCACTGCGTTTAAAGCGCGAGCTATAAGCTCCCCATTGCCCAAAACATCTTGCATCGCATCCCACTTGATGATTATTCCCAGAATCGGAGGCAGCAAAATCAAAGCAAAAAACAGTATAACCGCAGTTAAATAGACTCCATATTTAACCAGCGGCTTTGAGGAAAGCTTATCCAGTTTCTCTGCGAATTTTTTGGGCAAACTTATCCGCCTAAGTCCACTTAACAACTAAACATGCTTCTTTTTTCATTCGCCAAATTTGCTGATAAGCTTTCCGTAGGAGAAATGTCAGTTCGCCCGTCGAGTCATATCACAGCTATAAGCTCTATTGACTCTCAAGCTCATCATCCAAAATAACAAAACGGCACACACTATTTTAGGATTTTGCCAGTCCATGGGCGCAAGTCGCCTAAAATGAAGAAGAGAAAATGGTCTATTTTTCTCAGCCTTCCACTATTCCAATTCTAGTTACTGAAACTCCCATTTCCTCTAACTCGTGGATGAAGGGGTTTATGCCCAAAGAATCGCTTGCGATGTGTCCCGTGACTATTAGGTTTCCTTTGCCTTCTGCTCTCAACTTCTCCAAATCAGCCGCGCTTATGTGAATATATAGCACTGTTCCGACACCGTGTGCAAAATAGGTTTTGGCAATTTCATAACCACCGTTAGTGCCTGCTGCATGGGAAACAACAACTTTCCCTGCCATGTTTTCACCTTTCCCTAGGCAAATCTCGATTTTTGTGAGGGCATGTCTAAATTCTGGAAACTCCATAAGCGCAGAAACCACTTCCCAAACTCGAGAGTTTCCTTTCACTTTGGCGTTTATCTTGCTCACCATTCTTTTTCTTCCAATCTCATCAAGAGGCGTGTGAATATTCATAAAAGGCATTTTCAGAAGCTTTGCAAAATCAACGGCATGTGCATAATTTCGTGTTTGCGCTTCCACCTTCAACTGCTCAAACTTTCTACTTACAGCCTTTTCTGCTTCCTCGACTGGAACTCCAGCATCCACCATCTGTTGAATATGTCTCCTAAAAACTTGGGGAAAATTCAGAACCGCTGTCCCCCCTATAGGATGATGGGCGATTACAGCATTATAGCCCAACTTTTTTGCAAGCCAAAGCTCTGAAACGCCAGCATCAATGCAGAACAAAACCTTTCCGATATCTTTACCTCCAACATAAATGGCACTGTCTTCTGGGACCTCCCTTAACCCAGCAAGTTTTAAGGATAAATCTATAATTTCCTCAGTATCCAACCCATCCGCCTTCCATATTTTTAGATATGATATTTTATTAAACTTGCCTAAATGTTAAACAACCTAAAATACCTAGCTATTACACCGTTTAAGCGCCAAAATAACGCAAACAAGTTTAGAAAGCAGCATACCTTAGTTCTTTTTCCTCTTCGTTTTTAAAAGGTTAATATATTCGTCCAGCGTCTTTTCCACGTTCCATTCGAAGCTTTCTCCAAACATTGCATTCCACCAGTTAATGAATCTTTCAAGGGAAATTTTCACAAATATTACGAAGACGCAAGCTGGAATAACCAAAGTTAAAATAAGATTTATGGGGAAAGGGAAAAACAAGATAAGATAAAAGCTTAAGAAAAATTCCGCCACCAAAAATATTGGCACTAGAATCCCCCAGAAAACTCCGCCCGCGTTTTCAAGGAAACCTGTTCCCGGAACTTTCAAAATCAACTTATAGAACCAAGGCAGACTTTTTTCTTCAATTTTCTTTAGCTTCCTCTCTTCCATAACAATCGCTATAGTTTCACATAAGTTTGTTAGACTTAAGCTTTTA
>JABFQN010000018.1 GCA_019685555.1 Candidatus Bathyarchaeota archaeon A05DMB-3 | reverse complement strand
GGCGTTATGTCTGGTTTTTCATGGACAACAACTTCGCGAATGTAAGCCTTATGATTTGGGTACATAATTAAGGCGTGAACTGTTTCGACGAGGATGGGCCACAATTTCTCTTTTAAGTATTCTTCAAAACTCATGGCACATCAAAATATTAATTGTTAGAAGTTAAATATTCAATTTGCCCTACAAGGCTTGTTCCATTCGTAGTCCAGAACAGCATACAAAAGGGAGCCATTTTATACGGTTTTACCGCAAAGTATATTTCTTTCACAGCGTGATTAAACGCTTCAATATCCGAAAGCCAAAGTGGAAAAGGATGACTGTTAAAGCGGTAATCTTCGACTTGGACGGTACGCTTACAAGCTTTAACATAGATTATAGAAGTATTAGGGCTGAAGTTCGAAGTTTCCTTATAAGCGCTGGAATGCCCGCTTCCATCTTATCCATAAACGAAAGCATATTCGAAATGCTAAAGAAAACTGAAATCTTCATGAAAAACAATGGGCAATCTGAAAGCTCCTTCATGAAAATCCGCCGAAAAGCCATAGAAATAGCCGAAAAATACGAGTTGAAAGCAGCAAAAACCACAGGGCTTCTGCCAGGAGTTTTGGAAACTTTAAAAGCCTTGAAAAAGATGGGTTTGAAGCTTGGCTTATGCACAATAAATGGCGAAAAATCCACAAACTACATTTTAAAAAAGTTTGGAATAGCAGAGTTTTTCGATGCAGTAACCCCACGGGACAATGTGAAATATGTTAAACCAAACACGGAACACATAGAGGCCACATTGAAAAGTTTAAATGTTAAACCCGAAGAGGTGGTGGTTGTTGGAGACGGCTCCAGCGACATGAAATGCGCAAGAGAGTTGAAGGCTCTCGCTGTTGCCGTGCCAACAGGCGTTTCTCACCCAAAAGAGTTAATTGCATCAGGCGCAAACTACATCATAACTTCAATAACAGACTTGCCAACATTAATTGAATCATTAAACAAAAATTTTGAAACATGAAAAATTCTTTATGCTGGCTTAAAGTAATATCTTGGCCACTTGGGCCATTCTTGTGTTGCGGCGCATGTTCCGAAATCTAATGTTAAAGACGTGCCAATCTTTATTTTTTCTAAGGCTATGCCCTTAATCATGCCTGGAATTTTTACCCCGTTTTCAAGTTGGACTATGCCGACAGCATAGGGCGCCATTCCTTGAAATTGTGGAGGCGCCACATGAATTATGGTGTAGGTTAACAATTTACCATTTTTTGGAAGCTCAACCCACTCGAATTCTTTTGAGAAGCAGTTGTCGCATAATGGTCTAGGTGGCAAATGGATTTTGCCGCATTTTTTGCATTTTCCACCCATAAACTTTCCTTGAAGCATATGCTTGTAAAACTGTTCTATTGTGAAGGGCACTTGCTCGCTCATTTTAGCACCTCATGTAAATGTGAACTGTGGCTGTGGCGCCTGAACCTCCAACATTATGAGTCAAACCAACCTCTGCATCTTTCACTTGTCTTTTTTGTGCTTGTCCAGTCAACTGCAAATAAATTTCATATGCTTGAGCTGTGCCAGTGGCGCCAACCGGATGCCCCTTTGCTTTTAGACCTCCGCTTGTGTTTACCGGGATTTTGCCGTTGAGTGCTGTTTCGCCGTTTTCGGCTAAGTGTCCGCCTTCGCCTGGTTTGCAGAAACCCAAATCTTCGTAGGCTATTATTTCGGCTATTGTGAAGCAGTCGTGGACTTCAGCCACATCTATGTCTTCAGGTTTTAAGCCAGCCATCTTGTAGGCTTGTTGTGCAGCTAGTTTAGCCGCTGTTAGCGATGTGAAGTCTTCTCTTTCGTATATGCCTATCGTGTCGCTGGCTTGTCCGCTTCCAATAATGTGGACTGGTGTGTCGGTGTACTTTTTTGCCAGTTCTGGTTTTGTTAGGATTAGGCAGCTTGCTCCGTCAGTTATAAGGGAACAGTCATAAAGTTTTAGGGGCCAGGCGATAACTCGTGATGATAAGGCTGTTTCAATAGTTATTTGTTTTTGCATGTGGGCTTTCGGGTTTAGGCTTCCATTGTAATGGTTTTTAACAGCTACATGCGCCAGTTGCATTTCCGTTGTGCCATACTTGTGCATGTGGGCTGTCGCCATCAAAGCGAACAACCCTGGAAAGGTTATGCCATGCCACTGTTCAAAGGGGAAATCTGAAGCCATAGCCAAAAACTCTGTAACCTCTGGTGTGCTTCTATGAGTCATTTTTTCAACGCCGCCAACCATGACAACGTCACATAAGCCTGAAAGCACAGCGAATATTCCAGCTCTTAAGGCTGCCCCAGAAGAACTGCATGCTGCCTCTGTCCTTGTTGCAGATATATTCATTAAACCAGCCCAGTCTGCGGCTGTTGCGCCCGTATGTCCTTGATGTTCGTAGGATTCGCCCATATGCCCGATAAAAAGGGCTTTTATGTCTTTTTTGGGGTTTAGGTTTGGGCAGCGTTCGTAAGCCTCTTTTGCCGCTTCGGCGAAGATTTCTCGCGCATATAAGCCTTCAAGTTTTCCAAATCGTGATAAGCCTGCAGAAACTATGGATGCGATGGGTTTCCCCTTCAAATTAAACTTCTCCTAGGGTTTATGGGAGAAATTCATAGTTATAAAACAAGTATTTAAGTTTCTTCAACGTTTCCGCGATTTTTTCACGAAAGTTTTATGTAAACACCTCCTTAAACTATAGGCTCTAAAACGGAAAGGAGAAGAGAAGGAAATGTGTGAAGTTGCAATTGTTGGCGTTGGATGCGTCGGTTTCAGACCAATAACACTTGAGCTTTCATATAAGGAGTTGATGTTTGAGGCAGCGGTTAAAGCCTATGAAGACGCTGGCGGAATAGATCCGAGAAAAGATGTTGACGTTTTCGTGACATGCGCCGAAGACTATTTGGAAGGTTTCAGCATATTCGACGAATTCGTCCCAGACCAGCTTGGCGCGGCTTTGCGGCACCTGTTCACGGTTTCAGGCGACGGCATGCTTGGATTGGCAACAGCTTACATGCTGATAAAGACTGGCCATTTCGACACTGTTGTGGTGGAGGCCCACAGCAAAGCCTCAGACATTCTCACATACATGGACATTGTCAACTTCGGACTTGACCCGATATTTAATAGACCATTGGGCGGGCATCCATACTACATTGCTGGTTTGGAGATGAACCGTTACTTGCATGACACATGCACCACAGAAGAGCAATGCGCTCAAGTGGTTGTGAAAAACAAGAAAAACGCTATAGCGAATCCCTACGCGGCTTACGGAGCAGACGTAACCCTAGACCAAGTTTTGTGTTCTAAAACCCTTTTCCATCCACTAAAAAAGTTGGAAATAAGCACACCGGCAGACGGTTGCATAGTTATGGTTTTAGCTTCAGAGAAAGTTGCTGAAAAGCTCACTGACAAGCCGGTTTGGGTTAAAGGTGTCGGATGGTGCACTGAAACCCCAAGTCTAGAAACAAGAGACTGGACAAGGGCGATTTACACTCGATTAGCGGCGGAAATGGCTTATAAAACAGCAGGAATCGCCAATCCATGGAGGGATATAGACTTCGCTGAAATTCATGACATGTTTGCCTACAAGGAACTCCAGCATATGGAAGCCCTAAAACTATGCGATTATGGCGAGGCTGGAAAACTGACGGAGGAGGGCTTAACAGCCTTAGAAGGAGAGTTTCCAGTAAACGCGTCTGGCGGACTGCTTGGGATGGGATTTGGACTTGAGGCTTCTGGACTGCAAAAGGTCTTGGAGGTTGTCCTACAACTGAGGGGCGAGGCGGGTTCAAGACAAATTGAGGATGTGGAAGCTGGATTAGCCCATACATGGCGAGGAATTCCAACGGCAACTGGTGCTGTAGCCGTATTGAGCAATGTTAAGTGAGGTGGAAGAGCATGTTTGGAAAGAAAAGGGTTGCAATAGTTGGAGCTGGAGTAACTTTATTCAGAAGAAACTTGAAAGAGACTGGGAAAGAGTTGTCTTACCACGCGGCTAAAATGGCGTTGGAACAGGCTGGAATGGAGCTCCGCGACATTCAAAGTGTTGTTATGGGAACAGCGCCAGATGCCTTCGACGGCGTCCACATGAAAGGCGAGTATTTGGCTGACGGAGCCGGAGCCTATCATAAACCTTACACAAGGGTTTTTGTGGGCGGTGGAACAGGAGTTTTCGCGCCTTTGGCTGGTTGGTGGCATGTAGCCTCTGGACAGTTTGACACTTGCTTGGTTGTCTGCGAAGAGAAAATGTCTTCATGCTATCCGCATCCGCAGTACGCTTTCACAACTATTTTCGACCCCGTACTTGAACGCCCAATAGGCATGAACCTCATTTGGATTTTCGCTTTGGAAATGAACCGTTACATGCACAAGCACAACATAAAGAAGGAGGACATAGCCCTAGTTTCAGTCAAAAACAAGCGAAACGCCTTAGACAACCCTATTGCTCAGCTGGCTGCAAATATAACGGTTGAAGATGTGTTAAACTCGGAAGTTATGGCTTGGCCGGTTCAACGCCTTGACGTAAGCCCCACAAGCGACGGTGCAGCTGCGGCAGTTTTGGTTTCCGAAGACGTGGCAAAAGAAGTCACCGACAATCCTATATGGATTGACGGTGTAGGCTGGTGCATTGACTCAACCCAATGGACTAACCGCGACCTGTATTATCCGGATTATGTGGAGTATGCAGCGCGTATGGCTTATAAAATGGCTGGAATCAAAAACCCGCCTAAAGAAATCGACGTGGCCGAACCCTATGACCCCTTCGACTATAAAGAGCTGCACCACATGGAAGGCTTGCTTTTATGCAAAAAAGGCGAAGCGCCAAAACTAACACGGGAAGGCGTAACCCAGAGGGATGGAGACTTACCCACATGTCCGTCTGGGGGGCTTCTTGGATGCGGAAACCCAATAGCAGCGGCGGGAATGATGAAAGTCTGCGAGATCTTCTGGCAACTGCGAGGCGAAGCTGGCAAAAGGCAGGTTCCAGGAGACCTAAGAACAGGCGTTGCTCAAGCATGGGGTGACTTGATGCAGTATGGCTCAGTGATTGTTTTAAGACGGTAAAAGAGGAGGGGTGAAAAAATGAGTGCAAAAATTAAGCATTTCCCAGGCGAGCCAATTGAAACAAGGGAATTTAGAGAGGGAAAAGTCCTAACTGAAAGTTTCAAGCCTAAAGCCAAATATGCGTGGAGCGCAGGCATAGCCGTAAGCCGTTTTCTAGAAGAGTTAAAGAATGGGCGGATTATCGCTTCAACATGCAGCAAGTGCAAGCGCATAATGGTTCCGCCGCGGATTTACTGTGAAAAATGCTTTAAACCCACAGACGGGTGGACCTATGTGAAGGACACTGGTGTAATCAACACGTTTTCAGTCTCGTTTCTGGCTGCTGATGCAACTCGGTTGAAGGAGCCCATTGTTGTGGCAATAATAGACTTGGATGGCGCCTCTGAAAATATGGGAATAGTCCATAGAATAGAAGAATACGGAGACTGGAAGGAAATCAAAATTGGAATGCGTGTCAAAGCTGTCTGGAAACCTCCAGAAGAGCGTGTGGGAGCCATCACGGACATTAAATACTTCAAGCCCGTAAAGGAGTGAAAACCCATGAGTTTGGAAAAAATAACTAATCCGTTTGATGCGCGCCATTGGATAGGCCACATGGAGGCTGAATATCGCTACACTCTTGGAATAGCGGGGGAACGCTTCTTCAAAGAGATAAAAGAAAACGAGCGGATAATGGGGGTTAAATGCCCGAAATGTGAGGTTGTCTTTGTTCCTCCGAGGCTTTACTGTGAAAAATGCTTCGCAAAACTTGAAGAATGGGTTGACGTCGGCAAAAGGGGCGAAGTTTACACATACACGATAGCCACCATAGACATTGACGGCAAAAGGCTTGAAAAGCCGCAGATATATGCACTGATAAAGTTTGATGGCGCTTGTGGTGGATTAATCCACCGCATAGGCGAAACAGAAAAAGTCTACATTGGAATGAAGGTTGAAGCCGTCTTCAAACCGCCCAGCGAAAGAAAAGCCTCAATAAACGACATAGCCTACTTCAAACCAGCAGAATAGCCCCTTTCACCTCCCCTTTTTCCTTGAAAAATACTTCCTCGTTGTCGTCTTTTAAATGCGTTGTTTAGAAAATGAAATGGAAATCAATAGTAAGGTGACCTCCCCTTCCCTCCTTAGAGTTTCCATCATTTTTGGTTGAAGAAAAAGCCAATAGCAGTCTACCCCCTCTAGTTTTCCATTAATTGTCAATTTTATGGCTTATCCATTTGCTAAATTGGATACCCTCTCTAGAGTTTCCATGAATTTTTGGTTGTGGAAAAAGCCAATAGAACTATCCCCTCTCTAGATTTTTTCTAGGGATTGTTTTAGGTCAGCGATTATGTCTTCTGGGTCTTCTATTCCGAGAGCCAAGCGCACAAGCTGGTCTGTTATGCCTAGTTTTTGGCGTTGTTCAGGGGTTATGAAGTAGTGGGATGATGTTGTTGGTTGTGTTGCTAGGGTTTCTGTTCCTCCTAGGCTTGCCGCTAAAAGGCATAGCTTGAGGTTTTCCACAAACTGCACTGTTTTTTCAAAGTCTCCTTTTATTTCGAAGCTTACAACTCCGCCATAGCCGCGCATCTGTTTTTTAGCAAGCCTATGCTGTGGGTGGCTCGGCAGTCCCGGATAATATACTTTGGCGATTTTTGGATGCTTTTCTAGGAATTGGGCTATTTGCATTCCGTTTCTGTTGTGTCTTTCCATTCTTAGGGCTAATGTTTTCAAGCCTCTTAACAGAAGCCAAGCCGCCATTGGGTCGAGGGTTCCGCCAAGAATCTTCCTTGTCTTTTTCAGTTTTTGTATAAATTCCCGTGAGCCGCAGACTATTCCGGCTGTCACGTCATTATGTCCGCCTAGGTATTTGGTGGCGCTGTGGACAACCACGTCTATGCCAAACTTTATAGGCGTTAAATTGTATGGTGTGGCAAGAGTGCTGTCAATAACGGTTGTTATGCTATGCTTTTTGGCTAAGGCGGCTAAACGCGACAAATCCACAATTTTTAGTGTAGGGTTTGTGGGAATTTCAGCGTAAACGACCCGCGTGTTCTTTTTTATGGCTTCTTTTACTTGGTTGAGGTTTGCAGTGTCGACTAGGTTTATTTCTATATCGAATCGTGGCAGCAACTCTTGTAGGAAGGTTAGGGTTCCACCATAAAGGTCTCTTGAAGCCACAACATGGTCGCCCTTCGAAACAAGGGTAAGCAGTGTTGTTGTTATCGCCGCCATACCGGAAGAAAAGGCAGCGGCATCCTCAGAACCCTCTAAAACCGCAATTTTCCTTTCAACAGCCCGAACCGTAGGGTTGTCAAATCTCGTGTAAAGATAGCCTTCCGTCTTCTCACTTATAACATTGATTAACTCTTTTGTGCTTGTGAAGGCAAAAACAGAAGTCTCATAAATCGGTGTGGCAACGCTTCCCTTTTCTAGTTTTTCGCCGCCATGGACAGCCTTCGTTGAGAAACCCGTTTTTTCCCAAGTCATTCATAATCACCTTTAAACCATTGTTTCATGGTTTGTTTGGGAAATAACTTTTTAGGCTTGACATCAATATTTTAGTCAAAACCAGCTTGTGTGGGGTTAACGCAGCATGTTTGATAAACAGAAAATTGAAGAAATAGCCAAAGAAAGGCAACGCTGGGAAAAAACGACACTGCCAAACTGGATTAAACATTGCCCAGAAAGGAAAAAGGAGTTCCAAAACCATTCTGGCATGGTAATTAAGGGCTTATACACACCTGAAGACATCAAAGACATGGATTACATGAGGGATTTAGGTTTTCCAGGCGAATATCCATTCACGCGGGGTTTGCATGCAACTATGTACCGCGGCCGCTTATGGACTATGCGAATGTTCGCTGGATACGGCACTGCTGAGGACACTAATAAGCGGTTTAAATATCTTTTAAGCGAGGGTGAAACCGGATTAAGCACGGCTTTTGATTATCCGACAATAATGGGTTATGATTCAGACCATCCCATGGCTAGGGGCGAAGTAGGTGTATGCGGAGTAGCCATATCCTCACTGCAGGACATGGAAATCCTTTTTGACAGCATACCATTAGATAGGGTTACGACTTCTATGACGATAAACGGTCCAGCGCCAATTCTCCTCGCCATGTACGTGGCTGTCGGCGACAAACAAGGAGTACCCAGAGAAAAGCTTGGTGGAACAACGCAAAACGATAATTTGAAGGAGTTCTTCGCCCAGAAACTCTGCATTTTTCCGCCAAAACCATCATTAAAGCTTTCAGTTGACGTGATTGAATATTGTGCGAGATACTTGCCAAAATGGAACCCGATAAGCATTAGTGGCTATCATATTCGAGAAGCGGGAGCCACAGCAGTCCAAGAGTTGGCTTTCACCATCTATGATGGAATAGCCTATGTGGAGGAAACCCTTAAACGAGGCTTGAAAGTAGACGATTTTGCGCCGCGCTTGTCTTTCTTTTTCGCTTCCCACAACGACTTCTTCGAGGAAATAGCCAAGTTCCGCGCAGCCAGACGCCTCTGGGCTAGGATAATGAAGGAAAGGTTCCACGCTAAAAACCCGCGTTCCATGTGGATGCGCATGCACGTTCAAACTTCAGGCTGCACCTTAACGGCTCAACAGCCTCTAAACAACATTGTCCGCACAACAATACAAGCTTTAGCCGCCGTGCTGGGTGGAACCCAATCCTTGCACACAAACTCCTTTGACGAAGCTTTATGCTTGCCAACAGAAGAGTCTGTGCGAGTAGCCTTAAGAACACAGCAAATAATAGCCTACGAAAGCGGAGCCGCAAACACCGTGGACCCTCTTGCGGGCTCATATTATGTGGAGGCGCTCACAAATGAAATGGAGGAAAAAGTAATGGAGTACATACAAAAAATAGATGACATGGGCGGAGTAATCCCAGCCATAGAGAAAGGCTTCTTCCAGAAGGAAATTGCTGAAAGCGCCTACAGATACCAGAAGGAAATAGAGGAGAAAAAGCGCACATTAGTCGGTGTAAACGAGTACGCCATAGAAGGAGAAAAATGTCCTGTAAAACTTTTAAGAGTAGACCCAAGTGTGGAAAAGAAGCAGATGGAGAGACTGCAAAAGTTAAAGAGGGAACGCGATAACAGAAAAGTGGAAGAAGCTCTCGAAAAACTTCATTACGCAGCAGAAAAGGATGAGAATCTCATGCCAATCATAATTGAAGCGGTTAAGGCATATGCCACATTAGGCGAAATAACAGAAGGGCTGCGAAAAGTTTACGGCGAATACAAAGAACTAATTATAATTTAAATGAGGCGAGAAAATGCAAAGTGGGAAAAAAATTAGGGTTTTAATAGCAAAACCGGGACTTGACAGCCACGACCGAGGAGCAAAAATTGTTGCAAGAGCATTAAGAGACGCGGGAATGGAAGTAATATACACGGGACTAAGGCAAACGCCGGAACAAATTGTTGAAACAGCTTTGCAAGAAGACGTGGATGTCATAGGCTTAAGCATTTTATCCGGCGCCCACTTGGCTCTCTTTCCAAGAATAATGGAGTTGCTGAGGCAGAAGGGCTTAACAGATGTGTTAGTCTTCGCTGGAGGCATAATACCAGAAGAAGACATTCCGGAGCTTAAGAAAATAGGGATAAAAGAGGTTTTCGGGCCTGGAACTCCCACAGAGATGATAATAAAGTATGTTTTAGAGAATATGCAGAAAAGAACCTAAAGAAGACGTGTAAAAGTCCTTGTCAAAAATTGATGAAATAATAAATGGCGTGCTTGCCGGAAACCGAAGAAAAATAGCGAAAGCCATAACAATAGCCGAAAGCAGCCCGGAAGAAGCCAAAAACTTAATCGCCTCCATTTATCCCCACACTGGAAAAGCCCAAATAATAGGTTTAACGGGTCCCGGCGGCGCTGGAAAAAGCACTTTGATAGAGAAAATGGTCAGAGAATATAGGCGAAGGGGTAAAACTGTTGGTGTGATAGCCGTAGACCCAACAAGCCCCTTCACTGGCGGAGCCTTCCTAGGCGACAGAATACGAATGCAAGAGCTAAGCACAGACGAAGGCGTTTTTATACGCAGCATGGCAACCCGCAACAACCCAGGAGGAATAGCCAAAGCCACAAAAGACGCCGTAAAAATATTAGACGCCGCTGGAAAAGACGTAATAATTGTTGAGACCGTTGGCGCCGGACAATCAGAGGTGGAAATAATCAAAGTGGCACAGACAATAATCGTTATCCACGCGCCTGGACTAGGCGACGAGATACAAGCCATAAAAGCCGGAATTATGGAAATAGCCGACATATTCGTCGTGAACAAAGCTGACAGAGAAAACGCAGACAAAGCTGTAATGGATATTCAAGCAATGCTTCAGTTAGACAACAAGGAGAAACCTTGGACACCGCCAATAATAAAAACAGTTGCCCTCACAGGGGAAGGAGTCCCAAAATTAATAGAAAAAATAGAAGAGCACTGGCAGTTCCTAAAGAAAGAGTTATTGCACAAAAGAAGCCTAGAAAAAGCTGAAGCTGAATTAATAGAGGCGATAAAGGAAAAAGTGACAAGCTCAATAATAGAGAAGCTTAAAAGGGAGAAAAGATTCGAGAAGGTTCTCCAGCAGATTGTGGAAAGAGAAATAGACCCAGCATCAGCAGCTGAAAAACTGTTAAACCAAGAACTGGAGTAAAACGCAGATGCCTAAACTCGAAAAGGGACTTGTGCAGGTTTATACAGGAGACGGAAAGGGCAAAACCTCAGCAGCCTTCGGACTGGCATTAAGGGCGATAGGAAGGGGACTAAAAGTCTACATAATACAGTTTATCAAAGGAGGCTTCGACTACGGAGAACTATACATAATTGACAAGCTTCCAAACCTTAAACTGAAGGCTTTTGGAAGAGGAAAATTCGTTACACATCAGCCGCCGGAAAAAGTGGATATTGCATTTGCTGAAGAGGCGTTTCAGCTCGCTGATAAGGTTGTGAAAAGCGGAGAATACGACATGGTTATATTAGACGAAATCAACGTAGCCCTAAACTTGAAACTTATAAGCCTAAAAGAAGTTTTAGAACTCATCAAGAACAAGCCAAAACACGTTGAACTTGTTTTAACTGGACGCTACGCACCAAACGAGATAATAGAAATCGCCGATTTAGTTACCGAGATGAAGGAAGTTAAACACCCTTATAGAAAGGGATGCCAAGCAAGAAAGGGAATAGACTATTGAAGATGAACAGCATAAAAAACCATGAAAAAATGGATATACTTAAAATCTCATGGATTAGGTCTTCAATAATTTTGGGATTAATCCTGCTAGCCATAGGCATAGCAGCCATATTCATTTTAAAAATTGTGGATACAAGCAACATGCAGGTTTTTTCAGACGCTAAAAACTTTGTTGAAGGGTACGGTCTTTTAGGCATCTTCATCACAACCCTAATTGCTGGAACAATAATACCTCTTGGAAGCCCAGCTCTTGTAGTGGCAGCCGCATCCTTCGGAATAAATCCATTATTGCTTGCGTTGGTTGCCACAGTTGGATTCACGATAGGAATTTCCATCAACTATTTTTTGGCTTACCATCTTGGAAGACCCTATATCATGAAAAAAATGGGAGCGGAAAAAATGGAGGAAGCCACGCTTTTGTGGAGTAGATGGGGTTGGATTTTATACTTTTTATTTGGGGTTATTCCCTTTCTACCAGTGGAGTTTCTCGCTTTAATATGCGGGCTGCTGAAAACGCGCATTGAAACATTCTTAATTTTAAGCTTTATACCTAGGCTTTTGGTTTTTTTCATCCTCGCATATTTCGGGGAAACCGTCGGCAACTGGATTGGGCTGATTTAGAATAGGCTTTCAAGCTATTTTCTGATGGGAGTTGGAACAGCTATTAAGGTTTGAGTTCTACGCACGCCCTTAATTTGTTGAATCTTCTCAATTATTTTACCAAGCTCCTCAACCTTTGCAAACTCAACATAAATCACAGCGTCAAACTGTCCAGTCACCGCATGCACCATCTTAACCCCCTCAATTTTAAGCGTGGATTCTGCAACCTCCCATATCATGCCTGGTTCAGCATTTATTAAAACATAGGCTTCCAAACCTCATCCTCCACACATAATAATTTGCTGTTAAAAATAAAAGACTTAGGAAAATCTTTTCTACATCATCCAAACAGAAGAAAAGCAGACGTATCGAAACTGTGATGGATATGAAGGTTTTAGGCGTAGTTGGGTCAAACAGGAAAAATGGGAATTCATATTTGCTGCTTGAGGGGATGCTGAGAAACTTTTCCTCCATTGAAACAAAAATCATTCAAATAGCAGAATTAGAAATTAAGCCTTGTGAGGTATGCTTTGAAAGATGCGCGGCAAACCCCTTCGAATGTGTGATTAACGACGATTTCCAAAAACTTTTCACAGAACTGAAAACTGCTGATGGCATAATATTTGCCTGTCCATTCTATTTCTATGTCCCTTCCAAGTTTCAGGCGTTCCTAGAGAGGATAAGCGGCCTAGATTATTTCACTCTGGAAAGGCATGGTGAAGGAAACAACCCATTAGTAGGAAAACCATGTCTCCTAGTAACGGTTTCCGCCTCTGGCAGCAGCTTTAATGCCTTCCAAATCCTCCACCATCTACAAGAGTTTGCCTTAATGCTACAAATGAAAACGGTTAACTTGCGCTTTTGGCCTTTTATAGGGTTGTCAGCCAAAACTGGCGGAATAGAAAGTGGCGCAGTTCTAAAAGAGACGGAGACATTAAAGCAAGCAAGAGAAGCAGTGAGCTTGCTAATAAAAAAGATTGAAGGTGGAAGCGCTAGACTTTAGCAAAGTTTTTCTTACACCAGCCCAAAATTTCTATTGTGAATGCAAGTTTGGCTGAATCCAGTTTCGGCGAGGCATTTTCCGCTGGCATAGGCGTAGCTTTAGGCTTATTTATGGCGCAGTCTATGCTTCAAGTTTTTAGATTGCCAGAAAAAGCAGTGAGACCAGTGATTGTCTGCCTAAAGTGTGGAAACAGAAACCCGATTGAAAACAGGTTTTGCGGACAGTGCGGTCAAGCCTTGTATCCGCCGCCACCAGTTAATTGTCCAAAATGTGGTATGCCAATGCCTTCCAACTTTAATTTTTGCTGGAGATGCGGCTCACCGCTGAAAAAAGTTGTTAAAACTGGAAAAAAGAGGAAATAATGGGTTTAACCCAGTTTTTCTCCGCAGTTGCCGCAGAACTTTGTTCCAGGCGGGTTTTTTGCGCCACACTTGGGGCATGTGATTTCCGCACTGGTTTGTGGTGTTAGTGGCGAGCCGCAGTTTCCACAGAATTTCATTCCAGCAGGGTTTTCAGCGCCACATTTTGGGCACTTGACCTTTACAGGCGGCGCTAGACTTGAGCCGCATTGACCGCAGAATTTCACGCCTGCTGGGTTTTTGGCTCCACAGTTTGGGCATACGATTAGCTGCTGGGCTTGGGCTGCTTGAGCTTGCTGCATCTGCTGCGCCATGAGAAATGGCATTGTTAAGCCTACGCCGGCGCCTACGCCAGCAGCTGCTGCACCGCCGCCTTCGCCTCCTTTAAGTTCTCCAGCAGTCTCCTTCATATACTGCATCATCATGGCTTGGGCGCCTATTCCCGAGGCGAAACGCCTAGCCTCTTCTGGTATGTTTATGCCTTCAAAGACGCAGTCTATCACCTTCAAGCCAACTCTGGCTGCTTCGTCGCTGATTTTTAGGGAAACCTTATCCGTGGTGGCATCCGCGTTTTTCACAACTTCAAATATGTCGTGTTGTCCAAACTCGCTTATTATGCGCTCGTTTATGAAGCCCCTAATGTAGTCTTCAATGTCTCGAGATGTGCTTGCGCCTCGGTTTCCAAAAAACTCCACAACAAAAAGCTTGGGGTCTTCAACCTTATAGAGCAAGTAACCGTAAAAACCTATTTCAGCTTGATATTTTATGTCACCGCTTGGCGCGGAATAGGCTTTTCCTCCAAAGTTCGCTCGGAATTGGCTGTTGCTAACGAAGACAACTTCACAGTCGAATATATCGCCTATAATGCCTAAGACCTTCAAGGCGCCTGTAAGAAGCGGAATATTGTTGCTTGTTATGGTGTGTCTTCCAGGTCCGAAAACATCGTAGGCTTTTCCGTCGCGGAAGAAGACTGCCCACTGGTTTTCCATAACTATTACTTGGCTTCCGTATTTCAGTGTTAATTTGGGAAATCTGTAGGCTATGTCTTCTGGTTTTGCATTGTCCCATGCAACTCTTTCAATTATTGGCATTCAATTTAAACCTCCATAAGTCTAAACTGTTTTTCACGCTCATCCCATTTAGACTCAAAACCAAGTATTAAGGATTTAATATTTCGAGCCTTTGCTGCAGCATCCGCCCAGTTCTCAGCTTGAGTTTCATTGTAAAAGTCGTCCACCGCCTTAACAATTCCTTGAATGTCATCGCTTAAAGCCCTATCATAGTTCAAGACTCTGGCTATTTCAGTTTCACGTATGCTTCCCTTACGATCCATCAAACCCGCATAACCATAATCAGCACGATGAACCTTTTCACCAACACGGTCAATTATTTGAATAACCTTTTTGAAGTCATCTGTAGCCTTTCCAGCGTTCAAAGCTGATAGGTATATTTCTTCCCATTTGTGGCGCAGACCTTTGAAATCCGCATAATAAAAGTCTCGAAGCTTCTTATCTAACTCTCGCAAGTCCTCTTTTGTAGCATAGCCCAAACCGAAAAGATTCTGTATTTTAGCCAGCAATCCTTGTCTGTCTTTCACTTTTTCTATTGTCTCCTTTTCAGACATTCTAAATCCTCTAGCCTACTAAGTATCATTTCCTAAGCATAAAACTTTGCGCTTTTACACAGTTTCACTTCAAAATTAGTGGGTAAACCTCTTTTGTGACATATTCTAAATATTTTTCCTTGTCTGTTAGGTTGAATATGGTTACTGAGGCGTCTCGGGTTACACCCACCACGTAGCCGTATTCTTTTGCCCTTGCAACAACATACCATAAGTCGCCGTGCTTGCAATAGTCTTCGAAAATCGAAGTATTTATCAAGTCTGGACCGTAAAGCGAAAGCTTGTTCACGTTTGGAATGTCAACATTATCGAAAAACGTGATTTTCGTGTCCTCCGGATTTTTCAAGTGAAAATCCCTAAGGGTTTCTGGTGGGATGCGCGCTTCCACTATGCCGCCCACCCGGTCGAAGAGAATTTCGCTGAGCTTGTTGGCTATGAAGTTGGCGAGGCGCTTCTTCTCCACAACAGTCAAAAACGTGGTGTCTTCCCGCTGAGCAAAGCTGAAGAGTGCTTCAATGGTGCGGGGCAAAGGCGCAACTTTGCCTCTATGAAAAACGTGAATCACATAATCGTGGGAGTAAACCCCCTTAAGCATGTTTTCTTCGGGTTTTGGCAAAAGACCAACAACTTCGGTTACAAGTGTAAACTTGTAGTCGCCCTCCTCATAAGGCTCTTCTACGCGGTAATCCTCAAGCCTAGAAGCAATCTCGTTTAAGGAAAGGGTTTCTGAAAGCCGGAAAACCTTGCCAGCGACAACCATGTTTCCACCCCTAAAGTTGAATATTGACTTAGAAGGCTTATATTACTCTTTCAATTTAAAGTTCTGGACGACTATGAGCTATATACCTGAACAAGTTAGGTTGTGTCTTAAGGATTTAGTTGAAAGGCTTGGAAGACGTAGGGTAAGGTATGTGGTTATTGGAGCGCTGCCAATACATTTTTATGGTAGACCCAGAACTTCGGCGGACATAGATATTGTGCTTATTTCGCACGTTTCTAAGGAGAAACTTCAGAAAGCTTTAGCTGATAGGTACACTTTGTATTATAACGGAAAAACTGTGATGAAATTTATTGACAGCGCAACGGGAACAGGGGTGGATATTCTTCTCTCTTTAAGCATCGCTGGATTAAGTCAAGAATCCCTAAAAAAGCTTAGAAAGGTGGAGGTTGATGATGTGGCAATAACTATTCCATGTCCAGAAGACTATATAATAACCAAGTTAAAAGCTAGAAGACCAGATACTTTCGACTTTTCAGATGTAATGTCCGTGCTTTTAAACATGCGGGAAGAAATAGACTGGAACTACTTGATGAAAAGGGCTGAGGAAGAGGGATTGGCGCATCTCATAAAATACTATAAAGAGGGGTTGAAATGGAAAACCGGTTGAAGCCGCCGATTTACAAAAATGGAATACTGTTTTGCCCGTACTGCCGCTCGCCGCTCCTAACCATCGAAGAAACTCACTTTAAGTTTAAGTGTGCCGTGTGCCAAAAACCTCTTGGAAAACTTACCATAACGACTTTGAAGAAAATGTTTGACGATTTTCCCAAAGAGCTAGCCAAAGAATGGATGCTGGAAATGGAAGCACGGAAAAACTTAGCCGCAACAAACTTTAACCATTCAAAAATTTGTTAAAATAGAGGTAGGCTTTGGTCGGTGTTTGCCTAATTGTTTTAATAAGAGTTTTTAACCTCTTTTAATATTGCATAGAGAAACACCAGAGGCACGAAAACCAGTGTTGATTCAAGAGGTGATCCTTGAAAACTTCATGAGCTACGAGTATGCCAGGGTACCTTTTAAATCTGGGGTAAACGTTGTTTGCGGTCCCAACGGTGCTGGGAAGTCTTCGCTTTTGTTGGCTATTTCCGTAGCCCTTGGGCAGTCTTACACTGAGCGTTCCAGAAAGCTCAGCGATTTAATTCGCTGGGGCAAAGACCAAGCGCGTATTACGCTTATACTGGATAACACTAAAAAAGGCGGAAAGCGTCCAGTTTCAAAGTTTAACAAAGACCAGATTTTTTTGACTCGGGTTTTGAGGCGGGATGGCAAGTACTGGTTTGAACTGGAAAACCGTGCTGCCACTAAGCAAGATGTGGAGAGGCTTTTGGCTAAGCTGGGCGTTGACCCGGATAATATGCTTATTATCATGCATCAGAACATGGTGGAACAGTTTACAGTGCTTTCTCCGCAGGAAAAACTGCGAATGGTTGAGGCTGCTGTTGGGCTGGAGTTCTACCGTGAAAACGTGCTTCAAGCCCAGAAAAAGCTCACACGGATATTAAGTCAAGAAGAATCCATAAGCAAGCTTTTGGAGTCGGCGGAGCAGACGTTAAACTATTGGAGAGAACAGTACGATAGATTTCAAGAGAAAAAACAGTTAATGGCGAAGAGGCGGTTTCTTGAGCGGGAACTTGCATGGGCAGAGGTCAACCGAAGAGAAGACATAGTTAAAGGGTTGGAGACAAACCGCGAAAAGGAGCTAGCTCTATTAAGGCAGATTGAAAGAGAGGCAAAAACAGCAGAAGAACAGCTTCAAACGCAACAAAGCCAGCTTGAAAAGCTAAAAGGCGAGTGGAAAAGAAGCCTCAACGAAACTATAAGCCTTGAACGGGAAAAGGCTGGAAGCCAAGCAACAATTTCGCTATGTGAACAGCTGCTTGTAGAAGCATCCATCATAGAAAACAAAGCCTATGGCGGCGAACAGCATTTAAAGCTCTTGAAAAGTGAAAGTTTGAAGGAGCTTATAAAAAGTTCAAGGCAGAAAATTTCAAAGCTTGATGAAGAACTGAATAGAAAGCTGTCAGAAACAAAGATTTTTGAAGAGCAAATGGAGAAGGTTGGAAGCCAAATCCTCGACACACGCGTTAAGCTTGCGCTGCTCCATTACCGAATGGAAAACGCTAAAGCCAATGTTGAAAGACTGGAAGGAGAAATAAAAGATGCTAAAACTCAGATGGATATGGCTGTAAAAAAGGCTGAGGAAACTGGTCCAAGAATCGCTGTTGTAAAAAATGTCGGCGAAATCTTAGATGAAATCCGCGTGACAGATGGGCATTTAGCTGCTTTGGCTGGTGTCTCGGAAGATGTGGAACGCATGTACGAGTCATATTCAAAGCTTTACCTAGAACTGAAAGAGAAGGCGCAGCTTGTGGCTGAGAACCGTGAAAAAGCCTTAGAAGAAGTTAAGGCGCGCATGCAAGCATGGCGAACAGTTATCCAAAGCCTCCTAGACCGTGTAAACCCGGAATATCAGAAAATCCTAGGGCAGTCTCAAGCAGTTGGCGAAGTTAAGCTTGTAAACGAGCATGACATTGAAGCGGCTGGACTTGAAATCCTCGTGGGCTTTAAAGGTGGAAAACCAGTTCCATTAAACGCTTACACACAAAGCGGAGGAGAAAGGACAACAGCGACAATGAGTTTTCTGCTGGCTTTGCAACAGCATGTACGCTCACCCTTCCGCGCCGTAGATGAATATGATGTGCACATGGATCCGAAAAACCGTGAAGTGATAGCGCAGATGTTGATTTCAACCGTCAAAAACGCCAACGCCCAGTATGTGGTTATAACCCCAAGCCAAGTAACGTTCACAGAAGACAAGGTTAACATAATCACCGTTCAGAACATTGAAGGAAAATCCATAATCAAAGAGGTTGCCTAATGCAGTCGAAAAGGGAACACGTCAAGATTGGGAGAGAAAGGCTTCAGCGCATAATTGAGATGTGCAGGTCTGTTGAAGAACGCTCGCTGGATCCTTTCTTAATAGATGTGGACGAAATCATTAAAGTTGTAAAGGAATTCTTCCCGGAATGGGAGCAACCCGAAGACTTATGCTTGGACGCTGAAACAATAAACCGCCTAGCTTCCGTCATAAAGCTTCAAAGCGAATGGGTTAAACACCGCTCAACATCCCTCTACACAGACCCCTTCCTCCTAGAAGAGAAACTTAGGCGTTTAGAAAAAGAGGAAATGGTGGACACCTTTCTTCAGACTTGGCATCCAATAGTTGAAATGGAGCAAATCTCCCTCCACAGCTTGAAAGAAGCAACTCGATATTGGGAAAGCCTTCTGCCATTAAAAGAGCGATGGAAAGAGTTTCCCATACCGGAGGAAGGAGCCGGAGCTGCCACCCGTGAAGAGCTGATTAGGCAGAGAATCCTCCGCGATAAAGCCTTCACAGAGGAGCTTGAAAACTTCTGGAATGAACTGAAAAGACTAGTAGAGGAAAGGGGAGAAAATGGAAAGATTCAATACTGGGATTTCGTTGGCGCAGAAACCTACGAGGAAACAGTCTACAGAGCCTTTATGACAAGCTTTCTCGTCACATATGGCTATGCAACCCTTGAAATCCACCCTTTGGAAGAGGAAATCTACATTAAACCTAATGAAAAACAGCAGAGGAGAATAGCTAAAAAACAGTTGGTTTCAGTGCCAATAGCCATAACCTTTGAAGAATGGGAGAAATGGAGGAAGGAGCACGCTTAAATGAGCAAAAGGAAAGCCTACTACGCAAGTAAAATGAAACGCGCAGTCCACATGCTTTTCTACCGAAGACACAAAAAGCCCGGAGTTAAAGGTTGGGAACTCCGCAAAGCCTTAGGAGCTGATTACCCAAAGGTCTTAAACATTTTAGATGAGTACTTGAAAGCCCTTGACCTGCAAGTTAAAACGGTTTTTGAAGAGGAAAAACCCATTGAAAAGCCAAACCCCGAACAGCTGGATAGAGCGAGGTTTTACATAACATTACGCGGCGAACTCACGCCAAAAGAGGCGAAGATGATTGGCTGGCGAATAGACGATCTGGCAGGACTAGCCATAACCATAGCCTACATAATATCAAAGAAGGGTAAAGCGCCCCGCAAAGAAGTGGAGGAACTGCTGCGGGAAAAATTGCCCGGATGGAAAGTCGGCCTTAACATAGACCGCTACATACGTTATGGATACTTAACACAAGATGAAAACGAACAGTTGTATTTGGACTGGCGAACACGGGCAGAAGTGGACCAGAAAGCGCTAATAGACCTTCTTCTGTCAAAGTAGGTTTTGTGTTTTCGTACTGTTGAGGTTAAGGGAGTCGCAAAGTTTATATCCATCGTTTTAAATTTGATAATTATCGAATTCAAATAGATAAAAATGAATTTGGAGGAAAATAAGCTTGTCTGAAGAGGATATTAAAGAAGAAATAAAAAAGCTCAGAAATGAAATTGCAAGTTTAAAGGAACAGCTTAGAGAAGCACAAGAGCGAAGAAAAGAAAGGGGATACAAATTCTACATAGACATCGGCAACAACATCCGAGAATCCGTCGAAGACGCCCTAGAAAGCGTAGCTGAAAGCATCCACGGAGAACTTGAAAAATCCATATTCATAGGTCCAAGAGGCGTAAAAATAATAAAGGGAAAAGTTAGCGAAAAAGAGGAAGCTGCCGTAGACTTTTCGAAAACATCTGAAATAATGAACGCGTTGAGCCACGAACATAGGTTAAAAATATTAAAGGAACTCATGAGCGGAGGCAAATATGTAAATGAGTTACAAGAAAAACTTCAGGAAATCACAACAAGCACCCTTTTAAGCCACCTTAAAATTTTGGAAGAAGCAGGTCTCGTGGTTCAGGAAAAGGTGAGGGGACGCTACCTGATAACGATGCCTGGAAGAACTGCCTACAAAATGGCATTTAGAGTAGCAAGGTTTGTGGAAGAGAGTGATTTAGAATGATATGGCACAATTATCAACTGGACGACACTGTTCAAAAAGTAAGAGAAGCGACAACATTGTGGAAAGCGGAAAAAGGCATTATAGAAATCAGCAAAGACACATTGGCTGTGTTGATAAAAGTAAATAATAATAAAATAGGCTGCGTGTTTCATGGTGACGGAAAGCTAATTTTGGACACAATTATCGAAACTGACGAGGGCGCCATCGGCAAGCCCATTGAAAAAGAGATTGAAAAACCTTTTATAATGATTGGAAACATTGAGCAATTTCTCCAAAATCTCGTTGTTGCAAACAGACAAGACCTTGCAAAGAAAGGATATGCAGAGGAACGCGAATTTATCGAAAGAGCTGGAGATTTATGTAATCGTTTCTTCGGAGAAAGCACAAGAGTGCATGGATGCGGCACATTCGAGCAAGGCTTCCTTTTCGCTTTTACAAGCGGCGAAATCTCTGGCTTAGACATGTTAATCACTAAAGATTCCAAGATTGTCTATAAGACACGCAACATGACTTTTATCTCAAACAAAAACAAGATTGTATTGAAAACTCCGGGGAAAACAGTGTTGTCAAATGATGGAAAATCAATCGTCTTAAATGCGCAACACTCTTACTAAAACCAGTAACGTTAAGCTGCGAACGCAACGTTTCTACTTTCACTTTCTAATTTTTCTATACAAGAAGGCTATGATGTCGATTACTATTATTGCTGTAAGAATTAAAAGTGGGCTGCCTAGAAACTGGTTTATGGGTGATTCTTCTGCGGCGTAAACGCTGCTAATGAATGTAGACACCAAAAGCAAGCAAAAGGTTATAGCTAAATTTTTCTTCACTCTGTTCTTCGCCCCTTTTTCAGCGGCTTAAACTATGCTGACGTTTTGTATTTGAAAGTAGCGTTTCACCAGCATGCGGAGGCGTTCGGCGTTTCTCCCGTTCTTTCCTATGGCGACGCCTTTGTCTCTCGGATGAACCGTCACGACGGCGATTGTTTTGCCATCCGTCCGCTCGGTTATTCTAACCTCTTGAACCATGGCAGGCTTCAAGGCGTTCTTAATAAATTGGGCTGGATCATCGGAATGTTCAATTATCTCGTGTTTTTTGCCTGTCATTCGCTCTAGTAGTCTTATGTTTCTTCCGCCTCTGCCTATGGCTGCTCCTAAGTCGCCCTCTTTGACGACGAAGATTACACGGCCTTGTTCTTCGTCGACTATGCAGTCTTTAACGTTGGCGCCGCTTATGCTTTCAAACAAGGCGATGTACTTCATCTCTGTGCTTGTGAATTTTATGCCGCTGTTCATTCGCTTCCTCCGTGTGTCCCCTCTGATTCAACAGTTTCTATTAATCTGAGAATTTCTGAGTCGCCGGGCTCTCTTATAGTTAACGCTGAAATAATGAAGGGTTTTCCACAAACCATGGCTAAATCTATTGATGAACCTTTATACACGATTAAGGGGATGTTGGAAAGCTTGCAATAGTATTCTAGGTCTCTGCGGATTTCCGTTGGACAATTAGAGGCAATGATTATCATTTTGGCTTTCCCTGTTCTAGCGCTTTGTATGGCGAACTCTGCGCCAAAATAAACTTTACCAGTTTTCACAGCGGTTGTTATTGCTTTATTTACATCTATGTCTGTCATTTGTTCTCCCTCTTCAACTCCGAAGTGGACATGAAAAGTTCCACCAGTCCTGTGCCTACTGGTATGGATTGGCCAACTATAACGTTTTCAGTTACACCCTCCAGGGGATCGCTTTCCCCTCGGATGGCGGCATCCACAATGTTTGGAACAGTTATTTCGAAGGCTGCTCTGGCTAGGACGCTGGCTTTTTTGCCGCTTATGCCGTGTCTTCCAATTTGCTGCACCTCGCCGGTGGCTGTCATCATGTCTGAAACAAGCATGACGTGGCGTATGTCAACATCTAACCCCTGCTCTTCTAAAACGTTTTTAGCTTCTTGTATGAGGACATTTCTGGCGGCTTCTATTCCCAAGGTTTTGGCTATTTCGTGAATGTTGTTTGTTGTTGTCCGAGTGGTGTCAACTCCGTAAACTTCCAAAACTTTGGAAAGATTTGAGCCGTCGGTTCTAATAACCCACTCACCATGCTCCTCTGTAACCAAAACACGCTTTATACCTGGAACACCCTTAATGTAAAAGGAGGAAACTTTGTCTAAGAGTCTTTTGAGGACTTCAGCTTTTTTAGGCTTTATGTGCACGTGGTTCCCACTTATTTTCACGGTGCAGTTTGCTATTTTCAGTTCATCCCTAAGCTCTTGAACCGTTATTCCCCTGTCTTCCATCATGGCTTTATTCAGCTCCACAACTATTTCTTCGCGCACCGGATCTTGATAGATTGCTTCTGCTATGTTCTCCAATGTTGTGTAAAGTATTTTTCGTGCGATTTTAACAGCCGCTTCTCTGCTCTTCCTATGCTTCTCATCCAAGTAGATGACCATTATTGGTGTTGATGGAACCCTTCTGGCATCCACAATTTCTATTAGTCTAGGCAAACCTAAGGTTACGTTTTGCTCTCGGACTCCAGCATAGTGGAAGGTTCTAAGGGTCATCTGGGTGCCCGGTTCGCCTATGGACTGGGCGGAGACTATGCCAACGGCTTCGCCTGGCTCCATTAAAGCCCTTTTGTAATGTTCAACTGTTAACTCTATGGCTTTGTCAACGCCTTCTTTGCTCAGCTTCGCTTCCGCCAAACCTTGCTTAAGTTCGCTTATAAGCATTGGTGTCAGTTGATCTTCAACTTCTTTCAGTTTATTTTTGATATATTCTGGAGAGGCTGGCTTACCCTTTTCTATTCCGATTCTTATCTGCTCAATTAGGCGGTTAACGTTCACAGCTTTTCCATGGTCGCTTTTGGCTGGATCAACACCGTCTTCGCCGTATTTAAATTGGATTATGTCTCCAGCTGAGCTTCTCACGGTTCCATCGTATTCTAGGCGAAGGTGTTCAAGTGCATTGATTAGCCGCCTCTGCATGTAACCGCTCTGCTGTGTCCTAACAGCTGTGTCCACAAGGCCTTCTCTTCCTCCCATGGCGTGGAAGAAGAATTCGATGGAGTCTAAACCCTTTTGATATGAAGAGTAAACAAAACCCCTTGCCTTTGGTGTTGGATCACCATACTTGAAGTGGGGTAAGGCGCGGCCAAGATATCCTCTCAT
The DNA here is from genome assembly GCA_019685555.1 of Candidatus Bathyarchaeota archaeon A05DMB-3. Classification (GTDB taxonomy): domain Archaea; phylum Thermoproteota; class Bathyarchaeia; order Bathyarchaeales; family Bathycorpusculaceae; genus JABFQN01. Next base: position 6,769 of record JABFQN010000018.1, on the reverse strand, counting down.
TATTCGTTTTCCACGGACTGCTTGCTGTCCCACGCACGCGCTCATCTGTCCAATGTTGAGGGCTGAACCTCTAGCGCCAGTTCGGGTCATAACTATGCCTGAATTTTCAAGGGTGAAGTCGTCATCAGCTATTTTTCCAGACTCATCCCTTGCTTTAGCCAGTTCGTTCATTACGTAAATTTCAAACGAGTCCTCCAGAGTCTGCCCTGGAAGCCTTTGCAATGTGCCGTTGCGATAGCTTTCCACAAGCTCACTAATCTTTTTCTCAACTCTCTCCATAATTTTTCTTATCTTATTCTCAGCCCGCGGCGAAAGGACAAGCTCTTCATAGGAGTATGTGAAACCCCGCATTGTTATGAAAAGCTTCAACAACTGTGTAATCTTATTTATGAACGTGCGTCCAGATTCCGTTCCATAATCTTTTATTATTCTGTGAAGGAGGCTTTCAGACTGTTCAGCTCCTATGGCGCGCCTGTCAATTACGCCGCTTATGAGTTCGCCGTTTTTAACAACAACGTAAGCATCGTAGGGGCATTCCTCTTTTAGGCATTTGGAACATCCACGGCAAATGTTCGCCTTCAAAACATAGTTAAAGTCTTTGGGAAGGAAGAGGCTGAAGATTTGTTTGCCACTCCACATGGGTTGCGGTTCTTTAATCTGAGGCTTAGGCAGAGGCCCTTCATATCCAGCAGCCATTAACAATCTGCTGACTTCATCCTTTGTGAGGTAGTTGGATTTTCTGGTGAAGAGATAAGCGGCTGTTATAAAGTCTCGAATTGCTCCTATTATTGGACCGCCAAACCTTGGAGAAAGTATTTGGTCTTGAACCTGCATTAAAAGACGGGCTTCTGTTTGAGCCTCCTCACTTTGAGGGATGTGAAGGTTCATCTCGTCTCCGTCAAAGTCAGCGTTATATGGTGGACAAACACATAAGTGAAGCCTAAACGTCTTGTAGGGGAGAACCCGCACACAATGCGCCATAATGGACATTCTGTGAAGAGATGGCTGACGATTGAAGATGGCTATGTCGCCATTTTTAAGGTGTCTTTCAACAATAAACCCTGGCTCGAGAGCCTCAGCAATCTTCTCCCTATCAGCCACAAATTCAAGCCTAATGCGTTTGCCGTCTGGACGGATAATGTACAGGGCCCCGGGATATTTTAACGGTCCATTTATGACAAGTTTCCGCATTTCTTCAATGTTCCATGGAGTTACTTTTTCGGGTACTGAAAGCCTCATGGCAACTTCCATGGGCACTCCAACCTCGTTGATGTCAAGGTTGGGATCTGGAGATATGACTGTGCGCGCTGAAAAGTCAACCCTCTTCCCGGAAAGGTTGCTTCTGAATCTTCCCTCCTTCCCCTTAAGCCTCTGGGAAAGGGTTTTTAAGGCTCTGCCGGAACGGTGCCTCGCCGGCGGTATTCCAGAAGCCTCGTTGTTGAAGTATGTTGTCACATGGTATTGGAGAAGTTCTGACAAGTCTTGAATTATAAGGGTTGGAGCTCCAGCGTCCATGTTTTCCTTCAGCCTTTGATTAATTCGAATTATGTCCACAAGTTTATGTGTCAAATCGTCTTCTGAGCGTATGCCAGACTCCAAAGTTATGGATGGACGCACGTAAACAGGTGGAACTGGCAGCACTTGTAAAACCATCCATTCTGGACGGGCGGTTTTAGGGTCGAACCCTAAAAGTTCAAGATCTTCGTTAGATATACGTTCAAGCCTCTCCCTAACCATGCTTGGAGTTAACAGTTGGGCACCGCTTTCAGGGATTTCCTCGCTGAATTTTGTTGGTTTTTCAAAGGTTATTTTGTATTGGGAGGCATTGCAGTGGGGGCAAGTTTTAGATTTAGTTTCTTGAACTATTCTCTTAAACATTTCATCCGGAACTGTCCCCAGAAGTTGGCGGGTTTTTTCAATTCTAGTCCGCAGTTTTTTGACAGATTCTTCTGGAAGGAGTATTCTCCCACAGTTTCTGCAGGTGGTTCTCAAAAGGTCATAAATTATTCTAGCAAATTCAATGTGGATTATGGGAACTGCAAGCTCTATATGACCGAAGTGTCCTGGACAGCGGATCGCCGTGTTTCCACAAGTTTTGCATCTCTGCCTTGGCTCAAGGGTTCCAAGCCGTCCATCCATAAGCCCAGCGGTTATTGGAGCGCCATCCTCATCATAAGTGTCTGGAGTTTGAATTTCAACAACTGAAAGTTTGCGTATTTCTTGCGGCGAAAACAGTCCAAAACGAATTTCATCAACAACTTTATGCGCAACTTCTTCTAACGCCATCTCACGCCCTCTCCTTAAGCTTCAACTTTGGAGCTATGCAAAGGCTCATCAGTTCTTGTAAGAGAAGTTTAAAAGCATAAGAAACTGTAACCGGCGAAATTTTCGCCTTGTCCTCGCATAACCTACAGATGTGCTTCCTTTGTTTCATGTCGTAGTAGGCTATGTAGCCGCAGTTTTCACAAACATATAAAGTGTACTTGTCCGATTCTTCCAGCAGCCTATCATGGAGGAGCATTGCTGCTCCATGCCCGATAAGGCAGTCCCGCTCCATTTCTCCGAATCTTAGACCTCCGCCTCTCGCTCTTCCTTCGGTTGGCTGCCGCGTCAACATCTGCACTTGTCCCCTAGCCCTTGCATGTATCTTGTCTGCAACCATGTGATGCAGTTTCTGGTAATACACGACTCCAACAAAAATGTCTGCAACAAACTTTTCGCCAGTAACACCGTTGTAGAAAACTTCTCTGCCAGTGTGGCTGAAGCCAAGTTTTATTAGGGCTTTTCTCAGCTCCTCCGACCTTTCATTTGAGAAGGGTGTTCCATCGACAAGTTTCCCCCTCATGGCCGCAACTTTGCCCGCTATTGACTCAACGAACTGCCCAATGGTCATTCTCGACGGGATTGCATGGGGGTTTATTATTATATCTGGAACTATGCCATCCTCTGTGAAAGGCATGTCTTCTTGAGGAACAATCAATCCAATAACTCCTTTCTGACCATGACGGGATGCGAACTTATCACCTAGTTCGGGAATCCTCTGGTCTCTAACCCGAACCTTGACAAGTTTGCTTCCCTCACCAGAGTCTGTTATGAAAACTGCATCAACTATGCCTGTTTCTGAAGGCCTCATGTCCACGGATGTGTCACGCATTGACGGCCCCTTAACTTCGAACTCTTTATATTCTTCAAGGAATCTCGGTGGGCTTGTCCTGCCTATTAAAACGTCGCCGCCCGCCACTTGGGCTTCTAAACTGATTATTCCATCAGGCTCCAGCAGTCTATAATATTGTTCTCCTCTGAAACCTCTTGTGCCGGGCTCAGGTATTGTGAACTTGTCTTTTAATCCACCCATGTATTGTCGGCATTCAGCCTCATATATCCTATAAAAGGTTGAGCGCCCCAAGCCCCTTTCTATTGAGGCTTTGTTAAAAACTAGGGCGTCTTCCATGTTGTAGCCTTCAAAAGAGAGGACAGCCACTATGCAGTTTTGTCCGGAAGGACGAAGTTTGTATCCCATTGTTTCCATTAAGGCGGTTTCAACAAGAGGCGTTTGCGGGTAATGCAGTATATGAGCTCTTGAGTCTACGCGAAGAGGGAAGTTTGTGGCGAATATACCTAAGGCTTGTTTCGCCATGGCTGCTTGATAGGAGTTGCGGGGTGATTGATTATGTTCCGCATAGGGGATTGTTGAAGCGCATATCCCGAGGATAATGTGGGTTGCAATTTCCAAGTGCGTGTGCTCTGGGGTTAATTCTTCTAGGTTTATGGCGATGTAAGCGTTCTCTTCCTCCTCAGCATCCAAGGATTCGATTACGCCGTTTTTAACAAGGTCTTCCCACGTGATGTCTCCCCGAGCTACTTTTTCAACGTGTTCTGGTTGAAGTTTGGGGACGCCGCCTTCAACTATTATTAGTGGACGCCTCACTCTTCCCTCATCACAGTTAACGTAAACCTCTTCCCTCTCGCCGTAAACCTTAGAGAAGTGGGCTATGTTAACTTCTGTGGAGATTTCCCCCATCCTCCGTCTCTCCCTAAACTCTTGTGTAAGCTTTTCAGGCGAAGTGCAGTAGCCAACAATGTTCCCGTCAACGAAGACTTTTGCTCCAAAACGCTTCAGCGTCTCGTTAGCTTCATACACTGGCGTAACGCCCATACTGAACAATATTTGTTTAATTTTCTCAGGGTTCACTCCAACAGAAATACATGCAGATAATGCCAGGTTCTTAACCAATCCACAGTTTGAACCTTCAGGGGTTTCATTTGGGCATAGGCGTCCCCAATGGGTTGGATGCAAGTCTCTGGCTTCAAAGTTCGGTTGGCTTCTGCTCAGTGGAGATTGAAGCCTCCGAAGGTGGCTTAGGGTGGAAAGGTAGTTTGTCCTATCTAAAAGCTGTGTTACACCAACCCGTCCCCTACCCCAGTTTCCAGTTGCAAGCGCATGCTGAAGCCTTTCAGTGATTATTCCTGGACGGACAGCTGCTGAAACCGTTATTATTGGACCTTTAACGCCTATCCTTTCAAGCTGGTATTTTATGTCCCTCACGAGGTTTCTGAAGGCTACACGGAATAAATCTGCCAAAAGAGGCCCAGCAAGCCTCAAGCGTTTATTCTTAAAATGGTCTTTATCGTCTGTTTGCCTTCTTCCAAGTTTTAGTTCAATAACTCTGCATGCCATTTCGCCTAAAAATAGGGCTTTATCTTTTCGGCTTTGGTTTGTTCTGCCTATGTGAGGCAGAAAGTTTTTGTCTATAGCTGTTTCAGCCTTTTGTATACGGTATTCTTCAACTTGCCCGTGAGCTACCCGATTTCCAATAAATAGGATGGCATCCCTAACCGTGTCAACTCCTATAGCCTTTTCAAAGGAAGGCTCCAACTCGCTTTGTATCTCTTCTTCAATGGAAACAGCCTCAGCTATTTCCTTATCTGACTCTAATCCCAAAGCTCGCATAACAATAACGAAGGGAATCTCAGTGGGCACTCCCGGCATAGTAACGTATAAGGCTCCGTCAGACTTCATTTTTAATTCTATTCTGGCTCTGAACCCCACTGTTGTGGAGAACAATTTAGCCTGATAAACTGGCGTGGCGCCTTTTTCGTCTATATCCACAATAATGCGGTTTGGAGCCAAATCCTCCATAGCCACAATTACCCGTTCAGAGCCATTTACAATAAAATACCCGCCGGGGTCATCGGGGTCTTCTCCGCATGCTATCAATTCTTCGCGGGAAAGCTGCGACAAAAAGCACAATTTAGACTTCAACATTACTGGAATGTTTCCAATGTAGACTAGTTCCGTGTCTTGTTCTCTGCCATCCACCACGGGGGTCATTTCAAGGGCTATTGGAGCGGCATAAGTTAGGTTGCGGAGCCTAGCCTCTATGGGATAAATTTCATGCTTTGTTCCATCAACCTCTGTCACGTATGGACCGCTTATCCGCGTTTGAGGGTCTATTATCCAAACTTGGCCAAGCTTAACTTTGTATGGACATTCTGGAACCTCTATTGGTATTTCGCCAACTTCATCTATAACCTCCTGCAAACCGTGGTCGATGAACTCGTTATAGGAATCCAAATGCTGACGGACTAAGCCCTTCTCTTTAAAGAAGGCTTTCAACAATAGATTAGCGTCTTCTTTTGAAAACTCAACCATTCTCAGTCACCATAAAACTTTTACATTTAATTAAACAGTGAAGGAAGCCACATGATGCGAGTTTTTTCAAACTTTCAATTTCCTCCGGATTCTTGGGTCATCCAGCTTAAAAAGTCTCCAATAGATTGAAGCTAAACACGTAAAACTACACAGCTAACTAATAAACTTTTTCATGAAATTTTATACATCAACACACAGTATCTCAACTTCTTAATAATTTTCACTCGACTTGTTGAAGGCTGGAACTTAGCTGAGTATTTTCTTCATGTCTATTAACAAGGAGGTTAGAAAGAGGATTAAGTATATTATGTGGGGCGGCACGAGTAAAACTGGAACATGTAAAGGGAAAGCAAAAAGTGTGGGTAAAAGCACCGTGAAAATGGGTACTGCAAGAATCATGTTGGAACCGTGAGGTTGAAAAAACACCAGCATATCCCTAGTTTTTAACATCACCATTGCAGCAGCTAAAAACAATAGCCATTCCAAGGTTATATTTGCTAAGCTAAAAATGCTTACGCCTAATCCGTAAGGCTGCTGTGTTAAAGGCCATAGAAGTTGCACTCCGCCAACAATATAATCGCCTATTAAAGAATGTTGGATTAAGGCTACGAAATATGGAAGCGCTTTTCTACGGTATAAAGCAAATACCGGCGTGAAAATTATCGCTGCCATTATGATGGAATGGAAAGGACCGCGGTGTTCAACAAAGGGAACTAGTAAGTCGATGTCGGGGATAACTGAAAGCGTTAGCACAATAGGAATATTCATTTCAGTTTTAGTCACTTGCGTCGTCGATTTCGCAAGAACATATCCGAAGGCGAAATGTCCAACAGCAAACAACTATTTTCCTATCCTCTTAAAGACAGCGGATTTTGGATTAAATAAATCTATAGGGTTGTTTAGGTGTTGACAGCCGCCAGACTTATGCCCGTGCTGGCAGAATAGCCGTCAACACTTATAAGACTTTTAGAGGAGAAGCCCGCTAACTGTTTTCAACGCTGCTTATCATTTGCTTTCTTCCATCTCTCTGGTTTCGCTTGTGATTTCTTCTATGGGCTTTGGCGGAGGAGTAGTAGCCATGGTCCATCCAATCCACGCGCCAATAAACATAACAGC
>JABFQN010000017.1 GCA_019685555.1 Candidatus Bathyarchaeota archaeon A05DMB-3 | reverse complement strand
TACAAAAAATTCGCCGAGAATTTAAACCGAGATGTAAACCTATTCCCCGGCGCCAATTTACTGGTATTGTCGTCGTTATAGAGAGGTTGTGTTTTTAGTTAGCACCGGGACTTTCTCCTTTTCTATTGGCAATGTGTCGAAGTTTTTCATCGCATTGCCAGTTAAATATAGCAGTATCTTTTCATCTTGGTCAAAGAGGCGCGTGTTGTTGCTTTTGTTTAGGGCTGCGAGGGTTGCTGCTGCTTCTGGACATGCATATAAGCCCCTTTTGAACAGTTGCTTCATTGCCATGGGTATTTCTTGGTCACTTACTGTTATGGCTGTTCCCTTTGTTTCTCTTACCGCTTTAAGCGTGAGGTAGCTGGCGTATGGGCTTGGCACTCTGAGGCCAGCTGCAATGGTTTGGGCGTTTTTCCAAGGTGTTTCCACTTCCGCCTCTTTATTGTTGAAAGCTTCAACCAGCGGGGCGCATCCAGAAGACTGTACTATTACTAGGCGAGGCGCTTCGCTTATCCAGCCTAGCTCTATTGCTTCTTTGAAGCCCTTCCATAAGCCTATTACCCCTTCTCCTCCTCCTGTTGGAAAGATAATTACGTTCGGCACTTTCCAATTGAATTGTTCAGCTATTTCAAGAGCCATAGCCTTATAACCTTCAAACCTATAAGGCTGCTTGTTTGTGGAAGCGTCAAACCATCCGTATTTTTCCTTAAAGCGCTCTACGATTTCGGCTGCATCATTGATTAAGCCGTGGACAAAGTAGACTTTTGCCCTTAAGTAAAGGCACTCTTTAACGGTGGTTTCCGGGGCGTCTTTAGGCATGAACGCGTAAACTTCCATTCCAGCTTTTGCGCCGTAGGCTGCTAAGGCTGCGGCGGCGTTTCCAGCGGAAGGTATTGCTAACCGTTTTACGCCAAGTTCCTTAAGTTTGGAGACTGCTACCGCCATTCCTCTAGCCTTAAACGTTCCAGTTGGAAGTCTGCCGTCATCTTTGACATAAACATTTTTGAAGGACATGCCGCGTTTCCTTGAAAGTTTTAGCACCGGCGTGTAAGGTTCTCCTAGAGTAACTATGCCTTTCTGCGATGAAAGGGGAAGAAGCTCCTTGAATTTCCAGAAGGTGGCTTCTCTGCGCTTTAAAACTTTTTTAGAGACGCTTGCTGCAACTTTGACTAAATCGTACTGAAATAGGAGGGCTCCGCCGCATTTTTTGCAAACCGTTAAAACTTCGTTTGGAGGATACTTTTGCCCGCATCTACTACATTTAACCGTTGTAGTGAACATTTTGGCTCCTTGCCTACTAAAGTTGCGCTGTTAACAGTTTTTTGACAAAGGCTTTTACGGTTTTGACGTCTGCAAGGTGCACAAACTCGTTTTTGCCGTGGAAATTTGTGTCTTCTCTTAGTGTACCGTATTGGATGACTGGCATTCTTTCAATAAGGTATCTGCCATCTGTTCCGCCGAGTTCGGCGCTTATTTTAAGCGGTTTTCCAGCAGCTTCTTCTGCAATTTCCTTGACTTTGTCTACTGCTTCTTGATTAGTTGTGTACCACCCGTTTGAAGACGATTTTATCTGCACTTCGATGTCTATAGAGTTTTCTTTGGCAAAACTTTCTAGCATACGCTTTGTTTCTTCTGCAACTTTTTCCGCTTTTTCCTCTGGGATGGTTCTTATGTCTATGGTCAGTGTGCACTCACCTGGGATTATGTTGGCTGCTATCCCGCTGCTTATCATTGTGACATTCATTCGCCTGGGGAGCCTTTCATAATTGGTTGGTGCTGGAAACTTTGAGAGAACAGTCTTCTCAAACTCCTTTCCTTTTTGCTTTATAAACTCTATTATTTTTGCTGCTTCATAAATTGCGTTTACCCCTTTATACGGGTAGGCTGAATGTGCCTGTTTCCCTTTCACCTTAACTGTTAGGCGAGCTGAACCGGAGGCTCCAATAGAGATGGATTCGCAACCCACATCGAGAACTATGGCTAAGTCGCCTTTTATGGCTTTGAAGAATTCTTCTGATTCGCCTGTTTCCTCTCCGCCTGCCACAGCTAAAACTGGGTGGATTTTCAGTGGCAGCTTTTCTTTAACTGCTTCGCTGAAAGCAATTATTGCTGCAGCTATGTTTGACTTGTTGTCGGCAGCTCCTCTCCCATAAAGTTTGCTATCCTTTACAAAGGGCTTGAAAGGGTTGAAATCCCATCCTTCCCCAACTGGAACAACATCGTAATGAGTTATGAAAACGACTTTCTTTGCCTTTTTCGGCGCGTTTGGTATGGTTATTAGGATTTGCGGTATTCCTTTTGCGTCAACTATTTTTTCAGCTTTTAATCCTAGACTTTGGGCTTCTTTTACGAGTAGGTTTGCAATTTTCTCGTAGCCTTTTCTTTCTGTTGAGGTGGTGTCGATGGCTACTAGTTTTGAAAGTAGGTCTATTTCGCAGCTCATTAGGAGTCACGCATCCTAACAAGATGTTCCTCGGAAATAAATTCTGCTCTTCACTTAAATCAGCTATTGCAGGGTGAATTTGAACATTTTATGCTTTTCCCATTTGGCAAAAGGATGGGCCCCGTCGTTTTTGCTGGCTGAATGGGGGAAAGAATAGGTTTTGGGCTGTGGCTGCAGTAAATTTATAAGCATGGGGTTTTATTTCAGACGGTTTGTAAAGGGGAAGGTTTGAGGGTCAGCTATGGAGTGGTTCTACGTTACACCAATAGCTGGTTTAGCCGCTGTCGGTTTAGCAAGCTACCTATACAAATATGTTACTAGCCAAGAAAGTGGCACTGAAAGGATGAGAGAAATTGCCGGCGCCATAAAGGAAGGTGCGAAAGCCTATCTTAAAAGGCAGAACATGACATTGGCTATCTTCGTTTTAGTCATGGCAGCAGTTCTTGGAGTGCTTTACACTGTTTACGCTTTTCATGAAGGGGACCCCTTAGGCGTCTATCGCGGCATTAGCATGGCAGTAGCCTATGCTTTCGGTTCACTATGCGCAACTGTCGCTGCATATGTTGGGATGATGGCTGCTGTCGAAGCAAACGTTAGAACAGCCAACGCGGCGAAGCAAGGATTAAAAAAGGCGTTTCCAGTGGCTTTTTACGGTGGCGCAGTCATGGGATTGTTTATTGTGGGCTTGGCTCTTTTAGGCATAAGTTTGCTCTTCTACCTTTTCAATGTTGTCTTAGGGTGGGGAGACGTTAAGGCTTCAAACATAGTTCTGGGTTTTAGCTTTGGAGCCAGCGCACTGGCGCTTTTTGCCAAAGCTGGTGGAGGTATATACACTAAAACCGCCGACATTAGCGCTGACCTTGTTGGGAAAGTGGAGCTTGGAATACCTGAAGACGATCCGCGCAACCCTGCTGTAATAGCAGACAACGTTGGTGATAATGTTGGGGATGTTGCTGGAATGGGCGCCGACCTAATAGACTCCTATATTGCAAGCATTGTGGCAGCCATGATTATTGGTGCAGAGATAGAAAAACCCTTGTTGACAGCTCTGCCCCTTATAATAGCCGCAGTAGGACTTTTTGCCTCAATTATAGGCGCTTTGGTTGTCAAACAAAGTATAAAGGGCAATCCTGGTGCCGCGCTTAACAGGGGATCGTTTTCTACGTGGATAATTTTCGCTATATTCCTCTTCATTGTTACATATTTCTCGGGTTTAGAGGGTACGGAATGGCTTGGGGTTTTCTTGCCCACTGTGGCAGGGTTAATCGCAGGGGCGATCATTGGAATAACCTCTGACTACTTTACGTCCATAGATAGGATGCCTGCTCAAAAGGTTGCTCAAGCTTCAAGGACAGGGGCTGCAATAAACATACTGACAGGCTTTTCCTATGGGATAGTCAGTATAGTCCCGCCTATAATTGGTATTTGCGTTGCCACTATGGCTGCGTGGTATCTAGCCATAGCCTTTAATGTTAACCCCTTCTATGGCATTGCCATATCTGCCGTTGGGATGCTCGCAACTGTGGGAATGACTATATCTGCAGATGCTTATGGTCCAGTTTCTGACAATGCGAAAGGTATAGCCGAACAATCTGGTTTAGGCGAGGAGGTTATTGAGGTTGCAGATAGGCTTGATGCTGCTGGTAACACTGCAAAAGCAATCACAAAGGGCTTCGCCATTGGCGCTGCTGCACTAACAGTATTAGCCCTTTTCGGAGCTTACGCCCACCTTGTGGACATTGAAATGTTAGATCTGATGAGCCCTGAAGTTGTGGCAGGCGTGTTCCTTGGTGGGATGATGCCTCCCTTGCTTTCAGCTTTGCTTATTTTGGCTGTTGGAAGAAACGCTGAAAGAATGGTTGAAGAAGTTAGACGCCAGTTCAAGGAAATTCCAGGGTTGATGGAGGGAAAGGCGAAACCCGACTACGCCAAGTGTGTGGACATTGCGACAAAAGGCGCCATAAAAGAGCTGATGCTACCTTGTTCCTTAGCCATAATCGTTCCAGTCTTAACCATGATCGTTTTGGGCAAAGAGGCGCTGGCTGGCTTTTTGGCTGGAAGCATTGTAACTGGCATAATCTTCGCTTTGTTTATGGCAAATTCTGGTGGGCTTTGGGATAATGCCAAAAAATACATCGAATCTGGAGCCCACGACGGAAAAGGCTCAGAAGCGCACAAGGCGGCTGTTACAGGCGACACTGTTGGAGATCCCTTCAAAGACACGGCTGGGCCATCATTAAACACTATGATTACGGTGATGTCGCTGGTTGCCGAAGTCTTCGCTCCGTTGATAATCTTGTTGCTTTTCTAATTCCTACCTTTTTATAATTTAGATTTAAGGGGGTTGTGAACAGAGAATTTTATAAATAAGTTGCTGTATGTGTCATTTAAAACGTTTGAAATTTGGAAGGCGCCAAAATGTCTAAGCCTTGGCATACACTGGAAGTTGATGAAGTTCTGAAGGAGTTAGGAGTTAGCCATGAAGGCTTATCCTCACAGGAGACTCTTGAAAGGCTTAAAAAATACGGTCCAAACGAGATTAAGAAGGTGAAGCGGCGGACAGCTCTTCACATGTTTTTAGATGAGTTTAAAGACATTTTCATTTTACTGTTGATTGCAGCAACCATATTTTCAGCCGTTATAGGTTATTGGGAAATGTTGCATGGCGGAGAATTCATGGAAGCCTACGCAGACACTATTACAATAAGCGCCATAGTTGTTTTGTGCGCAGTTACAGGCTTTGTTCAAGAGTACCGAGCGGAAAAAGCCATTGAAGCCCTTAAAAAGTTGGCTGCTCCGAAAGCCCGCGTGATAAGGGATGGGAAAGAGATTATTATTCCAGCAAGCGAAGTTGTTCCAGGAGATATTCTCGCTTTAGAGGAAGGCGATCATGTTCCTGCTGACGCTCGCCTCATAGAAGTTGTTGAACTCAAGGCAAATGAAGCGGTTTTAACAGGCGAGTCTATACCTGTCAACAAAGAATTAGCAGTCTTGCCTGAGGGAACTCCTGTTTCTGAAAGGCGGAACATGGTTTTCTCTGCAACTCACATAGTTTACGGCAGAGGCAAAGCTGTTGTAACCGCCACAGGCATGGACACAGAGTTTGGAAAAATAGCTGAAATGGTGCAGACAGCTGAAGAAGAGGAAACACCTCTTCAGAAGAAGTTGGACAGTTTTGCAAGCAAAATAGCCAAGGTCGTCATAGCTGTTTGTGTGCTGATTTTTGCTCTGGAGGCCTTCGAAGTAATAATGCAAATGCGCTTCGAAATTGAAGGTTTCATACAAGCTTTCATGTCCTCAATAGCCTTAGCAATTTCAGCAGTTCCAGAAGGGCTTCCAGCGATAGTTACCATTGCATTAGCTTTAGGCGCAAGAGAATTTGCAAAACGCAACGCCATTGTGCGGCGGTTATCCTCAGCTGAAAGCCTCGGCGCTGTAACTGTGATATGTTCTGATAAGACTGGAACAATAACTAAGGGAGAAATGACCGTCCGCCAAATATATGTTGACGGAAAACTTGTTGAAGTTACAGGCGTCGGCTACGAGCCAAAAGGGGAGTTCCGCATAGGCGAAGATGCGGTAAAACCCGAGGCAAGCCTTGAGCTGGTTTTTCGAATAGGCGCCTTATGCAACAACGCCAGCTTGAGGAAAAATGACCAAAACAATACGTGGGAAATTTTCGGGGACCCAACAGAAGGCGCCCTAATAGTTGCGGCTGCCAAAGCTGGACTTGGGAAAGAGGCTTTAGAGACAAGTTTTCCGCGGGTTGGTGAAATCCCTTTCGCCTCTGAAAGAAAACGCATGACCACCATTCACAAGACTCCCGAAGGCGAAGTTCACGCCTATATGAAAGGGGCGCCGGAGATAATCCTTGAAAGATGCACCCACATATTTGAGGAAGGCAAGGAGAAAAAGCTTACAGAGGAGAAGAAAAAGAAGATTTTAGAAGTAAACGAGCAATTGGCCGGAAATGCATTACGCGTTCTCGGCATGGCCTACAAACACTTGCCAACAACTATGACGAAGTATGAGGCTGAAACCGTTGAGAAGAGAATGGTTTTCGTCGGTCTCCAAGGGATGATAGACCCCCCAAGAGAGGAGGCCGTAGAAGCCAACAAGAAATGTCAGAAGGCTGGCATAAAGACTGTCATGATAACAGGCGACCATAAGCTAACGGCTGTGGCGGTTGCAAAGGAGGTTGGGATATACAAGGAAGGAGACTTGGTTTTAACAGGTGCTGAAATGGATCAGCTGAGCGATAAGGAATTTGAAGAGATTGTTGAAAAAGTGACTGTTTACGCCCGCGTTTCACCAGAGCACAAGTTGAAAATAGTTAACGCATTGAAGAAGAAAGGTCACATAGTGGCGATGACTGGCGACGGAGTCAACGACGCGCCAGCAGTTAAGGCTGCAGATGTTGGTGTGGCCATGGGCATAAGCGGAACCGACGTCACAAGGGAAGCATCAGACCTTGTTCTAACAGACGACAATTTTGCAACAATAGTTAAGGCTGTGGAGCAGGGAAGAGTTATCTATGACAATATTAGAAAGTATGCACGCTTTCTCATATCATGCAACTTTGATGAACTCTTAGTAATAGGGACTTTCGCTATTCTTGGAGGAATATTCTCACCCGAGCTGTTTCCGCTCCCACTTTTGCCAGCAATGATATTATGGATTAACCTTGTTACAGACGGCGCGCCGGCAGTAGCCCTTGCTACCGACCCTTCGGACGTTGACGTTATGGATAGGTCCCCGCGCAAACCTGAGGAAGGTATCCTTCATGGAATGGGAGCGTTTATAATAGCTTCATTTATACTTCAGGCAACTGGAACTATCTTGGTCTTCTGCTTAGAATATTACGTTTGGCCGTCACATCCGTGGTTCGGTCCGCATGCGCCTTTGGACACCGAAGCAAGAGAACTTGCGAGGCAACTAACTTACAGAGAAGCCACCACAACCGCTTTTGTGCAAGCAGCGTTATTCGAATTGTTTGTTGTTTGGAATTGCCGCTCAGAAAAGCGCAGTGTATGGAGAATGGGCAGGAAAGCCTTTGAAAACAAGTTCTTCGTCATAGCTGACTTGGCATCTGTCGCGTTAACTCTTGGAATAACTTACCTACCAATCACGCAGCAGCTGTTCCATCTGACAGCCTTAAGCCCAACGGATCTTGCATATGTTGCTGGAGTGGCTAGCTGGGGACTTTTAGTATTCCCGGAAATATTCATGGGAAGAAAAGTTTGGAAGTGGGAATAGCAAAACGCAAAGATTTACGGGTATATGCGGGTCAATGTTCTCGGGAAAGGTATCGTTTCTCGTATGTGTTTTAGCTTACAAATCCACATGACGGTCCGCTCAATTCCCAGTCCAAAGCCGGAATGCGGCACTGAGCCATACCTTCGCAAATCCAAATACCACTCGTAAGCTTGCTTGGGCAAGCCGAACTCTTCTATGCGCTTTTCCAGCAATTTAAGGTCGTGAATGCGTTGGCTTCCGCCGATAATTTCGCCATAGCCTTCAGACGCCATCAAATCAGCACATAACACAACTTTAGGGTCTTCGGGGTCCGGCTGCATGTAAAAGGCTTTTGCCTTTGCTGGATACCTATGGACAAAAACTGGTTTTTCAAACTGCAGCGAGATAAACCTCTCATGGGGCGCTCCAAGATCTTCTCCCCACTCTATTTGAAACCCAGCTTTCTGCAGCATCTCCACCGCCTCAGTATAGCTTATTCTCTCGAAGGGCGGCTCAACTTCTTGCAAAGGCTTTGCGTCCCGCTTCAACATCTCGAGTTCCCTTTGTCTTCTCTCTAAAACTGTCTTAACAATGTAGGTTACCATTTCCTCTTGTATTTTCAAGTTCTCCTCGAAATCGCAGAAAGCCATTTCAGGCTCAACCATCCAAAACTCCGTCAAATGCCGCGGGGTCTTCGACTTCTCCGCTCTAAAAGTTGGCCCAAAACAATAAACTTTTCCGAAAGCCGCTATTGTAGCTTCAACATAAAGTTGTCCGCTCTGCGTTAAGTAAGCTTTGTTTCCAAAATATGGAACCTCAAAGAGAGTGGTTGTGCCCTCGACGGCTGCTGGTGTGAAAATTGGGGTATCTGTTAAAATGAAGCCTCGACCGTCTAAGAAGTCTCTACAAGCCTTTATGATTTCAGCTCTAATCTTGAGGATGGCGGTTTGCCTCGGGCTTCTAATCCACAGCTGCCTATAATTCATTAAGAAGTCTATACCATGCTCTTTTTTGGCTAATGGATAACCTTGCTCCGCCAAATGCACTATTTGCAAGTCGCTTGCTCTGATTTCGTAGCCGCCGGGCGCCCTTTTATCCTCTTTAACTTTTCCCCTAATTATAACGGAGGATTCCTGTGTCAGTTCGTCTGCATCTTTGAAGACTCTCTCGCTAACTTCGTCCTTGTGGATTGTGGCTTGGATAAAGCCTGTTCCATCTCTCACCATTAGGAATTGAACTCCGCCGCTTGAGCGCTTTGTCACAAGCCAACCTTTTATTTCAACTTCCTTTTCGGTTAGTTTTCCATCTAGAATGTCGCTTACGCTCATTTGTGTCTCCTCCTTCAAAACTTCTTAGAGAAATAGACCTAAATTTTTGGGTGAAAGCCTCTTGGGGTTTAAACAGTGTTAAAGCGTTCACCTTGCACCTTTAATACCCACATAACATACGCTTTTCATATTTTAAATGTTTTGCTTTTAACACTGTTTCATAACCCTTAAATCCCTAACCCTTGGCAATCTACTTGAGTATAATGCATATCAGCGAAAAAAGGCTCAGAGCCCTAAAAATTTCAACATGCGCTATTGCAAGCGTCGTTATTGTAGAAGTTGTTTTAGGTTTTGCTGCTGGCAGCCTAGCAATTCTAAGCGATGGAGCCCACGCCCTTCTTGACACCATTTCCATGTTTATTCTCCTAATCGCAACTAAGGCTTCACTGAAACCGGCAGATGAAGAACACATGTATGGACATGAGAAAATTGAACCACTAGGCGGGTTAATAGGCGGCGTTATCCTCTTTGGCACAGCCATTTTCCTAATCATAAGGGCTCTGCAAAAAGTTCTGCAAGGGGAAATTGCAATTGTACAAGAGTGGGAATTGGCGGGTTTTGCTGCAATAGCTTACACCCTCTGCGTCGACATCCTAAGGGTTGGAGTTTTGCATAAAACCCGATGGGAAAGTGTAACCGTAAAGGCAGGTTTTTATCATTCAGTAGCCGATTTGGGCTCAACGCTGATAGCGCTTTTTGGGTTTGGGATGGCAGCGTTGGGCTTCCCAATTTTTGATGTTGTCGCCTCTCTTGTTTTAAGCGCTGCAATAGGATACCTCAGCGTTAAACTGGTTAAAGCAAGCGGAATGGAACTAAGCGATGCAGTCTCAAAAGAGTTTGCGGAAAAGGTTAGGAAAGAAATTCTATCAACAGAGGGTGTTTCAAAAATTGGAAGCCTTAGAGTTAGAAGGGCGGGAGCAAAAACGTTTGTCGAAGCCACCATACAAGTTCCAGATTATATCAGCCTAGAAGAGTCGCACATGCTTGCTTCAAAAGTGGAAGACAACTTAAAACGCTTTCTCGGAGACGCTGAAGTCGTAGTCCATGTTGAGCCTCAAGAGGATATTTTGACTAAAAAGCTTGTGGAGAAACTAGCAGCGGGTGTGAAAGGCGTCAAAGAAGTCCATGAGGTAAATGCTGTTTTCGCTCATAACAAACTTTACATAACATTGCATGCCCATGTCGACCCAAAACTGTCAGTGCGTGAAGCCCACGAACTAGCAGAAAAAATTGAAGGAAAACTCAACGAGAAAATAGAGAACATTGGAAACGTAACAGTCCACATCGAACCCTTCAACACAAAAAAACAACGAGGCCCAAAGGTGAATGAGGAAAAAATTCAACAAGCAATCTACCAGGCGGCTGAAAGCTTTCAACAAGTATTCACTGTTAAGAGAATAGTCACGTATGTTGTAGGTGAAAAGCGTTACATAAACATAGACTGCTGTTTCACAAGCCAGATTTCAATAGAGGAAGCCCACAGGGTCGCGTCAAAAATCGAAAATGGAGTAAAACGCAGATTCACAGAAACCATAGTCACCGTCCACATGGAGCCAAAAAAGGAGGAAGCCGCGGCTTAAGGGAAGACAATTTCCCCTTTTGGCGAAAGATCTTCTAGCCAGTTTATTTTTAGCTTCTTGTCAGACATCGTGTAAAGCATGTCCTCAATGTAGAGCACCCTTTTTATCTGGTAGACGTAATTCCATCCGCTGGCGCCATCTTCCATATGGGTGATATTCCCCTTTAATGCAAGTCCACAATTTGCTGTGTTGAATACGTAGACTCCTTGCCACGAATATTCATATATGAACACTGGTATAACTAGCAGTTCCTTCGCCTTATCAAAGAGAAACGCCTTATGCTCCCGTGGCACTGGCGTGTCCGACATCCCCGGAACTGTAAAGTTGCTTATTGCAATTGGATTGCTGACATTGCTTACGTCAAACATGAGTATTTGTACTCTGCTGTTTGCATCTATACCGACGCCTATCAAGTGGTTTTCGTCGTATGGATGCAAGTATCTAGTAAATCCTGGAATATCCAATTTTCCCAAGAACTTTGGTTCCCTTGGATTTTCAATGTCTATTACAAAGAACGGGTCTTTCCGCCAAATTGATGTTGTAAGGTAACAGCGATTTCCAATGAACCTTGTTGAGTCTAAGTTTTCGCCGGGCGCGATGTTTGTTAGGTTTCCAACAATGGTTAGATTCACATCTAATATGTATAAGTCATTCTGGCGTGTTCCATTAGCCCAACGGGCTGTCGTAATTCTCAAATAGCCGTTGTATTCATCCATTGAAAATTGGCTAGGTTCATGCCCCGGCACATTGTCTGTCGCTTCCCAGTTCATGATTCTGTTTTCTATCTTTATTCTGTAGATTGTCGTTTGCCAATCGAAAGTGTGAAAGGTAATGTAGATGTTGTTGAGCGAGACGTATAGATTGCTTGTGCCTCCCATCATAATGGTTAAAGTGTTTACTTCTTCACTGTCATTTAGCATGTTTAAGGCAGCAACTGTTGTGAACGTGTAATAATCCTCGGATATATTTGAATAATATATATTGGTGGCGTCTATTTCCTTGATGCCGTCTTTGAGGTAGATTTTTGGAAGGATAACTGTGTCATAGATAACGTAGACTGGTTGACTTAAGACGGCGTAAACATATTTGTCTATCATTCTTGAACTGAAATAGCTTCCGCTCATGGTGAAGTCCCTTTTAAGCGTAGGATTAGTCTTGTTTGAAATGCCGTAAACGTGGATGAATGTTTTAACATCCACGTAATAGTAGTATCGCAGTGAAGGAAAGCTGTATTTGCTGCCTAAAACCGCCAGTTTGTTTCCGTCTGGACTTATGAAGATGCCAGTGGGGTAGGTGTTATTGCTAAATGTTATTTTTGAAAGAACCTTTGCCTCCTCTGGCGGGTAAGCCTTTAAGATATAGACCGTGTTGTTTACTATCGCGTAAATGTGTTCGCCATCAGTTTTTACAATGTCTGCTTCGTCAACTCCAGCCACCTGCACATTGGTGGTTGAGTATTCGTTTTCTGATATGGGTGTTGGAATTTCTGCTGTCAGTATTTTAACGTCGTAGGGTCCATAAAATGGGAAACCCCCTTGAGTTTTTGAGTTTGCTAGTAGAAAGTTTAGAAGTTCTTGGTTTGATGTGAAAGTTTTTGGAAATTGTGAGGCTGGTTGAGGAGACGGTTGTGGGATGGGCTCTGGAGAAGGTTGCGGAGATGGTTGAGGAGGGCTTTGTTGTTCCAAGGGCACTCCGAGATTATAGCATAATGCACCTAACATTAATGCGAGAAGAACTGCGGCTATTCCATATACTAGTGTACGCCTTCCAATTTCCTTCTGCATACAAGTTCACCATTTCCTAATTTTATCCTCCCTCTTATTTTATCCTAATTTTTGGTACAATTTTTTCAGTGTTTAGAACGGTTTTAAAGACCATATGCGTGCTGTTTCATCCAGAATATTGCCAAAACAATTGCCCCAAAAACGGTGATAAACACGGTCTCTTGTGTTAAGCTTTGCATAAACAATAGGAGATAAATTAGGTAGAGGGTTGTGGAGAAAACTGCGTAAAAGAAGTATCTTGGGAAAAGAAGTCTGCCCAGCTTTACGAAGTGTCGAAGGACACCGATTTTAACCTCACCGACAAGTAAATAGTCGTCACCTACATCTTGTTTCTTGACCAAACCCATTTCCCGCAATTGTTCAAGATGATGCTGGGCCACGCTTGGACTGCTGAAATGTAAGGCTTTCTAAACCTCACGAACACTCATTGGGCGGCCACTTTTCAAAAGGAGCCAATAAACTTTCCAAGCCTTGCCGCGAAGGGCATATTCAAGCTTAGATTCATCTTCAATATCCAATTATAACACGCTTCTTAATTTGATGCAAGAACCTTATAGTTCCAGTTTTTAGAACAATAGTGGTTGTGCTTGGCGTGGGCATTCAGCTTAAACTTCCCACCAGAAAGGCAATTAACCCTATTAGGAACCAAGCCAGAATCTGGTTTTTTACTTTTCTAGCATTCTCTCGTGAGTAATCTCTTAAAAGCCTTATTGAGGATGCAATAAGTCCCACGTCCGTTATAATTACTAAGGGAATAAACCAAACTGAAACAAAGTTTAGAAGTGGCGGCAACGGAGTAAGCACAACCGCAAGAAGGTATAACGCTGATGCCGCAAGCGCCGCTGTGCGTTCTCCGTGGCGCACAGCCACTGTTTTCACGTTTTGCGCCTTGTCCCCCTGGACGTCCACTATCCCTTTGGTTATCTCTCTGCCAGTGTTTGAGAGGAAAACCATGGAGACAAAAATCCAAATGTTCCCCTTAACCTCGTTGGCTACAGCTAAGCTTCCGTAAATAAACGGAGCTGAAACACATGCGCTAACCAGTAAGTTTCCCAAAAGTCCGGTTCGTTTCCCAACAGTAACATAACTTGCGGAAACAAGCCAAAAAATTAGGGCTGTTGCAAAGCACAGAGCTATCGCCTTAACACTAGTTAAAAGTGATGCTGTTAAGCCTAAAAATGTAAGCAAAATAGCGAAGGTTAATGCTTCTTTAGGCTTTACCAACCCGCTGGG
This sequence comes from Candidatus Bathyarchaeota archaeon A05DMB-3, assembly GCA_019685555.1. Taxonomy (GTDB): domain Archaea; phylum Thermoproteota; class Bathyarchaeia; order Bathyarchaeales; family Bathycorpusculaceae; genus JABFQN01. The sequence goes on along the minus strand of JABFQN010000017.1, from coordinate 23,038 downwards.
AATGGGGCGCGAAGGCTCGTTTATGGCGTCTATTTCCCTGTCATAATAGTCGTTTATAACCATAGAAGCCGCGGTAAGCAGAAAACCAGTTAAAAATCCGTAAACCAAATTTTGCCAATGGCTTCCTAAAGTGTTGGAATTTGCGAGGGCAGCACCCACTATGACTGCAAACCCCATCATTAGGCAGTTTATGGGCCGCATTAACCGCAAATAACCAGCAAGCTTTTTCATATCTTCAAGCCTTTTATAGATAAGCTTCTGTTTTGGTTATAAGAGTTGATGTTTCTCTAAAAGTTTAATACCGTTGATGTAGATAGAATCGAACAAAAGCTGGTGATCTTTTGCGCCACAACTATGAACCCGAAAGGTTGATGGTGATAATTCCAGTTGGAGGGAAAGCTACAAGGCTTTTACCTTTAACTGCCGAAACAAGCAAGGCTTGTTTACGCTTATTAAACAGGCCAATGATCGAATTTTCCTTGTTGTCTCTTGCCCGCCAAGGCATAAGAAACTTTATTTTCGGCGTTAAAGGATACACGAACTATCGGGACTTACACGATTATTTTGAATCTGGCTACGGCTTTTCGGCACGCTACGGCATAACCCCCCGTGTCCACGTAAAATACCAGCCAAACGTTGATGACCTAGGAAGCGCTGACTCCGCACGGATAAACATAGAATATTACAACGTGCGGGACCCAGTTTTCGCAGTGCAAGGAGACAACATTTTCGACGTAAATCTAAAAGAGCTTATTGAGTTTCACCGTGAAAAGGATGCTGTGATAACAATAGCCCTAAGGGAAGTTGAAGATGTTGAAGGCTATGGAATAGCCGACATAAGCAAAGACCACAGGATTCTTAGATTTGTTGAAAAACCAGCCCCAAAAGAAGCTCCATCAAACCTCGCCAACACAGGCTTATACATGGTTTCGCCGGAGATAAGGAAAATCTTCAAAGAGAAAGGCGTTAAGAAGCTGATGAAGGAGCGGAAACGCCTAGACTTCGGCTACGATTTCATCCCCTATGTTATAGAAAGCGGAAGACCAGTATACGGTTATGTCTTGAAAGGCAGTTGGTATGATGTAGGCACTCCAAAACGTTATTTAGAAGCTGTGAAAGACATGCTGGAAGGACGTTTTTCCTCGCTGAAAGATTTTGGGGGAAGAATAGAAGGAGAATCGAGAATTTGGGTTCAAGGAGAAAGCTTTGAGTCCATGAAACGGAGAAAAGAAATCGTAAAGAAAATTCAGCAAGGGCAGATAGAGGTTGAGGGCTCCGTATTGATTGGAAGACACTGCGAAATAGGTGATGGAGTGCGCATAGTAAACTCATGCATAGACAACTACACAAGGATAGAAGATGGCGTTGTAATAGAAAACTCGGCAATAATGGACAGAGTAATAATAGAAGAGAAGGCGGAAATAAAAGACAGCATAATAGGAAGGCATGTAACTGTGTGCTCCAGTGCAAAGAAACCGACAAAAATCAGCGCTGTTTCGGTTATAGCAGACGACGTTACAATCGCAGAAGGATGCGCCTTAAAATCCACAAAAATTTACCCTCACCAGTATGTTAAAGGAGAGTTTGCGAACCAGACGATAATGCCGGGCTGACAAATGAAAGTCGACCTATCAGAGGTTAGGCAAAGAACAGTGTCCGTGAATCACTACATGAACACTATTAAGGAACCCTTCAACGAGAAATTTTTAGAACGAAAAAAGACGTATAAGCTGAATACTGCCATTTTGAACAGACTGAGGAATTTCGCAAATGACTACGTGATAGTAGCATTTTCTGCAGAATGGTGTAAAGACTGTGCGGCAAACATTCCCATCCTCGCCCTAATATCAGAAGTAATAGGGTTAGAAGTTAGAATTTTTGGAGGTTTGAAGAGAAACCCATTAAGCCAAGATAAAAAATGGAGTGTTCCTCCATCTCCCCACGAGGTTGAGACATTTCATGTGGATAAAATTCCCTACATTTTAGTCTTCAACAAAAAGGGCGAAAAAGTTGGCGAGATAGTTGAAAACCCGGAAAAAGGGTTAACTCTGGAGGAAGAAATTCTCAAAATAGTTTTGGGGAATGCTAAAGGTAGTTAGGCTTTAAACCATTTGAAAATGAGATACCTTATTTTTTCTTTTCCCAAGTCTGGAACCGCGATTATGAATCTTTTCCGAACAGTTGTTGCTAACCGTCCAGCTTTTACGATTTCCGTTGCGGTTAATTCAGATGCAGCTTTTTTCACTGAAACCATGTAAGGCGCATGCTCCAATCCTGGTCCATGCTTATAAACAGCAAAGTCGCATCCAAACTTTACGCCGGGAGTTACAACCATGCCGCTATCCCGAAGGTGACGGTAAACCGCATATTTCTCATCAAACTCTTCATACAATGTCCTAGCCTTTTGGCGGAGTTTTTTTAGGCTTACTTTCCGTTTTTCTGGGCCTTCGTACACTGTTATTATTCCTTTTTCAGTGAGATATAGGCCTTCCATCAAGTCGAGAATTAATGGAACGTTGAATTCTGGGATTTTAGGTTTTGGTATTCCAAGAGGCTTGCCGTAAAACCCCATTTTGTAAAGTTCTGAGCCGTCCGCTGGGTTCCACACAACAAGAAAGTTTTCAATGAACTCCACGTGTATTTTTCGAGGCATATACTTCGCCTTTTACATTATAAAGGATAGGACTCTTGCGGCGTCTGCGGCGTCTTCAGCCTTGTCTGCAGAATCCTCGAGAAGTTGCAGTATGTCCCTTAAAAGTATAAGCGCTGGGATTTCCAGTTTGCTGTTCAAAAGTTTTATTTCTAATGTGCGGTAGAGTTCGTCAACTTTTCTTTCGGCCATTTCCACTTCGCTGGCTTTTTCCATGGCTTTCTCTGAACCATATGTTAAAACGATCATTGTTTCCCTGAGTTTAACAACAGTTTCAAGAGATGCTTCGGATAGTTTCAAAAGGTTATTTTTTAGGTCTGTTGGCACGTTCCAGTTGTGTTCCATTATCTCTAGGAGGCGGAAAGCTATTCCCTCGGAAAAGTCGGCGATTTCGCTGGCTAGATTTGTGAATCTGAGAAAATCTTCTCTACTTAAGAGTATAGCGCCTATTTCTGCTAGCTCCCGCGAAACAAGACGCCTTGCGTTATCAACATCCTCTTCCCCCGCTCTAATCTCGTTGTAAATCTGCTTTGCCATTTCTTTGTCATTTTTTATGAAGCACTCAATCATTTGTGGAACTTTCCTCGTCAATTCTAGGACTTTCCGTAGGTGTTCTTGGCATACACTTAATGCTCTACGTTTTACGCGTTCCTCTGTTTCTGCTGGGAGCACCAAACCACTTCCCGCCGCAAAATTTGGCAAGCCTTTTCTAGGCATAAATATGCGGAAGTGTTAAAAAAGGTAACGAAACTAGGCTGTGATTGGTTCCCCTAAATCTTCAAACTCTATCTTATACCTGAAATATCTGTGTAAACACTCTGGCAAATCTTCAATTTTGCTTCTAACTTGTTTCCATGAGTCGCGGTCTCTAATTGTGACTGTGTTATCATCGAGGGTTTGATAATCAACCGTTATGCCTAATGGTACGCCTATCTCGTCTGCACGGGCGTAACGTCTACCAATCGAACCGGCTTCGTCATACTCCACCACCAAGCCTTCATTAACCAAAAATTTATACAGTTCCATGGCTTTTTCGGGTAGGCCGTCTTTACTTACGAGAGGGTAAACGCCGACTTGGATGGGAGCAATGTCTCTTGGAAAACTCATCACAATTCTGCCGTCTTTAACTCGATAGGCATACTCAAAAGTTACGTATAAGAGACGGTCGGAGCCGAATGTTGGTTCTATAACGTGGGGTATAAAGCGTCTTCCACGTTCCATAATTTTTTCATGCCTAATTTCTAAATCCTCTGGCGAAATTTTATATTTCCCAAGCATGAAATATCCCTTTTCTTTAAGGGAAACCTCCACCTCTTTGGGGTCTGCCTTGGAAAGCATTTCAGCGATTTTTGCAGTTTCCTTTTTAAATTTTGGTCCTAATTTTTCCATTAAGGGTTTTATGATGATCTGTTCCTTCTCTAATGGTTTTTCATATTCTTTAAAGACGTACATGTCTTGTCCGCTGAATTCTGCATGTCTTTTCAAGTCGTAGTCTGTTCTGTGGGCTGTTGCTGTTACTTCAATCCACCCCCATCTTTCAACGAGGACTTCTTGGTCGAATGTTTGTGCTGAATAATGCGCTCTTTCCCATGGAAGTTTTTCGATGAAACGCTGTTTTTCCGCTGGAACACCCAAAGCCATTAACAGCCTTTTTGAAATTGCCATAAAAACCGCTTGCCACTCGGCTTTGATATAACCTTTCTCCAAAGCCCCTTTTACAGTAACTTTTGTAAGTTTTTCAGAACCTTTCAGCCTATCATCGGCTAAAACCAGCTGTAAAGTCTCGTTTTCAAAGTCTTTAAGCAAGTAACAGTTGGGTTCTTCAGGGTCGAAGAAAAATTCTAAATCTCCAATAGTGAATTCCCTCAACCTTACAAGTCCTTGCCTTGGCGAAATCTCATTTCTCAAGGCATGTCCAATTTGGATTACGCCGAAGGGTAGTTTTTCCCTAGCCATTTCGTAAAGGCGTTTAAACTCGACAAATATGCCTTGAGCGGCTTCTGGTCTTGCGTAGCCTACAGCATCCGAATAGGGTCCTATGGTTGTTTTAAACATTGTTAACAAATGTTTTGGTTCGCTTAATCCACCGCCGCATTCTGGGCACACGATTTTCTCATTTTTAATTATGTTTTTTAGCTCCTTAAGACTTAATTTTTCACCTTCTGTCTGTGTGATTTTTGCAGTTTCCGTGAGTAGGTGGTCTGCGCGGAATTTTCTCTTGCAATTTTGGCATTCAACCATTGGTTCTTTAAAATGCTCAATATGCCCCGAAGCTTCGAAAACCTTTTCAGGCGCAATTATGGGCGACTCTATTTCCATTATACCAAGCTTGTGAACGTAGAGTTCTCTTATTTTCCTTTCAATATTTTGTTTAAGTCTTGCACCTAAAGGGCCATAGGTAATGAAGCCGCTTACGCCTCCATATATTTCGTAGGATGGCCAAAAGAAGCCTCTACGGCGGGCTAACTCGTTAATTATTGTGAACTTGTCGGGTGTTTGACTGTTCAATTCCTTAACCACCCTATGCCTGAATGGCTAAAGTCTTTAAGGCTTCCTCAATAATAAATCTTCAATGAGAAGGGTAAATTATCATGGAGGTTGAGATTTGAGAACATTGAACCGTCAAGATTTAATTGATCTGGTAGATGGAGCTGCAATTTTTTCAGCTGGAGGAGGCGGGGATCCAGAAGCGGGGTATAAAATAGTGAAGGAGCTTTCTTCGCATAAGATTCCCGTTAAAATTGTAGATCCTTCTGAGGTGCCCGGTGGTGCTAAAGTCGTGAATTTTGCATGTGTAGGTGCAACAACCACCATAGATTATGATTCTGAAGCTGCAGTGAAAACTTTAAGGGTTCTGGAGGAATACGCTAATTTTCAAGCTTTCGCTGTTATTCCAGTCGAACTAGGCGGTTTTAACACGTTGGCAGCAGTTGACGTCGCCGCAAGATGTGGTATCCCAGTGGTGGACGCGGATGGGGCTGGTAGGGCTGTCCCCGAAGTTCATTTGAAAGTCTATACGATTGATGACATCCCGCTTACACCCATGACAGTAGCCGATATTCATGCCGAAAACATAGTACTAGTAAAAGAGACCCGTGATGCAAGGGCTGCTGAACGAATTGCGCGTATATTAGCTGCTGAATGGGAACACTCTGCCTATACTGCAAGGAGAATTTTAAACGCCGAACAAGTTAGAACATCACCTGTCCAACGAAGCCTATCCAAAGCTATGAAAATTGGAAAAATATTAAGAGAGACTAAAGATCCTGTTAAAAACGTGTTGGAGGAAACCGAAGGATGCAAACTTTTTGAAGGTGTCGTGAATTTTGCCGAGAAAGAAACAAAGGGGGGCTTTACTTTCGTTACGGTGAGACTTGAAGGAAGTGGCAAGTTTGCGGGTAAAACCTTTGAGTTTAAAGCCAAAAATGAGGTGCTTATCGCCTACAGAAATGGGAAGCTTGCTGCTATCGCCCCAGACATAATAACCCCTGTGCACCCGAAAACTGGCAAGTGCATAACAGCTGAAAAAATTGTGAGAGGCCAACAACTTGCTGTTTTGGGCTTGCCGGCACCAGAGAAATGGAGAACAAGTAAAGGCCTTGAGCTTTGGAGGGATGTCCTCCGAAGGTCTGGAATTTCAGAGGAGTATGTTCCAATTGAAAGGTTAACCCCTTAGCCCTTTCTCCTACTTTCTAGTTTTAGACGTTTGGCAATGTCCACTTTTTGAATTTTACTGTCTTCGTTTATTTGGAATTCTAATAGTGCCCTATCCGTTGCGTTCTTTTTAGTGTTAAATTCTTTTCCGCATTCTCCGCATTCGATGTCTGACTCCATTTCTAAGACGTACCATGACGCTTCAATGTAATGGCGCCCGCAGTTTGGGCAGCGTAAAACCGCGACATCCAACCATGCTTTCATTTCAACCACTTGGCATATTGCTTGCATAGAGCTTTATAAATCCGTGTGTTATATGATGAACAAAAACGGTGGCGTAGGCTTTGCCAAGTATAAAGGTGGCTCTGGTTGGTGTTGGAAACTGTGCATCCGCCTTGGTTCAAGGAATTCAATACTACAAGAGCCTTGAAAACCCCAATAAATGTGTAGGTTTGCGGAATCTTTTCCTCGGCGGCTTTCATCCAAAGGATATTCAAATCGTGGCGGCTTTCGACATTGACAGCAGAAAAGTTGGAAAAGACTTGTCTGAAGCCATTTTTGCTCCTCCGAATAATGCTCCCAAAATGGTAGATGTGCCGTCCTTAGGCATATTCGTTCATAAAGGAGCAGTTTTGGACGGAGTTGGCGAATACACAAAACACGTTGTCTCTGTGAGCGATTCGCCGGAATCTGATGTTACAGAGGTTTTGAAGGAAAGCGGCGCTGAAATTGTGCTTAATCTACTTCCAAGCGGGGCTGTAAAAGCTTCTGAATGGTATGCCAATCAATCCTTGAAGGCGGGATGTGCCTTTGTGAATGTTACGCCTACTTTTGTCGCGAGCAATTCGAGTTGGGCGAGGCTTTTTGAAGAGGCTGAGCTGCCCCTCGTCGGCGACGACCTAATCGACCAGGTGGGCGCTACAACGCTGCATAAAACCTTGCTTCAACTTCTCTCTAAACACGGTGTGCGCATAACTGAAACCTATCAGCTTGATGTTGGTGGAGGCACAGAGTCCCTTGATACGCTGGAAAGAACCCGTGAGTTAAAGCGAACTGTTAAAACAGAAACCGTTAAGGCGACGTTACCATATGAAGCTGAAGTGGTTGCTGGTTCAACAGACTACGTGGATTTCCTGCAGAACAGGCGTGACAGCTTTTTCTGGATTAAAGGATTATATTTCTGTGGGGCGCCGATGCAGATTGACATGCGCCTTTCCACTGTTGATGCGCCAAACGCTGGTTCTGTGCTGTTAGATGTGATAAGGGCTGTGAAAATAGCCTTAAACCGAAAATTGAAGGGTGCGATACTTCCAATATGTGCCTATGCTTTCAAGCATCCCCCGCAACTGCTATCTTTGGAAATCGCCGAAAAAATGTTCGAAGAATTTATCACTCCAAGGTTCTAGAAAACAATTTCACTTCGTTAGGCTTCGCAGTTCACGGAGTATTCTATCTTTTATTCCGCTCTTTGCCATTCTCTCTTTTATTAGAGAAATTGTCTCCACCGGTGTCGGGTCGACACCTCGCAGTAAAGCAAGGTAAACGCTTGTGAAGTCTCCAATAAGCGTTGCAGACAACATTCGCGCCAGCTTTCCTCCTCCTCTGCTCCAAACCTCGTAGATTCCCGCCACTTTATCGTCTAAAAGCTCTTTTGTTGCCTCCACTCGGCACTTAATCTCTTCGGTTTCACTTTTATCCCGAATAATCACTACTGAGAAGTGCTTCGCCAGTTTTTCTGCCCTTTCCCAGCCGACAACCTCGTTGTGGTTTAGCTCTGGAAAAGCATCCCATTTTGAGGGGATTTTACTGTTCTCGTTAAATTGCTGCTTAATACGTTGAGCAACAGAGCAGTAAAATCCGAAGCCATAAACCACGGGGACTGTGCCGTTGATTTTAAAGGCAAGTTCTTTAGCAAAGTTTTCTTTTAGAGGTTTTTCCGGTGCGTTTTCACTGCAAACTTGCTTTAATATTGTGGTGGCTTCGGAAATTTCCGCTTTAACGTTTGGAATTAAGTCAAGTTTCTCTAGAGAAATCAACATTGACGTGAAAAGGTATGGAAGGGCTGCTCGTGGGGGAATCCCTGCTGGTATCTGTAAAGTTGGCATCTGCATTTTTCTGGCGAATTCCAGAAGTTTCCCTCCGGAGCTTATGCAAGCAACCATACATTTTCGTTTAACAGCATCGAGGAAAACGCTTAGGGTTTCTTCTGTTTCTCCGGAATAGCTTACGATAAATGTTAAAGTTTTCTTGTTAGCAAATGTTGGAAGAGTGTATTCCCGGCAGACTTCCAATGGTATTTGGAGCGTGTCCCGCGCCCAGTCTTTTAGCAGTTCCCCACCTATGGCGGAGCCACCCATCCCAGCTACAATTATCGTTTGCGGTTTTACATGATCAAACGCGACTCTTTCAGCTATTCGAGCCGCTTTTTCATAATGTTTAGCGGCATCAACGCAGAAAGAAAGCATATTTCCCTTGTCTAATTTTCTAATTTCATCTAAATTGTCTAGAACTGATGCTTTTGGCAATTTTGAATCCCGTCTACAGTTAGAGATGATTACGCTTTTAGCTTTTAAGCAAATGTCAGCGAACATAAATGCATGGTTTAAACCTTTAAGCAAAGGCATGCCTAATACATGATGTGCATTGGTGGAAAAATTGCATAGAAAGCGTATTTCAATAGCCATTCCCGCATCAGTAGTTTCTGACACTCCTCATCTGCGAGAAAAAACCTCTAAAATAGGCTTGATAGGAAGAGCCGCGGCAATTTTCGGCGTTGAAGAAATAATAATTTACCAAGACCAGCCGGGAGTAAACCGCAAAGCCGACATGGATTTAATAGCCACCATGCTTTCATATATGGAGACTCCTCAGTACCTGCGGAAAAGACTGTTTAAATTAAAACCTCAACTGCGATATGCTGGGATTCTGCCACCTTTGAGAACACCCCATCATACCCTTGGCAAGAGGGTGGTAGACTTAACATTTGGCGAATACCGTGATGGCGTTACACTAGCAAAAACTAGGATGGGCACACTTGTGGATATTGGCGTTGAAAAACCAGCCCTGATTCAGCAAAAACATCTGCGCCTAGGCAAAAGAGTAACTGTAAAAATCACAAATATTGGTGAACAAGTTGTAGCAGAATTGAAAAAAAGCCAAGAGATACCTTACTATTGGGGATATAAAGTAACCGTCTGGAAAAACACGTTTGGAAGACTTGCAAAAAGCGGACGGTTTGCCTTAAAAATTGCCACTTCAAAACATGGTGCTGCCTTCAACGATGTCAAGGAAAAAATTGCAGAAAAATGGAAGAACAGCCAAACCGTGCTAGTGATTTTTGGTGCTCCAACGCAAGGGCTTTACGAAATAGCCAAAAAGGAAGGGCTCAAATTAGCTGAGGTTGTGGATTTTGTTGTTAACACTGTTCCGGGGCAATGCACAGAAACTGTTCGAACGGAAGAGGCGCTTATCGCTACCCTCGCCGTTTTCAACTGCACCTTCAGCTTTAAGGTTTAAATGTTTGTTTCTATTATTGTGGGTTTATGTATTTCGACATCGCCATGCCCTTGACGCTTTTTGCTGTCACCGTGATAGCCATGCTCCTCAACGAAAAAGTTGAAAGGAAGTTGAAGGCAACCTTTGAGGAGAGAGAATTTAAGATTAAAGATGCCTTCATGCTTGTAGCAGCGATGAGCATGGCAGTATCAATTATGGCGCTTGTGCCACGGATGGCTATTATGATAGTTTTTCTCTTCGCTTATTCAGTGTTGCTCTTCATTTTTTCTTATATCTTCTCAGATTTCCAAAAAGATAAAGCCAAAATTTTCTGTACGGCGTTTCTTGTGGTTAGCTTTTTAGCGGCAACCATCAGCTTCCTTTACATAAACTCTTTAAGCGACTTAGCTGCTTATGGCGCCGCAGCCTTTTTCTGTCTATGCGGTTTTTCCTTCATAGCCCTACTTTATGAAGAAACTAGAACACGCGTGGATGAAAGGTGGTATTTGGCTGCCTTGCCACCAGCCTTGTTCTTAATTCTCTATGTCTTCTATAACCAAACTCCAATATGGTTTCCATACCTATTAAATGTGTACGGCGGAGTATTCGCCATTTTGATAATCCTCTACCTCGGAAGCCTTTTCACCTGGAGAACATCCCTCACTTTTGTGGGACTTTTAACAGCAGCAGACATAATCCTTGTCCTGGTAACAAGAACGATGATTTCAGCGGCAATCCACGTATCTGGGTTAAGGCTTCCAATACTAATAATTGTGCCAACATTTCCCCAAATAATAACCGAATGGGGAGGAGCCCTTTACATGTCCCTTGGCTTAGGCGACTTTTTCTTTGCGGGATTAATAGCAGTGCAGACCTACAAAAAATTTGGCAAAAACTTTGCAGTTCTGTCAGCCGCAGCAATGGCAGCCTCCTTCTTCATCTTTGAAACCTTAATACTAACCTTTGCGTTACAAGCTTTTCCTGGGACTCTGATGATTATTTGCGGCTGGATTCCTATCATGCTTTTCAAGGTTTTAAAGGGTGGCAAGTCAACAGCGACAAAAAACTGAAATTTCTATAAGTCTTCTTCGGTGATTACCTTGATTCCATTCTTTTTTAACAAAGCCGCTGTAACCCCGTCGCCTTTGACGGTTTTGCCTGAGAAAGTTCCATTGTAAATTCGCCCGCAACCACATGAGGGGCTTCCTTGCTTTAAAACAGCCTCTTTAACGCCGAAAAGTTTCGCTAGCTTTAAGACTTGCCCTGCTCCCCGCAAGAAATTTTCTGTAACGTCTTTTCCAGACCTTGTGATAACTCTTTTTCCTCTTATCTCTGCTGGTTCTCGTGGTGTTGGTAAGCCTCCTAGCTGTTCAGGGCAAACGGGAATTAAAACTTCGGCCTTTAATAAAGCAACAACTTTTCTGTTAAGTGCACTTTTTCCGTTGTATCTGCATTTTACCCCTAATAGGCATGCACTGCAAAGTTTCATAAAAATTGATAGCCGATATTGTGTTTATATTTGTTGTTAGGCTTTTCTGTGAAACAGAAATTAGGTTTAAGATGAAGTTATTTTTAGCCGAAAAGTGCTCCAAGTCCTTCGAGGGCAGCTTCTTCTTTTGCTTTTTCCTCTTCTTCTTTCTTTTTCTTCTCTTCTTCCTTTGGTTTGGTTTCTGCTGTGGGTGTTGCCACCGGTGCTGCTGGGGCAGCCATAACTGTTGGAGATGATTTGAGAACTTCGTCTATGTTAACTTCAGATAGGGAAGCCACTAAGGCTTTTACTCTTACAGCGTCAACGTTTATTCCCGCTGCTGTTAAAACTTGTGTTAGGTTTTCCTCGTTTATTTCTTTTCCAGCCTTGTGAAGGAGCATTGCAGCATATATGTATTCCATACTTCATTCACCTCTACTCAGCTATTTTAACCTTTTCAGTCTTGTTTGGTTTTCCCTTCCAAATTGGGAATTCTCATACTTAAACTTAACATTTCGGCGTATGCCTTCCTAATAAGGTCTTTTATTGTTTCTTTTGTTGGTACGGCTGCACCCAATGAGAGGGCATACGCTTCTTGGTGGGCGATACGTATTAGGGCTTGTATGTTTTCTCTTGTTGGGTAAGCTACTCCTAATGAAAGTTTAAAGGCTTCTCCATGAGCATTTTCAATTTGTCTTCTCATTTCATCCAAGTCTATTTTGAGCTGTTCACCCTCTATTATTAAGCCCTCATCGTACACCACCTTCATTATCAACCCTGCCTCCACTGGTTTTATCCCAAGCTTCGAAAGTACGCTTGCAAGTCTTTCAGAGATAACGTCGCCTTTACGCGCCACCAACGTGTCTTTAGTTATCCAAACGCTTCCAGCCTCTATCCTTGTCGGTAAACCAACAGCGTTCAATTGGCTGATTATTGGCCCAGGAGGCTGCCCAGTGTTCCCTGCTGGAACTATTACATCGAAGGATGCTATGTCGCCGGCTTTTGCCGTTGTCCGAACTTTGCCTTTCTCGAGGAGCAGTGCTAGTTTAAACGGGTTCGCGTTTGTGAAAAGGAAAACATTTGGCCCCGTTAAATATTTCTCAAGTTTTTCCAGTTCAGGTTTTTCACCGCAGTTTTCAATGGCTCTTTTCATTATAGTATTTTTTATAACACGCATGTAGGCATCTGCCGCCAATTTTCTTTTAAATTCTTGAAGCTGGGGGGCTCTAACTTTTTGGAGATTTGCTATGCCCACCACTCTATACTGCTTCAGAAGTTTCGTTATCTCTTCAACTTCGCTGATTTTTTCTTCTAAAACTTGTTGAGACGGCAGACGCGCTCCCTCTTTCATGGTTTAATTTTTACCGGGGCACCCATGGTTGTTTTTATACAAACTAATTTAACGTTTTTTATTCCTCTCTTCATTTTTCCTTCAATAGTTCTCAAAACAGCTTGTATGTTTTCTACTATTTCCTCTTCCTTCATGTTTTCTGTTCCGATAAGGCATTGGATTACTGGTTGGTTACGCATCCTAATCACAACTGTTCTGCGGTACTTGTTCAGCAAACTTTCTATGTCTGCCGTTGGCGGAGCTGGTATGGGCATTTTTCCTCTCGGTCCAAGAACAGCGCCTAAAATTTTGCCCACAAGCGGCATGAGAGGGGCTTCAACTATGAAGAAATCATAATCGTTGGCGATTTTCCGCAGTTCCTTTTTCTTTCCCGCAAGCCCTTCAAGCTGAGCCCTGTCCATTACAAGATCTGCGTTAGCTCTTTTCGCTTTAAGCGCCAGTTCCCCAGTGGCGATTACGCATATCTTGTTTGTTTTTTCAGGCGGAGGATAAGGCAATTCCACATTTTCTTGAAGCCTGCCTCCCGGCGATTTCATGTCTATGTCTTGCAGTGTCAAGATAAGCTCCACTGACTGGGTGAAGTTTCTCTTTTCTGCTTTCTCTTTCGCCTCCTTAACAGCAGCTAATATTTTTTTCGGCTCTATTGACATTTTTGGGGCTCCGTACCATGGATGGGTTATTAAGCCATTATAAAAAGGTTCTCTTAGGCTTTGCTTTCGGCAAATATTTGGTCATATTTTCCTTCATCGATTTCTCTTATAACTTCTTTCGGGTCTTTTCCTTCGACTGTAACTCCCATGCTCACGCATGTTCCGAGGATTTCCTTAACTGCAGATTTCAACGTTTTTGACAACAACTCAGAGCGTTTAATCTTTGATATGCGTATAAGCTGTTCCATGGAGAGGTTTCCTACTTTCTGTGTCTTTGGGTTTCCTGAACCCTTCGCGATTTTCAGTTCACTTACAATTAAGGCTGATGTTGTGGGAGTTCCAACGCTGACTTCGAACTCTTTAGTTTCGGGGTCAACGGCGACCTTCACTGGAACCTTCATTCCAGCATAATCTTTTGTAAGCTCATTTATCTTATTCACAACTGCTAGAACGTTTATGCCTAAAGGACCTAAAGCCGGTCCTAACGGAGGGCCTGCCGTCGCTTGTCCTCCGCTTACAAGCAATTCCACAATTTTCTTTTCACTCATAATGTTTCACCTATCTAGGTTTTCGCCTTCTCCACAAGTTTAACATAGTCCGAGTGAACGGTTATTGGCAACGTGAATGTGGCTTCAAGAAGTTCCAGAGTGACTTCCTCCTTAGTCTTGTCAATGCGGGTTATTTTGGCTCGCATCCCCTTGAAGGGTCCACCGGTCACCTCAACTATGTCGTTTTCGCTTAACTCTTCAATGATTGGTTTTCTAACAATGTATTTTTCTATTTCTGAGAAGTTGACGAAGTCTGGGACTCTAGACCTTACGTGTTTTATTCCGGCTATGGCTTGCTCCACAAAGTGGGGGCCTTCCGCTTCCATAAATATGTATCCCCTGAGGGTGTCTGGAACAAGAATGGCTTTTACGGGTATCTTGTTCATCTCGATTCTTGCTGCCACAAGCTTAGCCACATTTCTTTCCTGTCCTGTTGTGATTCTTACGGCGAAAATTTTCGTTGGCCGGTTTTCCATGGTTTTGCTCCCTCTGGTTTAGTATGGAATCGCGCTGGTCAACAACTTTATCACAAAACCTACGAGTCCGACTACGCCTATGCCTAGAAAGCATATTTTTATCGATAGCCACAGCTCGCTTTTTCCAGGTTTTACCGCCAGCTTTAATGTTCTGGCGCATTGGGATAGGAAAGACCTTAAACCCATCTTCATCTACCGCAATGTGTTTCAGTTAGATAACACGCATTTCTATTAACTTTTCTATTTCTAGAGTAAATTTGCTAATAGCCTTGTGTTAAACTTTTTGGGTTTCAATATCGATATTTTCAAGCATTTCAACAAGTTTCGGTTTGTCTTCACCCTTTATTCCCTTCCAGTCCAACACCGCCAACTCAACCTTTTCAAGGGTTTTCTCGATACATTGCCTTAAAATTTCCCCGTTTACCTCGTGGATGGCGTATTTTGGGATTATGTGACCAAAGGCTATTTCTTTTTCTAAAGCTATTCTTGTAAACTTTTCGTTATAATGCGGGCCGCCTATGCCAAGCACTGCCTCAGCATTTTCTTTCCCAAAATTTGAAGCAGCTTCCATGGCAGCGTGGGCAACGATTTCCGCGGCTTTCAAATCTGACCATTGCTTTGGCGAGCTGCCCAGCTCAACAAACATTGTAGGCTTGTCCACTGATGGACCATGATGGGTGCACTCGTAGGAAACCTTGTAAGCGAGACACGTTTCATCCACAAGTTTTGCCATTGTCTTTAGGGCTGTTCTCATGGCGTTTGCAGGGGAAATCGAAACTTTTCTAGGGATCCCTCCTAAGGCTGCTTCTCCAAGGTTTCCCGGAGTGTGCACCGAAAGGGTTGGGGTCCCGCTTGCACTGCTATGCCTTGAAATGAAAATTATGAGTTCGAGGGAAGGATCGAAGTCAGTTATGTTTTGTGCATAAACCAACTCCTTTTCAAGCACTGCCAGTCTGACTTCCCGTCTCGAAATTTCAGCGGTGTAAACTTGTGCTTCTTTATATTTTTCCTTGCAGAGTTCAAAGGGGTAGTTGTTTAGGATTTGTTTTGTGATGTTTACGCTTGCCGGGTCTTTTGTGGAAGCCGCTAGCAGAATCACTTTTCTTCCCAATTATTTGATGCCCTCTGTTTAGAAAAAGATTTCCATAAAGTTTATAATGGCTGAAATCCGTTGAAACTTTAGACTTTCAATGGAGCTGGGAAAAATGCATTTGATTAATTTTAAGGGGCTGTCTGGGCAGCAGCTTATGGAAATGGTTGATAAGGCTATTGAGGTTAAACAGAACCCTGAAAAATATGGAAAAGCCCTTGACGGCAAGTCTTTAGCTATGATCTTCCAGAAAACTTCAACAAGGACAAGAGTTTCCTTTGAAGTTGCCATGACCCAGCTTGGAGGCCACGCGCTTTACATCGACTGGAGAACTACAAACTTTGCAATAGCCGACATATATGATGAAACCCAGTATTTGTCGCGGAACGTTGACTGTATTATGGCGAGGTTTCTTAGAAATGCCGATTTACAGGTTATGGCAAACGCTTCACGGGTTCCAGTGATAAATGGTTGTGACGAAAAATACCACCCAAGCCAAGCCATAGCAGACCTCATGACTATGAAGGAGAAGAAAGGCAAACTGAAGGGCTTGAAACTGGTTTACATCGGTGTTCACAACAACGTTTGCAACTCGCTTATTGAAGGATGCACAAAAACTGGGGTAAAAATAACCACGGTGACGCCGATATTTAATAAACCTTCAAGGGACAATGAGCTTCTTGAAGAAGCCAAGAAAACCGGGCTGTATGAGACAACACTTGACGTTAAACAAGCTGTGAAGGATGCCGATTTTGTTTACACTGATACATGGGTTGACATGGAGTTCTTCACAGACCCAAAATTTGCTGCAGAGAAAGAGAAGCGTCTTAGGCTTATGATGCCTTATCAAATAAATAAAGAGCTATTACATGGAAGCAGCGCTTACATAATGCATGACATGCCAATCCACAGAGGCTACGAAATAAGCTCAGATGTAATAGAAAGCTCGAAATCAATAATTTATGAGCAGAGTGGAAATAGGCTTTATTCTGCAAAGGCTATACTACTAAAGCTCCTTGGAAAATATTGAAGTAAAAGCCTAAAACTTCCATTATCTTAATATCATGTTCACGAATTTTTCTGGGTTAAACTCGTCTAGGTCCTCGTATTTCTGTCCTGTTCCGACAAATAGGATGGGTTTTTGTGTGACGTAGGTTACGCTTAGGGCTGAACCGCCTTTAATGTCTGCGTCCACTTTCGTTAATATTGTGGCGTCTACGCCCACACTTTTATGGAACTCTTCAGCTTGCATGACTGCGTCGTTTCCCGTTAACGCATCTACTGTTAAAATTGTCAAATCGGGGTTTACAACACGTTTAATCTTTGCAAGTTCGTTCATCAAGTTTCTGTTTGTCTGCATTCGCCCAGCAGTGTCTATCAAAACAACGTGTATTCCATGGGCTTTTGCGTGGTTTATTGCGTCGTAAGCTACCGCCGCTGGATCTGCACCGTATTTGTGTCTTATCATCTTTACGCCTAGACGTCTAGCATGGTTTTCTAATTGCTCGATGGAGCCTGCACGGTAGGTGTCGCTGCATGCAAGCACAACAGTGTAGCCCTTTCTGTTTAAAAGCCGAGCGACTTTCGCTATAGTGGTTGTTTTTCCAGTGCCATTTATTCCAACAAAAACTATGACAAAAGGTTCATTCTTCCGACGCTTTTCTTCAATAGCCTTGAACAATTCTATTTTGTTGTTGGTTAGCATAACTTCCAGAAGCACTTCGCGGAGGTTTTTCTCCACTATTTTCCGTTTATCTTCAAGTCTCTTAACTTGGACTCCATCTAGGCGTTTTTCCATTTCGCTGCATATATGTTCCGCCACTGGCACTGCTACATCGTTTTCTATTAGGTTTAGTTTAAATTCGGAAAGTGTGGGGCGGAGATTTTCAGCTTTAAGTTCGGTGGTTGTAATTTTGTTCACTAAACTGTTTAATCCAGACTTAAGCTTCTCAAACATTCTTGGAGGGGTTCTCCTTCCTTAACTCAGCTGCCAACTCTTCAAAACGGGCTCTATCCTCGTTAATTCTTTCAACAACTTGTGAGAACTGCTGCTGGAGGGAAGCTCTGTTTTTTTCCATATCCTCAAGCCTTTTCTTGATTATGTCCTTTGCTTCCTGCAAAGTTTTCTCAACCGAAACACCTGAGCCTATTCCCACAGTAACTTTGTCTGGAGTTTCAAGCCTCGCTTTTATGTAGGAGTTTCCTCCAATGGGGATGAGGAGTTCTGCGTTTTCTTTCTGTTTTTCTAAACCCTCCAACGTTATGTTAGCGTAAGTTAGGTCTGTTATAACTGCGTTTATCATATTCATTCTTGCCTGTAGGGTTTCCGCTGTCTGCTCTAAAATGCGCATTTCAACACTAAGCCTTCTCAGCTCTTCTTCAACTTTGCTCGCCAATTTTCTCTTCTCCAACCACTATTTTTCTTATCAAAGGGTCTTCAATGTCTTGCGGCGCAACCTCTTCAACCTTGCTTATTTTTATGTGGAACCTTTTAACGCGATGTCTGCTGCCCAACTCCGTGTAAACCTTCTCCACAGCGTGCTCTGGCTTTACGGCTATCACTTCCTTTCTAAACGGTGTCTTCAAGTTTGGCTTCTGAATTTCTCCCATGACTCTGAAAACTTTCACTTCGCTCATCTTCCTTCACTACACCCAAAGCATGTCCAATTATAAACATTTCTGGACCGGTTGTCAAAGAACCAGCAACTGCCGCGTGGCTGTTGCATATCAACCCTATTCCTACATAGGGTATGCCACAGTTAATAGTGCCAACGTCAACGGGCACTTTAAGCATGTCTTCCAAAAGCTTGCGTTCAGAATCCTTCAACAGTGGATGCGCCAAAACTCCCTTGTTTGTGGCAACCGCCAAAGAACCTACATAGGGCAGTTGTGCAATTTCTCCGGGAACAGTTTCCACGTCAAGGGTGTCTGAGATTTTCCTAATTTCAGAAGTCTTCAGCCTCGGGTCTACAATTGCTCCGTAATCGTTTGCCAAAACCATGTTTCCATAAGCTGTCTTCTTCGTTTCCATAATGGTTATGTTTCCATCAAATACAGCCTTTATTGCTTCAATCTCCTCGTCTCTCACAAAGTGAGGCAGAAGAATACCATTTGAGTTTGCACGTGCAAGAGCGCCCACCAAGATTGAGCCGCCTATTGTCGTGTGGACAAGTTTGACTCTAAGCCAATCCGCTGTCCGTTCAGCCTTCTTCGCGTGGACAAATTTTGGGATTATGAGCATTTTCTCAGTGGCTAATGAATAAACGCCTATACTTGCGCTTCCAAAAAGGCTTGTGAGGTAAATCGCCAAGCTCAGTCTCCTTCAGCCAAATAAACTGTGACGTTGCCATCCTTGTCTTTTGCAGCCCTTATGCGGATTTTCCGCGGAGGCTTCTCTATTCCTCTGCTCCAAACTCTCTTGTTGACATCGTTACTTATAATAAGTCTCTTAGGCTCGACTTCCTCTTCCTCCTCCTCTTCTTTTCGAGCTTCCAATTTCATGTGCCTCTTAACAAAATCCCGTATTATTCTCATAGCCTTTGGAGCCCTCTTATTAGGAGGCATAAGCCAAGCTTTCCCCAATGGAATTGTATAGAATTTTTCTTCAACAATTTCCTCTTCGGCTTCTTCCTTCAGCGGGGGTTTAGCTTCTTCAATTTCTTCTGCAGTTTTCTCTGCTTCTGTTACCTCTAATTCTTCCTTTGGAACCTCCTCTTCTGCTTCCTCTTTATGTTCGCTTTCTTCGTCGCTAGTTTTCTCTTCATCCATACACCTTCACCTTAAGCCTTTATTTTTCGGGTTCTCCATTGTCTCCTTTTAGGATGAGTCCTAAATTTTCCAGCAGTTTTGGCGATAACCCATGTTGGAACAGCCTTTTTCTGTTTTCCAGCTTTTGCAAGTCTTCTCTTTTTGGCTGTAGGCTTGTTTCGAGCCATCTTAAAGCCTTCTTATTTTTATTTCACGTTTTTTGGTCTGAAGTTGAATTAGTATTTGTTTGAGCTGCTCATCTGTCAGTGGTATTGGTAGTTTTCCAAGTTGAGCTAGCTGAATTAGCTGTAGCTCAAGCTGGGCTGTAAACTCAGGCTTAACAAGCTTTAAGTTCGCCAATCTTTGCCTAGCTTCTGGCGTCAAAATGCTTTTCAAAACGGCTTGTTTCTGCATTTCAAGCTGTTGTTCCATCTGGGCTTTTTGTTGTTCTTCGGCGAGTTTCCGCTGCAGTGCCAAAAGCCTTTTTTGGCGAAGCTCTTCAAGCTCTTCATCCGACATTTCATTCACTCTTCTGGTATTTCTCCAGTTCTGGTATTTTCTTCAACAAGTCTTTCTTAACTTCTTCAGCTATTTCCTCCAGAAGTTTTCTCCCTTCCTTCGTCACCCTTCTCCCTTTATTTTGAAACTTTTCTATTAAACCAGCCGTTTCAAGCTGCTGTAAAGCCTTCCTTATTATTGCACTGCCAGCCTTAACCACGTGTTCGGGTCTTACTCCAAAATCTTTCCTGCCACCATAATCGGCGCGCAGTCTTTCAATCCCTATGGGCCCATGAATGTAGATTTTGCGTAACAACGAAGCACATCGGATATACCACCAGTCCGGATTCTCTGGGGGTCTCTGTACGTGTGCTCCTGTTTTGACCATGCTTGTCCACGGGGGCGGCGTTACTTCGTCAATATTTTCTTTTATGTAGTTGGCTAGTTTTTGGATAAGTTCTGGCGCTGGGACATCGTTTGGTGTTGGCAAAGTTCACTTTCCCCGCTTTTTCCTTCAGTAATTCACCAAGCCCAATATAAAAGTGTTGATGGTTTTGGTCTAAGGTTTTGTTGAGTTTTTGGGTCTGAGGGTGTTGCTTTGTTTGTTAACTTTAACGACCTCCCTTTTGAAACTTGCTTCTTGCCAACCAAAAAGCGGGTTTTTCTCCGCTCAACTCACTTTTAAGCGGCGTTTCACTCCAGCAGTAAGCCTACTCAACCTTCTTCCCCTCTTTCATCTTAAGCGGTATCCGCATATGCTTACCACAATTCAAACACGTAATAACCACGTGAGGCTCCCTTCGCTGCCTTACGCGGACACGACAACTAACACCAGGCAAAATAAAACTCTTGCAATGGCGGCAAACCATACGCCTATATTCCACTGGCAAACGAATTTTTGCTGCCATGGCAACTCTGCGGGCTACATCAACATAACGTTGAGCTAAACGTGGATTCTCATGATATACTTCCCTAGCTAAGCGAAAAAGTGCTTGAATACGTTGCTTGGCTATATGCCTAACAGCAGCATCCATACCCAAACCAACACTAAAGGGCAAATCCTGCAAATCTCGGTGCGGGGGTGGGATTTACGCACAAATTTATCAGTAATTTTTACTTTATGAGAGAGGATAGTTCAGGCTTGGGTTTTAACTTTACTTGTTATTTGCTCTATTCTTTTTAGGCTTTCAACTATGTTGTGGGCTTCTTTGAGCACTGTTTCTTGGTCTTTTATGTTCAAGCCCTTTAATATTTGGTCTACGTCTTCATGTATCTGTTTGGCTATTTCGGCGCTGCTCATTTTAACCACTCTAAAACCATATTGGGTGTGCCCACTTATTATAGTTTTTAGGTTTTTCTTTTTGTTAACTTTGTTTATAATTTTCTCGTAGTGTGTGCTAAAGTCGTTCTTGTTTCATGAAGCAAGGTATTCCGCGTTCAAAAGGGTTGCCCCGGCATAGTGCAGTAAGTCGCCAATCTTTAGAGGTGTTTCCTTCAGATACTCGTTAACTAGCAAAAGAAGGGTTCTTGAATGTGGACTTAGAAGCTTGATGTTGTAGACTTCTATCGCCTCCAATATTTTGAGTGCGTCAGTAACTCTCAGTGGTCTCTTAGCAACTCCTATAGCTAAATCCATTTCCACAGCTTGTTTACATGATGCCAACTCAAAACCGAAGCGCTTCACATAGTCCAAAGATTCCTTTGTTTGGTTATGAAATAAGTCAAACTGGTTAGCTAAAGCTATTAAAACGGAAAGCTCTAAATAAACTCGAACCAAGTTGGATACATCCCGTTTCTATTAATGCTTTTCCATTTTTATGTTTCTAGCTTTTATATCTTAAGCAGACAATATTGTCAAGCGAACTAAGTTTACGAAAAAATCCCTTTGGCCCATGCACATAAAACCATTTTTACTGGTAATTTTGTGCTGAAATCTCAGCCCCACCAACAACGCCGTAAATTTGCCTTATTTCGTTAAAATAATCCTCATATATGCTCTATTTTTGGTGCGGGGGGTGGGATTCGAACCCACGGAGGCCTACGCCAGAGGATCTTAAGTCCTCCCCCTTATCTTAGGCTTGTCTGACCCGCTAAAGCCTATTTAGACCTGGCTCGGGTACCCCCGCAGTGCTGTATTCTCAAATGGTTTTCCATAGTTTAAGCTTTCCGTGCAGTAAGGAACATTTAAGTTTTGATTGCTGTTTATTCCTTTTGGGCGGGTAGCCTAGCAAGGATAGGGCGCAAGCCTCCTAAGCTTGTGGTCGTGGGTTCAAATCCCACCCCGCCCGTTTACGCCGAACCCCGGACGCTTTTATAGGATTTGTTTTAGGGGTTTTACTTGCGTTTACGGAAGATTTTGTTACCGTTATAGTCGCACACGTATTCGAAGCCTGCTTCTATGAGTTGGCAGACTTCTTGTTCGGAGTGGGCTACTTTAGCTGTGTAGTCGTCTTCTTTGAAGTTTACGAGTTGTGTGTAGATCATGGTGTTGTTGATATTTTTGTGGCCTAAGACTTGCATGACGTGGAGGATGTCTTTGGTCTTATGATATTCCATTGTGGCTTTGTAGTGGCGGAGTGTGTGGAAGCTGATTTGCATCAGTCTTGGGTTTTGGAGTTTGAAGGCGATTTGTTTGCGCTGTCTTTGGAAGCTTTTGCGCATGACATCTGCGTTTGGTGGAAATATCGTTTGTGAGTCTTTTGGTAGTGCGTTGAGCATGCTTGTCAGTTTGGCGGATATTTTGAGTAGCCTTGGGTTGCTGCCTTTTTCTGGGGTCACTCTTACTGATGGGTTTTCTACGTCGATGTCGGTCCATTTTAGTTTGCATGCTTCGCCGCAGCGTATACCTGTTTCCTTGAGCAGTTGGAGGTAGGTTGCCATTCGCTGGTTGCATCCGCCTATTAGTTGGTCAACTTCGTTTTCTGTTGGAATGAAGGGTAGTTTTCGGATTCGCCTGTACTGTGGTGGTTCCCATTTTGTGTTTTGCATTTGGAGGAAGCTGGTGTAGGCGTCGACGGCGTTGGCTTTTCTGCCTGTGCTCCATTCTTGTTTGGCTATGACTTCTTTTATTGATTCGGGGTTGAGGAGGTCTCCGAGTTTTGCTAAGCGTTTTAGGAGTTTGGTTCGTCCTTGGATTGTGTATTTGGAGTAGCCTTGTTTTAGTAGCCAGAAGCTAAACTCGACGATTTTTCCTTTGACGTCAGCTGTTTGCAGTGTGCCCTCCCGCTGGGCCTGTTCTTGTCGGGCTACTTCGGTCAAGTTTTTCGACGCTTCCGTCAAGCAATCGCATACTTGACGATTAGAAAACAAGGCGGAAGCAGTATTTATTGACCCGCGCAGACTTTCTTGTAATGCTCGGTGCTCGCTGAAACGGTATCCACAATCACGGCAGAGCCATCTTTGAATACTTGT
>JABFQN010000016.1 GCA_019685555.1 Candidatus Bathyarchaeota archaeon A05DMB-3 | reverse complement strand
GCATAAGCCGTCTCATTAGCGTCATACCAGCCAACACCGCCAACAACACCATAAGGCGAAACCACAGCCAAATAATACTGAGTTTTCCAGTTCCATATAATAGTAGAAGGCTGATAAATAGTGAAAGTTATTGCCAAGCTTGTTCCAGAAGGTGGTACGCTTCCGGTTCCCACCCAGCCTAAGCATAAGTAACGTGTGCCCTCCGGTCCTAACCATGGAGAAGTTACAGAAGCTGTGATGCTTGTTCCAGCGTCAAACCACCCACTTTGTGGGGCTGGTGAACCATAAAGTGAAGAAACCCACAGATAATATTGAGTCTTATAGTTTCCAACAACCGTTACATTATCTGTCACTATCATCGGTGAAGATGGCCCCGTTATACTATCAAGTTTAAATCGTTTGCCTGAAACTGTACTTGAAACAGTTTCTTCATATGTATATGTTACAGTACTTCCTTCTTCAACCCAAAAGCTGTACGGCAGATCATAAATCGTTTTTATTAAACCGTTTACGGTTAGAACAATTCCATGTGCGTCGGTAGGAAGCCCCGTTTTTTCAAATGTTACCAAAAATTGGTTTACAGCTGGTCTTACTTCAATATAGCCATCAACAAAGGTATTGTCTGTAACATCAGCTTCATGTAATATTGGGAGAACGGTAGCCGAAACCAAATAATTTCCAGGAATAAGGCTTGACGTGTTAACCGTAAAACCCAGAATTGTTGATGAGTAAGGTGCAAGATTCAAAACATCCAATACACCAATAACCTGATTGTTCATGTATAGGTTAACATTGAAGCTCTCCACGGCTGTTCCTTCATTTCTAACTTTAACGCTTACGTAAACTGGTTCTCCAATTCTGGCTGAAGTGGTCGATAGAGTTACCTTCAAAATCGCGGTATCATGGAATTCCAACAGTATAGGTTCGCAAATTGTAATGAAAAACTCTGCAGATACTGTAGGACAATATGCAACTCCGTTTTGACTTGGCAATGCTGTAAAAGCCGAGACAAAAACTTTTGCTTTCCCTACATGAGCCCATTTCGGAATGTTCAATTCAGTGTACAAAAAAATTGTTTTCTCGTTCGGCTGGACTTCAAAGTTGTCTATTGTAAGAAAACTTACCGGGACATTTAATTCATCTTGTATAACCACCGTTAATGTAGCATTCTTCTCGGTCATAGCGATATTTTTCAAAGAAATCTCCAACCCAACATCCCCAGTTATCCCAAAACTGTCCCGCTGCACAAGATTTCCGTCAATGGTTCTTACTCCAAGAAGTTCGACAATCCAGCCCACTTTAAAGGTTAAGGTGTCTTGGAAAACAGCATCTCCTATAACAACGGTTGCTCTTGAAGACCATTCTCCTAGAGTCTCATTTTCATATGGAGGACACTTATGGGGTATAGTGAAGTTTATTGAAGCAATACCACTCGCGTTAGTTGCAGCAGTTAAACTGAATGATGATTCATCCGGACTTTTCACAGAAAAAGTTACCAGCAAATTTTGCCGTGGATATCCATTGTATTCAACTAAAGCATATAAGAAAACAATCTCTTCCGGAGCAAATGCATCGCTTGGCATGTTTAAACCTTTTCCATTAAAAGGATCTTTTTGCGTGAAGAGGTCTATTTTACCTCCAGCGTTATTAGAAAAACCCATTTTTATGTTTACAAATGCAAGGCTGAAGAGAACAATTACTACCGCGAGTATCGCCAGCCTTCTCCGTTCGGTCATCATTATCAAGCCTATATTTAATGCTGGCTTCTTTAACAAATATTCCGTAATCACGAATATTGCTACAAAAGATGCGTTTTCAGAAAACAATATGCTCTCTATTTTATGCAAAAATGTTAAAAGAAATAGGCATTAATGGCGGGCCCGCTGGGATTTGAACCCAGGATCTCCGGCTTTCACCACTGAAGCCACTATTGGACTACAGTTCCGCAGGCCAGCGTCCTAATCCGTGCTAGACTACGGGCCCATGTTAAATGATAATGGTGTTAACATAAAAGGGTTTTACTTACTTAGTGCGCGTTGTAGGGCTTCTATCACGTTTTGTTTGCCCATTGCGATTATGTAGGGTCCTAGTCTTGGGCCTTGCGGTGTGCCTATTAAAATGGTGTATAGGGTTTTGAAGAATTCAGGTGGCGGTATTCCATGTTTTTTGGCTGTGTTGAATATGGCGTTTTGTATTTTTTCTGGGTCTTCTTCTGTTTTTAATGCTTGGATAAGCTCTTTTATAGCGTTTCTTTCCTCTGTTTTTAGCGTCACTGCTGTCTCTTTTATCTCTTCGAAGTCTCTAACCCAGTTAATCGCGTATTCCATTCGCTTTTTCAAGTTTTCGTCTGGCTGTTGTCCTTTTTGCAAATAGCTGTAGCTTTGAAGTTTCTCAGTTATGAAGTCCATTTCCTTGTCTTTTGGTGCGATTTTGGCTAAGAAGGCAAGCATGTTGTAGGGTACGTGGACGCTGGGTTTTGGCGGGGGCTTTAGAACCCAGCAGTATTCATATAACCCTTTCAGCTTTGTCAGTTCTCTTTTGTCTTTTAGGGTTTTCTTTCCAAAGTATATGTCTTCCAAAT
Source organism: Candidatus Bathyarchaeota archaeon A05DMB-3 (assembly GCA_019685555.1). Lineage (GTDB taxonomy): Archaea > Thermoproteota > Bathyarchaeia > Bathyarchaeales > Bathycorpusculaceae > JABFQN01. The sequence continues at coordinate 36,610 of JABFQN010000016.1, read as the reverse complement.
AGTCTAGTTTATTCATGTATGAGGGAATGTCTGTCACGTCTAATGTGCGGGTTCCAACAAACCTTTTCAGCATTAGCAGCATCAACGATTGAGGAGAGCCGTATCTAAACCAAACCTGCGGTGTGAAAACGTTGCCTGTAGACTTTGAAATTTTCTTCCCGCTTTTATCAAGAAACATTTCATATCTTGCGTGGGATGGCGGTTCATAACCCAATATTTCGCGGCTTATCCTATCGTTGACGCGGACGGAGTCAGCTATATCCTTGCCATAAGCTTCAAAACTTATGTTTAGGGCTTTCCATCTGGCTGCAAATTCGCCTTTCCAACTTAATTTGCCCTCGCCCTTTGTGATGTTAACTTCGCCTTTATGTCCGCAGCCTTCAATCCATCTGCCCTTAATCTCCATTCCCTCACATACGTAAAGCACTTTGTTTTCGTCTGGCAAAAATTCCAATGCCTTAGTTGTGTATATTCGCCCGCAGTTTCCGCAGATTGGGAAGTATGGCAAAACTTCCGTGTACCTTTCTTGACCAACCTCTTCCTTGACTATTTCTCCAACCTTTTTCGCGTCTAACAGCAATTTTCGAATCTCGTTGTTTAGCAAGCCTTTTTCATAGGCATCCTTCGCCGATACATAATGGTATTCTATTCCGCACTTGTCTAAGGCTTCCAGCAAAAGCGAACTCATGTGCTTGCCATAGCTTTCGTGGCATTTGAAGGGGTCTGGGATATCGGTAACTGGAAACCCCAAATATTTTTCTAGGGATTTTGGCAGTCCGGCTGGAACTTTGCGTAATCCATCTTTGTCGTCGCAGAATGCTATGAGCTCTGAACGGTAGCCTTGCTCTCTTAAGGCTAGGGTTACAGCGTAGGCGCGGGCAGCGTCGCCTAAACTTCCAATATGGGGGAATCCAGATGCGCCTAATCCCATTTCGGTTCTTATCACATCTAGGCTTCTGCCGAGTTTCCGCTCTCGTTCAACCACTTTTGCAGCCATTTTGTCGTACCATGTACCACGACCGATTATCTTATTATTCATTGCGTATTCAAGCCTCTACAGCAATATTTTCATGGTGGCTAATAAAAACTGTTAGAGGTTTTCTCTGTCGCTAGGTCTAGAATATTCCAAATTTTGCGGTGGGTATTTCTCCCTTTATGACGGTTCCGGTGGCGCCGTCCAGCCATAGACTGTAGTTTTCGCCTTTATACTCATATTTTATGAGCCATACTGGCGCGTGGAGGTAAACTGCTTGATTCACTTTTATTTCGTTTTTCATCTCTATTATTCGGTCAATATCTTGTTGGGCTAAAAAGCGGTGGTGCTCTGTGATTTCCTGTTTCGCAATTTCCACAGCCTCGTCTCTGTCGATTTCACTGTTTAAGACTTTGGCGAACTCCTCAACTTTTCTAAAGTCGTAGGGAACCTTTCCCTCTAATGGCACATCATACTCTTTTGTTGGGAAATCTGCAGCTCTTCTTGCGAGGATAAGCCAATCATATTTTTTGGCTATTTTCCCCTCCTTAACGATGGGCGGGTTTATTCGTTCGAAAATGCCTTTATAAGTGCTTTCAGCTTCTATCGATATAACCCAGAAGGGCAGATACATCAAAGTTTTTTCAGTGATTTTCGATTTTTTAGCTAGGTCTGAAGGCTTTAGAAAACCTGAACTCATCCAGTCTTTCGCTGGTTCTTCGACTTGTGTTGGGTTGTACTTGTTTTGTAGCATGGAGTGTTCAAAGACGAAGGCTTTTCCCGTTTCGATTACAACAGTGTAGCCGCAGTATCTGCATGTGGCGATTATTTCGCCTGGTTTAAAAGAGATGGGCGCGCCACAGTGGGAGCAGCTTAACTCCTTAACTATTGACATTTCCCTTAACCTTCTGCTTTTCCCGCTTCAAGATGTCCCTTGCAACAATAACGCCTGAGGCTGAGGCTTGGATTAGTCCTCTGGTTACGCCGGCTCCGTCGCCTATTGTGAATAAATTTCTTATTTTGGTTTCCAGCGAGTTGCTTAGCTCAAGCCTTGAGGAATAAAATTTCACTTCGACACCGTATAGAAGAGTGTCCCTTGAGTGGATTCCTGGAGCTATGTTGTCCAACGCTTCAAGCATTTCCCTTATGTCTGCGAGATACCGATATGGCAAAACGAAGCTTAAGTCGCCAGGCGTAGCGTTTTTCAACGTGGGCGTTACAACGCTTCTTGCAATTCTGTCTGGTGTTGAACGTCTACCCGCTTCCAAATCGCCTAACCGCTGTATGAGTATGCCTCCGCTGAGGAGGTTCGAAAGTCTTGCCAAATATTTTCCATAGGCTATGGGTTCTCTGAAAGGCTCTGTGAAGGATGTTCTAACTAAAATTGCGAAGTTTGTGTTTTCAGTTTTTCGTTCGGCGTAACTTTGCCCGTTGACGGTTAACACTCCATTATAAGATTCGGATATTACTTCGCCATAGGGCGCCACACAAAAAGTTCTAACCTGGTCATCAAAGAATTTTGAGTAATAGATGAATTTTGGTTCATAAAGAATGTTTGTTAACTCTTCCATAACTGTGGCGAGAACTTCTACTCTTACGCCGACGTCTACTGGATTGTTAAGCGTTTTTAAGCCTAATGCTTGGGATTCTGTTTGAAGCCACTCTGCTCCTCCTCTTCCAGGCGCGACTATTACATATTTGCCGAAGAATTTTTCGCCGTCGATTGCCTCGACTCCTTCAACAGTGTTGTTTTTCACAATAAGCCCTTTAACATCCTTTCGCATTTTAATTTCAACTTTTCCTTCTAGTTCTTGACGCATTTTACGCAGTGTTTGGGCGCAGCGTTCTGTCCCCATATGCCTAATCTTTTGGTGGATAAGCTTTAACCCAGCTAGGGAGGCTTTTCTTTCTATTTCCTCAACCTTTTCTATGTCGCCGCCATACACGTGGTTTGGGGCTCCAAACTTTATGTAGACATTGTCCACGTAGTCTATTAACTCGCTAAGCGCCTTTTCAGAAACATACTGGTTTAGCCAACCGCCCACCTCTGTTGATAAGGTGAGTTTGCCGTCGCTAAAGGCTCCAGCTCCGCCCCAGCCGCACAGAAGCCCGCATGGCTCACAGTTTACGCATCCAAAGCCTCGGCTTGCAGGACATTTTCGTTGCTCAAGGTCTGGACCCTTATCAAGCATTAAGATATTGAGGTTTGCTTTGCTAACTATTTCAAGGGCTGAAAATATTCCGGCTGGACCAGCCCCAACAATTATTACGTCATATTTCAAAGCCTTAAACCCCTTGAAACCCAAAACTAGATGTAACAACCAGAATATATTTTTAGCGACTCTTCAAAACTGTGGGAATATTCAGGGTTTACTGTGGTGGGGTACAAGGCATAGAAACTTCACGGTTTTATCGCCGTTATTTCTAAACTGGTGCCTCTCATTTGGCGGAACAAAAACAACATCGCCCGCCCTAAATCTTGTTTCGCCTTCGGCGCCGACAACAACGCCTTCCCCTTCTAATATGAAGACCTCATGTTCCCATGGATGGCTGTGCAGTGGACTGTGTCCTCCCGGTTTCATTTCAAAAAGCCTCATGGCGAAGTTTGGGGCTCCCATATCCTTTGTGATGAGCCACCTAACCCTCAACTTTGAAGCCCCTTCCTCCTTCGCTTCCTCAGCCTTTACTTCATCATAGTGAAAAACCTTCATGTCGAATACCTCTTAACAGGCAGCATTTTTAGCAATTAAGCCTTAAATATTTGTTCATTAAGGTGGATGAGAAACACTTATAGGGGTAGCTTAATCTTTCATTGCTTTTAATATATCCATAAAATGGCGACTTCTCCTGCAAAATCCCCCATATTTGGCAAAAAATAAAGTGAAGGGCAATTTTAGGAGTTTCCTTTATTGAAATTAAGAAAAGGCTTAAAAATTAAATCAATTAATATACTTTTATGGGAACTTAAAATATGAAAATCGTAAAGACTACCTTTTTAATGCTCATGATTTACAGCTTACTGTCGCTATTAAGCTTGGGAATCGGTAAAGCTGGAAACCCAGCCTACTCAATCATAGAGTACCCAAGCATACAAACAGCCACTGTTGATGGAAGATGGACTACCGACGAAGAATGGACCGACTCTCCAATAACTGAAATGTCTGGTAACGCCACAGGAAAATTCGGATATAACATACAAGACTTTACAAATCTTGGTTTAGAGTGGATTATCGAAATTTTCACCGACAACACCAACGACACTGGTGATTACTGGCAAATTTGTCTCGACGATAGCAATAGTAGTGGCCCAGCTCCTGACGCTGGTGACTTTATGATAGAAATCATTGGGCACACCACTCTGAAGGTGTATCAAGGTACTGGCACAGGATGGAGTGAAATAACCCCGGAACTAGGTGAACTAATATGGGCTAATTCAATAAGCGCATCTCCGCTCAACAGCACTCCCCACTGGATTCTGGAAATTGTTGATACAAGTAAAACAGCGGGTAATGTTCAAGTTCCTAACCCACCGCCAACTGGAATGAGAGTTGCAGCTTACGACGCAAACACCAGTACACTTGCAGCGTGGGCACCAAACAGCAATGCAAACATTCCAGATGAGTGGGGATTAATCTCAGGATACTCAGCGACACCAATACCTGAAGGCTTAAACCTTGGAGTTATGATGCTAGCATCATCAGTTACTGTTGCTATCGGCTTTCACTTTGCACGAAAAACCCAAAAATCAAAGTTATAGGCAGCAAAAAGAAGGCACATAGGCTCTAAAAATTGCAAACGCTCAAATCACCACCATTTTTTATATGCCTCGATAATTTTAATTTAGAGCTCGCAGTTTAGTCTTTTATGGCTTCAAGTATGCTCATTACGTTCCAGAGTTTCACCCGTGTATATGGCGGCATGTTGGGGTCTTGCAAAATCTCGTCTAGTATGGATATGGCGTTTGATGCTCGGACGGCTGGGGTAAACTCTGCTGTTTGCAGTGCATCCATAGAGTCCTTTGCGGCTCTTCTAATGTTGCGGGGTGTTGTGGTGTCTTCGGAAACTTCCGCAAGCACAGCCATGGCTTGTTTTATGCGTTCTTCATACTCTTCAAGCTTCTTCTTCCGTACCATAAAGGGTCACCACACCGGTTACAGAGTAACAAGTTGGTGTATTAGGTTATATAGGCTTTTATACCTATCTTATTTTCGAGGTTTAACAGATGTCACAGAAGGCTGGTGCGGAGTCGACTGAAGAACAGCATATTAAGCGTATGGCTGATTTGCTGCGGCAAGGCTCTACACTCACTGAGCTTGCTTGTCCAGTTTGTGCATCACCCATTTTTCGGCTTAAAAATGGCGATTTATGGTGTGCAAAATGCGAGAAAAAAGTTATAGTTGTCAAAGAGGAGGCGGAACTGGCAAAAATAACAAGCGCTTTAAGCCTTGAAACTTTAGAGGTTACACTGCTGGCTAAAATTCAAGAAATTCAGGAAAAAATGCAACATGAAACAAACGTTGAAGAGCTCCAGAAACTTGGCACAGCCCTTTCCGGACTTTTAGAGAACTTGGAGAAGGTTAGAAAAGCCAGAAAAGCCTAGTTTTGTGGGCGAACTGTGGGCGATTTCAGGATGCTTGGGTTCTATGAAGGCTTTCCAGTAAACGCGCATAAAATTATACGGTTTGCCACTTTGATTTCGAATAAAAAACTGCAACAAACAATAGTTCAAACAGTGCAGAAGCTTAATGGCGAAAAATTAAGCTTAGAAGAGGTTGCAGAATCATCGATTCCTGCGTGCATAGTTATTTTTGAGTTTGGAATAGCGGAAGGCGACACCTTCAACTATCTGGATTTAGTGGAAACACAAAAAGTGCTGGAAAAAATCCGCAAGGCTCCACTGCAAATTATGGACTTTTTCTGCGCCATAAGATATTACAAGAAACAAAATGGAAAGAAAACTCCGTTAAAATTCGATTATTACATGCTTCGCCTAACATTCAACGCTGGTTTTATGGAAATAAACGTTTTTCATGAGAGGGGACCGAGACATATGTTGCCAGAAGACATCGTCAACTTAATTGTCAATAAAGTTAACGAATTTTTCTCCAGAAAAGTGTTAAAGGCGGTCTAACGGTTCACTTGTTAAAGGCGCCTTTTCAAAGAGTTAAGAGCTATAGATAGGATTTCACTTGCAACTTCCTTTTTCGACTTGTTTCCGTTAACTTTGACAAGTTCTCCGTTTTCCACAAACTTCATGTAGACTTCCCGCACTTTACGTTGGGTTTCAAGGGTTTCCATAACAGACTTTTTTGGTTTCAGCCTCTGAATAACAGTGTTCGGCTCAACATCTATGAAAATCGCCAAGTTCGGCGCTAAGGCATACTCATTTATTCGCCTAATCCAGTCAAGGCTAAGCCCAGCAGCCCCTTGATACGCCAAAGAAGAGTATACATAACGGTCCGAAACAACAATTTTTCCATTTTTTAATGCTGGAAGTATTTCGTTTTCCACGTGTTCGTATCGGTCGGCGGCAAAAAGCAGTGCTTCCACAATGCTTGAGATTCGCTTGTCTCCATGCAAACAATATTTTTTTATAAACCTTCCAATTTTTCCACGGCTGGGCTCAGCAGTATAAACCGCGTCGTAACCTTTCTTCTTCAACTTTTCCACAAGGATTTTCGCTTGGGTTGTCTTTCCACAACCGTCTAAGCCTTCAACGCATATGAAGAAACCCTTTCTGTTCATTTTTGCTCCTCCAAGGCAAGCATTAGACATTATAAGAGGAACATGCATTAATAATTGTCTAAACCGCACGTGGAGAATAAGGGGATGCCTAAAAGCTATTGGGGTGAAATAAAAGACCCAGTGCATGGATACGTTTACATCACAGAGCAGGAAAAAACGATAATTGACTCTTACCCAGTGCAGCGGCTTCGCAGACTGCGACAACTGGCTGGCGCTGAATACGTTTATCCAGGAGCAAACCACACTCGTTTTGAACACTCCGTCGGCGTCATGTACTTAGCCGGCAAAGTGACTGAAAACCCCAACATTTCCAAAGCCATCAGCCATGGAGAGGCGGAAGCCGTTAGAATTGCGGGGTTGCTCCACGACGTGGGGCATGGACCCTTTTCCCATGTTTTCGAGCACTTGTTAACAAAGAAGCTTAACAAAACCCACGAGGACATAACCGCATGGATAATCAAACACAGCGAGTTAAAGGACATTATTGGCAAGGCTGGCTATAAAGCAGAGGAAATCTCGGAACTGGCGGTTGGTTCACTTTCAATAGGCGGAAAAGCGTTTCTCAACCAGATAATAAGAAGCTCCATAGACGTGGACAAACTGGACTTCGTTGTTAGAGACACGTATCACACTGGCGCAGAATACGGCTTTGTAGACGTTTTCCGCTTAATCCACAGTTTCGACGTTTTAGACGGAAACCTCGCCGTGGATATGGGAGCCCTTTCAACCCTTGAATCCTTCATAATAGCCCGAATAGAATCCTTTAAAAGCATATACTTCCACCGTGTCGGAAGGTCAGCTCAAATAATGCTCGCCAAAGCCCTTGAAAAGGCAGACGAAGAACTAGGCTTATCCAGCTTCAAAAATCCAGAAGATTACTTAGCCATGGACGATTACACAGTTTGGACTATGCTTAAAAACTGTAGAAAATCCAGCCCCATAATCAAGAACCTTGAGAGGCGAAGGATGCTGAAATGTGCCTACGAACAAACGTTCTACGTGAAAGACAAAACAGTCTCAAACATTTTTAGCGCCGAGGAATTCCGCAACCAGATAAGGGATAGGATTGCAAAAGACGCCAAAGTTGAGCCGGAAGCCATAATAATCGATGTTCCAACAGTGCCCTCAGTGCCATATCACCATTCAATGTTTATGGAACCCATGGAAATCCCAGTTTTCAATAAAACACGTGATGGAAAAAAGGAGGTTAAGCGATTAAGCGAAATCTCTGGGATATTCGATGTTCTGAAAGGTTTCATAAACATACTGCGCGTCTACACAGACGAAAAGAATAGGGGAAAAGTGGCGGAAGCCGCCCTAAAAATTCTCGGGGAGATTCCCTCTTCAGCTAAAATATCCTATTAAAGGCGCTTGGAGATGACTGTGCAGCAAATTATTTTGCGTGGACGAGGCATTGTTGAAGGACAATGCAAAGCTGAAGCGCTTGTTTCCATGAAACCCATAAGCTTCCTCGGAGACGTAAACCCAACAACTGGGAAAATAGCTGAAAAGAGTCATGACCTTTACGGCAAATGCGTAAAAGATAAGGTTTTATGCTTTCCACACGGGCATGGCTCCACAGTGGGCAGCTATGTGTTATATTCACTGGCGAAAAACGGTTTAGCTCCAAAATCCATAGTTAACCGAAAAGCCGACCCAGTTATCGTGGTTGGCGCGGTCATAGCCAACATCCCAATGGTGGACCAAATAGACATCAGCGAAATCAAAACTGGTGATGTGGTTGAGGTTGACGCTTACAAGGGATTAGTTAAACTCTTCAAAGCAGCGGAGGGTTAACGGCTACGTATTTAACAAAGGAAGAAGAGTGCATCTATAACGGCGAATACGGTTGGACGAAGCAAATATGCATGAAAATACTTGTGAAGCTCGGCGAGCTTTTCGACGCTTCTAGGCTTATTCCAATAGAGTTAGCGCACGTGTCGGGTGTTTCATATAAAACCTTAGGAGAAGCGCCTACAGACTTTCTTGAGTCTTTAGCAAGCACAGGCGAAAAAGTCAATGTTGAAGCCACCCTAAATCCTCAAAGTTTCGATAAACATTTAAAGGAAAGACTTCCCGAGAACCTTGTTAAAGCACAGTTAAAACTCTGCGAAATCTTTGATAAGCTTGGCTTTAAGCCCTCTTTCACTTGCACGCCTTACTATATTAAAACGCCTAGAAAAGGCGCTCACCTTGCTTGGGCTGAATCCTCAGCGGTTGTCTATGCCAATTCTGTTTTAGGCGCATGGACAAACCGTGAAGGCGGACCCAGCGCACTTGCAGCGGCAATAATTGGAAAAACCCCCAACTGTGGAATACATAAGGCTGCAAACCGCAAACCAAAAATCCTAATCGAAGTTGAGGCACCTCTAAAAAGCGAAGCGGATTATGGAGCGCTTGGAATCTTTTTAGGGAAAATTTTGGAGGACAAAATTCCGCTGATAAAGGGTTTGAAAAATCCATTGGCTGAAGACCTAAAACAGTTGGGCGCCGCGCTGGCTTCCGCTGGCATGGTGAACATGTTCCACTATAAAAATAACGCTGTAGAAGCGAGAGAACTTGAAAAGATTACGGTTGAACCTAAAAACATCAAAGAAACCATAGCCGAATTAACAACTGCTTCAACATCAAAACCCGACCTAATTTTTATCGGATGCCCCCATTGTTCAATACGCGAAATCCACAGAATCGCAAACATGATTGGCACTAGAAAAGTCAAAGACAATGTTGAGTTTTGGATTTGCACCTCCCGCTTTGTGAAAAAGAAAGCAAAAGCTTTTGTGCAGAAAATAGAGGCAAGCGGAGCCAAAGTCTTAACAGACACCTGCACCGTGGTCACATGGACAGATAGGCTTGGAATAAAAAAAATAATGACAAACTCCGCAAAAACAGCCCACTACGCCCCCACCCTCAACAAGGCAGAAACAATACTGGCACCCCTTAAAGAATGCTTAAAAACAGCCTTAAAAGGGTAAGATTTATCCGAAAGAGAAAATATCTGCATGATGCCCAAACCTTAACAAGCTCCGGTAGTATAGCCCGGTCAAGTATTCCGGCCTTTCGAGCCGGAGACGCGGGTTCAAATCCCGCCCGGAGCATTTAATTTTAAGCTGATAAAGAACTCTGTAATCCCTATTCTTAAAGAGTAAATGCCTTTCCATTCGCCGCGTAAAGGCTTTCCAACATAAGGGTCAGTCTTTAATATGTTGATTTCTCGAATTATCCGCACTTGAACTTCTTTATCTAAAGCCTTGATGTTTTTCAAGAAACGCGGTGTAAATCGAACTTCAAATTTCGCCTTCAAGGTTTAACTCTCTTACAAGCTCATCAAGCGGTCTAGTCTTGCCTTCGTCAACCTCTCGCAAAGCAATCCTTAACTCTTTAACAAGTTTCTTGTCCTGCATAACCTCAAGGGTTTCCAATAACTCACCCATTAAACTGGCAGCCTTTGTTAGCAATTCTTTCTCTTCCGCTGTTAAAAGAGGCATTACCTCTCACAACCCTTCAGAATATAAAATCTCTACAGGCGTTTTAACTCTTACTCTCAAAATCAGATTAGCAAATGTATTTACTGGTAAATTTGTGCGTCGTTCCCGCCCGAGCACTTCAGTCTGTTAGAGTCTTTCTCTTTTTATTTCGAAGATTACTGTTCCGCCGTTTGTGTAGGGTTTTCCAGGGTCTAGGCATTGCATATACCCTTTCTCGCCTTCTTCTTTTGATAAACCCAGTTTTTTGAAGCTTTCTCCGTGGCTTAGGGGCACCAGAATAGAAAGCATACCGCCGAAGGCGTGAATGCAAATATTGTCTGTTTCCTTCGCAATTATTTTTGGCGATTCGACAACTATCTTGTCGCCGGGTTTAAAGACTGGACAGTTTCCTCTTATTTCCATTGCGGTTATGATCAGTCTGTATTTCCCTTTCTTTTCCACAGTTTTCACCTTCGACAGTTTTAGATGTTTTTCTTGGCTTATGTTTTTCTTAAACGTTGGGTTGGCAAACACTTAAAAGTCTTTGTTGATGGGAATATTGCACTAGAAAGGTGCATGCGAGAATGGAAAACCGTCCAGTAATCGTTGCGGCTGGAAGGACAAAGTTTGGAGAACATTATGAGAGGCAGCCTGAAAGGCTCATAGAGGAGGCTTGGCTTAGGGCTTCTGAAGAGGCTGGGCTGGAACGGAGGGATTTGGAGGCTTGTTATCTTTCAGACTATTTTCTTCCAATAACGAATAAGCTTGGGTTGGAGGAGGGCTTCCTATCTGAGTTGACGGAATTGCATGTTCCAATGGATGTTGTGCGCTCCTTCAGTTCAGCTTTCTTCAACGCATGTAACGCTATCCAAGCTGGGAAATACCGCCTAGTTCTAGTTGGTGGAATAGAGAAAATGACCGACCGTTGGGACAAAATCCGCGACGACCTAATGCTTCTTGAAGACCCATGGAGCTATTATGCTGGATGCACGCCAGAGGCTAACCACGAGCTTATGCTTAGGGCCTACATTAAAAGGTACGGCATAACAGGCGAAAACCTTGAGAAACTCAATATTGCCTTGGCGCAAATTTCGGTTAAAAACCATTTAAACGCCTTAAAAAACGAGTATGCCCAATATCAGAGGAAAATAACAGTGGGACAGGTGCTGGAAGCCAGAAAGAATGCGAGACGCCCCTTGGGACTTTATGACTTCGCACCAATATCGGATGGCGCCACCGCGGTGATTCTGGCCGCTGAAGAAGCTGCTAAACAGCTCACAGATAAGCCAGTTTACGTGTTGGGCTCTGCGCTGGCAACAGACTATCTGACTTACCCTGCGAGGGAAGACATTACTGGTTTTCTTGCCAGCCGTTTAGCAATGGGAAACGCTTTAAAAACTGCTGGAATAAGCCTCCATGATATACAGGTTCTTGAGCTTTACGACCAGTCAACTGTTATGGAGATGGTTTCCCTCGAGGATTTAGGCTTTTGCGAAGGGGGAAGGGCTTGGAAAACCATTTTTGAAAATTGTCAAGATTATAAGGGGTATTACGAGATAGATGGACAGAAACTTTTTGTGAACATGAATGGCGGTTTAAAGGCTGACGGAAACCCGCTGGGCGCCACTGGCGGGGCTCAAATCTACGAGGTTTTTAAGCAGCTTAGGGGAGAAGCTGGTGAACGCCAAGTTAAGGATGATAAAGAACTGCGGTATGGATGTGTGCTTGAGCTTGAGGGTTTCGGCACCAAAAGTTATGTTCACCTTTTGGGGGTGGGCTGAATGAGCAGTGAGCCAATAGAGAGGAGAGTCTCTTATTTAGGCGATAGGTTGAGGGGAAGACGCTGCCAAATATGCGGGAAAGAATATTTTGAGTTAAGGGATTACTGCGGAAACTGCGGTCGAAAAAGCTTTGGAAAAATGGCAGACATAGACTTCTTCTATGAGAAGGGCAAGCTTGAACTATGCACCCTTATAACGGATCCCACAAACAAGTTCACTAAACTGGGCAGCTATATTTATGGCATGGTTTCCTTTCACGACGGAAAAATAAGGGTTCCTGGGAGGTTAACGGACAAAATAGTGAGAAATGGCGAAATTGTAGACTTTTTAAGCCTTGAAGGAAGAGAGGTGGTTCCAAGGTTTAGAAGACGCTATTCTGTGGAGAGAAGCGAAATAATCCCAACAATTTCTTTGGCTTTCACCTTCGCCGATGAATATTACCCTCACCAAGAGTACTGCGCAGTGAAACCAAACAAGGAGTATGATGCGCCTGGAATAGTTGGTTACGGCGTTTACACTTCAAGGTTTAGAATTCGCGAAGGCAACATGGAACGTTCAGTACCATTCATAGACGAAGACGCCATAACAGCGGCAGTGGAAGCTGGAAAACTCGCTCTAATCCATTCCAGCGTTGACAGCACACTTATCGGCAAGGTTTACGTAGGCTCTGAATCAAACCCTTACGCTGTTAAACCCATAGCCTCAAAAGTAGCCCAGGTCTTGAAGCTCGGCGAGGAAGATGAAGACGTTCAAGGCGTAGATGCTGTGGATACCGAATTCGCATGCAAAGCAGCCACAAGCATGTTTAAGGATGCTGCCTCCCTTGTAAGTTACCCGAAAATGGGTGTTCCCTACGCTATGGTTATAGGCACAGATAATTCACAGGCTGCTCCAAGGGACTGCCCCGGCGGAGAGCTTGACCTTTTCGTTGGCTTCGGCGGATGCGCCTATATATTCGGAAAGAATGATGTTATTGCTGAGCTTGAAGGATGGTACTCCTGCACTTCGGACACGGCGGACTTTTGGCGGAGAGACGGTGAACCATATCCCATGCATGGTGGGCGCTTTACAGGCGACCCAGCCTACTTTAAGCACATCCGGAAGGCTGCTAGAAAGCTTATGCAGAGGCTTAATCTGCAAATCGGCGACATCAGCTATTTTGTAGCCCACCAGCCCAATGTCCAGTTTCCAGTTAGAATAGCTAAAGAACTGGGCTTCAAAGAAGACCAATACTTGCCTTCGCTTCAAGTGGCGAAGTTTGGCAACACTTATTCAGGCTCTTCGCCTGTTGGCTTAGCAGCAGTCCTTGACATAGCAAAGCCAAATGAACGTATTTTAATAGTCAGTTATGGCTCTGGAGCTGGAAGCGACGCCTACTCCTTCATAACCACAAGCCAAATCCTCGAGAAAAGGCAGAGGCAAAAACTCACTGTTAGATATCAGGCGGAAAACCCGTTCATAGAATATGTGGACTATACCACTTATAGGCGGCTAAAGCTTGGAATGTAGCGAACCTTTAATAAACAAGCCAAAACAAAATATGCGCGGAGCATAGACATTGTTTGCGTACGGCATATTCAAGGTCATATACGCGCCTCGTGAAACTTTAAGAGAGGTAGCTCAAAACCCAAAATACATTGGACCCGTATTAATAATGGTTCTTTTTATTGTTGCAAACTTGAGCTCCGCCTATGTTCTCGTCACAAAAACCTATGTTGAAGAAACTTTGCCTCCGTCAGCTCGGTTGGATGAATGGACTGAAAACGCGACCAGATGGGCATCCCCCACTGGAGCCCCTCCAATAGAGAATTTCAATGACTTTATTGCCGGGTATTACTATGGAAATAGAAGCATAGAATTTTCGGCAGAAAGCAGCGACAAAATCTCTGTGCAACTGCAAGATATAGGACCGGTAAACTGTTCAAGTCAAGACGGCTTTACAAAGCTTTATTTGAGGGCGAAGTGGACAAGTCCAACCTATCCGCCTAATAATGTTTCGTTGTATCTTTATTCCACTCATTCTCTCAGCAACTTTTTTTACCGAAACGTAACTGGAGAATTTACCAATGCCACAGCTAATATCTGGAACAATTTAACGATTCCCCTTGCAGATGGCGATTGGCATGGAACAGCAACAGCCAACTGGTCAGAAATAACTGGCTTAATGTTAGAGTTTACGTGGAATCAAACTTCCAACATAAGGGTTTTAATTGACGGTTTGTTTTTCGGCGGTGTTTTTAAGCCTTATGCGGAAAGTGTAACCAGTTATATGGCTGTTTATGCTCTTTATTCATTTATGCAGTTTATTATTAGATGGGTTTTGCTTGGCGGGGTAATCTACATCCTAACAAAGGCTTTTAAGGCTAAAACAGTTTGGCGGGTCATGCTGATTTTAGCTGGGTTCGCATTAGTAACCATGTTTATACAAGCTGCAATAAGCACAGCGGCTTTTTCCACTCTGCCAACGCTCAAGTATTCTTTTGGATATATGGGCGGGGTTGAGGGTGAGGCTGAAAGCGCCTACCAAAAAATTGCAGAGGAAACGTGGCTTGTAAACCTTGTCTACAGTGGCATTCAAGTAGCCATGCTGATGTGGACGGTGTCTCTTTGCGCCATAGCCGTTCGCTTAACTACAGAGTTTTCATGGACTACAAGTCTTCTCATAGCTTTTGTAGCCTACTTCGTCGCAGTGTTTATTGAGGGATTTTTGATGCAAGTCTAGTCTTGCCCCGGTGCCTCTGCCCTATTCATATCTTAAGGCTACTACTGGTGGTATTTTTGAGGCTCTGTAGGCTGGGAGGACTCCGCCAGCCAATCCTATGAGAATTGTTAGGGCTAATGTTTGAATTATTAGGGTTGGCGTTATCAAGGGGTTTAGCTGTAGGGTTATTCCGCTTTCGCCTATGCCGCCTATTCTAAACCCCCTTGAGGAGAGGATGTAGGCGCCCACAACGCCCGTTGATATTCCCGCAGTTGCTCCCACAAGGCTCATCATTATCGACTCCAAAAGTATCATCAGCAGAATTTGAAAGTTTGTGTAGCCTATGGCTTTCATTACGCCTATCTCACGGGTTCGCTCCATAACCGAAGTTATCATTGTTGCGGCTACTCCAGCAACCGCCACTGCAAAGGCTGAAAGCGATGTTGAAAAGTTTATGAAGGTTATGGCGCTGGTTACGCTGGATATGGCTTCAGCAATGGAGCTGAAGGCAATTATTTGCACTTTCTCCTCATAATATTGCCTTAAGGCTGAGACGGTTGGCTTAACATTCGCCGGATTATCCGCCAATACGAGGACTCCAGACCACTTATCCAGTCCAAGAAGTCTTCTGCCAGCTTCAAGACTCATGAAGATTGTAGAGTCTGGGTCCACTATGAGGGCGCCGCCATACTCTTCCAGAATAGCGCTTACAACCACGTTCACGGTTTTCTTGCCAGTTATTTTGCCTCCCTCAATTTTTGGCACAGTCACTGTTAAAACGTCGTGTAGGCTAAAGTGCCTCGTGTCGTCCTTAAAGGCTATTTTTCTGCCAATTATCGAGCTTAGTGTATCTGTTTCAGGTGGAATGGCTCCTTCTCCTATTTCTAGGCTTCCAATAGCTTCAAAGAGTAGGTTATAGTCTACGGCGAAGATTGACACTTTTGTTTCTTCTGTTCCTCTTTTCACGATTCCCTGCGTGTTGTAAAAGGGTTCAGCCCTTTTGACCGCGTCAAAAGTCCTAATATAGTTTAGGTCTTCCGCGTCAAGCCTGTAGTTTTCTGTTGGAAAAATTGCTATGGCGTTTTGTCCAAGCGACGTGATTCTTTCCACTATGTATTCAGAATAGCTTCCAACCACGGAACTCATCATGACGAGGATTAGGGGTCCTATGGCTATTCCTACTATCGTTAGGACTGCTCTGGCTCTTCTCTCGCTTAAAGCCTTCAAAGAGAGCCTCAAAAAATCCGCCAGCATTTCTGTGCCTCTTCCGTGTTTTTAGACGGTTGCCTCTAGCCTTGTCTTCTTCAGCATTCTATAAATCATTACTGCTGCTATTGCTAGGAAAACAATTACACCAGCCACGATAATCCACCTCTCAATAGTCCACTCTTCATGTGTTATTGGAGGTGCAGCTTCTTCCCGCAGTGCTATGCTAACGTTCATCTCCTTAGATTCCCTTTCGTTGAAAATGTTATAGTACTTCATCGTAAGAAGGGCTGTGGCATTATACTTGTCTACGTCTACTCTGAAGGCAACCTCCTCGCCGGGGCCGACATCTCCTATATTTTCAGACTGCACAGTGTCTCCGATTTTCAGTTCTACCTCGACGCGGTAGGCTGTTGAAGAGCCATAATTAACAAGGATTCCAGTTACGGTTGAGGAGGCGTTTGTTCCTGTGCCCCGCACATTTCTTATTAAAAGCTCTATGAAGGGTTCAACAACAACCGTCACGGAGTTATTGAAGGTTCGATAGTATCCGCTTGCGTCTCTATAGAAGACTGAAACAATTAAGGGGACAGGCCCATAAGTTATGGCTGGCGCCGCGCCAGTTTGGGCATAAAACCCAATAGGGTTGTAGGCTAACGTTATGGGTATTGCGAATTCCTTTCCAGGGTCTATTTTTTCAACATGGTTCACTGTTGGGGACGCTATTAGGATGGGTGTTCCTTGATATGGCGAAACAGCTATGTAAACGTCATACATTGGTGTGCTTCCATGGTTTACAAGTGTAAGCGAAGTGTTAACGTAGCGGCTTCTTACACTTATACTTTGGTCTATGGCGACTTCGATGTATCCGGCTTTTCCAAGCACGGCAACTGAAATCGTCAGTGGGATTTTTCTGCTGCCGCCCCACAAGTCAATGTAGGAAAGCCGCCCATCTAACGTGTAGCTTCCAACTTCAACGTCGAAAAGGTTGAGGGCTAGTGTGAAAGTTAAAATGTCTCCTCTGCCGTAAACCTGCGCTGGATTCGCCTGTTGGGAGCTTAAAAACGCGTTTAAAATTTCCGCGAGATTCTGTTGTTGTAGTGGCAATTGTAGCTGCACGGATAAGGGCGTGGCTTTAATATGGCTTGAGTTGTCTATGGCGTTGTAGATGCCTTCCGGTAAGTCGATTTCGAGTATTGCGCCATGAAGCCCGTCCACGTAAACATTTCTAATCAGTACTATTAGGTGGGCGCCATAGGTTTGGGGTCCAACCGTGCCTTCATACCATCTGGATTCCACAATTTCCAAGGCTGAAACATCATCGTTTACAAATATCTGTACAGTGAAGTTTTCGATACGCCTAACTCCTGGACCGCCGGAAAGCAGTATACAGTCAACTGTTAGGTTTGCGTTGTAGCTTCCTACTTGTATGTTGTCAACTGAAATTGTGAATGAGGCGGTGAACGTGGCTAAGCTTCTTATGGGGCCTTCAATGTATGATGTTGCTTCGTTTCGCCCTTTCGAAGCGATTCCTTCTGGAAGCTTCAATTTGAGGTTTATCCCGCTTATCGAGTAAGGCGCCCTATTCGCCAATGTTACTTGATACGTGGCGTTGCTTGTTTGCGGAAAGACGTTGACGCCGTTTTGCCAACCAGCGTCAACTATGGATAAGATGCTTTCAGAAGCTGGATAAATTTCCACGGGTAAAGAAACTGTAAAATTCCTAACCGCGCTGATGTGGGTTCCAAACTCTGCAAATATATAGTTTGCCGAGACATCTACCGGAACGCTTAAGGCAGTGGTGTCTATATCGAAGTAGAAAACCGCCGTGCATGAGCCTCCCCTTGCAACTGTTGCAGCACAAGCCTCCGAATCTTTTATAGGCATGAGACTCCGTGAAGAGGCGTTTACAACAACACCCCAGACATCATACCGCCCATAATTGACTAGCCTAATTGTTAATGGCACATACCGCGAGATAGAGTAAACGGGTGTTGGATCTGGATATCCCCAGTAAGCACTAACAAGAACCAACTCAGACATATAGCTGTGAACACTCTCCACGTTAATTGGGAAACTCACAGTTTGATTTAACAGAAAGGACGCGCCGGAAACAATTTTGAGGTAAGTCACGTTCAACACTCCATCATATTTTCCTTCCGCAACATTGGAGTCAATATCAAGGGTAATATCGACGTAACATGTGCCGCCGGACACCATTCCGTTAATGTATGTGCCGGAAACAGCTCTGACATGCATTCCATCTGGAACTGTGATGTTCAAAGCCATAGCGCTTATGGCGTCAGTAAGCCTATTGATGAGGTATACCCTCAAAACAGCGTTTCTTGCGGATGGGAGCAGCGGTGCTGGAACACCATTATAAAGTGTGTTTACAGCCGCCATCATGATGGGTTCTTCTGGAGGTGGGCTTTCTACACTTATCTTGACATTTAACATTGTAGTGTTGCTGTAGGCAACTCCGTCTTCTGTTCTTGCGCTGCAGTCTGCATAGATGGTGCCATTATAAAAGCCGACTTGAGCATTTGTTGGTATGGATATCCCCGTAAAAGTTAATGTGAAACGGTCTCCTCTGTTGACAAGGCCTGTGCTTGCCCGCGGATTTTTAATGGTGAAGTTTTCCGGTAGTGTTATGTTGAAATTTGTAGATGTTATGGTGCTGCCATTGTTTTCTAGGATTACGTAAAGGTTCGTGTCAACGGAATCCGGATAAGAGGCGGGTGAAAAATAGGCGTCTACAACTCTTAAAGATATGGGAGGATAAGGCGAAACTGTTACGTTTATTGGATGCAGTTCATGTGTGAAGATGCTTTCTCTAACGTAGGTTATATTAAGCCACAAAGTGTGATTTCCAGTATTGACGGAACGGGAAATGTCAAGTAAATACTCAAATGCAACGTAGACGCCTTTGCTCACGTTTTCAGCTATGCTTCCGTTAAGCAGTTGTGCTGGGGAACATGCTCCACTTCTCGCGTTAAAGCTTATGCCCTCTGTTGTGTTAAGCCACCCAACCACGCTCATGGCTGGAGTATCATTCTGGTAGACTGCTTGAATCTTTAATGTAACTCCTCTGCTGCCTGGGTATATGTCCGCCGTGTCTGCTGAAGACCTTACATTAATGTGGACGATGTTGAAGTCGTGTGTTGTGTTTCCATAGGTTCTATTTGCAAGCATTGACAAATATTGCAGTGTTAGTGTAAGGACTAACATGAGGGTTAAAATTTTCTTTAAGGTTTTCATGTCTGCTCCACCTGTTCTATGAGTTTTTAAACTTTGTTAATAAGGGATTCTGCCTTATTAGACGAGTATTCGTCTATAATTTCGCCATCTCTTATGACATATATTTTATCCATGCAGTTTGCCACCTCGGGGTCGTGAGTTACAACCACCACGGTGTGTCCTGCCTTGTTAAGGTTTAAGAAAGTTTTTACGACAACTTTGGCGGAGGCTCTGTCCAAGTTGCCTGTGGGCTCGTCCGCCAACAACACAACTGGTTTTCCAACGATGGCTCTTGCAATTGCCACCCGTTGCTGTTGTCCACCCGAAAGCTGGTTCGGCTTTTTGGAAAGCCAACTTTCATCGCCGCCGACTTTTATTATAGCATCCAAAACCATTTTTGCCCTAACACCTCGGGGAATCCCGCGAGGTATAAGGGGCAGCTCAACATTTTCAAAAACACTTAACCTATTGACTAAATTGAAGGTTTGAAAGACGAAGCCAAGCTTGGTGTTGCGTAAATTCGCCAATGTTTTATCGTCAAGCCTTAAAACGTCAAGACCGTCGAAGAAAATCTTCCCTTTTGTAGGTCTGTCCAGAAGCCCTATCATGTTAAGAAGTGTAGTTTTTCCAGAACCGGAAGGCCCCATTATGGCGATAACCTGCTCCCTGTGTATTTGGAAGTTTACCCTTTTTAGGGCTAATGTTGAAATGGTTCCAGCTCTGTATTCTTTGTAAACGTCTACCAGTTGGATTATGGGCTTTTTTTGCTTTGTTTCCGGCAATTTTAAGCCCCATCACCATATGAGCGTATCATAACAAATGACATGCAGCCATATATACTGTTTACCCTAGCAAGATTTATATGCGTGGATGCTATTTGTGTTGCTAACTGGCCTTTAGCTGGAAACTCGGTGTTTGAAGGCACTTGAGTTTGGCGGGAAAAGGCTGGTTCCGCGATAAGGACGAAAAAACAGTATGCCAAGAAGGCTTCCAGAAAAAACAAAAAACATCCAGCGAAAACCAAGAAGGTTTGGAAGTAGCAGACGCTTCAACCCCGGCAGACCACTTTTTCACACAGCACCCGTTAAGGAAAACCAAGAGTTAGAAGTTGTTATTGACGATATTGGAAGTAGGGGCGATGGGATAGCCCGTATTCAGGGCTACTTGATTTTTGTTCCCAACAGCAAGATAGGCGAAAGGGTTAAAGTGCGCATTCTGTCGGTGGGCGGGAAATTTGCTGTCGCGGAGAGAATAGCCAAAAAGGAAGGGTAAAAGTGAAAATTAAGGAACTGCGAAACGGAATGAAAAGGGTAAATGTTGAAGCCAAAGTGATGGAGAAATCCGCCACACGTGAAGTTCTATCAAGGTTCAGCGACACAACCCATAAAGTGGCCACAGCCATCATAGCAGACGAAACAGGCACTATAAAGCTAACCCTATGGAATGACCAGATAAATCAAATAAACGTCAACGACACGGTCAAAGTTGAAAATGGTTACGTAACAAGTTTCAAGGGAGAAATCCAACTGAACGTCGGAAAATACGGAAAACTCACAGTTGAGTGAAAACGCGGAACATTTTATTCGCACGTGAGAGGTGAAAACGTATGGAAGAAAGAAGAAGATTCGGCGGAAGAAGAGACTTCGAAAGAAGCCAAAGACGTTTCCCACCAAAACCAGTTGAAATAGGCAAAGAATACGAAGTTGATGTTACAGAAACAAGCCGCAGAGGCGAAGGAATAGCCCGCATCCAAGGCTTAGTAACCTTCATACCAAACACAAAGCCCGGAGACCATGTTAAAATAAGAATAACGAGGATCAGCCGAAGATTCGCAGAAGCCAAAGTTGTTGGAGCCACAGAAGAATAAACTGCAAGCTCTTCAATGCTTTAGCTGTTCGTTTTAAAATCCTTTTATCTCTTAATAGTGGAAACTTTGTTAAATGGCTGTTTGTCTGTTGACGTATATTCTTCCCTCTTTCATGACGAAATCCACTTTCTTAAGCACAGTTATATCCTCAAGCGGGTTGCCCTGCACTCCAATTATGTCGGCAAGTTTTCCCCTTTCCACAGTGCCAACCGTGTTTTGCACTCCTATGCATTCAGCAGCATTTCTTGTAGCAGCAAGTATCGCGTCCATGGGTTTCATGCCATACTTAACCATGGTTATCGCTTCGTCAGCGTTGTCTCCATGCGCCCTCAGAGGAGGCCCAAAATAGTCTGTCCCGGCGGCGATTTTAACTCCAGCCTTGTAAGCCATCATGAAACTTTTCGGCATGGCATCTATGCATTCCTCTTGTTTTTTAAGCCTCCACGGCGGCATGTCGTAAGGGCGTTCCAAAGCCTTTTTATAAACTTCGACTAGGCAGAGTGTGGGCACAAAGTAAATGTTTCGGCTAATCATCATTTGCACAGACTCCTCGTCCAAGAAAAAGCCGTGTTCCACTGAGTCAACTCCGCCTAAAATGGCGATTTTCACGCCTTCAACTCCCTCGGCGTGGGAAGCAACTCTCCGCTCAACCCTATGGGCTTCTTCTGTTATAGCCTTAACTTCATCAACTGTAAACTGCGGATAACGCGGATGATCTTTCTCAGAGCCGATTCCGCCGGAAGTCATTATTTTTATAAGGTCTGCTCCGTCTCGTAAGGCTTCTCTAGCTGCGCGGCGGCAGTCATCCGGACCATCGGCGATTAATGCCCCTTTCTTTATTACCTCTTCTCTTGGAAGGTAGTGAATGTCTGAATGCCCACCTGTCTGGGAGATGGGTCTCCCAGCGGCAAAGATTCTCGGCCCAGAGATTGTTCCCTCATTTACTGCGCGTTTCAGAGATAGGGCTATGGTGCTTCCAAGGTCCCTTACCATTGTGAAACCAGCTTTCAAAATCTTCCAGCAGTCTTCCACCGACCGAATAACAGCCAAATCATGGGGGGTTATTATCTCCTCAGCTGGACTGTAGCTTCTACGACCGTAGATATGAACGTGGGCGTCTATTAAACCAGGCAAAATTGTTAGGTTTCCCAAGTCAACAATTTTTGCCTCTTCTGGAATTTTTATTTCGCTTTCTTTTCCAATTTCTGCGATTTTGTCTCCTTTTATGACAACTACCGGGTTTGTTAATGGTTCTCTTCCAGTTCCGTCGATTAATAAACCCGCTTTTATGCAGGTTACTTCCTCCCTCTTTTTCTCCACTTTATTCACCTCCCCTTCTTTTGTATTGTTTTATGGCGTAAAACTTTACCTGGCAAAACTTTTCTATGTTCGCCTTTCTCTATGACTATTTCCCCATTAACGATAACATATTCTATGCCCTTTGGGTATTTGTGGGGGTCTGCATAGGTTGCTTCATCCGATATTTCCTTCAAGTTAAAGATTACAATGTCAGCCCACATGCCCGTCCTTATGATTCCCCTATCAAACAGTTTAAGTTTGGAGGCTGGGAAAGACGTCATCTTTCTCACGGCTTCTTCAAGTCTTAAAACACTAAGCTCGTTGACATATCGCTTGAAAACTCTTGGAAATGTTCCATAAGCCCTTGGATGTGGTTTTCCCTTGCTTAGGAATCCGTATGTTGCACATATGGAAGCGTCTGAACCCACCATCGACGCTGGATGGCTTAAAACCGTGCAGACGTCTCCTTCTCGCATGGTAAACCTTACAACTTGCACCGATGCTTCTTCCTCTATTAAAAGGTTGAAAACAAAGTCAAACGGGTCAACATTAAGCGAACTGCAAATTTCACTTATCATTCTGCCCTCATACTCCGGATGCCTACTTGAAAACGCTATCATAATCGAGTCCCAGCCAGCGGTTAAAAATGGGCTAGGCCATTTTGGCAAGCCCTCAATCATCTCCTTTCTAATCCTTTTACGCCACTTTGAGTTTTTCAGCCTTTCAATCATTTTTGGGATTCCTCCCTCGTGGATTTCTGGGGGTAG
The DNA here is from genome assembly GCA_019685555.1 of Candidatus Bathyarchaeota archaeon A05DMB-3. Taxonomy (GTDB): domain Archaea; phylum Thermoproteota; class Bathyarchaeia; order Bathyarchaeales; family Bathycorpusculaceae; genus JABFQN01. The sequence continues at coordinate 13,567 of JABFQN010000016.1, read as the reverse complement.
TATGGCGCTTAAGCCGAAGCTTGCTGCTGTATACGGGTAAACGTCGCATGTTACTTGGACGTCTCTTTCCCTTGCCTCCTCTATCATCCGTAGTGTTGTATTGACTTTACCCCATGCGAGCTTACCATGAGCCTTATGATGGGATATCTGTACTGAAACGCCGGCGGATTCGCCTATTTTTATGGCTTCTCTGATGGATTCAATGAGCCTTGGAGCGTCTTCTCCTCTAATGTGGGAGGCGTATATGCCATCGTATTTTGCGACAACTTTAGCCAACTCGATTATTTCGCTGGTGTCTGCGTAAGAACTCGGCGGGTAAATAAGCCCAGTGGATAAGCCGAAAGCCCCAGCCTTCATAGATTCTTCTGTCACTTTTTTCATCTCTTCCAGCTCTTTTTTAGTTGGAGGTCTGTTTTCATATCCCATTACACAGACTCTAATGTTGGCGTGTCCGGCAAGTGCAGCCACGTTTACGGATAATCCGCCTCTTTCTAGTGTTTTGAAGTACTCCTCCGTGGTTGACCAGTTTAGCGTTACGCCAGCCTCATCCAGTATTGGGTTCTCTTTTCTAAAGTTTGCCTTAAGCTCATCGTTTAGGGGAGCGCCTGAAACGCCACAGTTTCCTATAACTTCTGTTGTCACTCCCTGTCTAACTTTGCTTTCGGCATAATTGTTTATTAGAAGCTCCAAGTCTGAGTGGGAATGCATATCTATAAAGCCTGGGCAAACCACCATTTTGCTGGCGTCGATAACCTTGTCTGCGCCAGATTTTAATGTTCCAACATCTGCTATCCGCCCATTTTTAATGCCTATGTCCGCCTTGAACCATGGATTGCCAGTTCCATCCGCAACTTTTCCATTTTTAACTAGGATATCATACATGCCCCACACCTACGCTCAGCCATAATTTTTGGAAATAGATAAGTGGAATAACTCAACTCTTATATTTTCCTATTCCAGCTTATCGATAGCTTAGAGACAGAAGCCAAGATGACTGCAATGGAGATTGTGATAAACAAGAAAAAGCTTGTAGTTCAAGATGACACATTGAAAATTGTCAACGGTTCTGTGGAGGAGAAATACGACTTGTCAAAGCTTGCTAACGTGGGTGTAAAGCGGAAATTCAGCAAGCCTTTACTTTTGTTGGCAATAATCTTCGCTGTAATTGGTATAGTTAACGCTGATAACCCCTTCTATATCATACTTGCAGTTCTAATGTTCTTGTCAGCTATTGTACTGCGGGAAGAAAGCCTCATCCTAGCATTTGAGAATAAAACCCTTGTTCTTGATGTTTTAGACAGGAAAAAGAGCAACGAACTTTTAAAGCATTTTGAAAAATGCCTAAAGAAAAAACAGTAGTTTAAGGCTGACATGCACTCTTTTTTACTCAGCTACTATTTCAACGTTCGCCCTTGGAACCGTCACGATTCTCCCATCTGCCAGTTCCACTTTAACCACCCTCACATGGGACTCTGTCTCTATTTTATTCAGCTCTACTGGAAGCTCAACAACTTTTCCGACAGCTCCGAAATATGGAAATCTTATTATCCTTACAATGCTTCCTACCTTCATTTTTCCCTCTCCAAGCTCTTCCTTTTCTTGACGGCGACTGCCTTTCTCTAGGGGTATTATTATTTCTGGTCTTAGGACGCCAGCTCTCACTTGTGTTGAACCATTAACAGCAGCGATTTTTCCCTCGTTATCTTTTAGTATTTTGAAGGCAGCCTCTGACATGGGCAGTTTTCCGAAACCTTCTGTTAGGATTAATGTGAAATCCAAGTTTTCTCTTCCCGTTATGGCTACGCCTATCCGTGTTTTTAGAATATTCTCTAAGTCTTCCATTTTGGCGCCTCCCGCCACTATCCCTTTAACCTTTGTTTTGCATGCTTTTTCTAGGGCTTCCCATGTTACCAATGAGCCTCCGACAACTATCTTTTCAGCGTCGTTTTCTGTTATCATGTTTGCTTCAAGAACTTCTTTCGGGTTTGAGACAGCCACACGGAGTTCTCCGAAGTTTTCTCCGGCAAACCCTATGATTCCCTGTATGAAGGCTCCATAGGTTCCTATCACGACTGCTTCGTTGGGAACCACGTCGTCAACTCTTCCTTTAATGTAGGCTTTTAGCTCCAGAAATTTCGGCGGCTCTCTTATTGTCACGTGTCCCGTGATTTCGTTTATGTTTTCTATAACGCCGTCCACTTCTGCGACTATACTCTTGTTTATTAAGCCGAATAGGGAGCGGTATCTCGCTATGACTTCTCCCTTTTTCACGCTGTCCCCCTTCTTTTTTAAAAGATAACGCATGGTTTCTTCTGTGTCTATGTTTAGAAGCTCTGCAACCTTTATTATGTGGGGCATCCCTTCAAGGCAGCATCTTGCCACAATTGTATCAAAATCTACAGGGTCTCCCTTTTCGACTAGGATTTCACCCTTTAATGGGAGACTGCGGGTTCTCCTTATGTAAGTGTAAGGGGTTATCCTTAACCCGGGTGTGTAAGCGAAACTTTCTTTTGAGGTTTTTATAGGCAAGTCTTCCACTCCTCGATTTTTTCTTTTGGATAAAGGTTCATTGAGGAATACCAGTCTAAAAGCATGTTAAACCTCTCCTTCTCATCTTCTGGGATATATACTGGTCTTCCCCTTCCATCGAAGACTAAGCCAACCACGCCGCCTTTAACCCTTCTGGATACGCTTTTGCCGAATCCGGCTCCAAAGTTGAAGTTGCGGGTTGGAGACGCTGTAACGTTAATTTCGCTTTCATGGGGAATTTCCAATCTGATTATTTTCCCAAACTGTAGGGTTAGGAATTCCTTTTTCCCATCTTTATATTCAATTGTTATTTTAGCCATATCAGAGCCAAGTTTGCCCAATCCAGCTCCAGAAATCACTGTTCCAAGATAAACGAGGCACTCTTTCTCGAAAATGTCTAATGCTATTTTCGGGTGGATTGTTGAAAGCACGCCTAAGTGGGGCATCATAAAAACGCTGTCTTGAACGAGGTGTGTAAAACCAACTGGTTGGAAGGCGTCTATAAGTATCATCATAGACTGGTTTCTTCTAGGGGCTCTTGAAAGAAGCCCGCCAGTGCCTATTATGTAGTCGAGCCTAAACAAGTCTATGTATGTGTCTTCAGCCTTGACTTCTTCAAAAATATCTGATATTGTTCTCTCTCTTTTCAAGCCTTTAAGCTCTCTTGCCAAGTATTTATGGTGGTTAAACGCCATTTTGATGGATTCTCTTGCGAGGGCGTGTTCTATGACCAAGTCCTCTAAAGCCATGGGAATCGTTGTTGGTCTTATCATTTTGTTGTATACTATGCTCATAACCTCTTCGTCGCTTACTGCGAACGGAACCCACTTTTTCGCGTTTTGAACGCCAGTTTCTTTTAGGACGTTGCCTACGCTGTAGCTCATTCCAAGGTTTGCGCTGACAGTTCGCAAGAACCGCCCATCAAAACACGAGTAAACGTTTGTTGTTGCTCCTCCAAGTCCTACGCCTATGCTGTTGACGCCTTTAAGTTCTGAAAATTTTCGCACCATCATTCCTTCGCCAGCAGGCGTCGGCATTATACTGGTTGAAACAAGCTTCTTCAATTTCTCGTATCCGGGTGCGTGTGCCATCACGTGTTCCATGAAAAGCTGTAGAATGGCATCTCTTGCAGGTTCAACCTTTTCAGTTTCTATTGTAGGTCTCAGGTTTTCGGTTATTCTTACATCGAAGTTTTCTCCAAGGGTTTCCTTCACATCTTCTCGTGCATCTTTATTTCCAGCATACACCACTGGTAGGAGGAATTCTATTTCGAATCGGGGGCGCGGCTTCGCCATAGCCAATATTTCAGCCATCTCTAAAACATGGGTTTTTGTTCCTCCATCCACGCCTCCAGCCAGCAAAACTATGTCCGGTCTTAGAAACCTCAACGTGTTTATTTTTTCATAGGTGTCCCTTTCGTCGTCAACTGATAGGACGTCCATTACTATGGCTCCAGCGCCTAAAGCGGCTCTTTGAGCGCTTTCAGCCGTTATAGTTTTCACCACTCCTTGAACAAGCATTTGGAGGCCGCCTCCAGCGCTGCTTGTTGAAACATAAACATCTACTCCCGTTCTTTCACCTCTGTAGGGCATTATGAACTTTAGTTCCTTGCTGTTGTAATCTATTATCTGGTGACCTGTGAGTTCCTCCACTTCTCTCACAGCGTTTCTTATGCCCATCGTAACGTCTTCAACAGGTTTTTCCACGGTTGTTGGGGCTTCGCCGCTGGAAAGAAACTTCCATTCGCCATCGGTTTTGCCGAAGAATCTGGCTTTTGTTGTGGTGCTTCCTACATCTGTGGCTAAGATGAAGCTTGGCTCTTTCCTGTTCAAATTCTTCACAAAAATAAAGCCACGCCCATGAATAATATATCTGTTTCTGTAAGTTTCTGGAGGGTAAGCCTTTGCAGCTGTTGAACTATTTCCCTTTTAGGTCAATTAAAAATGAACTTTTAGGTTTAAAAAACCTTTGACAAATCTTATATACATCCTACATCAAACAAAACTCTTGTCAAAACGGGATGGGAGAGGAAAATTTTACATGGACATCGCAAAATATAAAACTTGGATCGCACTTGCGCTGTTCGTTCTGCTTCTGATAGTTGTGTCAGTGGGCTACTACCAAAGCCTCGGCATCATAAACCCTAAAGCGGGAAACGTGTCTTTCGTTTTGCTCTTGGTTTTGCTCTTTGCGGGCTACTACTTCATAGGTAAGGCCAGAGGAGGCAAGCCTATCCCCGTGCGGAAAATCGCGGCTTTTGACGCAATTGAAGAAGGCATAGCAAGGGCCGTTGAGATGGGAAAAACGGTGCACTTCACTCTTGGATACGGCCCTATATCAACCGTTAACGCCCCCCAGTACCTTGCAGGTTTAGGTGTTCTAGGCCATGTTGCAAGGCTCTGCGCTAAATACGGCGCTCAGCTTGTTTCAACACTCGGCGTTCCAGAACTGATAGCTGCTGAAGAAGAAATCATTCGAGATGCCTATTATTCTGGCGGAAAACCCGAGCTTTACAATGTAACGTATAACGTGCGGTATTTGACGGACCAACAGTTTGCATACGCTTCGGCTGTGCAAGCAACCATACAAAGGGAAAATGCTGGCGCAAACATTGTTGTTGGTCCTTTCTGGGCTGAATCCCTAATCTTCATGGAAGCCGGAGCAGCCATAGAAGCTTTTCAAGTGGCGGGGACAGCCCGTGAAACTCAAATACCGTTCTTTGTGCTTGCTGCAGACTATGCCTTCATAGGTGAGGAAATTTTTGCTGCTGGTGCCATGGCTTCTGGAGATGTTGAAACCCTTGCTTCTATAAGGGGACAAGACATTGGGAAATTGCTTTCTTGGATTCTGATAGTTGTGGGGCTGATACTGCTGCCGATGGGCGTTAAACTGGCTGAGTATCTGGTTAAATAAGGAGGAATGAGCGCATGAGTGTTGTTGTAAGACGCAATATACCGCAGATAATTGTTGCCTTGATAATAGTTCTGATGGTGATCTTCTACTTCTTCTACATAGAAAAGCCAGTCAGCGACGCATTTGGAACAGCAGACAAGGCACTGTCTGACTGGGCTATTGTGATTACAGCCATTGCCGCCATTGTCGGTGGAATAGACATATTGCGGTATCATGCAAACCAAATAAGAAAAAGGGAGAGGCGACAGATAATCTTCAGCAGCATAGTCATAGTTCTAGAAATAATAATGGTTTCACTCGCATGCTACGCCCTATCCTCGGGAATAGCCATAACAACGCAGCCGAACTTCCAATGGCTTTACACTTACCTTTATGCTCCTGCGGATGCAGCAATGTATTCGATACTGGTTTTCTACATAGCCTCAGCTTCCTACAGAACTTTTAGAGCTAGAAACCCGCCTGCAATTCTGCTGTTGATAGTTGCGATAATAGTTATGCTTGGAAACACAAGCCTTGGAGCAATGATTTGGGAAGGCTTCCTCCCGCTGAGAGACTGGATATACAACGTTCCAAACACTGCGGCCTTTAGACCAATCACCATGGGCATAGGCTTCGGCTTGATAATACTGGGATTGCGACTAATCATCGGCAAAGAAACCACTTGGATGGGGAGGAGGGAGTAAAATGGCGAAAGAGGAAAAACGTAGACCTTTCGGCATGGCTCAGATAATCTATACGCTGCTCGTAATCTCGATAGTTATTCCACTGCTTAACCCTGTTGGTCTTCCAATAGGGATTTCTTCAACGACGAGAGATGTTTACAACTACATAGAAAACACGCTTCCAGCTGGAAAACCAGTCCTAATAGACCTATACTATGAGATGGCTGCAAGAGCGGAATTGGAACCTCAGGTAGCAGCAGTTATCAAACATCTCTTTGAGAAAAACTGTAAACTTGTCTTTGTGTCGACAATCACTTATGGCCCCATAGTGTTTGAACTGCTTAAATCCACGGCAGCCGACTTGTTCGCGGATAAAACGTATGGTGTTGACTACGTGTTCCTAGGTTATATAGCTGGAAACGAACCAGCGGTTAGGTCTTTAGCTACAAGCATCCGAGGGACAGTGGCTGTGGACAATTATGGAACGGCTATTTCAGCTTTGCAGATGATGGCGAATATCGACAAAGCTGAAGACTTCGCCCTTGTTTTCATAGCGTCTTCTGGAACAGACACTTTCGGCTGGTATGTTCGCCAATGGTACACGCCCTACGATATTCCGCTACTCTTCGGCGCATTAAGCGTTATAGGGCCTTCAATCAAGCCTTACGTCGACGCTGGACAAGCAATAGGCATGCTTACAGGGCAGAGGTCAGCGGCTGAATACGAAACCCTAGTAGGCAGAAAAGGGTTGGGACTCGCCTCAATGGATGCCCAAAGCTTCGCTCACGCACTGATACTCATCTTCATAATCATCGGAAACATCATATTATTCGCCACGAGGTCTAAGCCTAAGCCCGAGGGAGGTAGAAGGAAATGATTGAGCTGATTGGAGGTTGGCTTGCAGCCGTCATGATTGTTTGGATATACAGCTTCGTCTACAAAGACAACGTGCTATATAGACTTGCAGAACACTTGTTCGTTGGAACAGCGGCGGGCTATTCAATAGCACTATCATTGGACAGCCTAAACAGAACGGCATTCGGCCAAATGGTAAAGGGTGTGGAATACTGGCACTTGATAATCCCAATACTCTTAGGACTAACATTCTTCTTCAAATATTCAAAGAAGTACTATTGGGTTGCCAGATACGGTGTAGGAGTAAACGTCGCTGTCGGAGCAGCCTTAGCCCTAAGAGCAGCACCTATGGCTAACATAATAAAGCAGATAAACGCCGCAGTCTTGCCCCTCTGGGTGGCGGGCGACCCATTGAAAACCTTCAACAACTGGCTCATGATTCTAATAACCCTCGGCGGACTAACCTACTTCATCTTCACGTTCTTCCCGAAGACTGAAGGAAAAGCAGGCCCTGTTCGCATAGCGTACAAGGCGCTGGTAACCATTGGAATATACGGCATGATGGTGGGTTTCGGCTACCTATTCGCCAACACAATAATGACTAGAGTAGGCTTCCTGATAGGCATAATACTGCAGTATCTACAGCCAAGATTCGACGCAACACTGGTGGCGATGATACTGGCTATTATTGCAATAGCCTTCGCTGTCCTCAAAAAGAAATAGTACGGGGCAAAGGAAAAGCCAAATGAACCTTGAACAAGAACAGCTTGACAACAGCGACGAAGAAGAATGGGTTTCAAAAATAGCTAAAAAACTAGTAGACTCAAAAATGGATAATGTTGCAACGCTCTTCCTAGAAACCATTGGACCAACAAGCCACGTTTGGTCCCAACTGGCGCGCCTCTACTTCCAACCCCTTTTTATCCTTATGGGACCAGACAGCGAAAAACTCTTGAAATTTGCCGAAAAGCCAGAAAATATTGAAAAACTCGTAAAAAAGATAGAAGAATATCAGATTCAGAAAGAGGAAGAGGAAAGGAAGGCGAAAAGCGAAAAAGGGGAGAAAAGGAAATTCTGGTTTTTTGGAAGGTAATTGTGGAGTTTTCCTGTTCTTTTTTATACGCATCTTTTTTCAAGTGGAACATATTTTACGCCGAGAATTTTTGTAAGTTTTTTAAGGTCTTTTTCGTTCATCCACTCTGTTTTTAAATATTGACAGATACGAGAGTCGTCTAAACCTAGCCTTTTCGCCTCCGCCACTGCATGGCGGTACGCCTCTATTTCTGTTGGTCTGCCGACGTAACTGTATCTATCATCGAAAAGCTTCTTTCCCTCCATGAACTGTTTTACGTGAACCAACTCGTGGATTATGTCCAAATAAATGTCTATCAAGTCTCCGTTGTTTAAGTAACGGGCACTAATTATTATGTGGCCGTCTATGTCGCTTACGCCCATGTAGCCTCTAAAACCTGCAAATTCAACTTGTAGGTTGTTGAGCACTTCTTCAGTTTTTTCTCCAAATATGCTTTTTACCGCCTCAACTTTCTCGAAGCCCTTGAAAAATTTAGTGAAAGAATGGGTTGTTATCCTAACGTTGCGAGGTATCTTAACCTTCAACTGTTTCTCTATATCTGCGATAGTTTAAACCCTCCATCCCAGATTCTTTATCTCAACACGGCTCATACTAGTAAAGTTTATGCCTAGTGGAAAAATTGATAAAACGCGTTGCAGAGGACACTTTAATGTTTAGCGTAAGACAGATGTGCGAAGAAGACATAGAATTCGCTGTTCAAATCACAGACACGATGAACTGGAATTTGACAGAGTGGGACTTTAAATTCATGATGAGCCTAGAACCCGAAGGATGCTTCATTCTTTTGCATGATTCGAGAAAAATAGGCATAGCCACAACCATAAGCTTCGGCAAAGTTGGATGGATTGGAAGCGTCATAGTAGACGAAAGCCACCGTGGAAAGGGCGCTGGAAGCATGCTTGTAAAACATGCTATGGGCTATTTAAAAAGCAGAGGGGTAGAAACCATAGGCTTATACTCGTATAAGGAAAACGTGGAATTTTACATGCGTCTAGGATTTAAACGCGAAACGGAATTCACAGTCTTAAAGGGCGAACCCTTGCCCTCGCAATTTCAAGAAAAAAGTGTAAAGGTGACTGAAAAAGGCGAATTACAAAAAGTTATAGCGTTTGACACTTTCCACTTCGGCGCTTCCAGAAGGAAACTGTTGGAAAAAATTGCCAACATGAGGGGAAATCTTTGCTACCACTACATTGAAGAAAGAGAAATCCTCGGATACGCCATGGCAAAGGTTTACAATCACTATGCAGAAATAGGACCACTTGTCTGCCTAGAAGGACACCTTGAAGCTGCAGAAGCTCTTTTAAAGACGCTTTTGAATAAGCTCCGCGGCTTCGAAGTCTCCATGGTTGTATCTGGAAAGGAAGAGAAACTCCTAAAGATGCTTTTAGAAACTGGTTTCTCCGCGGAGTTTAATGTTGTGAGGATGTTTTCTAAACCGCTAGCTTTTAAAGACTGCATTTACATCGCAGAATCCCTTGAAAGAGGCTAGTAGGCTTGTTATCTCAGAACTTGGCGAAAATGATTCTTGAAGACTTCCTAAAAAACTCTTGGCACTGTGTAGAAGAGTTAGTTAAAGCGTTATCCATATTTGAAGTAAACGATAAGCGGGAATTCAGCTTTTACCATTTTCGAAACGGAAAGAAATGTGAAATTAGGCTTAGAGGCCCTCACTTTTTTCTGAGGGGTTCTGTTGAATATTCAAACCCGCAGTTGACGGTGGAAGAGGTTCAAGGGATTATTGCCGCTCGGCTGCTTGAAGTCTGCGGAAACTATTTCCACCATCACGGTTTAAGCGAAATTACGTGGGACGACATAAACGAAATATGCGAACTGCTCCGCAATCCAAAAGAAGGCATAGTAACCTCTTTCCTTCTGAACACGGACGACATCGAACCAGACAGATACTCAATGAACCCGCTTAGAGAGTCTATTGTTGAAAGCGGACAAAGCGCCTTTCCGTCAGCCTACGTCAAAACAAGCATGCTGAAGATTGACGAAAACTTCGCACGGAAATATGATGGCACACTTATATCGCAAGGTGAAATTGAACTGATAAGGCGGCGTCTCGAAAACAGTAACAGCTATGTGGAAATGGTTGACGCAGTAAAATATGAGCAGATGGAGCAGCTTTCTGAATTTTTTGAGATAGACCTTTGCCTCCCTTCGATGCGCATGCCCATCGAAACATTGCAAAGAGAAGACGCTAATGGGTTGCTACACCACATCATTAAAGATATCCATAGAAGCTACAGCTCAATAGAAGACGCCTACCGCTGTATGGGTAGAAGCATGAAAAAACGCACAACCCTTTTAACGGTTCCCCATTCCGTTAAGGGTTATGGTTCAAAGCGCGCGGCAAGGGGCAAAATATATTTTGAAGGAGAAGAACTGAAAAGTGTTAAGGTGAGCTATCAAACTACGCCGCTTTATCCGAATGCCATAGACCCAGAAGACATAAGCATGGCAAAAGCCGAAGACGAATTTATGGTTGAAGGAGAAGCCCTAACAAACTACAAATTTAAAGAAACTCCATCATCGCCCCAGTTCTTCCTCTACTCGTTGGCATCTCCGGAAAACGCAGCTTTATGGCATGGCATAGGCGCCTACGGCGCAGAAAAACTGCTGGAAAGTTACACTTCGATTCGTAAAGTATGCCTAACCAACGCTTTGATTAGAGGCTTAGACGTATACGGTGTTTCGCTGAAAACTCCCTTGCAGTTTAATCTTTCACCAAAACACATGTGGGTTCATCCCAAACACCGCAACATAGACGCCAGCATAGGCTGCGTTGAGAATTTGGAGGATTTGGCAAAAATGGGCATGAAAATCGAACACATCCCACTTTAGAGGGTGCATGAGCATGTTTTTTAAACAGATAAAACACCATGGAGACAACTTCTCCTACGTGATAGCCGATGAAACAACAAAAAATGCTGCCGTCGTCGACCCAAGTTTTAATGCAGAAATTATAACAAAACTTTTGAAAGAGCAAAGCTTCAAACTGAAATTCATTATAAACACCCATGGACACAGCGACCACACAGCCGGCAACCAAGACCTTCAAAAAGTTTTCAACGCAAAAATTGCAGCCCACAAACGCTCTAAAATCAACAAACACATAAGTTTAGAAGATGGAGACACTTTAAGACTTGGAAAAACAGTTATAAAAGTTATTCACACACCTGGACACACGCCAGACGGCATATGCCTATTAATAAACGGCAAACTCCTTACAGGAGACACCCTCTTCATTGGAGAGTGTGGAAGAACAGACCTACCTGGTGGAAACCCAAAAGACATGTACAACAGCCTCTTCAACAAAATTTTGAAACTAGACGACGACGTGGAAGTTTATCCTGGACATGATTATGGCGAATTTCCCTACTCAACAATAGGCAGGGAGAGAAAAACGAATTACACCCTTGAAAAACGCACACTTGAGGAATTCATCGAGTTCATGAAACAATCCTAAAAGCCCCTTCACAAAACTTTACTTACCCAGAATCCTTTGCCCCATTGTTAGCGTTCTCACGCGTCCTTCGTCTTAGTTGAAGGCACCTTCAGTTTCTGGTAAAGTTTAAGTGCTGGGCTTACTGTTTATTTTTGGAATAGAGTTTTTATGCAAAAAACTTCTGGTGTCAGAAAAAAGCCAAGGCTTTTCGATTTACCAGAATGTAAAAACTGCGCCTATAAGAGCAGCCGCTACTGCTGGAACCAATGTCCATACAACATATGGCGGAAACATTAGCTTTAAACAAGCGGCTGTTCAAAGGTATAATCAAACCCTATCGCGTAAGGACATAAAACCCTATACTGTGTTATTTCATCATTCCTTTTTCTCTTGTAAAAACCTGCAATTGTAATGTGATATTTCCCCAAAGTGCCGGACAATTTATTCTTTGATTCCTTCCAAGGAGACGACCTTTTCGAGTCGTTGATAGCCACCACAATTTCTATTTCACCCGGTTGCATGTATTCCCTATCCGTTTTACTAAGTTCCGGAGTGCCACGCTTTTTCCCGAACTGCGGGTGAGAATGATAATACCCAAGTTTTTGCAAATGGATTAGTCTTGGAAGAACTTCAATCACTTTAAGTTCCCTCCGCCAATTAGGCATAACCTCAGTAAATTTTCTTCTAGCAGACTGAAATGGAATAGCATACTCCACTATTATACGTCTGGGAGTCTTAAAGCCCAACAAAGCTCCATGGCTTTCATTTTTGTAAACTTCAACTGAAGATAAGATAATGCTCAAAAAAGCCTTATCAGAAAGAAATATTTCAGTCGCCCCAAACATACAATCCCACTTTAACACCCATTATACACATGCAAATTTTAAAGACGCCCACACAATATAAAGTCACTGTAAAAGGAAAACAGCATAATTAACCAAAATGCGTTAAGCTACTGCAAATATCAATAGCCATTTTATCCTCTTGAACCACAAAAGTTAACAGTTTCCTCAGAAGTCAGGTGAGATTGGCTTACGCTGTGGTGGGGGGCCGGATAGATGAAAATCTACGTTTAAATTTTATAAGCCAGATTGTTTTTTGAGTGTTCTGGCTTTGAAGTTTGTTATTGTTATGCCTACTATTTCGTTGTCTGCTATGCGGTAGATTATTCCATCTTCAACTTCAACGCTGTCTTTGGCTTGTCTGGGCTTTCCAAAGCTTATGTATAGCACATCCGCTTCTTCGTCATAGTCTAAATCTATCTTTTCTAGACTTACTGCGACTTTCTCCATACTATCTCGCCTTTAACCCTAGCTACATTAGAAGTGAAGTAGGCAGTTATAATAACCTTTTCTTCGCCTTTTTCCTGGAAAATAACCACAAGATACTTCGGTCCTATATGGAGGTTGGCATAAAACTTTAAAGCTTTAAACTCGCCCCTCAACCCCCTAATAATTAAATCGGGATCCTGAACCGCCATAACTATTTCATGCGTGTAACGTGCAACTTCCGGATGCCTACTAACAATATGATTAAGAACTTTTCTGGATATTTTTATGCTCATTGCTTTCATCTTATTGCTACATTATTTATTTAAATTGCAACATTTCTAAGCTGCAAGAGATTATTTAGTTAACGCTCATAATCTGCGAAAATCGGAAAGAATCTTACTTTTCGCAAAGCTGTTGCCTAAACGTTGCTTTGGAATTGCTTAAGATGTGGGGCCGGCCGGATTTGAACCGACGACCTTTACCCGGAAACAGCGCGTAGCTGCTCCTACGGGTTTCTCTATAACCGCTCCAGAACTTCTTCATTCCGCATGGTGCGGTCCGCAAACCCGTTTTGGTTTGTTCTGGAGCCCGTCGTCATACCTGCCTAGACTACGGCCCCTTGCAAGACATAATTTTGAAAGATGGAATATATGCGTTATTCTCTTTTTGCCGAACACCGAAAAGTTAATGAGCCATTGTTTGAGGTGTATTTTGGGGTTTGCCGGCCATAGGGCGCGGGACCCACCTGATCCCATTCCGAACTCAGAAGTTAAACCGCGCTCCGTTCCCG
>JABFQN010000015.1 GCA_019685555.1 Candidatus Bathyarchaeota archaeon A05DMB-3 | reverse complement strand
TAGGGCAACCCCGCAGTTGGTTCCTAACGGTTTTCAGTTGTTTTTACCTTCTTGTATTGAAATTGTTAAGGTTTTATTTTTGTTTTCTCTTTAAGTTCAGCTGTCTTGCCGTAACGGAAAGTTTTTACTTTAAAGTATGGCTTCTATTTTTGAGGTGGTTGTGTTGGATGTTAGGGCTTTTGTGGATGGTGAGGAGATAAGGCTTAATGAGTTTGTTGTTAAGATTTTGGGCGGCACCATTGTTGGAGCGGTTAGCTCATTGCGCGGTGTTAAAGAGGATTGGAAAGAGATTAAGATAGAAGTTAGGAGGGCGTGTAAGGCGTGATTCCAGAAGAGCACAAGAAACGCTTGCAGGAAGAGTTAGTTCAGAAGCTGCATAACCCTGTTAAGCTTGTTGTTTTTACACAGGAATATGAGTGCCCTTACTGTGCGCAGACGCGAAGCCTTATTGAAGATTTGGCTGGTTTAAGCGATGAGATAGGTGTTGAGGTTTATGATTTTGCGGCTGACGCTGAGAAGGCTAGGGTTTATGGCATTGACAAGGTTCCAGCTGTTGCGATTGTAGGCGCCGAAGATTATGGTTTAAGGTTTTATGGTTTGCCCTACGGCTACGAGTTTGGAACCCTTTTAGACGGCATAATCAGCGTTTCGAGAGGAACAGCGGAAATCTCTGAAGAAACTAGGGAAAAGTTAAAAGGCGTAAAGACGTTTGTGCACATTCAGGTTTTTGTCACGCTTACTTGCCCATACTGTCCGTCTGTGGCGAGTTTAGCCTTCAAGTTTGCTGTTGAAAGCGAAATGGTTAGGGCTGACGTGGTGGATGTAAGCGAGTTTCCCCACATTGGGCATAAGTACGGGGTTATGGGTGTTCCGAAGACTGTTTTAAACGAGAAGGTGGAGTTTTTGGGAGCTGTTCCAGAAGACGTTTTCCTAGAGCATGTTTTGTTGTCTGCTCGCCGCCCAGAATATGTGCTTTAACCATCTTTAAAGGTGTGAAAAGCTCTGAATGACAAGAAAGAATTTTTGACTTTGGTTTTTGTTTACAGTGGCGAGTTCGCCGAACGCGTCATAAGAAACCTCATAAACGACCCGAGTTTCTGCAAGTCTTGCGGCTTATACTGTGATTCATGCAAGTACGGCGTTTACAGTTATGTTCGCAACATCCGCGCAGCCATAGAACTGCCAAAGCCTATGGATTTGCCAACCTTCATCGACAAACCGGAGGAATACATGCCAAAAAACATTCCAAAAGCGGACCTATGTGTGGCTTCAGGTTTACACAAAGATCTGCTTTTAGAACTGCCGCTTCATGTTGAAAGGGTCGGCGTTAAGGGCTTAATTGTTCCCATAGAGGATTTTAACGAGGTTCCATCAGGCTTGAGAAAACAGGTTGAGGAACGCTGCGTGGAGCTAGGCTTGGAATATGCTTTTCCAAAACCTTTCTGTTCGCTGGAATCAGCCGAAGACAAGCCATTAATTTCGCGTTTCGTCACGGAGTTTGGCGTGGGACGCCCAAAACTGGAGATTTCCACGGCCAGGGTTGGCGGACGCGAAGTGGTTGAAGCGGCTTTTGTTAGGCGCAGCGCCCCATGCGGCTCCACATGGTATGTGGCACGAAAGCTTATAGGCATTGAAACAAAACGCGAAACCCTATACGATGCCATTGCAAAAGCGCATCATAGCTATCCGTGCACCGCCACCATGAACGTTGACCCAGAAGCCAAAGAGCCCATCCTCCACATAGGTGGCTATATTATAAGGGAGGAAGTGGAAAAAGCCTTGAAAGAAAGTAGGGAAAAACGCTAGGACTGCTCGGTCTTCAACCTTTCAATCAAGTCTAGAATTTTGACTTTTATGGCGTCTCTTATCTGCCTAGCCTCTTCAAGCGGCATTTTGGCAGGGTCAGGCATGTTCCACTCTTCAACACGCCTTGTGTAGACTACTGGGCATAGGGCGCCGCTGCAGACGATTATGGCCATGTTAGCCTTTTCCTGAAGTTCCCTTGTCATAATTTGGGGTTTTTTGTGGCTTATGTCTATGCCCTCTTCAAGCATAAGCTTAACAGCGTTTGGATGAACCCTCTCAGCTGGTGTTAAGCCAGCACTTGTGGCAGTCCAGCCTTTCGGCGCATACTCGTTAAAGTAAGCTTCGGCAATTTGGCTTCTAAAACTGTTTTCCACACAGACGAACAAAACGGTTTTCAACGTTAGCCTTCCCAGTCCAAGAGTCGCTTTTGGCCTTCAATCTTTTTTATGTCCGTTATGTCCTGGGTTACCTCCATGGTTCCCAAGTATTTGCCGTTTTTATCCCTTACAGCGAAGTATCTTATGTGGATTAGGCGGTCGCCAACTTGTATCCAGAATTCCGCCACATCCTTTTCGCCTTTCTTGAAGGCTTCTAGGATTCTGTTGACCACGTGGATGCTTTTTTGTGGGTGGCAGAGCTGCACTTTTCTGCCTAGAATGGCTTTTGTTCTTACGAATATGCGTTTTTCAGCCTTGTTGAAGTATTTGACGGCGTCGTCTTTGTTCACGAAGGTTACGTCTACGGGCAGTGTGTTCAAAATAGCCTCCACTTCCTCCTTTGTTAAAGAGCCGGTTTCAAATTGTAATGTGTCTTCTGGCATAGATGTCTCCTCAGCTATTGGCTTTTCAACAGTTTTGGCTGGCTTCGTTATTAAGTGTTCTGGGGTGAAGCAGCAATATCCAATTTCATCGAAGTCTGCCCGCATGCTTGCCCATTCTTGTTCTGTGACGACGCGTTGGGCTGTTGGGAATAAAATGTTGTTTTCCTTGAAAATGTGGCTGTTCAGGGCGCTGTTTATGGCGTTGGCTAGTTCGCCAAGTTGCCTCTTAAAATCTGGAAAACTCACGTTTGCAATGTTTTCTAAGAGATTCTTAAGCTGTTTCTTCTTTTCCCTGAGCTGGTTGTGCTCAATCCACATGATGGCTGGCGGCTCAGTTATTCCATGCTTCTCCAAAACTGGGAAGAGGGCGTTCTCCTCCCGTAAATAGTGTTTTTCAGCCTCCAGAAGCTCTTCTGCAATATGCTTCAGCTGCGCCAAATCCTCTTTTATGGCTTCAAGGCTTTCGGCGGTCTGCATTTTTTCAGCTAGCACGCTGAGCTTTTGGGTTATCTGCTGGAGCATTTTATGTTCTTCGAGAAGTATGCCAATCGGGCTGGCAGGCGCCACCTCAAACTGCTGCTTTTCCAACTGTTCTTTGAAGATTGCCAAGTGCACGTCGCAAAGCCTTTGAATCTCCTCCCGCGATACGCCTTCGCTTACGAGCTCCTGCTCGATTTTGGCGATTTCCAGCGAACTTACTCCTTCAAGGAACTGCCTAAACCTCTCTTTGACTTGGTCTGGAGACACACCAGCATGCAATTGCCTAAGAATCCCTTTAAGGGCTTTTTTACGGTCTTCCTCGGTTATTCCGCTCATGCTAGGCGCCCTCCTTAATTTTGTTGACTAAAGATTTGCCTATATCAACAATTTGCTTCATGTTTTCCTCTGTGGGTGGACCATTAACCTCCAGAGCGCCGACAACCTCAATTTTAAAGCCACTAAGCAGCTCTTGAACCTGTTTTACTGCGCCTCCACCCCAACCGTAAGAGCTTAAAATAACCGCGAATTTTGTCGGCGGACGCAATGCCTTAAAAAGGTATGCAGCATAAACAGCTAATGGATGGGCTCCACCCAGAACTGTTGGTGCGCCAAGCACTATGGCTTTTGAGTCCACAAGGTCTTTGGCTAAATCTCCAATATCTGTTATGGCTAGGTTGTGAAAGGCCAGTTCGATTCCTTCAGCCGCCAATGTTTCAGCCATCTGCTTCACCATGCTGTCTGTGCTGTTCCACATGCTCACGTAAGCTATTACGACTTTTTGACGGGTTTCACCAGCAGCCCACCGCTTATAGGCATTTAAGATGAGCTCGGGTTTTCTGTGAATGGGACCGTGGCTTGGCGCTATTACTTTAATGTTCAAACCAGCAATTTTTTCAAGGGCTTTCTGTGCCATCGCCCGGAAAGGCATCATTATTTCGCCCCAATACCGTTGGGCGTGAACAAGCAAATCCTCAACTTCGTCGCTGTAAACCCCACCAGCCAAGTGGGCGCCGAAAAAGTCGCATGGAAACAATATCTCATCCTCTTCTATGTATGTGAACATGGTTTCTGGCCAATGCAGCATAGGCGCTTCAATAAAGCGTAAAGTCTTGTCGCCTAGGCTTATGGTTTCGTTATCCGCTATGATTTTGATTCTCTCTTGTGGTACATGATAGAAGACTTGGGCCATTTTTGCGCCTCTGCTGGTGGTTACAAGTTTGGCTTTAGGCGAAATTTTCATAATGTATGGTATGGCGCCGGCGTGGTCTGGCTCCGCATGGTTCATAACAATATAGTATAGCTCTTCTGGGCTTGTGACCGTGCGGATTTTCTCTTCAAGCTCCTTTTCAAAGCCCGGGTTAACCGTGTCTATTAAGACTTTGCCCGTTTCACCAATTATAAGGTAAGCGTTATAGGATGTTCCTTTTGGCAGCGGGATTAATGCATCGAATAGTCTGCGGTTCCAGTCTCTTGCACCGACCCAGTGAACGTTTTCTGCCAGTTTCATTACGCTTCTTTCACGCATCTACATTCACCTTTTATTACAATTGTAATAAAGTATATTTATGCCTTTCCCCAAAATACTACACAGAGGAATGAACAAAATGCTGTTACCATGCGAAGTCGCCGTAAAAAGCCTACTCCCACCAGTAAGGGCAGCACTAGCCAGACAACTAATGACAAAACACGGCCTAAAACAGATGGAAGCAGCAAAACTGCTGGGCGTGAGCCAACCAGCCGTAAGCCTCTACAACAAGAAAATGAGGGGAAAAGCCCTAGACCTAGAAAAAGACAAAGAAATTAAAAGGCTAATTGAAGAGTTAGCGAATTCCCTGGCAAAGGAAGGCTTATCCCACAAAGATTTTACACTAAAGTTTTGTGAAATCTGCAGAGTCACCCGTGCAAAAGGACTTTTATGCAACATGCACAAGGCTTTAGACCCAACATTTGACATTGAGAAGTGTGAATTATGCATGTCTACGGAGCTGAAATGTCTAACTCAAAACCCTTAAATACTAAAGGAGACGTAAAATGCAGACGAAGTTAAGAGATGCCAGTAAAAGAAACGCTTAAGATTTTTCCAAGCTTTACTTAATGGCTTTAGCTGTTACCTTGGTAATTTTAACTTCTGGAACGCTAATCTACGCCACCCTAATGAATAAACCCTTCTTAGAAATTATTCGTTGGGCTTTAATTATTGGGGCGCTTGTTCTGCTCGGCATAGGCTTCGTGAGCATGCTCCCATTTTCAGAGTACAGATACATAAGGGGAGCAGCGTTAAATCCTGTTATCGCCAGGGAAGGAATGAGGCATATAAGGGCTGGAAGAGACCCTAAAAGGATGGGGATAATACTGGGAGTTGTTGGCTTCACCCTGCTTTTAATATACTTAGTCGTCTTTCAATAAAATGGCTTACTCTGCTAGGAACCTTATGATTTTCTCGTAGACGTCCTGGTCTCTGAGGTCTTCTTGCCCCTTATATATGCTTGGGTTATCGTTAACCTCAACCACCACGTAGTCGCCATTAACCTCTTTAACGTCGACGCCGTAAAGCCCTTTTCCAACAACACTACATGCTTTTATGGCTGTTTCCTTCAACCTTTGGGGCGCATTATCCCGTTTTAGGGTGACGGTTCTCCCCCAAATGAAGCTTGGTTTTCCGCGGCGTTTTACGCCATGTTTCCATTTACCCTTCGGCATCATGTACTTGCAGACATAGAGAACTTCGCCGTTGAGGACGCCGACCCTCCAGTCGAAACGGGAAGGCATAAACTTCTGCACAACAATGTAGTCTGACCTTCTGAAGAAGCGTTTTGCAACCTCGCGGAAACTTGTCTCGCATGAGGCTTTTTCCACATACTTTGAAAAACTTGTGTAAGGCGCCTTTATCACCACTGGTTTTCCGAAAAGCCTGAAGATTTCAGCTATTTGCCTATGATGAAACTCGTCCTTGTTCAAAAACAATGTTGGAATATGGGGAACATCAAGTTTTTCGAAGAGCCTATACTGGTGGATTTTGTTGGCGCATATCCTAATAGAAACCGGATCATCAACAACTTTTAAGCCCAATTCCCATGCTGTTTTTGAGACCACATACGCTGTGTAAAGCGGGTCGGTTGTAGCCCTTATGAAAACCGCGTCATACTTTGGGATTTCTGAAAGCCCATTCCTAAATATGAAGTTGAACTCGTGGCCCATTTGTTCCGCCGTATGCCTAAAAACTTGGAGAGCTTCAGCTTCGTCGGAGTATGTGAAATTGTATTTTTCAACAAAACAAGCTATCCGCGTCAATCAAACCATCCTTTCTCGGAAAACCGAGAAACTATTTTAGAAATCATATTCACGTCTGATGGTGAAAACTCCTCCACTTTTAAGGGTTGAAGCCCACACAGGTAAGCCTTTCCATCGAAGTGTTGGATATGCAGTTTGCAGACTGGGAGGTTAAAGGTTTCATAGACTTTTTCGGCAATTTCCTTCACGTTGCCGTGTTCGGTTGCACATTCGCCGAAGAGGGATTTAACGGAAATCATTTCGCCGCGAAGCGGTTGAGCACAGACAGCGTAGCGGTAATTCATGCTTAGGCTTTTAACAGCCCGGTATAGGGCGGTTCTGTTTTTGGCTGTTTGGAAACCGTTGAAAGAGAAGGGGTTAACGGCAAACATGACAATTGGGAAGTCGAACTCAGTCATTATCTGCTTCACCGAGTCCGTGACAAGGTAAGGCATTGCAGGTATTCCATTTTTTGATGCTCTAACCAGCATAACTGGCAGCCTGTAGGCGTCTAGGGCGTTTTCCGTTGTGGGAACCACCTTGTTCCCTAGGATTTCAGCGTGAAGTGAAACATAATACCCAATTTTCATGTATCGGTAATCGTTGTTGACGTTGAGAATGAAGTCTCTAACAGAAGACTTGAGGAAGGTTAATGGTTTCGTTATAGGCGCGTTTGTTTTTAGGTCTATGTTTGAGACGACCAGCACGCAAGAGGCACCAGACAACAGAAAACTGCTAACATCATTTAGGTATTTAAAATTAACTGTGGAAGCTAAAGCTATTTACAACTAAACCCTAATCATAGTGAGCTCAACGATGAAGGAAGAAGCATTTAATGGATAAATGGAAGTATTATGACATTATTCACAAAAAGCATTTAGTGTGCAATCCGATAAGCATGGAAAAGCTGGAAAGCCTCTGCCATCTACTTAATTTGGGAAAAGGGGCACGAGTTTTAGACATAGCATGTGGTAAAGGTGAACTTCTCATTAGGCTTGCGGAATTATATGGCATATCCGGCGTTGGCGTTGATATATCGCCTTACTGCATACGTGAATGCATAGAAAAACTCCGAAAACGTGCCCCGAACGCGGATATCAAATTTTTGGAGATGGATGGAGCCGAATATAAACCAGAAAAAGGTGAACTTTTTGATGTAGCCATGTGTATAGGCGCCTCATGGGTTTTTAGCGGATATAAACAAACGTTAAGGAGGCTTAAAGAAATGGCGAAACCGGATGGATTAATAATTGTCGGCGAAATTTTTTGGCGGAAAGAACCTTGCAAGGAATATTTGGAAATTGAAGGTTTTAGAAGAAACGAGTATGGCACCCACAAGGACAACATAAAGGTTGGAGAGGGTGAAGACTTAAGGTGCCTTTACACTATTGTAAGCAATGAAGACGATTGGGACAATTATGAGAGTCTTCAATGGTTGGCAGCCGACGACTATGCAAAAGCTCATCCTGAAGACCCAGATGTTCCAGAACTTTTGGAGCGAATTGCCAAAGAAAAGGAGATCTATCTTAAATGGCGGAGAGAAACAATCAGCTGGGCCATCTACGTCTTCAGAAAGCTTCAGCTATAAGCTTATATTTGGGTTGTTTGCAGATTGAATGGAAGAGGCTACCTGTACGTATAGAACCCTAGAGGTTCTTGGACCAGAACACGAATTCTCATTGGTTAATGAAAACTTGAAGGCTTTACCCATAGTTGACAAAGTCGTAAAAGACTTTTATGGACGAATCGTAAACTTTGTGGATTTCGGCGACTTCTCCTTTGGAAAGGAGCTTCAGCTTCACGTTTTAGAGGTTAAACCCAACAAGCCCTTCAAGTCGCCAAGAAACTTCGAGGAAAAAATGCACATGGCAGTTTTAAGGCTAGGCGAACTTTTGCAAAAGCGTTATGGGGCTAGGCTTCTGGGGACGGGAATGCACCCAACATTAAGGCTTGAGGAAACCACAGTTTGGCCCCACCGTCACAGGCAGATTTATGAGGCTTTCAGCCGAATTTTCAACCTTAAACAGCACGGCTGGCTTAACATTCAAAGCTTCCAACTTAACATTCCATACTCTGATGAGGAAAAAGCTGTTCAAGTGCATAATTTGCTTGCAAACGTCTGCGCCTACCTTCCAGCAGTTTCAGCCTCCTCTCCCATTTATGAAGGATGTTTTGGCGATTATGCGGATAACAGGCTTTATTTTTACATGGAAAACCAGAAGGAAATCCCTTCGATAACTGGAAATGTGGTTCCAGAATACGTTTACTCTTTCAAGCAATACCGAAAGGACGTTATTGAAAAATACTCTACTGATTTGGCTAAAGCTGGAGCCCACCAGTGCATCCTTAACAAAGAATGGGTTAATTCTAGAGGCGTCATCCTCAGATTTGAAAGAAAAGCCGTTGAGATAAGGGTTATGGACGAGCAGGAATGCATAAAATCGGATGTAGCCCTAAGCTGTTTCATAAGAGCCTTGCTTAGAGGGTTGATGGCGGAAAATGCGCCGCTTATGCCTACAAGACTTTTAACAGAAGACTTCAAATCCGTCATAAAGCATGGACTAAACGCAAAAGTGCTGCATCCAAACGGACCGACAGCCAGACAAGTCTGCGAGCACTTTCTCAAAATTGCCTGGGAAAACGCTACAGTTGAAGAGAAAGATTATCTTCCATTAGTGCAGAGGCGAATAGAGCATGGAAACCTCGCAGAAGTTATTAGGGAGAAGGTCCAAGTTAGGGCGCAGAAAACATATTTGAATGAGGCTATAGTGGATGTTTATTCGAAACTTTTAAAGAGCCTAATTGATAATGAGCCCTTCTTTTAGGGAGGTTAAGGCGTACATGCAAACTGAAGGGGAAAGACAGAAAAATTTCTTTGATGTCTGCGGCACATGCAAAATCAACTGCTGCTGGGACGCTAGACCGCCCATAACGTTAAGGCGAAAGGAAATCATCGAGGAATACTTGAAAAAGCATAAAATACCCATAGAAAACCCGTTTGTCCACACTGAATACACATTTCCAAGGGAAAACGTAGACGGCTACTGCATATTCTATGATAAGGCAACACGAAAATGCATTGTCCACCCCGTTAAGCCTGAAACATGCGTCGCTGGACCAGTAACCTTCGACATAAACAAGCAAACAGGCAAAATCGAGTGGTATTTGAAGATGGAGAAGATATGCCCCCTAGCGGGAGTCATGTATAAAGAAAAGAATTTACTAGTGAAACATTTTGAGGCGGCTAGAAAAGAGATTTTGCGGCTTGTAAAAGAACTCCCTCCTGAAGCCTTAAAAACCATACTTAAGCGCGAGGAACCAGAAACCTTCAAGATAGGCGAAGAAGAAATAGAAAGCGAAGTTCTAAACAAAATATAGGAACACCATAATTGTTTTGGCTGGTCTTCTTTAACAGCAGCATTGCAAAAAGCACCTCATGGTTAAGATGTTCTCAAGAGATTTTCCGTTGCCGGAATTTAATCAAAATGAAACAAGGAATGTTTAATCAGAACATTTTTATTGTGCGTTTGAAGGGTTAAACTCATCTTATATAGTTGATTACATCTTTTCTTCTCGGTTTTGCCGGCAGGTTTTCATCTTTGTATCCTAAGGCTATTACGCAGACGTGTTCGTATCCTTCTGGAACTCCTAACTCCTTTTTCAGTTCCTTGCCTTTTTCCGTTGTGAATAAGAATTCGGTGGAAGTCATTATGTGGGAACCCAAGCCCAGAGATTCGGCTGCTATCAAGATGTTTTCGGCGGCTAAGGCGCAGTCAATTTCAGCAAAACGGGTTGTTTTGTCCGCTGTGATTAAGACGACTGTTGGAGCGTTTCCGAAAGGATTAAACTCGGGATCTTTTGCTCGTTCAGCCAAAAATTCTATCTCCGAGTTTAACATGTTTTCCTTCATGATGCTTGCCATTTTGTTTAGCACTTCTTCGTTTTGGATTACAGTGAAGTGCCATTTCTGCTGGTTTCGAGCGTTAGGCGCAAGCAAAGCGGACTCCAATATTTCCTGCAAGTCTGAGTCGCGTATCTGTTCTGGTTTAAACCGCCGTATGCTTCTCCTACGTTTTATAACCTCTATGGTTTCGTTCATAAATTGCACTTCCTCTTCATTCTCGTTTGAAATTTGCTAGCCATATATTTTATGGTGCTTATGCGGAGATGCTGCTTGCGTATGCAAAATGCTTTTACCTTTAGGTTTCCGCTATTCCTATCAGCACGTCTGGAGTTAAATCAGCTTTGAAAGAATCTCCTAAAAACGCTTTTGACCTTCTGGTTAAGCCTGTTCGCCGCTTGATTGAGCAGAGGGGATTCTCAAAGCCAACGGAACCTCAAGAGAAAACTATTCCGCTAATTCTTGAGGGAAAGAATGTCCTGCTTATTTCACCTACTGCAACGGGCAAGACTGAGGCTGCTTTTCTGCCAGTTTTAAGCATGCTTTTGCAGGAGTCGCAAGCTCCGGGCATAAAGGTTCTTTACATTACACCTTTGAGGGCTCTAAACCGTGACATGTTGGAGCGTCTCGAATGGTGGTGCAACAACCTAGACATTAAGTTGGCGGTTAGGCATGGTGACACAGAAACTCGCGAACGAACAAGGCAGGCGCGTAGTCCACCAGATGTTTTGATTACGACGCCTGAAACTTTGCAAGCGATTTTGGTTGGTTGGATTATGAGGCAGCATCTGCAGCAGGTGCGCTGGGTGATAATTGACGAAGTGCATGAAATGGCTGACAGCAAAAGGGGAAGCCAGCTTGCCCTAGCCCTTGAAAGGCTTAGAACCATGATTGGGAGGGACTTTCAAATTATAGGTTTGTCAGCCACCATTGGCAGTCCGGAAAAGGTGGCGCAGTTCCTTGTTGGAAACGGTCGCCCAGTTGAAATTGTGCGAGTTCCAGTCGCGCGGAAAATGCATCTTAAGATAGTTTTTCCAAAGCCTGAAGCCGATGATTTTAGGCTTGCTGGACAGCTTTACACGCATCCAGAAGTAGCAGCTAGGCTTAGGGTAATCCGCGACTATATAAGCCGCCATAAGTCAGTTCTATTGTTCACCAACACTAGAGCCATTTCAGAAGTTTTAGCCAGCCGCTTCAAGGTTTGGGACATAGACTTCCCAGTCTCCATACACCACGGTTCTTTAGCTAAACCTTCCCGCATAGCCGCTGAAAGAGGCTTAAAAAACGGCGAGTTGAAAGGCTTAGTTTGCACCAGCAGCCTAGAACTGGGCATAGACGTGGGCAGAATAGACCTAGTTATCCAATACATGAGCCCAAGGCAGGTTACGAGGCTTATTCAGCGCGTGGGCAGAAGCGGCCACAGAATTGGCCGCATAGCAGAAGGAATAATCGTCACAATGGATTCGGATGACACTCTTGAAGCTTTAGCCATAGCCAAGCGCGCCTTAAAAGAGGATTTGGAACCTGTTGAAATTCCGCCAAAACCCTATGATGCGTTAGCCCACCAGATAGCAGGTTTACTCGTCAAACAGAAACGCCTCGAATTCGGCGAAGTCTTAGAAATGTTCAGAAACGCTTATCCATACGCGGACTTAACAATGGAGGATGTTGAGAAAATTCTAATGTATATGCATCAACGCTTTCCACGGTTGGCATGGGTTTCCTTCGAAGACAAAGTTGCCTTAAAACCGCGGAGGACAAAAGCGCTTTTCGAATATTATTTTAACAACTTGTCCATGATACCAGAAGAAAAACAGTATCTCGTCGTCGACGAGTCAGCTGACTCAGCCATAGGAGTTTTAGACGAAGCCTTTATGGCTGAGTATGGCAAGCCGGGCATAAAGTTCATAATTCGCGGAAGCCCATGGCGGATTCTCCATGTTTCAGGCGACAAGGTTTACGTTAAGCCCGTAGACGACCCTACTGGGGCTATACCAAGCTGGATAGGTGAGGAAATCCCAGTGCCTTTTGAAGTGGCACAGGAAGTTGGCAGCATAAGAGGCTTTGTTGAGGAGCAAATGTTGAAGGGCTCATCACCCGGGGAAATCGCCGCCAAGCTTAGCATGCAATATCCAGCTGATAAGGAGACAATTTTAGACGCGTTAACTGAAACTGTGGAGCACGCCTCTGCTGGAATGCCTGTTCCCACGGACAGGCGGATAATAGTTGAAGACTGGGAAGACTTTGTGATTGTTCACGCCCATTTCGGCTCCCTCACCAACAGAGCCCTAGCCCAGCTTATTGGGCAACTGCTCTCCGAGAAAATCGGATACGGCGTAGTGGTTCAACACGACCCTTACAGGATATTTGTGCAAACCATGGGGGCGGCGAACGCGGAGCAAATGGCAGATTTATTGATGGAAATGGCTGGCATGGGAGAACAAGCTGTTAGAGAAACTTTAACAAGGGCTACTGTGAAGACGGGGCTTTTCAAGAGGCGGATGATTCATGTGGCAAGACGGTTTGGAGCACTGGAGAAGTGGGCGGACTTCAGTAACGTGAGCCTTCAGAGACTCTTGAAAAGTTTTGAGGGAACCCCAATGTTTGAGGAAGCCTTGAAAGAAGTTTTCACAAAAGACTTGGACTTGGAAAAGCTTGTGCATGTTTTAGGAAAAATCCGCAAGGGCGAAATTGTAGTGGAGAAGGTGGAAACTGGTGGAAATGCTACTCCAGTGGCGCGGGTTGGCATAGAACGCGTCAGCATGAAAACAGATTTAATTCCGCCTGAAAGAATGCGCGCTGTCCTCGTAGAATCTGCCAAGGCAAGACTGCTCAACGAAACATGCAGCTTCATCTGCACAAACTGTTGGAGCTACACGGACATGATACGCGTAAAAGAATTGCCGACAAAACCCAAATGTCCAAAATGCGGCTCCGAAGCAATTGGACTGCTGAAGGTTGAGGAGGAGAAGATTCTACCCTTAATAGAGAAAAAAGGCGAAAAACTGACCAAAAGCGAAGAGAAACTGCGAAAGCAAGCCCTGCAAACAGCTCGGTTAATAGCGGAATATGGAAAGCCAGCGGTGGTCGCCTTATGCGCCAGAAAAGTTCAACCCTCAGACGTTAAAGAAGTTCTTGAAAAAGATTCGCGGCTTGACGATAGGTTTTATGAACTTGTTTTGGAGGCGGAACGCAAAGCCATAAGCAAAAGATTCTGGTAGAAGTGGTGAGAGACTTACAACAACTTTTAAATGGGAGACCACCTTAATGTGGGTGAGCGTCGCCTCAATATCTTGTGGAGATAAGAAGCTTGGAGATAAGCAGAAAAAAACTCCGCGAAGAAGTTTTAAACAGAGTTAAATACGTCAAAAACTGTGTTTTGGCAAGGGAACTCTGCCTCCTAATCCGCACCAACAGAGCTGTACTAGAGCCTAAAGACGTGCAGGAAATCTGCCTCTACATTTCGGGCTTATGCAAGGAAGAAGGATGCGAGGAACCCAGCGAATTATGCCGCAAAGCCGCCGAGGCAGTAGGCGCTGGAGACGAAGAAAAATATCTGGAACTTTGCGCTCAAAGCGCCATGAAATGCGGAGAATCCAGAAGACCCACACCTAAAAGGTCAACCTACGTAGCTTAAACTGAGAAAATTTTAAAAAAGAGAGGGAGACATTGCTAAAACCAGAAGGGAGGCCCCTAAACTGTTCATAGCCCCCTACGTTCCCACACCCCTTCCAGTCGTCCGCCACATGCTTATTTTGGCACAGCTAAAACCTGGAGAGGTTTTCTTTGACTTGGGTGCTGGAGACGGTAGAACAGTTATTATGGCTGCGAAGGATTTCGGTGCAAGAGCCGTAGGCGTCGAGTTACGCGAAGACCTTGCAAAAAGAGCCTTAAGCACAGTTTATGAGGAAGGTCTTCAAGACAGAGTAACCATAGTCAACGGCGACATGTTCAACGTCGACTTAACATCAGCCGACGTCATATTCCTATATTTAACAACAAGCGCCAACGAGAAGATTAAGCCAAAACTTGAAGTTGAGCTTAGAACCGGAGCCCGTGTTGTTTCCCACGACTATGAAATTGTGGGTTGGAAACCATTGAAAGTTGATAATTTCTGCGAGAACCCGAAGCTTGGATACCCATCCCACACCATATACCTCTATAGGAAAGGCTAGCCCCTCCTCAAGTTGTGGAAGCATGCCGCACTCTTTTAAAACATTGTATAGGGTTTCATGGGTAGACACAGACGCCGCCCAAATAGTCCACTTCTCAAACTTCTTCAGATTTTTCGAAAGAGCCGAAGAGGAATTTTACGCAAAACTTGGCTTGATAGGCTGGCTTGGAGACAGGGAAATAATAATGCCGCGGGTGGAAGCCTTCTGCCAATACAACAAACCAGCAAAATTTAACGACTTGCTTGAAATAGAACTGACAGTGGAAGAATTGAAAGAAAAAGCCGTGAAATACGGCTTCAAAATCCACAACAAGGAAACGAGTGATTTGTTGGCAAGCGGTTATATTGTGGCTGTAGCTGTGGACAGACAAACACTGAAAGCCACCCAAATCCCAAAAGAAGTAAGAGATAAACTGAAAGCCTTTTGCAACACAGAAGCGGAAGAGACAAGATAAACTTTTATTAAAACTTTGTTTCTCCAAAATTTTAGGGAAAAGATAACAAGCGCGGGTAAACTAAATGCTGTTTGTTCCGTGGAGTTGCATAGCAGACTGGAAATGCAACACTTGCGGCCTATGCTGCAAAGCCTACAGTGTAGTTCTAAACTTCCAAGAATGGCTACACATAGTGAAAAACTATGGAGCTGAAACAACAGCTTCAGGTTTAAACAAGCTTTATTTAAGAAGGAAAAGCGACGGTTCATGCATATTCCTCTACAAGCTCTCGAACATGCACTTATGTGGACTGCAGCACATGAAACCAACAGCATGCAAACTATGGCCTTTCAAAATTTTAGGCAGTCCAAAATTTGGATATGCAAGAGAAGCCGTCTATCCCTACGGTGGAAAAAATCTTTATGTCTATGCAGACTCAACGTGTAATGGTTTAATCTATGGAAGACCAACATGGGAGTTCGCTAACCAAACCATAAAAGAGTTTGTAGAAATAGCCTTAGGAATCCGCAATGACCAATATAAAAGCAAAGCGAACATAGGCTTCACCCATCAACTTATTCCAACAAGGAGAATCTTCTAAAGCAGTTGATGACCAAATCTTTGACCACTTTTACCCATAACCCTTAACAACCAGCTCCAAAGTTCAATATGTAAATGTGTTAAAAGGGCTGAGGACATTGGAAGCAGTAAAATCAGTAAACCTTGTCAAAACATACCATGGCAAAGAGACCGTGGAAGCCCTAAAAGGCGTCAGCCTATCCATAAAGAAAGGTGAACTTTTCACCTTGCTGGGTCCAAACGGCGCTGGAAAAACAACCTTACTCAGAATTATTTCCACGCAGCTATTACCTACAAACGGCGAAGCCTATGTTTTGGGATTTAACGTTGTAGACAGGGCTGAAAGTGTACGGGAGCACATAGCCGTTGTTCCACAGGATGTGGCTACTTATGGCAATTTCACACCTTGGGAATACTGCTACTATTTCTCGCTTCTTCGCGGCATGACCAAGCAAAAAGCAAAGGAAACTTCTGAAAAAGCCTTGAAGGCTGTTGAACTGTGGGAGCTGAAAAACCGCACTTGTGCAACGCTTTCAGGCGGAGAAAAGAAAAGGGCGATAATAGCAGCGGCTTTGGCTTCAGATGCTGAAGTGCTAATGCTGGATGAACCCACAAGCGGTTTAGACGCCGTGGCGCGGAGAAAAGTTTGGATTGTTTTGAGGGAAATGATTGAAGAAGGAAAAACCATCCTTCTAACAACCCACATCATGGAAGAAGCCGAAATGGTTTCCGACAGACTAGCCATAATCCACAAAGGCGAGCTAATAGCGCAGGGAACCATTGAAGAAATCAAAAGCCTAACCAAGGAGAAGTTCAGAGTTGTTGTTGAAGGCAAAAGCCTAAAAACGCTGGATAAGTTCATCAGCAACCATTCCTCAGTAAGCTTTGGAAGCAAACGAATAATTTACATTGACAACGGAGACGAAGCCATAGACCTTGTGAAAAAAGCCCTGAAAAACGGGTTGAAGGCTGAAGCCTCACCCATCACACTTGAAGATGTTTTTGTAAAACTTATAGGAGGAGAAATGAATGAAAATCGGAAAAATGGTTAGAGACGCCTTGGTGATCGCAGCCTTAAAAGCCATTCCAGATCTGAAAAGGCAACCATTAATGTTGATGGTAATAGGGTTAATAAGCGCTTTGCCATTGTTTTTCATATTAATCTTCGGCGGAGAAATAAGCTATGGCCTAATAGGAGCAATGATTTCCACCGTTGGCTTCATCGGCATAGCCGCTGCCATACAAGACATCACATGGGATAGATATGTGAAAATTAGGCAGATGATTGTAGCTATGCCTGTTCACCCGATTTCGTATATGATGGGAGCAGCCTTAGCTCCACTAATACTTTCATCTCCAGGGCTTGTGTTCTTTCTTACGCTTGCTTTGTGGCTTGGTTTCCTGCCAGTACATGCGTTAGGGTGGATTATTGCGGCTTTGCTCTTATGCTGGGCTGGCTTAAGCGGCATAGGCTTTGTCATATCTACATACCTTCAGAAGGCAAGCGTTTACACATTAAATAACATATCCAACATCCTCGGGTTGGGGTTGATTTTCCTTCCGCCAGTCTATTACCCAGAAGAGTTGCTAGGCGGTTTAAACTGGGTAGCTGTTTTATTCCCAACATCTAATGCTGCTGGACTGGTTAGGGCTTATTCCGGGCTTATAACACTGCCGCCAGAGATGATTGTAATCCGCTGGCTAGCTTTGCTGGCTATGATGTTTATCGCAATTCTTCTTGTGGCATTCAAGGCTAAATGGAGGGAAAACTAACAGTCTTGTTAAATAGACTGCGTTGGATAACGTTCATACTGCAACTCGTACAGTTTCTTAAGTTTTCCAACGGTGTCGATTTCCTCTACAGTCTTGTCTGTTCTGAAGCGAACAATTTTTGGCACTCTTAAGGCGTATCCGCTTGTGTACTCGTCTGTCTCCTGAATCTCCTGATACGTAGCTTCAACAACAACTGTCGGTTTTACGAAAACTCCTTCCTCGTCTTCACCCGTCCCTGTTTTTTCAATTATAGTTCTAAGCGTGTCCATTGTTTGTTCCGGCAGGTTGGAAACTTTCCCGATGGTGTAAAGTTTCTTTTCGGTTGGGTCGCGCACCGCCAAAAGGAATGACGAGTATAATCCTGCGCGTCTCCCCTTTCCATATAATGCTTTTACTATTGTGCAGTCTATTGTGTCGCGTTCTGGTTTCAGTTTAAGCCATGTGTAGGTGCGCTGTCCAATTTCGTATGGAGCATTTAGACTTTTGACAACTATGCCCTCAAACTTCTTTTTTAGAGCTTCTTCGTAGAAGCGCATGAGTTCAACTTCATTTTGGCAGTCTCTCCCCTCAACGATATATTCTGGCGGGACAATCTCCAAAAGGTATTTTCGTCTTTCAGAAAGCGGTAGGCGGGTGAGCTCTTGCCCATTTAGAAATAGAATGTCAAAGGCTTTGAATGTAACCCTAACCTTTTCCATTCGCTCTTTAAGCTCTTCAGGTGCGAGCTCCCTAGGCACAGTTCTTTCAAGCATAACCTGGAAAGGTAAAGGGTTGCCAGCCTCGTCTATGGCTAAGACTTCGCCGTCAACAATACAGCTTTGAGCACCAAATTTTCCAGTTATCTCCACAACTTCTGGCAAAGTCTGCGATTTTTCTACGCCTCGCCTTGAAAAAATCCATGTTTGAGTGCCCCACTTGTGGATTTGGAGGCGGCTTCCATCAAGTTTGTATTCTGCTCTTACGGGATAGACAATCTTGTCAGGCTCGTATAAGTGGGCTAGTTGAGGTTTGATGAACCTTCCTGGGCGCATTTTTATCTCTGCAAGCTTCAGCGTTCCCTCAGAAGCCATGCTTATTCCTTCAGTTATCCCCATTATTGCGCAGGCGTTTTGGATTAGTTCTTGTGGAACATTGTGGGCTTTGGCTGCTGCCCTCATAACAGTGCTTGCATAGTAGCCAAGCTTCAAGTCGCCTAAAAGAAGCCTAACAATATATTTTGCCTCTAGGGGTGTGCTTGCTTTTAATAGGCTTGAAATGTAGAGTTCGCGTTCTCTGATGCCTTTCAGTTTTGGCATCAGCTTTATGGCTTCGTAAACCTCATTTACGGAAAGCGTGGGCTCTGAGGGTTTTTTAAGGAGGTAGGCTACTTCTCCATGTTCCCCATAGTCTATCAGAAGTTTTTTAATCTCGTCTTGGGAGACACCGGTGGCTAGGCTTATACTTCTTTCTATTAGGCCGGGTCCAACCTTCAAGCTTTCCTCGGTTATTGTTCCCAAAGCAAAGCGGGTTTTGGCTTCCAGCGGCAATTCTGGATTTTGGAAGAACTTCGTCAGTTCGGTTTCTTTGCCCTTTTTTCCACGAAGCACTGCTAAGCGTTCGTAAACTTCAACTATTTTTGAGAAAGCCACATCTTTTTTCGGCTGTTCTCCTTCCATGTAGAGGCGTATAAGATAGTAGGGTATGCCAGTGCGCCATTCTATCTGCTCTGGGGAAAATCCAGCCTCTATTAGGCGGAGAACAGCCTCTTTCGCTGAGCCATAGGTTTCTATTAGTTCTTTCAGGGTTGGCGGTTTAACTATTGACATGCGTTTTTGCCACTGCTATTTCTTTTCCATTTCTGAAGTTTTCGGTATTGGTTCAATAGCCTTTAAGAATCCGTCTTCTGTGATGTCCACTTTAATCCTTCGCCTTTCGAAGTTGCTCATGCGGCAGTCTAGCACGCGGACTATGCGGACGAATTCACCTCTGTCTGCTCCTAAGTCTACTTGCTGGTCATACCAGTATACACGTCCATAATCAACTATTATTGTTCCGTCTAGGTTGTGGGCTAAACCTATGCCGCCCGCCATGTCGTAGCTGTCCCAAACCTCTGAGCTGCGCTGGTTCACGTAGAAGGCTGTTATGCCATGCACTTGGTTGTAGCGGGCTAACTCCATAACACGGTATTTAAGTGCTCCGCGGTAGGCTTCAAGCACCGTTACAGAGTCTATTATGGCTAGTTCGATTTTCTCCTTTTCGGCGACGTAACGATAAGTTTCAGCGAAGGTGTTCCATTCGCGGAGCTCTGGATAAGCTACTGTGTCAAGCACGAAAAGGTTTTCGCGGATTTTGTTCCAGTCTAAACCCAAAATGTCGGCTTTCTGCTTAAGCCTAGACTGCAAATCAAAACGGGGAGTGGCGCTCTTCCAAGTGTCTTCAGCGGTTGCATAAAGCACTTTCCTACCAGAAGCAGCTACACGTACGGCGATTTCCTCAACGAGAATGGATTTTCCAGCCCCGGGCAACCCTGTGATAGCAAACTGTCCGCATATGGGAACGCCCTCCAAGCTTTTCCCGTCTGGAGTTAGGAATAACTGGTCAATGAAAGTGCCTGTTGGAAAACCTAAGAGAGGCTTTTTGGCTTCAATGGCTTCGTCTGGTCTCAGCACTAGAGCACCCAGCTTTTCCTTTCCCTCCTCGATTTTCGTCGTCATAGGCTTTGTTGCAAGCTCCCACTCATCAGCCGGAGCCCTAGCACTTTTCATAGCCTCTGCAAGGGTCTGCGCCATCGCCCTGACAAGGTTTTCAATTTCCGGAACAGTGGTTTCCGGCTTCGGTTTAGGCTCAAGCTCAGCCTCTTGAGGTTTTAAGGGTTTTTCGGAAGGTTTTTCCTCCTTAACAATGAGCACCCACAACTCGCCACGGCGCTCAACCACTCCCCTATTCTTGAGGGATTGTAAAAGCGCGTAAGCAGAATTCGGTCCATACTTTGGAATTCCTAAACCTTCAGCAATCTCGCTGAGGGAAACTCCATTTTCACGCGTTTTGAGAAATTCAACTATTTCTCTTTCCTCTACCATAAATTTCCCAATTTCTAATAACCAAGTTAAGGGGTATAAACTTTCAGTTTGCAAGACGAAAAAGGGACATAGCCGTGTTAATTTGTGGTTCGCTGCCGCCTCTTCTCTATTATAAGCCTGTCGCCATCAATTTTTACTGTTACGTCTTCCCCAACCTTAAATGGAAAACTAGTGTCCGAAGAAACCTCTTTAGGTATGTAAATGAAGATTTTTCTGTACTTCTTCCCTCTGTCAACAATTTTGCCTTTTCCTTCACCAGTCATAGGCGCCTACGCGCCCCAACACGCCAACATAAAATTCTACAGTTCATGAATATAAAAATTTTAACCCAAATTATTTATTTATCCTTTACCCCTAATGCTTAAGCCATGCCAAACCAAAAAATACTCCACCATGTAACCTACTGCGGCTTATACTGTAAACTATGCGCACAACAAAACCGCATACCAAAACAAGCATCACAACTAGAACGAAGCCTCCATGAAGAAGGATTCGACGACTTTTACCAATACGTGCCAGAAATGAAAGAAGTTTTCCCACTGTTCTGGCAGTTTCTACAAAAACTCGCAACATTTGATTGCAACTGCAGAGTTGGAAAGGGCGGACCTCCAGACTGCAAAATCCGCAATTGCGCAAGAGAAAAGGGCGTAGAAGTTTGTCCCCAATGTAAAGATTATCCATGCACGCTTATCAAATCATTAGCTGAACATTACCCAACCTTAATCCAAGATGGAAAACGCTTGCAAAAAGTAGGCATAGAAAAATGGGTTAAGGAACAGGAGGAAAGGGTTAAGCGTGGAGTAGTTTATGCAGACATACGCTACAAAACGGAAAACTAAACTTCACTAATGTAAGAGTTCACACTTCAAATCAAACCGCTCAAACTGCAAAACATTCCTACAAAATTGAGAAGCTTTTATGCGAACATCCTTGCTTAGGTTAGAATAAAAATTTTAAGATGCCCTTACCTCGAATTCGCAGTAGGGGTCGCCTTTAGCAATGCATTTTGTCTCTTCAACCTTCACATCTTTTCCAAAGAAGCGGGTGAATATTCCGGCAATGGCGCCTCTGTAGAATTGGCTGTAAGGTTTTTCCTCATCCTTGCCTAGTTCACATTCGAAACTTTGGTAAATTCGCAGCTTGGCGTGTCCCTTTTTCACGTCTATGTTTACATCGTCCGCTATTCCCCAACCCAACGTCATGTTTATGGCTTTAGCCACCTCAATCAAATCCTCGATCCTTTCAGACTTAGCAATCTTTACATACTGTTCATAAATTTCGAAGCCTATGCTGAAGCCTTGATAGTACAGCATGGCCTCACCAGCAGAGCCAAATTTCTCCCTAACCCCAGTGAAAAGCGCTTCGTATACTGATTTTCTGAAGATGACAGCCCTTTCGTTTGCAACGGTTAAAGGGAAGAAGTAGTTGTCGAAAATGACGCTGTTTCCGCATGGTTTTATTATTTTTGCACTTTTAATGAAGTTATAGCTGTTAAGGAGTATTTCTAGGGCCTCTTCTGGCGAGGCTTTTGAATTTGTGAAGTCTAGGAAGGCTATTGCATTTACTGTGGGCTTTCGGGATTCTTCCATAGAAAATTGAATGTATTGAATTGTTATGCCCAGACTATCTGCTAATTCAGTTAATTTCCGAAGATTTCCCTTTTCTATTTTAGATTCGATTGCAAGACCGTATATTTTCTGTTTTTCATTAAAAGCCATCACCCTTCCGATGTTTAGGGGTTTAAAAGTTTGTTTGGACATTGGTACACCTTCCAGTTTTTGGTAGGTGCACGAAATTACCACCTTTAGTAGTAACTTTCTATGACCACAAAACCCCATATATATTTTGCTCACCAAAAATTCAGAAACAAAAGCAACTCTAAAGGAAAACAGCAAACCAAGTTATAAGCAAGAAACGGTTTAAAACATAACATAAAACTGTGGGAATGCATTTGAGCAGACCGGAAATAGGAGTTTCAACCCTTCACCGCCTAAGCGAAACCTTCAACAAAACAATCAAACAAATAACAAACATGAATGTTAAAAGCATAGAAATCGTCGACGACGGCTTCCATGCCTTAAACAAAAAGAGAGTTTTAACGCTTAGGAAACTTGGAAAATCCTACGGCCTAAAGTTTTCGATTCACGCACCCTTCGCAGACATAAACATAGCCTCTCCATCACAGTGCATGCTAAAAGCCATGCTTAAACGCCTTGAAAAATCCATAACCCTCGCAAACATTTTAGAAGCGCATGTCTGGGTTTTCCATCCAGGATTAAAAACGGGCATAAGCATGTTCTACCCTGGAGCAGACTGGATTCAAAACTGTAAAACCGCGCGGCTACTCTATAGCATAGCAGAAGAGTACGACGTAAAAATAGCCATAGAAAACGTTCCGGAGCCATACCCCTTCCTAATGAAAAGTGTTGAGCATTTCAAAAGATTCTATAAGGATATTGATGTGGATTTGGGCATAGCACTAGACATTGGGCATGCAAACCTTAACGGGCAGATAGAACTTTTCCTAGAAGCCTTTCATGACAAAATAGTGCACATCCATGCCCACGACAACTGTGGGAAAGACGACGAACATTTAGGAGTGGGTTATGGAACCGTCAATTGGAAGAAAATCGCCGCATTATTAAAGCGAATTAATTACGGCGAAACTATCATCGTTGAATCTGTGGAGCATGTTCCCGAAAGCATCGAAAAACTGAAAGCCTTACTTGTCTGAAAGGGGAATCTCGATTTCTAAAAAATCTTCAGCAACAAAAGTGTTCTTAAAAATTTTCTTGGCTTGCTTCAAAAGCTTTGACGTGTTTTTGTATCTCGCGCTGATGTGGGTTAAAACAAGTCTTTTCGCCTTCGCCTTTTTTGCGATTTTTGCCGCTTGGCTTGGTGTTGAATGCCCATCTTCTTCAGCTCTTTCAGCCAACTCATCGTCTAAGGTGGCGTCGTGAATAAGCAAATCTGCATTGGCTGCGAATTCTGCCAAACCATCAAAAGGTCTTGTGTCTCCAGTGTAAACTATTTTTCTTCCACGGCGAGACGGGCCCAAAACATCTTCTGGCTTCACAATCCTTCCATCTGAAAGCCTAACAGCTTTTCCACGCTGCAGCTGCCCCCACAATGGACCTTCCGGAACACCTAGGGCTTTGGCTTTTTCCGTATGGAATCTTCCTGGGCGGGGTTTCTCCACCAACGCATAGGCTAGGCTTGGCGTTAAATGGTTCGCCCAAACCGCTTGAACCGTATACTCATGTTCATTGCACACTGTGCCAACCCCTCCAATCTCATAGATTTCTATTGGAAATGTTAAGCCAAACTGCACAGTCTCCCTTACGCATTCAATGAATTTCCGAATTCCATGTGGCCCGTAAACTTCGAGTTTTTTGTCGCGGTCCAGCAGTGCCATAGTTTGTATGAGCCCCGGCAAGCCTAAAACGTGGTCGCCATGCATATGCGTTATGAAAACTTTCATTTTTTTGTGGAAACTCGCGCCAGCAATTATCATTTGTTTTTGCACGCCTTCGCCGCAGTCAAATAGTAGCTGTTCGCCTTTACGTTTCACTAAGATGGCTGGCAAACTCCTTTTAGGAGTGGGAACGCTTCCAGCCGTGCCTAGGAAGACAACTTTCAAGTTCATGAGCGCACTACACCTTTAGATATGCTGTTTTCCTTGTTAGGCTTTATGCTTAATTAAATCCGCAAGTCTTAAAGGCTTAGATGGAGAATGGGTAACTAGGGATT
Organism: Candidatus Bathyarchaeota archaeon A05DMB-3; assembly: GCA_019685555.1. GTDB lineage: Archaea > Thermoproteota > Bathyarchaeia > Bathyarchaeales > Bathycorpusculaceae > JABFQN01. The sequence continues at coordinate 16,363 of JABFQN010000015.1, read as the reverse complement.
GGGCATTTATGGCAAGGGTGGTTGTGGTTTTTGAGTCGCGTTATGGCAACACTAAACGTGTGGCAGAATCCATAATAGATGGAATAAACGGGGTCGGTGGAGTGGAAGTTTCTCTTAAAGAGCTGAAAGAAGTAGACTTTAAGGGAATACCCTCTTATGATGCAATTTTAATTGGTTCTCCAAACCATTTTGGGGGACCAACAAGAGACATTAGGGGCTTCATTGACAAGCTTAGTGAGTTAACGTTAGAGGGAAAGAAGTTCGCCGTTTTCGACACGTACATGGGAAAAGACTTCGAGAAAGCCGTAAAGAAAATGGAAAAACGCATAAGCGAAAAAGCTCTTGGTTTAAAACGGTTAGCATCTGGGTTATCAATAAAGGTTCAAGGGATGAAGGGACCCATTGTTGAAGGCGAGCTATCAAAATGTAAGGAATTCGGAAAGAAAATAGCAATCCAACTTAAGGAAGGATGAGAAAATGGCGGGTTCTGCTAAAAGAGGCAAGGTGGTAGTTTTTGTTGGTTTTCTGTGGACAGTTCAGTCTGTGGGTAGGCTTTGCTTTGCAGCAGTTGGCATGCCCGAAGGAATGGGACAGTTTTTGGATACCCCCATTTCATATGCAACATCCGTTACGCTTTTCGTGATGTTTCTGCTTTTAGGCGTTCTAGGACTTGCCGCCGCCTTCGGCTTGTTGGCTAGACGAAAATGGGGCTTTTGGAGTGCAATGTTAGCCAGCGTTGCAACCATAGCCTTTGACATATGGGGATTAACAATACAGTTTACAGCCGCCATCGGCTTAATTGTACCAACAATATCCATCATAATCATATACATGAGAAAGCGCAAATGCTTACCGCCATGAAATAAGATTTCCAAATTTTGAACAATGTTCTCTTAGTCATCGCTAACAGAATAATTATAGAGCAGCCTTTATTTGACGCCAAAACTTTTGTTGGTTAGTTTTTATTGTTTTGCGCTTTTAAAAAAGCTTTGGCCACTAGTGGGACAAGTAACCCCGCGAGTATTCTCGGGAATAGTGTGAGCGCGACTCCTCCAATTGTTATCCCTCCAAGAACCCACGAAAACCGGCTCGTGTATAGCACCACTAGGGAACCCATAATCCCCGAGGTTAATCCAGCATACAGCATTCTTCTGTAGCTATTTGAACGCTTATTCAAGGCTCCTGCAATGTATCCGATCAACATGGCGCTAACCAAATTTCCCAGCAAGCTTACATCTCCCATTCCTCGACCAGCATATAACTGGTCAGAAAAATATAAGCCGTAAAGGCTTCCCATAATGAAGCCGGCGCTGCCTCCAGCCCATTTATTCCAAATCATCCCAATAAGCATGGGGACTCCTACAACCACTATCGCCTCAAGCAAGGAATACTTAATTCCCTCCAAGTGAGGCGGCAGCATCCCCACGACCACAATTAAAAACGCCACGAAAGTTGGAACCAAAACATCATAGAAAATTTCGCGCCAATCACCACTCAGCCTCACCATGAACCTCACCTAAATACACGCACCGAATGCGCCGAAATATAAAAAGCCTTTGCAACTTCTCGAGGGAATTCTGAAAATTTTATAATAGTATCAAGAAATTACGTTCTATTAGTTGCTGTTAACGGAAATAAGTTTTTAAATCTTCTTGAATACTGCTATTTCGCGAGTTAAGCTTCTGTGTATGTAAACTAGGTGGGATTCCACACACTTGTAGCCCAGCGATGTGCCTATTTGGCTTATGCCAACGGTTTTTGGCGCTGCCATGCATATGTGTTGGCCTTTGCCAAGCATTTCGTAAACAGCCTTTAAGCATTCCTCGATTATCTGTCTGGTCGCCCGCTTGAGGGTTGTGGCACTTTTGCCATAAGGTGGGTCTGCCACAACACAGTCAACTTTTCTTACTGGAGGGTTTTTGGCGTCAGCCACTATCAAGCCTTCTGGTGCGATGCCGAAGTATCTGAAGTTTTTTAGGCTTCCCCGCGCCATTCGCCGTTGAATGTCTAAGCCTATGACTCGGCATCCCATAAGCGCCGCCTCAATTAGGATGCTTCCAGTTCCGCAGAAAGGGTCGAAAACCAAGTCTCCAGCTCTTGGTTTTGCCAAGTTTACCATGCATCTGGCAAATTTCGGCGGCATAGCCGACGGGTGGAAGAAGGGCTTTTTCTTTGGACGCCTTTCTGTGAAGGATTTGGGTGGTACATCAGCTATTTTTAAGCCGAAAACAAGCTTATTGTCCGTTAAAATTCCAGTGAAGGTTTTTTCTGGATTTTTCAGATTCACTCTTGCGCCTTTTACGCTTTTAAAGATATCAGCACCGAGCTTTCTTTCTAAAGCCATCCCGTCAACTTCTGAAGCATGAGTTTTCACGTGTTTTATGCGAACCGCAAAGCTTTCACCTTTCTTTAAAACGTCATCAAGGCTTATTGAGTGCAAGGCTTTTATCGCTCGGCTTGGTTCCGCTTCGCATGTGAAAAGTTCCAGTCCGCAAAGCTTCGTGAAGGCTGCACGGTTTTTTACGGCTTTGAAGCTTTTTAGGTCTGTTTCAACCCTTAAAAGTTGGTCCAGTTTTTCTAAAACCCTGTATTTGTAGCCTTCCGCCTCAAGGATGGCTTTTAACTCGGCGATTGGCAGTGTTTCATGCTCGCCTGACAAGAGGAAGAAAAGCCTAGCCACTTTTAAGCTCCTTCAGTGCTTTGGCTATAAGCGGAGCCAATGAAACTTTACTTACTTGACTGGGGATGCTGTCTGTTCCAACAATTTCCGCGACTTCTGCTTCGCGGATGCGTTTTTCAGCTTCTCCCACCAGAAGAGGATGAACGCATGCGGCGTAAATCTTGGCTGCTCCGAGCTCATGTAAAATTTTCGCAGCTGCGACTATTGTGCCGCCGGTGCTTATAATGTCGTCGAAGATTATCACGGTTTTATCTTTCACGTTGAATTCCTTTTTTTCAACGGTGACATGCCCAGTGTAACGGTCTCTGCGCTTCTCTAAATAGCCGCATTCTCCGCCTAATACTTTGGCTGCTTCTTCAGCTATGTTTATGGCTCCTTTGTCTGGAGCTAATGCAAAAGCTTCTTCGAAGCCTTTCTGCCTAAAATATTCGGCTAAAAGGGGGATGGCTGAAAGACTTTTAGCTGGAAAGGGGAACTTTTCTAAGACTTTTTTCTCGTGCACATTAACCGTTATGAGGCTGTCGACGCCAGCTGCTTTAAGCATTCTTGCAATGGCTTCTATGCTTACGGCTTCGCCTTGGAGGAAAGCCTTGTCTTGACGAGCGTAAGCCAAATAGGGAACAACAGCCACAACTTTTCGGGCATTCTTTCTTTTAGCAGCATCGGCAATAAGCGCCAACTGCACTATTCGAATGTCTTGCGGAGGACTTGTCGTTTGAACAATAACCGCCTTTTCGCCTTCAACAGCGCCTTCAATCCTCACATAGGATTCGCCGTCTGGAAAAACCTTAAAAAAGACTGGAACTGCCTCTACGCCTAAAAGCTCGGCTATTTTCTCACCTAGCTCTTTCGAAGCAGGACCTGGCAGTATCTTCATTGCAATTCGCCGTTTCTTGATTCGGCTTAGTGTCTTTTAGACTTTTCCCGTCGCCTTAAATTGTTCGATGAGCTCTTTAGCCCTGTCCATTCGGATTTTGTGTTCTTCAACCATTTTTTCAGCTACCAAGTCTATTAGTTCGCCTGTTGCACCTGCGGCGACTGCAATGTTTCTGGCGTGGAGCGACATGTGTCCGCGCTGTATGCCTTCGTGGGCTAAAGCCCTTAAAGCGCCTAGGTTTTGGGCTAAGCCAACAGCCGCCAAAACTTCAGCGAACTCGTTGGCTGTTTTTACGCCTAGGATTTTTAGGCATATTTTGGCTATTGGATGAGTGCGCACCGCTCCACCTATTAAGCCGACTGCCATGGGCAACTCTATGGAGCCTACTAAGTCGCCGTTCTCGTTTTTCTCCCATGTTGAAAGCGTAGTGTAATGTCCGCTTCTAGCAGCGTAAGCGTGGGCTCCGGCTTCTATGGCGCGGTGGTCGTTGCATGTGGCAATTATTACGGCGATTATGCCGTTCATTATACCCTTATTATGGGTTGCAGCCCTATACGGGTCAACGGCAGCAAAAGCCCAAGCGTTCACTATGCCGTCTACGACTTCTTCGCCGCCCACAGCCTCCTTTGGCACGACGCACCATGCTCTTGCTAAGCGTTTAACAGCCAAGTTGCTGATAATCCGCAAATAAACACGCCCGCCAGTTATCCGCTCTATTAGGGGAGCAACAGCCTCGCACATGGTGTTTACGGCGTTGGCGCCCATGGCGTCGCGGCAGTCCACATGCAACTCAGTAATAACCATTGGAGCCTGCGCTGTTTGGATGACTTTGGCGTCTAGGTCTTTGGCTCCGCCGCCTACTGAAACTAAAACTGGGTCTTGGTCGTTAGCTTTCTTTAAAATCTCATCTTTGGCTTGCAGGATGCGTAGCCTAGCCGCGTAAGGGTCTTTTATGCCTACGGCTTGTATTTGCCCAATCATGACGGGTGGAGTGCTGCTTGTGTGGAAACCTCCGCCATCCCTAGCCATTTTAGCCGCATAACTAGCCGCGGCTACCACTGAAGGCTCCTCAATAGCCATCGGAACCAAATAATCCCGCCTATTTATTAGAAAGTTTACAGCAATGCCCAACGGTATTGGAATGGCGCCAACAACATTCTCAATCATACGGTCAGCCAAGTCTAAGGGCAAACTGCCAGTACTCTGCAGTAAAGCGCACTCCTCATCAGTTAAGCCAGCAAACTCCTTAACAAAGGCTAGACGATCTTTAGGACTAAGCTTATAGAAACCAGAAAACAACGAAGATTTGCTCATATTGCCTAATCACTCCATGTTTTGCTCATTTGAATGAAAACATTATTTAGGCTTTGCATTTAAACTTTGGCGGAAAACAAGTACCCGAAACGCGTTTTACACTGTGATGCCGCTTAAAGTTGAAGCGCTTATTTTTGGTGTTACCTTCTTCAGAAGTTGTGAGTCTTCAGTCACTAGTGTTAGGTTTTTCGCCATTGCATGGTAAACGTAAGCTGCGTCGTAAAACGTTATTTTCGCTTTGCCTGCAACTTCCAATATTTCTTCTTCGCTACAACCTATTTGCAAAACATTCATGACGCCTAAAGTCTGCTTAACAATTTTTGCAAGGCTTTTAATCTCTGCACTAGTGGCTTTTCCTTCTAAGACAAAACTCTTCCATAATACGTTTCCAAGCTCGTATCTTGCTAGCTCTAATGTGAAATTCCCAACAAGCACTTCAATTTTATTTTCTTTTATAGCCTTAAATATGGCTGAAGAGTCAAAAAGGTATTTCATCTGCGCGTCCTATCCTCCCTTATACCCTTAACAACTTCTTCTATGTTTACTTTGTCAAGGACGGGCCTAAGCCGTTCAATTTCCTCTTTAACCTTTTCAGCCTCCCTTCTCCTAATTTCGTCTTCTATTGCCTTTCTCAAAAGCCTAGAGGGCTTAATTCTCAACTCCTTCATTTTCTCTTTAAGCTCCTGAGGGATTTTCGTGGAAACCGTAGTATACTTACTCAAATTCCCACCAAAAGGTAATACCAAAAATGGCAAATAAAAAGTTTCCTATCCTTGGCTGAATTCCGATCAGCGAGATAGGAAGAGAGGCTGAAAGGTTAAAGAAAAAGAGGGGCTTATGTTGTTATCCGTATGTAAATTGCACAATGAGCTGGTCACTTGTTTGAGCTTCTGGTTTTGTTATGACCTAGAAGGTTATGTGCCAAACTTCGTTTCCATGAATGGTACTGGACAGGGAAGAGCTTGTCAGAACATTAAGTGAACTAATGTGCGTATTGGTTGAATTATTGTAGATTATAATAGTGAAGTTATCGGAATCAAATAGTCCCGACCATTAATGAGAAAGTTAACGGCAATGCCAAGCGGTATTGAGATAGCGCCTACAACATTTTCTATCATGCGGTCAGCCAAACCTAAAGATAGAGCGCCAGTCTTCTACAATAAAGCGCATTCTTCATCATTTAAGCAGCAAAATCCCTAACAAACTTCAAACGCTCTTCTGGACTAGACTTATAGAAAACAGAAACCAAAGATGACTTATCCATTTACATCACTTCAAATTCTTAGTAGTTTCAAGTTACAGCAATGTCTACGTTTACTTTTAAACTTTAAGGAAATGTACGGTTTATGAAGAACATTGTGTGGAATAAAAATCTGTATTTTGCATTCATAATCCTTTAAATGTGTAAGATGAATTTAGAATGAGAATTAGGGATTAGGAACTTGAAATTTTTAAGAATACTCAACAAAGGGATAAGATGCATTAGACACATTGTAGAAAGTCATAAGAAAGAATTTGCGTTAGGAATGTTGATATTGACCTTTTTCGTAGCAGTTGCTGTGGCTACGATTTACAATTCTATGCACATTCAAAGTACGGTAGGTGTAGGGTGATACTTTTCTTCTAGAAGTTATGGTTTTGCTGTGAAAGGCGATTTCAAAAAGAGATATAGAAAAAGAAAAAAGAAGAGCTTATGGCGGCGATGGTGTAGTCACTTTCAACGACACGGTGACAGTATCGCTTGTATCGGCTGTAGCTTTCCAAGCTATTTTCCACTGAAGTCTCCTCGCATCGCCAGCGCTTATTGTCAAGTCTGTTACCGGTGTTGTCCCTTTTGCACCATTTTCCCAGACAGTTAAGTTGCCTTGAAGAGTATCGCTTCCATTATAGATTTCAACGAATATGTAGTCCAAGTCTGTTGTGCCACTTCCTGTAACATCCACTACTTCTATATCAAAAGTGGTACTAGTTCCGCCTGTATTTTTAAGTCCTATAGCTTTAGTGTATGTTCTATTACCTCCTTGAGGTGCTTTCAGGCCAGAAAGTGTACAATATGCCCCTTGAATGGTTGCTGATAGTCCAGAGTCAATGTCCGTGTCATCCCACACTAGAGATAACCCTTCCACACCTACACCAGCGCTTAGGAATAAACTATCGTAGATTGCTGCGCTTACGGTCGCTATTAGCACTGAGGTCATTAACAAAGTTGCCAATTTTAATATTTTTTTATAGTTTGTTTTCATTTTGTTTTTTCACCTCCTCCTTTTCGTTTTCTTTCTTTTAGGGTTTCTATCCATATTTTTACGAGTACGTAGGCGCTGAGGGCTAGGACTATGGCGCAGGCTATTGCTAGGGCTGCTGCTGAAGCTATGAAGGCCGCCTCTCCCCACGAAGGTTTGTAGATGGCGTAGGCGGCTGCGCCTGTTATGGTTGCGCCTGCGCCTAGGGCTATGTACCACCATTTTGGTTTGAAGAACATGTAGGTGCCCAACCCCACCACAAGGGTGTCGAAGGCTACTATGCCAACGAAGGTGGCTTCCCAGCCCATTTGAGGAACCATAACAAGCGGGTGGACGGCGATTTCTGCGTAGTTGGATAGGAAGAAAACAGCTAGCGTTAGCGTTGGCAAAGTGACAGCTGCCATGAAAACCCTTGCGTAGTTCATAAGCCTCTTGATTACGCCTAAATAGACGTTTACGGCTATTATGTTGGCTAGGGCTATTGCCAAATATAGGAGGCTGTACCAGAAGCGCATGTATTCGCCGAAGGTTAGCATAAACTCGCGGCTTACTAGGAGATGTCCAAAACCCGCCAGCGCCGCCAACTGATAAACGTAGGGAAGCTGCCATGGAAAATGCCTATCCAACAGACACGTCAATAAGCTCATGGCTAGGAAGAGGTCTATGCCTACCAATGCGAAGAACTCTGGTTGCAGTGGGGAGGGCATGCCTTTTCAGCATCCGAATGGTTTGATTTCTGCTTATTTAAGTCATGCGAATTCGGAATCGGTATCCGAATTCAATAGTATAAATTACCAGAATAGAAGATAAATCTTGTGTAGTAATACTTAATACAAACACCGAAAGCCAAAACTACCTCTTAGGAAGCGCCACCGCCGAAACATTAAACCTTCTCTGAATGTGCCTCGCCAAAGTCTCCGCATAACCAACACGAAAATTATCCGTAATCACAAGCTTAGGCCTTGAACGCCTAACATACTCCATTAAACCGTCAAAATCCGAATGATCGCTTAAGGCGATAACATACTCCTTATCAGCGATTTCATGACATGGCACATCAAACTCCCAACCGCTGACATAAACGCAGAAACATCCCTGCCCCACTTTGCCCCGCAAGCCCATGTGATAAAAAGCCACACAAGGCTGGTTCCGCTCTAGCATCATCTTAGCCTCCTTCTCCTCAAGCCTCATTAGGCGTCCAACCCGCATGCCATATTTCTCACATATCTTTGAAACATGAAAAACCCTTTCAGGCGCCACAAAAGGAGCTTTTAAACCAGCGTCGTGGAGAATTTGCATAACCTCTTGAAGTTTACCATGATAGCCGAAAACGTAAACCGCCCCATGTTTTAGCCCCTCCTCCACAATGGAAAACAGCATGCCCTTAACGTCCTTGCCAAAGGAGCGCTTGCAGGAGGGACTGCCATAAGTGGCTTCCATGACGAGAATGTCCGCCTCTATCACTGGTGTTCCATCCAGCCTAAAATCTCCAGTGTAAACGATTCGCGTGCCTTCCGGGTCCTCAACAAGCACTTGGGCGGCGCCTAAAATGTGGTCTGCTGGAAAAAACGTTACGCTCTCTTCGCCGTAACGCATAGTTTTGCCATAATCGAGGGCTTCCACATAGCCGCCCATAAGAAAAAGCGGGCTCCTCATAATGTCAATTAAATCCTTTGTGGCTTTTGTCATTAAGACTTTTTCGCAGGTTCTTAGGCTCTGCTGCAAGCCAATCAAATGGTCCGCATGGGTGTGGGTGACAACCCTCAAGGGTTTAGAGTCGTCGAAGGCGTCGCATGCAACATTTTTGCCAAGGATTACGGCGCCCTTGTCAGTTATTGTAGCCTTTGTTGACAAGGAAAACACCAGTCATTGAGCAAAGTCGTTAAGCAAAGTGGCGATAAACTTTGTTCCTTCAATGAAGCCTTCAACCTTCAAGTTTTCGTTAGGCGCATGCGTATTAGCCTCTGGATGACCGCAACCCGCAGAAACAACCGGATAGCCTAGAAGGTTTCGGAACAGGTGCATTGGACCAGAACCAGCACTAATCGGATAAATTACAGCCCTTTCTCCATAAACTTTCTCAGCTGTTTTTGCAACCAAACCCACAAAGGGGTCGCTGATGGAGGTTTTCACAGGCTCCGTGGAGCCATGTCTTATTATTTCTAGGTCATCAAATCCACATTTTTTAAGGTGGAGAACAAGCTTTTCGAAAATTTCGTCAGGCTTCTGATTTGGAACAAGCCTAAAATCCATTTTAACCATTGCCTCATGGGGCAAAACCGTTTTAGAGCCTTCCCCAGTATATCCAGAAAGCAAGCCGTTAATTGTGCACGTAGGCTGGAAAAGCAGCGCCTTTAAAGCTTCAAATCCGGAAACGCCCTTCAGAAACTGTTTTAAGCTTAGCTCTTTCTTCAGCTCCTCTTCTTCGAAGGGAATTCTCTTCAAACACTCTACTTCTTCCTTGGATGGAGGCTGAACCTTTTCGTAAAAGCCTTCAATGAGGATTTTTTCATCCTTATCCTTCAAGGTGTTCAGCGCCCAGACAAGTCGCCATGCTGGGTGGGGTATTAAAGGAGCGTTTGCAGAGTGGACATCCTTAAGCGCACCCTTCGCTTTTAGCTCCACTGATAATACGCCTTTTAAACCCAAGTAGAGTTGTGGTCTTCCACGTCTGTCAGTTCCACCGAACTCCCATATGGCTGCATCCGCCGAAAGGAGACGCTTATGTTCTTTTACTATAGGCTCAAGGTTTGGACTTCCAATTTCCTCTTCGCCGTCAACAAAGAATTTTACGTTTACAGGCATGTCGCCAACAGCTTCCAGAAAAGCTTGAACAGCCTTAAGCCTTGAAACAAGATTGCCCTTATTGTCCGTAACGCCTCTTCCATAAACTTTTCCATCAACGACTTTGCCGCTGAAAGGCTCGTATTTCCATTTTTCAAGAGGCTCTGGAGGCTGCACATCATAATGGTTATAGAAAAGCAAGGTTTTACTGGAATTTTTGGATTTAACTTCGCCATAAACAACAGGATTGCCCTTTTTCCCGCTGAGAACTTTTGTTAAAAGTCCAGCTTCCCGCATCATTCCCTCAACAAGTTTTGCACATTCCGTTATGCCTTCGCCTTTAGCTGAAACACTGGGCTGTTTAACAAGCCTAACAAGGTCTTCAATGAAGGCTTTTTCATGCGCATCAATGTAGTTGTAGACTTTTTCCAAACTCATACTTATCGCCTTAAACTGTTTTGGGGGCAAGCCAGTCAATCAGCTGCCTTGGGTCGTCGCATTTAACTTGCACTTTTATGGGTCCAAGGGGCGACTCTGCAACAGCCTTAGAGAAGGAAACGTGTCCAGCAAATGCAACTTGCTTGTTCAGATAAAAGGTTATTGTGTTTCCGCTTAATCCTTCAAAAAGGGCTCCTCTGGCAGCGTCGCGGATGCGTTCCCTCCGCAGCAAATTGTAGAGCTTTGTTAAAGCTTCAAGTCCTTTTGCCTTTGCTGTTAGCAAGCTTCCCCTCGTCAGAGGCTTTACTTGCACTTGTATGTTGCCAAACACGTTTTCCACAGCCCTTTTCACTTTTTCTTCGGATTCCGTAGGGTTTATTTCAGCTTCAACGTGAACTTCTACTTCATCCATTTCTCCTCAATCCCCTTTAAAATTTCTGCAGCCTTTCTTTTAGCAGCGCTTAAACTTTCCTCATTTACTATCATGTGTTCAGCTAAGGCTATAGCATTTCCTAACCCAACGCTTAATTCCCGCATGTCTCTCTCTCGGAAAATCTCCCAGTTTTTAGGGTCGTCGCTTCTCCGTCTATGAAAAAGCCGTTTAAACCTTGTTTCTGGCGAAGAGTGCACAGCGACGAGGGTGAATTTTGGAAAAATCTTTTTGAACTCTTCAGCTTCGGCTAGGCTTCTTAAACCGTCAACAATGACCTTGCTTTCAGCTTTCGCCTTTATTTTTGGAATGCATCGCCGCGCTATTACAGCCTCGCCCTCTAGGCGTCGCAGTTCAAGCATGATGCGCCCAAGGTTTTCGGGAGTTAACTTTAAACCCCTCCGTTTGGCTTCTTCTCGGACTTCGTCGCCCATCACAACAACTCCATAACTCATAGCCTTTGCAACATTAACCACCACGGATTTTCCAGCTCCAGGCATTCCAGCCAAGCCCACAACCAATTTTTCACTTGCCATCCAACGCCCTCTTTTCAACCTTTTAATAGCAATGTTCTTTAACGTTAAAAGCATTTATGAAGGATTTAGGCTAAAATATGCGAAGGAATGCCTAATGCCAGAAATGATAAGAAGCTTCATAGCCTTCGACATTGAAAGCGTCAGTGTTTTGGAAAACATAACGCGGATGCAGAAAGTTTTGGCTGAAACTGGCGCGGATTTGAAGTTTGTTGAACCGCAGAACATTCACGTGACCGTGCGGTTTCTGGGAAACATAACGCCAAACATGGTGGACAAAATCCATGGACAGATGCAGAAAATCCAGTTCACACCTTTCGACGTTAAACTTCAAGGAGTGGGAGCCTTTCCAAACCTGCGTTACCCAAAAGTTGTTTGGGCTGGAATAAGGGAAGGCGCCAACCAGTTGCGAGGTATCTTTGACCAGCTAGAGCCCCAATTGCGCGGTTTGGGTTTTGCTCCAGACTCGAAGGGCTTCAGTCCGCACCTAACGATTGCCAGAGTGAAGTCTGGAAGAAATAAGGTTGAACTTGCAAAATGTTTGCAGGAAAATGTAAACTTCGAGTTTGGGATTGTGAAGGCTAACTGTTTAAGACTTAAGAGAAGCGACCTAACACCAAAAGGACCCATATATTCTACGCTTAGGGAGTATTGTCCACAAAAATAGAAGTGTAAAAGGGCAGGGTTTATGCTGAAGGAATTGGAAGAAGTTTGCAATGCTGTTCTGGATAGAGTTAATCCAAAAAATGAGGAAAGGGCGAAAATAGAGGCTTTAGCAAAAGCCTTAGAAGGAAAAGTGGCTTCTGCGATGGCGGAATTTGGCGTTGAAGCAAAAGTGCGTTTGGAAGGCTCTGTAGCCAAAGACACTTGGCTCAGCGGAGAACCAGACATAGACATTTTCATGCGTTTGCCAACAAGCATACCTCGCAAATCTCTTGGGGAAAACGCCTTGAAAATAGCCAGAAAAGCCACAGAAGGCGCAAGACAAGTTGAAAGATTTGCCGAACATCCTTATCTGGAGGCTTTTGTTGACGATGTTCGAGTTAACATAGTACCATGTTATGACGTCAAGCCTGCAGAATGGTTAAGCGCCACAGACCGCACACCATACCACACGGACTATGCGAATAAGCGGCTAAACAAACAAATGCGCGGCGAAGTTCGCTTGTTAAAGAAGTTTATGAAAGGAGTAGGAGTTTACGGCGCAGAAATCAAAGTTGGAGGCTTCAGCGGATACCTATGCGAGCTTTTGGTTATACATTACGGGTCTTTTGTAAACGTGTTAAAGGCTTTTGCACGGCACAAACACCGAATATTCATAGACGTAGAAAACCACTATAAGGGTAGGGAAGACGAATTGCCGTTACTATTCAACGAACCCCTAATCATAATTGACCCAGTGGACAGGGGAAGAAACGTGGGTTCAGCAGTGCAGCCTCAAAAACTTTACACTTTTGTAGCGGCAGCCCGCGCCTTCTTAGAAAAGCCAAGTTTAAAATTCTTTTATCCGCCAGAAACAAAGGCTTTAGCAGTGAAAAAGTTAGGGGAAACGTTGAAAACCCGCGGTTCAAAATTGATTTTTGTTGTCTTTGGGAACGTGAATGCGGTTCCAGATGTCTTGTGGGGGCAGCTTTACAAGTCTCAACGTTCGTTGACAAAGCTTCTGCAATTAAACGATTTCAACGTGTTGCGCTGCACATCATGGAGCAACGAGGAAAACCTAAACGCCTTCATATTTGAACTTGAAAGCCGCTTCCTACCGCCAGTGAAAAAACATCTTGGACCACCATTAGAAAAGGCTGACGAATGCAAAAACTTTCTAGCCAAGCACACTGGCAGCCCAGAAACGGTTTCAGGACCCTACATTGAGGATGGAAGATGGGTTGTGGAAATCCGAAGAAAACATACGGATGTAGTGGCACTGCTCGGCGAAAGGCTTAAGGATGGGGGGAGAAACGCTGGCGTAGCCAAAGAAATTGCACAAGTGCTAAACCGCGAATTCAAAATCCTTGTGAACGAGGAGATAGCTGAAACCTACAAGAAGAACGGCGAATTCGCAAAGTTTTTAACGGAATTTCTCTTAGGCAAGCCTAAATGGCTATAAAAAGCCCAAGAAAAAAGCCGTTATTAGAGATATTCCGAGCATCCAACAGTAAAACGCAAAAAGATGAAATTTTCCCTTCGCAAGCACTTTCCAAAGAAGCTTCAAAGCTAAATAGCCCACAATCAACGCTGCACCCATTTCTACAACTGCCTCAGCCAAACCGAAACTTGAAATAGCCAGCCTATCAAACTCTGTGTAAAGGGTTAAGGCTAAAGCTCCAATTACAGCTGGAACCGATAGGAGAAAGGAAAACTTGAAAGCTTTCTCCTTCCGAATTCCAAGCAAAAGCGCCGTGGCGATGGTTAATCCGCTTCTGGACAGCCCAGGTATTACGGCTATGCCTTGAACCACACCCACAAGGAAAGCTTCAAAAAAGCCTATTTCGCCTTTTTCTTCTCTCCCAGCTTTTGCGGAGAAAAGCACTATTCCACAGGCAATAAAAGCCACTGCTATGGTTAAAACCTCTTGTAAGAATTCTTCAAGAAAGGTGTGGAGAACCAATCCAATAAACGCTGTGGGAACGGTTCCAACGATGATTAGGGGGATAAGCTTTCCATAATCCGTTTTAAAGTCTAAACGCATGAGGGCTAAAAGAACTCCTTTAACGTCGCTTTTGAAGAAGGCAAGGATAACCATTAAAGTTCCAACGTGCAATATAACATCGAAAACTAAGGGAACGCTTAAGCCCAAAAACCTTTCAGCAAGCTTCAGATGCCCACTGCTTGATATGGGAAGCCACTCGGTTAAGCCTTGAATAACTCCAAGAATCACTGTTTTTATTAGCTGTTCCAAACCCGCTCGCCGCTTCTCTTTTCACACATTTATAGCCCTAACAAAGTGAAAGTTGATTCTGCCTTGTTCAATATTAAACCTTGCGGCTTTCCATCGCCTAAAGGAAAGGCTCAAAAACTTCTATTTCAACATAGTCAACGTAGTAGGTTAAGTAGGTTTCCCAGCGCACCGAAATTCCAACAGCAACCCAAAATTCTCCGCTGGAATCTGCATCAATAATCGCTGTGTGTGCATAGTTTTTCCATCCTGCAAACTCGTCGGCAGACCCGAGAACAGAAAAGTCCCCTTCAACTTCAGGGTCTTCAGCGCCGATATAAGCGCATACAACGGCTCGGGTGTTGAAACTCTCTTGCTCGTTGTAAAGCCAAAAGGAAACTTTGACTTGCGAACGTTTCTTTAACTCTATTCTCCTTTCTATCCAAATGGTTCCATCATCTTGCCGCCCATCAATGAATAACTCAAGGGAATATTGACCGAAATGCGAAACGTTTGCCACGCGGTTAATGTGCCATTCCACTGGCTGTCCGGGGTTGTTTGGGTCTTCAGGAACATCCGCGTCTGCGCTCCACTCTCCAAAACCGTTTTCAAAGTTCTCCAAGTATGTCTGAAAACGTGAATAGAAAATCAAAGCGCCCACAACGCTTAGTATTATGGCAACTGTTGCTAATGCTACAAAAACAACATATGCTTTTTTCAAGATTCCATCACCCTGCAGTTTAAATGCAACAAAGGAGGCGCACCATATAATGCTATATTTTAGAACAATGCTTGTCTATGCTGCTTTTCCCATGGGCAGTTAAACCAAAGATTATTAGATTAAACTGCGCACATACAGCGTGGTGAAATATTATGGCTGAATACCCCCTCGGAAGCATCGAAGACCGCGGGATGTTGGCTAAAATGCCCATGGACAAGCTTCTCGACCATTTCTTCCTTCAAATTAGAAATCTTTGGCGGGTTGACGGCTTATACTTCCTTGAAATAGAGAAAAAGTTTGGAACAAAGGCAGCAACAGAAATCGACGCGAAAGTTTGGGAAGCCATGGCAGCCATAGAAGCAAAAAGCCTACAGAAAATGTTTGACGTTGACGAAAACCCGGATATCCCAACAATTATGGGATTTTTACGCTTGACGAGCTGGGCTTTAGACCAGCCCTTCAAAACAGTGGAAATTTCAGCAGACAAAGCCGTTTTAAGCATAAACCGTTGCAGAACCCAAGAAGCAAGATTAAAAAAGGGTTTAGAAGAGTTTCCATGCAAAGTGGTTAGATGGAGCTACCTCAGAAATTTTGCAGAAACCCTAAACCAAAGGGTCGAAGTAAACTGTCTTGTCTGCCCGCCAGACCCCCACCCAAAAGATTTATGGTGCAAATGGGAGTTCAAACTGCACAGTTAAGGCTATGCTTTGCTTCGTAGTTTTTCTCCCAAATTATCCGCCCACGTTTCAACTTTGCCAAAGTCTCGCGCATCAGCCACAGTGAAACCCAAAATTTTCATTCTTCCTCCGAAAGCTTCTGTTGCAACAGGCTTCACATGAGGATATTTTTCCAACAACCTTTCAATGTATTTTGCCACAGCACCATCATAGCTTTTCGGATTTCCAGCTTCCAAAGATAAAATGAAAAATGCAACGTTTTTTCCTTCAAAATCGTTCTTTTCCAGAAACCTTACCGCTTCTTTGTAAACCCGCTGAACTCTAACCCCGCTTCCAACAACAACATTCTTGTATGGGAAAATGTCTGGATGTTGATTCTTCCTTAAATTGACAAGGTCAACTTCGAATCCATGTTTTTGCCGTAAAACTTCTGCAATTTTGAGGGCAACCTCTTCCGTGGCGCCTCCTTTAGTGGCGTAGGCTATCAAGGTCTTGTTTTCACTCATAAACAGTCACACATTGGAAAAGCGCATCTCCGCCTATTTAACTATTACATTAAGTACTTAAAAATGTGGAAAATAGGGTTTAAATGAAAAGGGTTAAACGTAAAACTAATACCTTCTTCTCTGATTTCTTCTTTTCATCCAGCACTCTCGGCAGTAAACTGGTCTGCTTGGGTCTGGAACGAAGGGAACTTCGCATTCCGCGCCACAATCAGAACAAACTGCCTTGTGCATCTCTTTACTAGACATTTCGCCTTTTCAACTCCTTTTACTTATACTGCGCAAAAACCGCTT
>JABFQN010000014.1 GCA_019685555.1 Candidatus Bathyarchaeota archaeon A05DMB-3 | reverse complement strand
CGGGACCCACCTGATCCCATTCCGAACTCAGAAGTTAAACCGCGCTCCGTTCCCGGTTGTAGTGTGGTCTTCGGCCACGCGAAGCCGGGAAAGCTGGCAGCCCCCTTTTCAATTTGTAGTGGAGTTACCTAAAATTTATAACTAAGCTCTGGTTAGTTTCTCGGAAGGTGAGTTTGTGGGCATAGTGGCGGCATTGGCTGCGTTGCAGGGCCAACTTTTCCAGTTTCCAGGAGGGGACATACTGTCGCAGGTTATAACCTTCGCCATTTACATTTTCATATTTATTTCCTTGTTTTATGTGCAGAGGATTCAGTTGCACATTATGCTCCGTGAGGTTGAGGGTTCTCTATACAAGTTGAAGTATATCCGTGATGAGGGGCGGAGAATCGCCATAGAATCTATTAAGGAAATTGGTAAGCCTCAAACCGATCCGACGCCTAGGGTTGACCGTTTCCTTGAATACTTCACTATATCGCCTCAAAGTCTTGACCCAGCTGGGGTTGTTTGGAAGCTTGAGCATATATTGGATGTTAGGGACACGCGGTTTAAAGATGAAGTTAGGCTTTTGGCTCCTTCGGCTGATGAAACTCAAGCCAACAATTTAGAGAACACTCTTGAAGCGGCTATGGCGCTGAACTACATTTACAAGGTTATAAGGCATTATTTCCTACTTGGAAAGAAGACTTTAAGCCTTTACATTATAATGCAGATACAGATGATACTACCCCTTGTAATGCGGGAGGCTGAGGCTTATGCTAGCGCCCTCAAAGCCTTCGCGTATGGTCAACCCATAGGCGACGGGGTAGGCGCCCTTGTAGCCGCCAAGCTTATGCACGGCTACCCCTTGAGAAAAGTGCCTAAAGACTGTGTCGTCGCAACTGTTCCATTTGAGGGGCGAACAGCCTACGTGATAAAGGCTGAAGGTCCAGGCGGAAACGTTGGCAAGCCTGGAGACGCCATTAAAACAATTATTGAAGAAAATGAGGGGAAGATTGCCAACATAGTTATGATTGATGCAGCTTTAAAGCTTGAGGGTGAAGATGTTGGCGAGGTAGCCGAAGGAGTTGGCGCAGCCATAGGAGGGCCGGGTGTCGACCAATTCAAAATTGAAGAAGCAATATTGAAACATCGTATACCTATAAACGCTGTTATAGTTAAGGAGGATATTGGCGACGCAGTTTCACCAATGCGGAAAGAGGTTTTTGAAGCCGTTGACAAAGCCATTGAAAGAATTAAACAGGTGATTTTAGAGAGAACTAGGGAAGGAGACAAGATTATTATTGCAGGTGTGGGCAACACTATTGGCATAGGACAATAAAGGGGGAAGGTTGAGGGATGAGTAAAGCTGCTTCAGAATCTTCTGCTGCAACCAAAGTTTCATCCTTTGTTCTATTGGCAATATTCATAATGTTGGTGGTGGCTATTATGGCGCTTATCCTTGCAGTTCAAGCCTACAGCATTGGAAACATAGAAGTTGCCGTGTACTTGTTAATTATAGGTTTTCTAGGCGTAGCCGCATCCACATATGTGCTTTTCCAGACGAGGCAACGCATAATACGTTTAAAAATTGAAACCCCTCCTATAACAACAACAATTGAATGTAGGAAGTGTGGCTTCAAAAGTGTAAGGGAGTTCCAGCGGGGCGACTACATTTTTAAGGAGGTTGAACCTTGCCAGAAATGCAACGAGAAAATGTTGATTACAGCTATTTATAGAGAAGTTCGCGAAAAGGGGAAAGCCCCTTTTCCATACTAGGTTAGGACTAGGCATCCATCTTCAGTTATTAAGACTGTATGCTCGGCTTGGGCGACTGGTTTTCCGCTAGCCTCTATGAATACTGGATAGCCCATAACAGCCTTTGAAGCCAAAATTTCTTGGAAGGCTCCTTTGAAGTGTTTTTGGGGTATTAGGCCTTTTAGCCAACGTTCGGCGAAGGGCAATGTCCTAAAGTTTTCTTCCATATGTTCTAGAAGCTTTTTTGCATAGGGGTTTTCTAGGGATTTCTGCTTTACAAAACGAAAAATTGTGACTTCCGGGCTGTTTTCAACCTTTCCAGCGGCGTTTTGGAACGTTACGAAAGGTTCAATGGCGTAAACTTCGCCTGCTTTAACCTTTGAAAGGGAAAAATGCGCCACGTTTGGCAGTGAAGCGCCAGCATGCACTAGATATCTGCCAATCTTATGTCCTGTTAGGTTTGAAATGGGCTTGTAGCCGTGGGATTTTATGGTTTGCTCTATTAGGGCGCCAAGCTTTGATGTTGGTGTTTCAGGGCGGATTGCCTCTATAGCCTTTTTTAGGGCTTGTTCTGCTGTGTTCACCATGTCTCTGAGTTCGTGGTTGAAGCATATTGTTACCGCTGTGTCCGTCACGTAACCGTCTACATGAGCCCCTATATCCACCTTCACAAGGGAGTTTTCCGGTATTCTTCTAGTGTCGCCTGGAGGTGAAGTGTAGTGGGCGGCTATTTCGTTTATTGAAACGTTGCATGGAAACGCTGGTTTTCCACCCTTTTTTCTTATAAGGGCTTCAGCTTTTTCGCAGACCTCTATTATTGGCATGTTTTCGCGGACTAATCCCTTAACTTCTTCGCGGGTTTCGCGGAGGATTCTGCCAGATTGCTGAAGCTTTTTTAAGGCTTCTTCGTCAAAACCTTTCAATTCCCTTCCACTTTAAACTTTTAAGTTTAAATTTATTAATCAATTACCAATTTAAAAGGTTTCATTGCAGGGAGGAATGCAAATTTGGCGAAGATAACGTGGTTTGGACATGCAGCCTTCAAAATTGAGATTGCCAATAGAATTGTTTTAATTGACCCGTGGCTTGACGGAAACCCAACATCACCCATAAAGAGTTCTGAAATTGCCAGAGCGGATATTGTTTATGTTACCCACGACCACGGTGACCATTTAGGCGACGCTGTTGTCCTATGCAAAAGGACTGGCGCCACTTTTGTTTCAACCTTTGAGTTGGGCAATTATGCTGGAGAAAACGGTGTCAAAAACGTTGTTGGATTAAACATTGGCGGATGTGTAGAAGTTAGAGGTGTAAAATTGCATATGGTTCAAGCTTTCCACACATGCTTAAGGGGTGCACCCACAGGGGTTGTTGTTGAGGGAGATGGCAAAACCGTCTATCATGCTGGAGACACTGGGCTTTTCGGCGATATGCGCCTTTTCGGAGAACTCTACAAGCTTGATTTGGCGCTTGTTCCGATTGGAGGATACTACACGATGGGCGCTTCTGAAGCTGCTGAAGCTGTTAAACTGCTTAATTCCAAGACGGTTATTCCAATGCATTACAAGACTTTTCCCGTTTTGGCGCAATCAGCAGATGAGTTTGTAGAAAAGGTGAGGGAAAAGGCGCCTAAAGTTAAGGTTGTGGTTTTAAACTCGGGAGAAAGCTACCAGTTTTAGATTTGCGGCGTGAAAATTCTAGGTTGGAGGGTGGCGAACTCGTTTCCGCCTAGGTGGAAAACCATTTTCGCCTTTTCAAGGTTGTAGCCCGCTTCTGTGAAGCAGTTTTTGTTGGCGTAGGCTTCGAGGATTTCACCTATAAAGATGGTGTGGTCTCCAGTTGTAAATTGGCTGTGAAGTTTGCATTCTAAATGGGCGACACATTCCCCTATTATTGGAGGCTTCACTTTTCTTGCGGGTAGCGGTGTTAACCCCGCTTCTTTAAACTTGTCGTGGCCTTTGCCGCTTACCCTTCCACAGAAAAGCGTCTCTTTCAGTATATTCATGGTTGGGATGTTAACCACAAACTCTCTTGTTTCCTCAATAAGCGTGTGGGAGTGTCTCCTAGGCGCTATGCTTATGGCAACCAGCGGCGGGTTTATGGATGTTGGCATAGCCCAAGCCAAAGTAATAATGTTGAGTTTCCCACTTTTGCCAACGCAGGAAACCAGCACCGTGTGCATGGGATGTAAAAGTCTATAGGCAGATGAGACGCCAACATTAAAGACTTCTTTTCCAAAACTCATACATGCTTCCATCCTTTCGGTTTTCACATTAAACCTAACAGTTTAAATAATTTTCCAAAAAACTTAAAACATTGCCAGCCAAATAGTTAGTGGGAAAAGAGTTGGACTGGCATTAATCCAAGCCAAGATTCTCCGTGTTTTTGTAGCGGACGCACTTAAGTTTAAAAGAAGTCTCACACGTATATTCTCCCTTAATTTGGTGGAGGAGTAGAAGCTTGGAGTCTAAACATGGCGAAAAAACGGTTTTAGACCCTTTTGGAACAAGTTTTGTTGCGGATTATGAGAGGCTTTATAAGGAGTTTGGAATAGAGCCTTTCCAGCCTCTGCTTTCTAAAGTGCCGAACCCGTCGGTTTACATGAGGCGGGGCATAGTTTTTGGACACAGAGACTTCGGCAGAGTATTGGATGCCATGGTTAAGGGTGAGAAGTTCGCTGTCCTCAGCGGCATAAAACCCACAGGCGAGTTCCACCTTGGCACTTTAATGACCGTTAGGGAGATAATCTACTTCCAGCAGCATGGCGCCCAAACCTTCTATTGCATAGCAGACATAGAAGCCTACGAAGACAACAAAATCCCCTTCGAAAAAAGCGAGAAAATCGCCGTTGACAATGTTGCAGACCTGCTTGCGCTTGGTTTCAACCCGGAAAAAGGCTACATTTACCGTCAGTCAAAGGAAAACCATGTTAAAGACTTGGCTATAATCTTTGGAAGAGCCGTCACCCTAGCCACAATGAAGGCAATTTACGGAGAACGCCACATAGGACTTTATTTGGCTGCCCTAATCCAAGCCGGCGACATACTGCTTCCTCAAATGGAGGAGTTTGGCGGACCGAAACCCACAGTCATACCAGTCGGCGTAGACCAAGACCCCCATATACGTTTCACAAGAGACCTTGCCCAAATATTCCAGAAAAAGCATGGCTTTATCCTTCCATCCTCAACTTATCATAAGCTTATGAAGGGTTTGGACGGTTCGCCGAAAATGAGCAAACGCCTCATGAATTATTTCACTTTGCATGACAAGCCAGAAGTAATTGCAGAAAGAATTTCAAACGCCTTTACTGGCGGAAGAGCCACCATAAAGGAGCAGCGGGAGCTTGGAGGAGTTCCAGAAATATGCCCAGTCTACGAAATATGCCTATTCCACTTTGTTGAAGACGACGATGAAATCATAAAAACTTACCACGACTGCAAAACTGGAAAGCTTCTATGCGGCGAACACAAAAAACAGACAATTGACATAGTTCTAAAATTTGTTAAGGAACACCGACGCAAGAAACAGAAATTCGTTGACAAAGCCCGCCAAATCCTTCAAGTCGAATAGTGGTTTGAGCCTAAAGAATAAACCATAAATACTTTGTATGGCGTGTTTTAAAGTGCGGTGAAGGGATGCCCCGCCAATTTCCCTAAAGAAATGTAACTTCCAAACGCAAACACCAGCCAAAAACATGCATACTTTTATTATAAATGAAACAACTACTCTACTAAGCTCCCTCAACCATTATGGATGGAAAAGCAATGGTGGAAATTAGGCAGCAAGAACGCAAAACGCTTTTGGCTTTGGAAAAGCTGGGTGGAAAAGCCACAGTGGAACAAGTGACCAGCGAAAGCAAGCTATCCAACGCTGCTGTGATGCGGGCAGCCCTAATGCTAAAAGAGAAAAACCTTGTAGAAATCATAGAAGCCAAACAAACGGTTTTAAGACTTAATAGGGAGGGGAGGCTTTACGCGGTTAAGGGGCTGCCGGAACGCCGAATTCTAAACATTTTACTAGAAAAAGGCGAGATTCCAATTTTAGAAATACCGAAAAAGGTGGATATAACGCCAAGCACCGTTCCAGTGGCGCTAGGCTGGCTTGTGCGAAAAAAATGGGCTTTAATCGACAAAACAGAAAACAAAGTTAAGACACTGTGGCCTGCGAAGGCGCCGCCTCTGGGAAACGAGGAAAAACTGCTGCAGATTTTGAAAGAAAAAGAGGTTGTTGTAGCTGAAGACCTAAGCCCAGAATTGATGGATGCAGCTGAAGTTTTGAAGAAGAGAAATCTGTTGAAAATAGAGGAGAAGGCAAAACGCATAATCCAAATAACAGAGGCTGGAAAAAGTCTCCTAAAAACTGTGATTAAGACGGCGGTTGAAGAGGTAACCCAGCTTACCCCAGAACTCATCACAAGCGGAAAATGGCGAAAAGTAAAACTTCAAAAATATAATATATGGGCACCCACTGCCAAAACATGGCCTGGCAAAAAGCATCCTTACTTACAGTTTATAGACGAGGTTAAAGAGAAACTTGTCACTTTAGGCTTTAAAGAAATGGCGGGACCAACTGTTGAGGCTTCCTTCCTCAATTTCGACGCTTTATATATGCCTCAAGACCATCCTGCCCGAGAGATTTTCGGCATATACTTCGTGAAAGCGCCAAAATATGGAAATTTAAACGCTTACAAGCAAGCATTAAAAAACGTGAAGAGCACCCACGAGAACGGGTGGAAAACTGGCTCAACTGGATGGCGATATAAATATTCCTTAAGGGAAGCAGCGCGCCTGATTCTTAGGGGACATGGCACATGCCAAAGCGTAAGAACCTTGTTGAGCAAGGATTTGGAGATTCCAAGCAGATACTTCTCCATTGTCCGCTGTTATAGACCCGAAGTTGTTGATAAAACCCATCTTACAGAGTTTAATCAGGTGGAAGGCATTATTGTTGACAAGGATTTGACGCTTCGAGACCTTTTAGGAGTTTTGGAGAAATTCGCCATAGAAATAGCTGGGGCGGATGCTGTGAAGTTTAAGCCAGACTATTTCCCCTTCACAGAGCCAAGCGTTGAATTAAGCGCTTACAGGAAGGGTTATGGGTGGATTGAGTTTGGCGGTTCTGGAATTTTTAGGCCGGAGGTAACTTTGCCTTTAGGCGTTGACGTGCCAGTTATTGCTTGGGGTTTGGGCATAGACCGTCTTTACATGTTGAAGGCTGGAATAGACGATATACGCCTAATTTTCACGCAGGACTTGGATTGGATTAGGCGGAAGGAGGTGGTTTAGACGCCGACAATAGATGTTGACTATGCTGATTTCGAAAAAATGCTTGGAATAAAACTGCACAGGGACATGGAAAAACTTGACGAAATTTTGGCTTTTGTTAAAGGCGAAGTGAAGCTTTTCGACGAAAAAGAGGGCACGCTCAGCATTGAAATCAAGGATACAAACCGTCCAGACTTGTGGGGCATCGAAGGCTTAACAAGGACTTTACGGGGTTTTCTAGGCATCGAAGAAGGATTAAAACGCTATAGTGCTGGAAAACCCATATTGGATGTTTACGTTGACGAAAGGCTTGGAAAAATTCGCCCATATATAGGGTGTTCTGTTGTTAAAGGCGTAAAGTTAACCGACACCGTAATTCGTGGATTAATGCATTTACAGGATAAGCTTGACCAAACTTATGGACGGAATAGACGGCGGACAAGCATAGGCTTATACGATTACAGTCTCATAACTCCGCCGCTTTATTATACGGTTGCGAAGCCTACTGAAATCAGCTTTGCCCCATTAGGCTTCACAGAAGAAATGACTTTGAAGGAGATTCTAGAGCAGCATCCTAAGGGATTAGAATATGGGCACATTGTTGAAAAACATGCGTTATATCCAATACTCTTGGATTCAAAGAGAAAGGTGCTTTCTTTTCCGCCCATCATAAACTCAAACGATTTGGGAAAAGTGACGGAAAAAACGGAGTGTGTGCTTGTAGAAGTAACTGGAACAGCTTATGAGACTGTGCTTAACACTTTGAAAATCGTTACTTTAGCCCTTGTTGACCGCGGCGGAAAAGCCTATTCAGCCAAAATCCATTATCCCCGTGAAAAGTCGCATGTTTTAACACCAAGCTTTGAAGTTCAATATGTGGATTTGCATGTTGATTATGTAAACAGGGTTTTGGGTTTAAACTTGGCAAGTGAGCAAATTGTTAAACTGTTGGGTAAAGCCGGATTCGGAGTTAAAAAAGCTCGAAAAGAAGCTGTTACAGTTCAAGTTCCATGCTACAGAATCGACATCATGCATCCAATAGACATAGTTGAAGACGTTGCAATAGCATATGGCTACAACAACATTAAGCCTCTCTGGCGTAAACTTCCAACCACAGGCGGCACAAAACCCGAACAGCCCATATTGAACGCTGCAAGAGAGCTTATGATTGGTTTAGGGTTTCAAGAAGTTTTAACCTACACATTAACGAATCCTGAAAACCTATTCAAAAAAATGAACTGCAAAAAAGAAAGGATCATTGAAGTTGCCAACCCAAAAGTTCAAACCTTCACATGCCTAAGAAACTGGCTTCTCCCAAGCCTCATGGAGTTTTTAAGCAACAACCTCCACGTGGACTATCCCCAAAAAATCTTCGAACTAGGCACCGTTGTGCTTCCAGACGCCAAAGCCGAAACAAAAACAAGAGACGAGGAAAGACTTGCCGCAGTAACTGCCCACGCCAGCGCCAGCTTCAGCGAAATAAAATCTGCCCTTGATGCCTTTCTGGTCAACATTGGAGTGAAATGGGAAATAAACGAGACAAAGCACCCAAGCTTTATTGAAGGAAGAGTTGGCACAGCGGAAATCAACGGCGTCAACATCGGTTTTCTAGGCGAAATCCACCCAAAAGTCTTAGAAGCGTGGAAGCTTGAACATCCAGCAGCCGCCTTCGAAATAAACATGACAGAAATAGCCAAAATCAAACAATGCCAAGTGCAGCAGCCTTAATAGACCTAGAAGCACTAAAGCCAGAAAATCTAGAGAGGGGCTTCAATTTTGTTCTTGAAAGGTGCGACTCTTTCTGCAACTTTAAACATTCTAAGCCACTCCGTGTCAGACAAAAACAACCCCGAGTACACACCGGCATAACAGCCTATCCCACACCTTTCGCATAGGGGTTTGGCTCCATTCCCGTTGTTGCTGGATATAACGCATGGCTGTTTTGTTTTGCCGCTGCTGTCCAAATTTATAAAAACCATGTTGGACAATTTGCAGTCCATTTCCCATCCCTAAAAAGGTTTAGTTGTTTCGACGTGTTGGCAACGAAATCTAGATACTTCTCCTTTATCTCCAACAGCTTATTAACAGTGTTATTCCTCAATTTTCCATAAGGCAGCCATAATCCGTCATCATAAGAAAAAGATGTGTGAAATTGAAATGTGATTACCCTTGCAAAGCCATACCATTCATCAACAACCCTTTCTATGCATTTCCAGTTCAGACTGTTTATGGTCATGTTAATGGTTACCTTTGCTTCCGGATGCTCTCTAACGTTTCGCCTAACTTTCTGATATACGCCAACACCTCTAATTGCGTCGTGAACGCTTTCCGTTCCATCAATTGAAATGAAATATCCAGCGCCAAAATCAACCAGCGACAATGTCCCATTTGTCACTATTGTTACGTAGCGCCATTTCATCTCGCTGATAATGGCCTCAATAACCTCTGCCTAAGAAGAGGCTCGCCGCCTGTTAGGCTAATGGACAGCACATCATTTTTTATGAATTTTTCCCTTACAATGGTTCTCCATTCATCAGCGCTTAACTCTTCACGCGGTTTTCTATTTAGCCACCAATAGCAATGTTTACACTTCAAATTGCAAGAATTTACAATGTCAGCAGAACCAAAAACAGACAATTTCTTACCAAAAAACTTCGCCTGAACTATTTTACAAGCAACCTTTGCAACGCCAACAAACTTCTTTAAAGAATGTTTACCTTCTCTTCTGTTTCTTCCCACCACGAGCCCTTCTAGTTTGATGTCCCTTTGCTCTGCTACGACGAGCACTTTCCTTGGCTTTCCTACGGGAATCCTGTTCTTTTCGCATTTTCCTTCATCCATCCAAGTATGAACAATACCCTTCAAAAACCTTCCCTTTTCATTGGGCCATGCTCGTAGCGAAATTCTAGAGGGGAAGGGGGTAGGGAAAATAAAACCCGAAAAAGTCCAAATTCCACAAGCATAAGCCCTAAAGAATCATCAGCTCAAAAGGTGCAAGGTTTCCGCTTACCGGGTGTTGTTTAAAGCCCTTAACAAATATGACCTCGCCCAAGGAACAGCAACATTTAATTCCGTAAAGGCGTTAGAGTATTTTCGGCAATGACCCACTGCTGAGCCTTCTCGCAATCCCACCGGATAATCCATGCCGACGGACCCAACAGAGTAGCCAGCGTCAAAACGCTTGTTGCCGTGAGGGCGGGTTTACCCAAGCATGGGACACGGTGGGCGCGGGCGCAAAACATTCCCACGCCAGAGAGAGCTTAACCAAGGGGAGCGCACGGCTCCACGATGAAGTTAAGTGATAGGTATCGTGGGAAACAAACGCCCGCGAAACAACTTTTAAGTTTCTCTTTGCATAAAATGTAAAAGGCTTGATTAGGCTTGGACATAGAAACAAAAATCGATTTAATTAAGAAACCGCCGACCGAAGAGATTCTGGTTGAAAGCGAGCTGCGGGAACTTCTGGAAACCAACCCGCATCCGGGGCATTACATAGGTTTTGAAACCTCGGGTCTGCTACATCTTGGCAACCTTGTCATGTCCGGGTTTAAAATAAACGATTTCTTAAAGGCGGGTATACGTTGCCAAGTTTACCTAGCGGATTGGCACAGCTTCATAAACAACAAGTTCGGCGGAGACTGGGAAAAAATTGGGCAAGCTGCAAAGTACTATGCTAAAGCTTTTCAGTTCTTCTGTCCAGACGTAAAAATTGTTGTCGGCTCGGAGCTTTACCACAACAACGACGAGTATTGGCGTAACTTGCTAAAGTTTGCTAAGCACATGACCTTAAGCAGAACCCTCCGCTGCTTAACGATAATGGGAAGAAGCGAAACAGAAAGGCTAGACTTGTCGCAGTACTTCTATCCGCCAATGCAAGCCGTAGACATAAAAACCATAGGTGCTGATATCCCCCACGGAGGAATGGACCAACGCAAAGCCCACGTATTAGCCCGCGAAATCTTCCCTAAAATGGGATGGCGAAAACCAGTGGCGGTTCACCACCATTTGCTGATGGGAATAGCCGAACCAGTCAAAATTGAAGCAAAAGACAAGCTTGAACAAGTTATAGCAAGCAAAATGAGCAAGTCAAAACCTTGGACAGCCATATTCATCCACGACACAGAAGAACAGATAAAAGCCAAACTCAAGAAAGCTTGGTGCCCAGAAAAACAGACGGAAATGAACCCAGTGCTGGAAATAGCAAAACACGTAATATTCCATGAAAACGAAACCTTCACAGTGGAACGCCCATCAAAGTTTGGAGGAACCACCACATTCGAAAACTACACAGAACTGGAAAAAGCCTACCGAAGCGGTCAACTCCACCCGCAAGACTTGAAAAACGCAGTTGCAAAAGAACTGGCAAAAATACTGGAGCCCATAAGAAAATTTTTTGAAAAAGACAAAGAAGCAAGAGAAAACCTAGAAACCGTTAAAAAAGCACAAGTGACAAGGTAAACCAAACTTGTCAACACACCTAAAAGAAAAAGAGGAGCAAATCCTAAAAATTTTGGAACAACTGGCAGAAGAAAACATAAACGGAAAACCAATCCTCGTAGAAGGGAGAAAAGACATTAAAGCATTAAGAAACCTTGGAATAAAAGGGAAAATAATATCCGTAAAAACCGGCGGCAAAAACCTTCTAAACACAATCTCGGAAATAGAAGCATCCAACTTAACAGAAGTCATATTAATGTTGGATTTCGACAGAAGGGGCAGAGAGCTAACCACAAACTTAAAACGTCACATAGAAAAAACAGGAATAAACGCAAATCTACACTTTTGGCTTAGGCTTTCAGGCTTAGCGGGCAAAGAGGTTAAGGATGTTGAAGGCTTAGCCACTTACATAGAAACATTAAAGAACAAGACTGGTAATTCATAAAGGTAATATATATCAAAAGTAAATTTAATCTAGTGTTTGAGAGGCACAATTCTCTCATCACACAATTAAAGCTAACATGAATAGATTACACATAGGAGGTGACGCTTACGGGTTCATCACAAACCCTTACCGTAAAGTATGTAATACGCGCAAAATTCGAAATAGAAGGAGTAGTTGAAAAACCAGACGTAATAGGCGCAGTCTTCGGACAAACAGAAGGACTTTTCGGGCCAGAACTCGACTTAAGAGAACTTCAAAAGTCAGGCCGCATAGGAAGAATAGAAATTGACCTCCACTCAAAACAAGACAAGACAACAGGCACAATAACCATCCCCACAAGCCTAGACCGCGTTTCAACAGCCCTCTTGGCGGCAAGCATAGAAAGCATAAACCGCGTTGGACCATGCGCCGCAAAAGTAACCCTTGAAAAAATAGAGGACGTACGGGAAGCCCGCCGAAAAGCCATAATCGACAGAGCAAAAGAAATTCTCCACCAGTGGACAATAGAAGCCATGCCATCCGTCGACGAGGTTTTCAAGGAAGTCGCTGAAACCCTAAAGGTGGCTAAAGTCGAAAAATACGGTCCAGAAGAGCTTTCAGCCGGTCCAGATGTTGAAAGCGCAAAGGAAATAATAATTGTTGAGGGAAGGGCAGACGTAATCAACTTAATGCGCTGCGGAATCCACAACGTTATAGCCCTTGAAGGCGCAAAAGTTCCAGAAACCATAAAGAAACTCTGCAAGGAAAAAGAGGCAACAGCCTTCCTCGACGGAGACAGAGGCGGAGACCTAATCCTCAAGGAGTTGCTTCAAGTAACCAACGTCAAATACATTGCAAGAGCCCCACGGGGCAAAGAAGTTGAAGAGCTAAACTGCAAGGAAATCTTCGAGGCTTTAGAGGCAAAAGTTCCCCTCGAAGAGCTTCTTAAGCCGAAAAGGGAAAAACGAAAAATTGAGCTCCCAAAAGAAATAGTTCAGATAGCAAAGGAATTAGTAGGCACGTTGGAGGCTGTGCTTCTAAATGAAAAACTAGAGCCCATAGAAAGGCTTCCAGTAAGCCAACTGGCAGAAAAACTCCAGCAAACAAGCGGCGTTGAAACAGTTATCTTTGACGGCATAATAACCCAACGAATAGTGGACATAGCAAGCGAGAAAAACATAAAAAACATCATAGCATCACGCATTTCAGAAGCTGTCAAACCATCGCTAAACGTGCAGTTGACAACCTTCTCAGAAATCATGGAAAACTAATTTAAAAGAAGTCTGTAAGTCTCCTAGTTTCCCTTTCTTTATCGCTAGCCTTAGCCGTTAAAAGCTGCTCTCCAGTAATGCCAAAACATTCAAGGATTCTGGCGGCTGCTGGCACAACCTGGTTAGTCACATAATACTCTATGTCCACTTCATCATAAGTAGCAAACATGTAAGGCTTAACCCGTTCATAAAGACGCCCTGTTCCAACAACCACAACATAGCCAACCTTGTCGCCCATAGCAAGCTTCCAGCCTTTCTCCATCAACATTTTAGCAGCCTCCACATGAGAGGCTTTGACAGCGTATTCTTCAATAGGCTTGGTCAATGTCTTCCAGATTATGAGGTCGCGGTAGGGAACCCGCCTCTGCCTTAACTCGTAAATGAACTGTTGAGTAAAGCTTGCGGCTTTCTGCGGCGACTGTTCTTTCAACACTATTTCCAAAACCCTTTCTTGAACTTTCTTAGCCACAACAGCCCAATCGCCCCGTATAACTTCCAACCCAACAACATCAAGCCGCCCGTCTGGAAGAAGCCCAGCATAACGCTTTTTAGCTTCTGTGAAAAATATGCGCGTGTAAACCTTGTCGGGCTTGATTTCTAAACCAAGCTTTTCACAAATTTTACTTGTTAGTCTTTCCACTTTTTCCGGCTCATACTTTATGAAAATGCTATCGGTATCGCCGTAAACAACAGTTAAGCCTTCCTCCTCAGCCATTTTTATGGCGGTGAGAATTGTGTGTCTCCCCCAAGCAGTAGCGGCTTCAGCAACAGGCTTAATGTACCATCTTGCTCCAATCCAACCAGCATACCCGTAAGAAGCATTTGTTATAACTTTAACAGCCTTCTGTCTAGCATCCAAAACGCGGTATTCAACGCTATCCGGAGCGCACTCCTTCATTTTGGCACGAATTTCATTCCTTATGCTGATAAGATGGGACAACACCTCCTTGTAGAACCCTGAAGGCTCCTTTCTGAATCTATGTTTAACTTCTGGCGCCTCATAAACCCCACATGGCGGAATAGGCTCTTTAGGAGTCACATAAGTATCTGGGGAAAGATTGTAACTTATCATGAGGTTTGGATACATAGAGGCAAAGTCTAAAACAGCAATGTTCTTGTGCAGCCCCGGCTTTGGACTTAGCACTATGGCTCCGACATAAGGCCTATAAGGCTGTTCAACCCTCTTCGGCACAAGCTCTCCAATTTTATGAGCATATTTTATCAAGAACCATTCCACTCTGAAGCCGACGGCTGCCGTTCCAACATGGTCTATGGGTAAACCTACAAGACTTGAAAGTTGCATGGCAAAATCTAAAATGGCTTCAGCTATGCCCATAATGCAGCGAGTGTTCTCCATCGAAAACTTCTTCAAGATTTCACGCTTTGCCTTGTCATCCCAGTAATCCGCAAACTCAACATCCTCGATTAAAACACGCTTCTCAATTTTCATCACACCCAAATAGTCCGCCAAATTCTCCAAAGTCTTAACCTTAACATCCGGAAACTCATCGGCAAAATCAAAAATATCCACATTCGCCCTTCCAGTTATCGAAACATGCCCATAAACACTGGTGTGAGGCTCAGTTCCAACTCTGTCAATAGACAGGAGCATCCCAAGCCTCTTACACCTTTCGCTAAGATACGCCCAATCCTGTCTATTAACGCCAAAACCAATAAGAATGTCCGGGTCGAAACTTCGCACATAATCAATGAAAGCCTCGAGAACAGGCTTATCATTTTTATCCTCGCCAGCCAAAAACTGCCTCTCCTCTCCGCTGTTGGTTGCCGCTGAAATTATGACAACTGAGTTGCGGTCTGGTTTCGGCGAGCCTTCTCTGCTATAACATATCGCGGAGAAACCGAGAATCCTCAAATTTGGAAAATCCGTTCTTTCAAAAAATTTCGGAGGAGACTTAGCCACATAAACATGGTCAACTTGCACGCTAAAGTCCTTTGCTTCCTCAACAACTTCAACTTCGTGCCAACCACATGGAATAACGCCATTGTCAATCAAATATCGCATTGAATAGCGAATATCATCTTCGAAGCACTCCTTCACCCCTTCGATTTTCCGAAAAGCCCTAGCATATTTCGCAATAACATCCGGATCTCTACAATAAACCTTCAAAGCCTTAACAGGTTTACCGAAAAACTTCTTCTCAACAACCTCAAACCTAACAAGGAAGGGATACTCTGCCTTTTTAGATTCAACTTCCTTAAGAACCTTGCCGGCGTCAAAGCCTTCTTTAACAACAGCATAAAAATAGGCGAGAAAGCTTCTATCAACAATTAAAACCCTATTTCCAGAATCATCTAAACCCCAAAGCCAAATCTCCGGCTTATGATTTTTAACCTCATAATTCACATCCAACAGCCAAAACTTAACTTTCATACATGCTTCCCTTACAAAGGTTAGGGATTAACAAACCTTTAAACTTTTAAACACACGTAAAAAGCGGGTCCGCCGGGATTTGAACCCGGGATCTCCGGCTTAGAAGGCCGACGCGCTGTTTGGAGTTGCCTCGTCCAAGCTGCGCCACGGACCCTACGGAATTTCATAGTAAAAATGCTTGATATAGCTTTACCTATAATCTTTTGATGCGAA
The DNA here is from genome assembly GCA_019685555.1 of Candidatus Bathyarchaeota archaeon A05DMB-3. Taxonomy (GTDB): domain Archaea; phylum Thermoproteota; class Bathyarchaeia; order Bathyarchaeales; family Bathycorpusculaceae; genus JABFQN01. The sequence goes on along the minus strand of JABFQN010000014.1, from coordinate 24,725 downwards.
TGGAAAAATGTTCCTTAAAACTTTTAAGAGTGTTTTCTATACAATATATAATTTAGGGGGAGGCAGGCTTGTCTGAGATTAGGATAGGCGAAGTTCCTATCCCCCTTGTAAACTACGTCTTCCTTATAAAATATCGTAGGTCACCCTATTATGATATTGTTCAGCATCTTTTGAGGGAAATGGAAATGCATTATGAAAGAGTCAGCGAAGGCTCTGAGGTTATTTATACAATTAATCCTAGGATGTTGCAGGAGGATATTGAGGAAAGAATCAGGAATGAAAAAGTGACGACCGTGAATATTTGCCGCACAATTTTGGCTCTTCTTTACGGTTGTAAACTTCGTGAAGGCGAAGACTTTTACGTTACAACGACAAGTGGTGGAAGGAGAAATTACCATATTAAGGTTAATTCCAGAACATTAGGCCTAATGAAAAGCTTCCTTTGATGCATGTCTATTCAATGTATATTGCTGGCCGTAATGGCTTTGCTAAATGAGCTCTGTTTTTCGGGTCGTAACGCTCTTTGTTCTCTTCTTCGTAAATTATGATTTCGGCGTTTATTTCGCTTTTTAGAAACCTCTCTGTATCCTTTAACACTTGAGTTTCGTTTATAGGCCCGACAGCGATTAGCTTCTGTTTTCTCTCCTGAGGCATCTGATTAATTTCGTCTATTATTTTGCCTGTGAACACTGCTACTTCTTTGGCTATGGCCTTCAAGTAAGGATCCTTCAGCAATTCCCTAATTAGACTGGTTTGCTCAACTTTCTCTAAGGATTTTTCAAGGGCTTTCATGTAGACTTTCCATTTCCACTGGGCTGCAGCGTAATAAAACACTTTTTTGGGTGCCATTTTTGTCGCCTTTATTATGTTGCGGGTGTCATCAAGCAAGTTCATTATCAAACTTTCACTTTCCTCAGCTTTTATGTCCACCTTTTTTCCGTCTGGTTTCGGCCATGGATGTAGAGATGCGAAATCTTTTCCACCCATTGTTTCCCAGAGTTCTTCGCATGTGTGTGGTGCAAAGGGTGTCAGCATCAATGTTTGCGCTTTTAATGTTTCGCTTAGTATGTGTAATGTTTTGGCTTTTTCAGATGCTTTACGTTTTTGATACCATTGTAGGTCTTGGTCTAGTTCAAATAGTATTGTCTGTATGGCTTTTCGTACCTCCAGCTTTTCCATGGCTTCTGTTGCTTTCTTAATGTGGTCTTGGAGTCTGCTCAGCATCCACCTATCAATTGTTGTTAAGGGCTCTTCTTTAGACTCTTTTTCCGTACTGCTTTGAAATGTTTGGGTGACAAGTCTATACAGCCGTTCCAGTTTGTCACGCATAACCTTTGCAACTGACGGACTGAAGTCTGCGTCTTGCAATAGTTCAGCCGTTGCAAGGACACTTAGCCTTATTGGGTCTGCGTCGAAGGTGGCAAGGCCTTCCCTTAGCGGTATTATATTGCCGAAGGATTTGCTCATTTTCGCTCCTTGCATTGTCACGTGACCGTTTGTAACTATTTGGCGGGGCCAAAGTTTTTCCGGGAATATGGCTGTGTGGTTGAATATCATAAATGTTAAATGGTTTGGTATCAGCTCATGGGCTGAGTGTCGGCTATCAAGCGGATAGAAGTATAAGAACTCCTTCCGCATTCCCTCAAGGACTGCAATGTCTATATTCGTTTTTTCCGCTATTTCTTCGGCTTTCCCAATTCCTAGGAAGACATAATCAAAAACTTCGTCTGTCAGATGATTCTGTTTGATTTTGTGCTCTTTTACGTGTCTGACTATGGTGTAGTAGGCCATGTATATCGTGGAGTCTGACAGAGATTCAATAATCCACTCTGGGTCCCACGGCAACTTTGTTCCTAAGCCTGATTTTCGCGCACATGCTTTTTCATGAAGCCACTCTATCACATATTCGTATTCCGCGCGGAGTTCTTCTGGGAAGATTCTCATTTTTTCTAGGCATTTGTGGGCTAGTGTTTTCCATTCAGGATTCCCATAATCTATGAACCATTGGTCTTCGAAGATTTTCACTATGCATTCTGTTCCACAGCGGCACTTCACCGGTCTGTTTAAAAGCTCATACATCGTTGCGGCTTTGCCTTCAGCTATTAAGTCCTGTTTCACTTTTTCTTTAGCTTCAGCCACTGATAACCCAGCATATTTTCCTGCGTTGCTTTTCATTTTGCCATTGTGGAACTCATGCCTGTAAACTTCTTTTGTGGCATCTTCAAGTTTTGGATCTGTCTGTTCTTTTATACCCATTCGCTTGACAACGTCCGCCGCTGGAACCTCAGAGTATCCTGGAACCTCGATTATTGAAATAGCCCTTATAGATTTTACAATGTTTGCTGTCAGCCCATATTCCGTAAGCTTTGAGGTTTCACTTTTAATATTTTCTAGAGCAGCATAATCATAGGGAGCGTGTCCCGGCACTGACATTACCACACCAGTTGCGTTTTTGGGATCTACGAATTCTGCTGGCAGAATGTAGATTTCCCTGTTCGTAGCCGGGTTTTCGGCTTTTTTCCCTATAAGCTCTTTTCCTTTGAAGCTTTCGAGAACTGTCACTTTTCGGTTTTGGTATTTTAGCTTTTCAGCGGATTCTTGGCTTATTATCCACTTTTCACGGTCAACAACGGCCTTAACGTACGTTGCCTTTGGATTAAGCCAAATGTTTGTTACTCCGAAGACCGTTTCTGGACGCAGTGTAGCCGTTGGAAGAATCCACTCTTCATGTCTGAACTTTATTAGCGTGAAATCGCCTATTTCCGGTTCCACATCGCCCTGCGTATCATGTTGCCCAACAGGGTTGCCACATCTTGGACACCAGCCAACTGGGTGGCTTCCACGGGTTATGAATCCCTTTTCGCGGAGTTTGTGGAATTGCCATTCAATGAAGCGGTTGTATTGGGGATCCACAGTTGTGAATTCGCGTCTCCAGTCTATGGAGTAGCCTATCCTCCTCATTCCCTCTTTAATTTCCTCGTGGAAATAACGCGCCATTTTAAGCGGATCCGTTAAATCTTTCAGCTTTTCTTTTGGGACCTTGTAGACATTAATGAAATCGTCTATTAGGTCTTGGTCGTTTTCCGCTAGGCGTTTCGCCATGGCTAAGACTGGGGTTCCAGTGTAGTGGAAAGCCATGGGCAGAAGCACGTTATAGCCTTGCATTCGCATGTATCTCGCGTAAACGTCTGCCAGCGTGTAAGTTCTGGCATGGCCTATGTGCTGTGGAGAATTTGGGTATGGATATGCCACTGTGATGAAGAATTTTGGCTTTGATGGGTCTGGGTTTGCCTCAAAAATTCTTGCGTTTTCCCAGCGTTTTTGCCATTTTTCCTCGATTCTTTTTAAAAATTCCATAAAGTTTTCTGAACTGTTCTGAGGGGTATTAAAGGTTTTGTTTTTGCATAGAGAGAACGTAGTCCCTCACATTTAACACCGCACAACAATAATGCAGAACTCAAATTAAACCTTTGCTGTTTTGACAGAATCCAGCCATTGATGTTTAGCGTTATCACTTTAAATTTAATAACGGTTATGAATGGTCTTTAAAGTTAAAGTTTAGATTAGATTGGGCTGAATTTTTTTATCAGTATTTCTCGCATTCTTTCTATTGTTGCTCTTTCTTCCCACGCCGCTTTTTTTCTTTCCAACTCTTTGGCGGCTTCCACGCTACGGTTATGCTCATCGATAGCTTTATTTGTCTGGTCTATAACCCGTTCTATCCAGTCCAGTTTTTCTTCAAAATCCTCTTCTGTTGTTATAAGCCTAATTTTATCTCCTATGATGAAGAGTTTTCTATCCCATAAATGTCGGCTAGCTTTCCATTCCCGTTCGAAAAGGTCTTGCCATATGTGGTCCGGCATGGCTTCTAGTGGAAGGTCCACTATATAGGCATCGTGAAAGTAGCTGTCTTTTTCTATTGATATTTTGCTTGCATCGAAGGGTTTCAAAAGCTTTACTTTTTTGGCTTTCTCACTCATAAATGCGCCCATTAATAATATTAATGGGTTTTGTGTTTTTAATTGTTGTTTCAGTATACGGCTTTGGGTTTAGATTTTTCTAATGCTATATTTGCAGTTTCTGTTTTATGCTTTTGCGTTTTTCCTCTGCCAGTGGTCCGAATTTTTTAATTCTGTCTGTAAACATTGTGAAGAGTTCTGCAGCTTTCTTGTAGACTGGTAGTGGCACGTAGCTGTACCGCAGTCGCATGTTTTCTATTCCGAAGGATGCAATTTCTCTTCCCATTTCAATCATCCGTTTTTTGGTGAATTTTTCGTCTATTTCCTCGTTTCCTTCGATGACTAGCACGCCGTCAGCTCCATAGGCGAAGGCTGTTAGGATGTGTTTTTTTCCAAGGATGGCGGTTGATGGAACGGTGACTATGCGGATGTTTTCCGGATAGTTTGTGCGGTCAAGTCCCAAAAAGTCCATGCCCGTATACCCAACATTCTTATCAACAAAAGCTATTATTCGAACCTCTTCCGGTGTTTTGTCTTCTAGCACTCCCTTTATGGTGGCGGTTATCTGCCTTGATGTAGCATTCCTAAAGTCTATGGCTTCTTGTGGGCAGACTGGAATACACGCACCGCAGCCTACGCATTGGAAGGGGTCGATTTTGGCTTTGCCTTCTTGCATTGTTATAGCATTTACTGGACATGTTTTTACACATTCACTGCAGCCATTGCAAAGATCTGCGATGACGAAGGCTTTTTCTGGGCTTGTGGTTACATACTCGCTTTTTAGGAATAGTGCTGCTCGTGCCGCCGCGCCTAAAGCGTCTGAAACTGTGTCCCGCACGTCTTTTGGGCTTAAGGCGCATCCACACGCGAAAATTCCTGTGACCAGCGAGTCCACTGGGTCGAGTTTTGGATGTTTCTCCGTTACGAAACCGTCTTCCCCTATTGCCACTTTCATTTTTCCTGCAAGTTCGCCTAATCCGTCTGGTGGAACCATGGGTGTTGCTAAAGCCACCATGTCAAACTCGTCTTCCCTCGTCTCGCCAGTCAATGTGTCCTCAACTTGAACGACAAGTTTTCCATTGTTGTTTTTCCAGATTTCAGCCACTTTTCCTCGAATAAACATTACTCCGGCTTCTTGGTCTCGCCAGTACAAGTCTTCATAGCCTTTTCCAGTAGCCCTAATGTCTGTATAATAGATGGTCACATCTATTCCGAGCATTTTTTTGAGCACAAAAGCTTGTTTAAGCGCGTACATGCAGCATATTCGGCTGCAGTAGGAAATGTAATTTTTGTCTCTTGAGCCTGCGCAGAGGAGGATGGCGATTTTGTGCACGTCGGTTCCGTCAGCTCTTTTGACGTAGCCTCCAGTTGGTCCAGTAGCAGATGTAAGCCTTTCCAAATCCATCATTGTTATGACGTCTTTGTATATGCCATATCCATAGTTTTCGAGTTTCCGCGCGTCGTAAAGCCTATAGCCAGTAGCCAAAATTATGGCGCCGACGTTTAATTCAACCATTTTGCCATTATCGTTTAGGTTTATGGCTTTTGCTGGGCAGAACTGCTCGCATTTTCCACATTTTGTGCATGCGTTAAAGTCTATTGCGTAAGCTGAGGGAACTGCTTGTGGGAACTCTATGTAGGCGGCTTTTCGCTGGGATAAGCCTTCGTTAAACTCGTCTGGAACGGTTACGGGACAGACTTTGGCGCAGACGCCGCAGCTTCTGCACTTTTCAATGTCAACGCCTCTGGGCTTCATGAAAACGCGAACTGTGTAGTTGCCTGGGCGTCCGCTTACGTCTTGCACTTCCGCATAGGTTAGCAAGTTCACGTTTGGGTTTCTGCCGACTTCAGCCATGCGGGGTGTTAAAATGCATTGGGCACAGTCCAGAGTGGGGAAAACCTTTGTGAGTTTCGCCATGTTTCCGCCTATACTTGGTTTCCGTTCAACAAGGTGGACTTTAAAACCTAAATATCCAAGTTCAAGGGCGGCTGTTATGCCTGCTATGCCGCCGCCTATTATGAGGATTTCCCGCGAGCCTTTTTCGCTTATCGTTTCCAGCGGCTCAAGTTCTAGGCTGCGTTCATAACCTCCCCTAATTAGGCTTATCGCTTTCCGTGTTGCTTCTGGGCTCGGTTTGGGTCCGTGAACCCATGAATCTTGTTCCCGAATGTTTACGAATTCAAGCATGTAGGGGTTTAATCCAGCCCGCTCCAAAACGCTTTGGAAGGTGGGAAGATGCATTCGTGGCGTGCAGGAAGCTACGACAACTCTGTCTAAATCTTCCTTTTTTATAGCTTCGGCAATCATTTCTTGGGCTGGTTTTGAGCATAGATACTTGTGGTATTTGGCTACTGCAACACCTTTCCAGTTTTTAACGGCTTCGACAACAGCCTTAACATCAACAACATCGCCAATGTTTCCACCGCATTCACAGACGAAAATGCCTACACGGGGGTTTTTAGCCTCTTTCTCCTCCGGCATGAGTAGATGTCTCCAGTTGCATGGTTGTTTAGACCCATAAAGGGGAAAATGCTTTTAAAATCTTGCTCCTCACTTTCAACAAAAGTGACGTGGAAAATGAACCCTCAAGAACTTGTTGAGAAGCATAAGCTTTTGGAATGTATCCAATGTGGCATGTGCACTGGAAGCTGCCCCGTTGCCAAGAAAGCTAATCTTAACATTAGAAGGTATATGCGGGAAGTTTCCGCTTCGGGTAGGCTAACTATACATCCGCCTAACGAGTTGTGGAGTTGCACCACATGCTCCACGTGTGGGATTCGCTGCCCAAAAGACTTGAACCCCTACGAGTTTCTAATAGACATCAGAAGTATGGCTGTTGAGGAGGGACAGATAGCTCCCACCCTTAGGGATGCTCTTGAAAGCATATTTAAAAACGGAAATCCTTGGGGTAGAATTCGTGGAAAGCGCACAGAATGGAGCCAAGACTTGAAAGTAAAACATGTTTCCCAAGGCGCTGAAGTCCTCTACTATGTGGGATGCACGTTAGCCTACGACCCGAGAATTCAAAACGTGGCAAAAAGTCTTGCAGCTTGTTTCGAAAAGGCTCAGTTGAACTTCGGTGTTTTGGGTGAAGAGGAAAACTGTTGTGGAAGCGAAGTTTATGGCATGGGCGAAAAGGGACTCTTCGATTTTCTCGTAGAAGAAAACATGAAGGTATTCAACAAGTATGGTGTGAAACAAGTTGTAACCAACTGTCCCCACGGCTTCAACGTCTTCAAAAACCGATACAACCAAACAAGCTTTGAGGCGCAGCATCATTCGCAACTTCTTGCAAAACTAATTGATGAGAATAGGCTTAACCCATCAAAGGAACTAAATAAAAAAGTTATTTACCACGACCCGTGTTATCTTGGCAAACAAAACAACATTTACGATGAACCTCGAAAGGTTATAGAAACCATTAAAGGCATCACGCTTTTGGAGTTTGACCGTTCAAGAAGCAGAAGCCTATGCTGCGAAGGCGGAGGAGGAAGAATGTGGGTTGACATTCCTGGACCACGTTTGGCGGAAATCCGCGTTAAAGAAGCCGTTGAAGTTGGAGCAGAAATCTTAGCTGTGGCGTGTCCCTTCTGCATGCTAACCATGGAAGACGCTGTTAAAACCACTGGAAACGAGGGTAAAATCCAAATTATGGACATTGCGGAGTTGCTGGCATTAGCCTTATAATGGTATATGCAGAAAATATTTTGAGGCTTCCGACATGGAAGAGGATGATGAAGAGGTTTACCACTGTTTAAAGTGTGGAAGAAAAATCACAAAGGAAGAATATGAAACCTTTGACGGCTTTTGCCAAGAATGCTATGAAATAGAGATAGATGAACTAGACTATGAGGACGACTAAAGGCGATGCATCATGGAAATATGGGACCTGATGATTATTGGCGCTGGTCCAGCGGGCTTGACTGCTGGAATTTATGCTGCCAGAAGTGGGCTAAAGGCGCTAATCATAGAGGAGAAAATTGCCGGCGGGACTCTTGGAGACGCGCCAGTGATTGAGAATTACCCCGGTTTTGAGAGAATAAGCGGAGCTGAACTTGCGCAGAAAATTGTGGCTCAGTGTAGAAAACTTGGCACCGCAATCCACGAGTTTGAAAAGGTTATGGACTTGGACTTAAAGGGAGAGGAGAAAATTGTGAAAACTGATAAAGGCGTCTATAAAGCTAGGGCTGTCATAATTGCCTCTGGCTCAAGCTACAGCGAGTTGGGAGTTTCTGGTGAAAAGGAGTTTAAGGGAAGAGGGGTGAGCTACTGTGGAATATGCGATGGACCCCTTTTCAAGGATAAACGTGTTCTAGTGGTTGGCGGCGGAAACTCCGCTGTGGTGACAGCCCTTTATTTGGCGGAGCTTGCCTCAGAAGTTAAAGTTGCCCATAGAAGAGATGCATTCCGCGCTGAAGAAGCCCGCGTTAAGGCTTTGCTTGAGAAAGGCAACGTTGAAGTTTTTTGGAACACTGAATTGAGGGAGATTAAAGGCGGAAAACTTGTGGAAAAGGCAATTTTATTCAACAACAAAACTGGAGAGGTTAGAGAGTTGCCAATTGATGGAGTCTTCGTCCAAGTTGGTGAAATCCCCAATAGCCAGCTTGCCAAAGAGGCTGGTGTGGAGGTGGATGAGCATGGCTATGTTATTGTTGATATTCGGCAGAGAACCAACATTTCTGGGGTTTATGCTGCTGGCGATGTTACAAATCATCCGGTTAAACAGGTTGGGGCGGCTGTTGGTCAGGGGATAACCGCTGCTCTGGAAGCTTATGGGTATATTCGGAGACCCTATTATTATAGGCAGTGAACAGCCACTTTTGTTCCAAAAATATTATATTATTCGTGGCATTATCTTTCAAAACTTCTAGCGCTTGCATGCGTTTAGTCGGATTGGAGAAATGCTAGATGAGTGGGGAACAAACTCTTGTAGTAAGTATAAACCAAGATTACTGTAGCCGCTGCTCCATATGCTATTCGGTATGCCCCTACGAGGCTATAAAACGGGACGCTGAGACTGGCAAGGTGGAAATAGACATCCAAAAATGTCAAGTCTGCGGAATATGCTATAGTGCTTGTCCAGTTTTTGCAATTGAAATAGCCTACTACGACTATGACAGCCTTGTAAAACATGTTGAAGATTTGCATAAAAAGACTGGAATTGAAACTTTGGTTTTGATGTGTCGTGGAAACTCTCCGTCCACGCGTGAGGTTGAAGAGATTTTGGCTGAGCAAGGCTTACGCGTAAAGGATTATATTCCATTACGTTTGCCATGTTCTGGAAGGGTTCCAACAGAGTTTATTTTCAAGGTTTTAGGATTTGGCGTAAAAAACGTTGTTTCAGTTCAGTGTGAAGATGCCTTTTGCCGCTTTAAAGAGGGCACAAAAATCAATACTAGGCGGCTTTTTCTCGGCAGAAGGGTTCTCGAAGAGTTGGGCTTTAGCAAAGAAGCTGTTAGAGTTATCAAATACTCTCGGAAAGTTGTTTACGACACTGCTAAATGTGTAGGCTGTGACAAATGCGTCTTCATATGCCCATACGCAGCCATAGAAGCGGAACCTTTTGCAACACCGAAAATTCTCTATGACTATTGCATGGGATGCGGTGCTTGCGCCTTAGTTTGTCCACACTATGCTATCCAAATCAAGGGTTTCGAGTTTGAAAGTGTTTTGAAACGTTACTGTGACTCCGCTGTTAGGCTGAAAGCCGAAGGCAAATCGCCGGTAATCCTTGTCTTCTGCTGTCAGTGGTCAGAGTTTTCAGCCCTCGACAACCCTGAAGGCATATTCTTCAAAAGGAATGCTGTTACGCTGGAGGTTCCATGTTTTAAGGCACTTGACCCAGTTCACATTGTCAACGCTTTGCAAAACGGCTTTGACGGTGTTATGGCTGTTGTCTGCTCAGCTGAAGACTGCAAGCTTCAAGAGGGACGCGACACGGCTGAAAGAAACATGACCGTGTTAAAGGATGTTTTGAAGAAAATGAATATGCTTGAACGGTTTGAACTTTTCGAGGCTTCTCCAAGGCAGACGGGTAATTTTGAAGAAAACCTTGACAAGTTTGTGAAGAAGGTTGCGGCACTGCCGCCAACAACAAAACCTGAGGGGAGGGATTAGCAAAATGTATAAAATTGTAAAGGCTGTGGAGCTGGCGCCGAAAATTAAGCTCTTCGAGGTTTATGCTCCGCAAATCGCTGAAAAAGCATGTCCAGGACAGTTTATTATAGTGATTATAGATGAGAAAGGCGAGAGGGTGCCTCTAACTATAGCTGGATACGACGCAGACAAGGGGACAATAACGTTTGTTTTTAACGAGGTGGGCAAAACAACAAAGCAGCTTGGTCTATTGAAGGAAGGAGATTTCATAGCGAATATTACTGGGCCTCTTGGAAATCCTTCTGAAATTAGGAGCTTTGGCAAGGTTCTCTGTGTGGCTGGGGGCGTTATGATTGCGCCGATGCTTTTGCAGGTTAAAGCCTTACGGGAGACTGGAAACACTGTTGTCACTGTTTTGGGCGCGCGAATAAAGGAGCTGTTGTTCTTTAAGGAGGAGATGAAAGCCTTAAGCCATAGGCTTTATGTGGCGACGGATGACGGTTCTGAAGGTTATCAGGGAATGGATTTCTTGAAAGATATCTTGGCTGAGGAGAGGTTTGACCGCTGCATAGCCATGGGACCTGTTCCTATGCTTAAGGTTGTCTGCGATTTGACAAAGCCGTATAAAATCCCGACGATTGTTACGCTTATGCCTATTATGGTGGACGGTATGGGAATGTGTGGTGTTTGCCGTGTAAACGTTGGCGGACAAATGAAGTTTGGATGTGTGGACGGCCCAGAGTTTGACGGGCACCTTGTAGATTTTGACGGTTTGATTAAGCGGCAACGCATGTTTCTTCCAGAGGAGCGTTTAAGCGCTTTGTTGTGGGAGCTTGGAGGTTGTGGCTGTGGCGGAAAGTAAACCGAAAGTTAAGAAAAAGGCTGTTCCAATTCCGAAGCAGCCGCCAGAAGTGCGAAGACACAATTTTAACGAGGTTGCTTTGGGCTATACTGAGGAGCAAGCTCTAGAAGAGGCAAACCGCTGCCTTCAATGCCCAAAACCACAGTGTATCCAAGGCTGCCCGGTGGAAATCGATATTCCAGCCTTCATTAAACTGTTAAGAGAGGGAAAATACGAGGAAGGCATAAGGAAGATTAAGGAAAAGAACAGCCTTCCAGCCATATGTGGTCGTGTTTGTCCCCAAGAGGAGCAATGCCAAAAATTCTGTGTGCTTGGCAAAGTAGGTGACCCGGTTAGCATTGGAAGGCTTGAAAGGTTTTTGGCAGACTGGGAAAGGGCTAGAGGCTTCACGGTGCCAGAGAAGGCTCCGCCGACTGGAAAGCTTGTAGCCGTAATTGGTGCTGGACCAGCGGGTTTAACAGCGGCGGCTGACCTTGCCAAGCTTGGACATGAAGTGGTTATTTTTGAGGCTTTGCATCTTCCAGGGGGCGTTTTGGTTTATGGGATTCCAGAGTTTCGTTTGCCGAAAAGCATAGTGCAAGCGGAAGTGGATTACATTAAGAAGCTTGGTGTGGAGCTTAAGCTCGGCTATTTGATTGGCAGAACTTTCACTATTCCAGAACTGTTAAAGGAGAGGGGTTTCGACGCGGTTTTTATTGGAACAGGGGCTGGTTTACCCCAGTTTTTAGGGGTGCCAGGCGAAAACCTAGGCGGGATATACTCGGCTAACGAGTTTCTGATTAGGGTTAACTTGATGAAGGCTTATGCTTTTCCAGAGTATGACACGCCAATAAGGATTGGCAAACATGTTGTGGTTATCGGCGGCGGAAACGTAGCCATGGACTCCGCAAGGTCTGCGCTTCGCCTCGGCGCCGAACAAGTCTGCATAGTCTACCGGCGTTCAAGGGAGGAAATGCCAGCTCGCAAAGAGGAAATTGAAAACGCTGAGGAAGAGGGAATAATCTGCAAGTTTCTTGCAGCGCCAACCCGTTTCATCGGCGATGAGAAGGGCTGGGTTAAGCAGATGGAGTGCATACAAATGGAGTTGGGGCCGCCAGACGCGTCTGGAAGACGCCGCCCCGTCCCCGTGAAAGGCTCAGAATTCTTGATGGACACAGACACCGTTATAATTGCTATTGGGCGAACTCCAAACCCGATTATTCAGCGCACCACAGAAGGTTTAGAAGTTACAAAATGGGGTACCATTGTAGCTGATGAAAACGGCAAAACAAGCCTTGAAGGCGTATACGCTGGAGGCGACATAGTCACTGGTGAGGCTACCGTCATAAGCGCCATGGGAGCCGGAAAAAGAGCCGCCAGAGCCATCCACGAATACTTGATGAGCAAAAAGTGACGTCAAATTTAAGTGTCTGCCAAAACCTAAAATGGATACCCTCTCTACATTTTTTGGTTGCTGGAAAAGCCAATAGCGACCCTCCCCCTATAGTTTTTGCTATTTCTTTTATTGTGTTGAAAACGTGGTGTAGCTTTACTGCATAAAGTTTTAATTTGGGCTGTTGAATTTTCAAAGTGCTGGTGTCTGGTTGGTTACCCTTCATCTTGACAAGATTTTTAACCCTAAAAGTGTAGCTGTTGTGGGCGCAAGCGATGAGGAGGGCTCGGTAGGCTGCGCTTTAATGAAGAATTTTCTTGAATCCGGGTTTGAAGGTGAGGTTTACCCCGTAAACATTCGTAAAAAGGAGATTTTAGGCGTTAAAGCCTACCAAAACGTTTTGCAACTTCCAAAAACTGTTGATTTGGCAGTTATTGCCACTCCGGCGAAAACCGTTCCAGACGTTGTGGAACAGTGTGGCAGAGCCGGAATAAAGGGATTAATCATTATAAGTGCTGGTTTTAAGGAGACCGGACCAGAAGGCAAAGCCTTAGAAGACAAGATTCTCGAGATAAAACAGAAATACGATTTGCGTATTATTGGGCCCAACTGTTTGGGAATTATTCGTCCCAGCATACGCCTAAACGCCACCTTTATTAATAAGATGCCTAGACCGGGCAACATTGCCTTCATAAGCCAAAGCGGCGCGCTTGGGACAGCGATTCTGGACTGGGCGGTTCACGAGAATGTGGGTTTCAGCCACTTCGTTTCTGTTGGCTCAATGATAGATGTGGATTTTGGCGATTTAATAGACTATTTTGGAACAGACCCGAAAACGCGGAGCATTCTTATGTATATTGAGGGCATGGCTAACTCTAGGAAGTTTATGAGTGCGGCGAGACATTTTGCAAGAACAAAGCCAATAATTGTTGTTAAGGCTGGAAAGTTCAGCGAAAGCGCCAAGGCAGCAGCCTCCCACACGGGTTCGCTTACTGGCGAAGACAATGTTTACGATGCGGCGTTCAAACGTGCAGGAGTGGTGCGCGTCGAAGAAATAGCAGACCTATTCAACTGCGCTGAAGTTTTAGGTTTGCAGCCACTGCCCCGTGGACCAAACCTGGCGATAATCACAAACGCTGGGGGTCCGGGTGTTATGGCTACAGACGCCTTGATAGGTATGGGCGGCAAACTTGCCAAGCTAAGCCAGCAAACAATGGATTACCTTAACAGTGTTCTTCCGCCCTACTGGAGCCACGGCAACCCCATTGACATTTTAGGAGACGCCAAAGCTGACCGTTACAAGGCTGTTTTGGAAGCATGCCTCAACGATGAAAATGTCGACGGAATCCTATTAATCTACACCGCTCAAGCAGTGGCGGAACCAGTTGAAATCGCTAAAAGCATTGTGGAACTTTTAAAAAGTAAAGGACAGCAAGGCAAGACGATACTAACCTCTTTTATGGGTAGGAAAGCAGTTGAAGAAGCCAACTTCATATTCAACGCAAACGAAATTCCAACTTTTTCCACCCCTGAACAAGCAGTTAAAACCTATCTTTACATGTACCAGTATAAGCGTAACCTTGAACTGCTTTACGAAACGCCTGAAGAGTTGCCTGTGGATGTTTCTCCGCCTAAGCTTCCAATAATGGCTATTATGCGGAATGCTGCCCTTGAAAACCGTGAAGTATTAACAGAGTTTGAAGCCAAAAAAGTTTTGGAGTTTTACAACTTTCCAGTTGTGAAAACATTTATCGCCAAAGATGAGGATGAGGCTGTTGTTATAGCTTCGCGGATAGGCTATCCAGTTGTCTTGAAAGTTCTTTCTCCCCAAATAATTCACAAAACAGATGCGGGCGGCGTAATCCTCGACATTAAAAATGATGATGAGGTTAGGGCAGCTTTTAGAACCATAATGAAAAACGCTAAAAAGTATAACCAAAACGCGGAAATAATCGGCGTTACTGTTCAGCCTATGGTTAAGAAACGCGGGTATGAAGTTATTCTAGGCGCAAAAAAGGACGTTGTTTTCGGTCCAATAGTTATGTTTGGAATGGGCGGGGTTGGAGTTGAACTTTTTAGAGACTTTTCCATCGGTTTGCCTCCGCTAAACCAGACTTTGGCTAGAAGGATGATGGAGGAGACAAAGGTCTATCAGCTTTTGAAAGGCTATAGGAACATGCCTCCAGCCAACATTAAACGCCTCGAAGAGGTGATGGTTCTTTTTTCGCAGTTGCTCATAGACTTCCCGCAGATAAAGGAAATTGACATAAACCCGTTAATTGTAGATGAGAAAGAAGCCTTGGCCATAGATGCTCGTGTAATCATCGATAAGGAGCTAGTCTTCAAGAAGGTGGAACCGCATCAGCACTTGGTGATAAGCCCCTACCCCAAAAAGTATGAAACCTTATGGAAACTTCGCGACGGGAGAACTGTGCTTTTAAGGCCTATAAAACCAGAAGACGAGCCCTTATGGCTGGAAATGTTCAAAAACTGCTCAGAAGAGTCCATTCGGTATAAATTGTTTCAAACGCTTAAACACATGCCTCATGAAGTTAGGGTTCGCTATTGCAATATAGACTATGACCGCGAAATAGCCATAGTCGCCGAACTAACAGAAAACGGCGCAAGAAAAATAATTGGAACCGCCAGAGTAAGCATAGAACTTGATGGAAAAACCGGCGAAATAGCTTTTCTTGTGGCAGACCCATGGCAGGGCTTAGGCTTAGGAACAAAACTTGTAGACTATGTTATCGAAATAGGCAAGGAACGCGGCTTAGAAACAGTTTATGGAATTATGCTGCCGGAAAACCGAAAAGCAATAGAGCTCATGAAAAATCTTGGTTTTCAGTTGAAGTATATGGAAGACGGCACAATTAGAGGAACCCTAAACCTAAAGGAAGAGAAGCAACTGCCTCAAGCTGCAGAGAAAACAGAACTGTTGGAAGCCGCTGTAAGCGCGGAAAAGACGGAAGTCGATAGAACTGCGGATAAAGAGGCGGAAACCGCCGCAACAAGTTAACTGTGCAGTTCACACTACCCTCTCTCTGAATATGCTAAAAATAAATTAAGCTTAATGAAACATATTTTCTATTTACTCAATGAGCTAAATTTAAATTATAGAAGCTGCAATAATCTAGCTCCATTAAAATTATGCGTGACTGGTGAGGAGAATGGAGAAACCCAAAAAATTGAAGTTCGCATTTTATTGGGCTGCAAGCTGTGGCGGATGCGAAATCGCCGTCTTAGACATAAACGAGAAAATCTTAGACGTTATAGCCAAAGCGGACATAGTCTTTTGGCCTGTTGCCATGGACATTAAATACAAGGATGTTGAAGCCATGCCCGACAAGAGCATAGATGTCTGCTTTTTCAACGGCGCGATAAGAACCGAAGAAAACGAGCATATGGCAAAACTGTTAAGGCAAAAGGCAAAGGTGCTGGTGGCTTTCGGCTCATGCGCCTGCGACGGTTGCGTAATAGGCTTAGGAAACTTGTGGAATAGGGAGAAAATTTTTGAAAGAGCCTACTTTGAAACTCCTTCAACAAGAAATCCGCAGAGCGTAACTCCTCAAACCCGATTTAAAGTTGCACAAGGAGAGCTGGAGCTTCCGGAGTTTTACGACACTGTCAAAACCTTGGCGCAAACCGTCGACGTAGACTATTTCATTTCTGGCTGTCCCCCTCCAGTTCCAAGGATAATTGAGGCTTTAGACGCCATTTTAAACGGGAAACTTCCACCTAAAGGCTCAAGCTTCCTGCTAAACAAGTCTGTCTGCGACGAGTGCCCAAGAGAAAAGAAAGAACGAAAAATAACCCAGGTAAAGCGAATCTACGAAATAGAAGACGACTTCAAAACATGTTTCCTAGACCAGGGCGTCATATGCATGGGACCAGCCACAAGAGGCGGATGCGGCGCCCAATGCTTAAAGGCGAATATACCGTGCACTGGATGCGGTGGACCAACACCCCGCGTATCAGACCAAGGCGCAGCCATGATAAGCGCTTTCGCTTCAATAGCTACAGACCCAAAAGTCATCGAGCAAGTCGTAGACCCTGTTGGAACCTTCTACAAATATTCCTTAGCTAATTCCATTTTGAGGAGGAGGGTGGTGCGCGAATGAAGGAGATAGTTATAAACCCGATCACAAGGCTTGAAGGCCACGGAAAAATAACCATATTCCTAAACGATGAAGGCGACGTAGACGAGGCTTACTTCCAAGTCCCAGAACTGCGCGGTTTTGAAAAATTCTGCGAAGGCCGAAGGGCTGAAGACTTACCAATAATAACAACACGCATTTGCGGCGTCTGCCCAGTAGCCCACCACATGGCAAGCTCCAAAGCCCTCGATGCGTGCTTTAACGTTGAACCGCCTGAACCAGCCAAAAAACTTCGCGAATTAATGTACTGCGGCTACTACCTATACGACCATACTTTGCACTTCTATTATCTTGGCGGACCAGACTTTGTGGTTGGGCCAGACGCACCGCCAGAAAAACGCAATGTTTTAGGCGTCATTGAAAAAGCTGGCCTAGAAATCGGCAGGGAAGTTATAAAGCATAGGGCTTATGGGCAAAAGATAACCGAAATCTTAGGCGGCAAGGCAACCCACCCAGTGAGCGCGTGCATCCCAGGCGGATTTGCAAGGCCAATTTCAGAGGAAGAGCGGCGAGAAATTGAAAGAATGGTTAGAAGCTGTCTTGAATTCGCCAAGTTTTCGTTGAAGCTTTTCGACGACATAGTGTTGAAAAACACGGATTACGTAAACCTAATCAAAAGCGAACCATACACACTGAAGACTTATTACATGGGCTTGGTGGACAAAAATAACAAAGTGAACTTTTACGATGGAAACGTCCGCGTAGTCGACCCAGAAGGAAAGGAATCCGTCAAATTCTCTCCCAAAGAGTATCTAAACGTCATAGAAGAACATGTGGAACCATGGACCTACGTGAAGCTTCCATACTTGAAGAAGATAGGTTGGAAAGGTCTTGTGGATGGTCCAGAAAGCGGATTATATCGCGTAGGCCCCCTTGGAAGGCTTAATGCTGCGGATGGAATGGCCACACCGTTGGCTCAAATAGAATATGAGCGGATGTACGCCACCTTAGGCGGGAAACCCGTTCACAACACCTTGGCTTATCACTGGGCTAGGCTTATCGAGCTTTTATACGCGGCTGAACGCGCCCTAGAACTTGTAACAGACCCGGAAATAACAAGCAAGAATGTGCGCAACAAGCCGGGCAAACCAGGCGAAGGCGTCGGAATTGTGGAGGCTGCAAGGGGCACGCTGATACATCATTACCAGTTGGATGAGAACGCTTTGGCTAAAAAAGTCAATTTGATAGTGGCGACTGTCAACAACGCGCCAAGCATCTGCATGTCAATTAGAAATGCGGCTAAAGGCTTAATCAAGAAAGGCAAAGTTACAGACGGAATACTGAACATGGTGGAAATGGCTTTTAGGGCTTACGACCCATGCTTCGCGTGTGCCACTCACTTTGCAGTTGGCCAAATGCCTTTGGAGGTGGAAATTTATGACAGCGAAAAAAGGCTTATCAAAACGCTCAAAAGGTAAGGTGAAAAAGATGGAAGAAGCAAAAGTTGGAGTTTTCCTTTCAGACTGCGGAGGACAAATCGCAAAAATCTTGGACTTCGAAGCCTTAACAGGCTTTCTGAAAACCGTCAATGGAGTAGCACTTGTTGCAAGAGGCAGCGAGTTCTGGCGGGGACAAGGACTCCAAGCTATAGTGGACGCCGTTAAAGAAAAGAAGATAAACCGTGTTGTTGTGGCAGAAAATATTCCAAAAATCAGCGAAATAGCTATTACAAAAGCCGTGGAAGAGGCGGAGTTAAACCCTCATCTTGTGGAGGTTTTAGACATTAAAGACCATTGCGCATGGCCTCACAAAGACACGCCTAAAGAGGCGACGGAAAAAGCGAAAGCCATGCTTTTGGCAGCGGTTGAGAAGGCTAAACTTCTTGAGCCAATAGAGAAGACTGAATTTCCAGCGGTTAAATCCGTTCTTGTGATTGGCGGTGGAATAGCTGGAATACAAGCAGCAGAAGACTTGGCTGACATGGGTTTCCAAGTTTATTTAGTGGAGAAGGAGCCTTTCCTCGGCGGTTTAGCAGCCAAAGCCGTGCGTTTCTTCCCAACAGACGACTGTGCCATCTGCATCCAGTCACCAACTTCAGACCTTAAAACTGTAACCCAAACATCAAGAAAATGCGTTTACCGTTCCGGATTCTCTGAAATTCCAAACCTAAACGTTCTAACAAACTCTAAAATAGTGAAGGTTGAAGGAGCCCCTGGAAACTTCAAAGTTACAGTGGAACGAAAACCCAGATATGTCAACGAAAAGAAGTGTGTGGCATGCGACTTGTGCACGTCCGTTTGTCCGGTGGAAGTTCCAGACGAGTATAACGCTAAGCTTAAGACCCGGAAAGCCATATACGTAAACAAGCCACTTGTTTATCCACCAGTCTATGCCATAGACGCTAAAGCATGCAAGTTCCATGAATGCGCCAAATGCGTTGAAGTTTGCCCCACAAAAGCCATTGAATTAGACCAGAAAACCGAGCACTTAACCCTTAACGTTGGAAGCGTAATCGTAGCCACAGGCTTTAGAGAATACGACCCAAGCGTTATAAAAGAATATCATTACGGCGAATACCCAGACATCGTAACACATTTAGAACTGGCGCGAATGCTTGATGCTTTCGGTCCAACAAACGGAACTGTTGTAAGGCCTTCTGACGGAAAACCGGCGAAACGCATTGTTTTCGTCCAGTGTGTGGGTTCGCGGGATAGACGTTGGAACCCGTATTGTTCGAGTATATGCTGCATGATATCCCTAAAACATGCTACACTGATTAAATCGGCGTTCCCAGACACAGACGTAACCATATGCTACATAGACATCAGAACAACTGGAAGAGAACATGAGTACTATTATGAAAGAGCAAGAGAAATAGGCGTAAAATTCGTCAAGGGAAGACCCGCCGAAATTGTCCATGACCCAGCCACAAACACATTGGTTGTAGAAGTTGAAGATGAACTGCTAAGAAGGCTTCTGGAGCTTGAAGCAGACCTTGTGGTTCTCGCCACAGCCATGGTTTCATCCGAAAATGCAAGAGAATTGGCGGAAATCCTCGGCATAGAACTAGATCAAGACGGCTTCTTCAAAGAATACAACGCCAAGCTTAGACCCACAGAAACAAAGCGGAGAGGCATATTCCTCTGTGGAGGAGCCACCTTCCCAAAGGACGCTCCGACAGCTTCGCTTCACGCCCATTCAGCAGCCGTTAAAGCAGCCAAATTCTTAATGAATGGCAAAATAGTTAAAGACTTGAAAGTGGCTGTTGTGAACGAGGATTACTGTGGCGACTGTGAGTTCTGTCCAGTAACATGTCCGTATGGCGCCATAACCCTCGAACCTAAAGGAGAAGGGCATTTCGTTGCACGAGTTTCCGAACTTTTATGTGAAGGATGCGGTGTCTGCGTTGGCACATGTCCAGTGGGCGCCATAGAACTTCGCCATCTAAAGCCAAGTCAAATATCCGCCCAAATGAAAGCCTTGCTGTCCATTAACGGCACATCTAAACCGTTAGTGTTAGCTATAAGCTGTTCTGAATGCGGCAACGCCGCCATAGACTCTTCTGGAATGGCTATGATGAGCTATCCAGCAAACGTTAGAGTTTTAAGGGTTCCATGCACGGGCATAGTTCAAGTTCAACACATCCTCGAAGCCTTTAAGGCTGGGGCTCAAGGCGTTATGGTTGTGGGCTGCAAACCCGACGGATGCCACTACGAAGTAGGCAGCCAAAAAACCCATAAAAAAGTGGAGTTGGCAAAGACGCTGCTCAAAGCGTATGGCATAGAACCTGAAAGACTTGAAATGTTCAACCTAGTCTACATTGAAGGCGACAAGTTCGCCGAAGCAGCAAAGATGATGACTGAAAGAGTGGAAAAGCTGGGAAGCCTTCAACTAGCCTAAACCAAAACGTAGAGGGAACAAAATGGCTGAGGAAAAACCAGAAAAACCTTCAACCGTAGACTTCGCAAGAGAGATTACCAGCAAACTGGGCGGAGAAACCATCACCTATTGCTACCAATGCGGAACATGCGCCAGCAGCTGTCCAGTCGCCAAAACAACGGACCGTTACAACCCACGGCAAATCCTGCGACTAGCCCTTCTTGGACAAAGAGGCGAAGTTCTCACGGAAGATGCCATTTGGCTTTGCGCCTCCTGCTACAACTGTCAAGAACGATGTCCCCAAAAAGTCGAGATTGCAGATGTTATATACGCCTTGAGAAACATCGCTATAAGCGAAGGGAACATACCAGCCATATACACAGAGTTCGCAACTGGACTTATGAGCGAAGGACGCATAGTTCCTATATCGAAATTCCTAGAAAAGAAAAGGGCAGACTACGGATTGCCACCGCTAAAGCCCACAGGCATCGAAGCCTTGAAAAAAATTCTTTCAGCCACGGGATTCGACAAAATCATGTTCAAAAAAGGTGAATCGCAATGACAAGTTACGCACTGTTTTTAGGCTGCACCATACCAGCCCGACAACCCCAATACGAACTTTCAGCAAGAAAAGCCCTAACAAAACTTGGAATAGAACTTATAGACCTTGAAAACATGACTTGCTGTGCTCCCCCACCATTACAGTCCATAGACTTGGAAACAAGCTTAGCAGTCGCCGCCTACAACATCTGCCTCGCAGAAGAAGCAGACCTAAACATGATAACACTGTGCACTGGATGCTTCGAATCCCTAGCAATGGCAAACCGCCTACTAAAAGAAAAGCCAGAACTAAAAGAAAGGGTGAACAAAATTCTAGCAAACGCCGGAAAAGAGTTCAAAGGCAACAAGGAAGTGAGGCATTATCTACAAGTTTTAATGAACGATGTGGGCATAAACAGCATAAAACAAAACATCATCAAACCCCTAAACAATCTTAAAGTGGCAGCATTCTCAGGATGCCACCTCCTACGCCCAAGTGCACTTTTGCGCTTCGACGATCCAGAACGACCCCGCATATTTGACACTCTAATTGAGGCTTTAGGCGCCAAAAGCATATGGTATAAAAACAAGCTGAGATGCTGCGGCGGACTTCTCAGAGGCTACGCGGATGATGTGGCGCTAGCCATAGCCAGAGACAAGATTGTAAACGCCCATAACGCAAGTGCAGACTGCATATCAACCCTTTGTCCCTTCTGCTTCCTAACACTGGACCTTGGGCAAGTGCTGATAAAGACAACTTATAAAGAGGAATACAACATGCCCATAATACATTACGCTGAACTTTTAAGCCTAAGCCTAGGCGTGGAGCCAAAAGAACTGGCATTGGACTTTCATAAAGTGAAAATAGACAAAGTTATGGAAAAAATAGGCTAAACATTAAGCTTCTTCAATCCTTCTTTATTCTTGTTGTTAGAAAATGTTAAAAGCGTACATACCGCATTATTTCTGAGGATGCTTAATGAAAGTTACAGCCCTTAAAGAACATAAATGCTTCTGCTGCGGCGGAAACATCAAAAAGGGCGAAGAATGTTTTGTTTTCATTGTTAACCCTGAAAACCCTTTGAAAAGTGAGTTTGACGTCATCTATACTTGTGCAAAATGCGCTGAGGAAGAGGCTTGCCGAAGAAGAATTAAGCAGAAAGGCGTGACCGTTTAGCCATCGCATTACCTTTAGTTATGTAGGAATCTTATTTGTATACTTCTTTTCTATATGCAATTTTCTCAACCAATACCATCCTTGATTTCTTATCCACTTTGAATATGATCCTCACATTACCTCACGTAGCCGATAGTAGTTCTTTCTACCCTTTAGCTTAACAATGTCAAGATGTCTCGTAAAAAACGGAAAATCCTCCAAACACTTTAAATCATTAATTATTTTTAACCTAAGTTTCTTATTCAGCTTATCTAAAAATTTTAGAGCCCTTTTTGAAACAATAATTTGGTACTTAGCCACGTTTTTTGGCTCCATACCTTCTCCGGATGTCTTCTAAAGAAACATATTCGCCTTTTTCCATTTCCCGCTCTATCTCATCAATTTCTTTCCATTCTTCTTCGCTTATTTCTTCTTCAGGCAACAATGCATCCACCAAACTTTCCAGCGTTTTCTCTATAGATTCAAGCCTAACCCTAACTTTCCTAACCTCGGCAAAAACTTTTTCCAAACTCACCTGCGACATAACTCGCCCTCTGCATAAACTTAGAAAGAAGTTAAAATTAATAAGCTTTCGTTAAATATTCACTGAACTACTGGGATATTTTCACTTTCTATTTGACTACTGTTTTTACCTCAGTGTTGCTTTTAGCTTGTTAGTTTATTGTTGTCCTCAGCTTTGGAATTTCAACTTCTAAAGCTTCATTGTTGTTGCATTTCATAATTATGTTTTCTATCTGTAACTCTTTGACGGGGAGGTCAAGCTTCCAGCAAGTGTTTTCTAGACATATTTGCAAGCCATCATCGTATTTGTGCACTGTTACCCGTTGTTCTCTGCAGCGGCACTGCATTAAAACCTTAACATAGTTTTCATCTTCAAAAACGTCTATTAAGGGGTCTTCAATGTGGGGAAGCGGAATAAAATGTTTCACTGTGGGGTTTTTCTCAAACTTTTCCTCAATAACATATTTTCTCCTCAAGAGTTTCTCCATAGGCTCTATTGGAATTTCATTGCTGGGTTCTTCTTCTTTCAGGCTTTCCACCAGTTTTTTGGCTAAAACCTTGCAGAAGACGTCTATATTTCGAATTGCCTCTTCAAAATCATCCATGACGTCTTCCTCTATCTAAATAGAATATTTACTTCATCCTCTTTAACCTTTGTTATTTTATACATAGCACAAACATGGTGTATGCAAAGATAAAACTAACCCTTTCCAATTGTCATAGGCAAACTTCTAACGTGTTTCACTGCTCTAACCACATCTTCCGCGTATTTGCTTGGATCCTCTAAAGCTCTGTTTATTGCTATTTCAGCGATTGTTGCCCCTTTGTCTGCAATCTTGCTTAGGCATGAGAGAATCGACCGAATGTATGGAATTTCCGGGGCTTCACGCATAAGCCTATTGGAGTCTATTTCAATGGTTTTTCTCATCTCCAGAAGTTGGTTTGCAACCTTTAAATCCCTTGTGAACACGCATTCTATGGACTTTTGAAAGATGGTTTGGGTTAACTCGCTTAGATGAAATATTCGGTCAACAACTTTTTCTGGCAGCCTATTCCTGTAAACTTCCATTTCAAGCACTTCTCTAGCTAAATCTTCCGAGTAATCTGCCACAAGCTCTAAATACTGCAGTATAAGCCTTGCAGCAGGTATAAAAATAACGTCCACCATGCCGACCTCTTCAGCTGTCGCTGGTTTTAGCTGGGCAGAAAGGAGTAGGCGCACTGCTAAATAGTAGATTTTGTCCGCTTCGTCTTCGCGGGCTATGGCTTCCTCAACAAGGTCGTAGTTTTTCTCTCTGAAGCCTTGCATTGCCTCAGACAGTATTGTTGAAGCGATGAGTGCCAAACGCCTAATAAGCATGTCAAGTTTAAACTTTGTCGCGTCAATGGAACACTGCAAAAGTATGCTTTTCGGTGTTTCTTCAAGAATGCCCAATCCAATGAGTTTTTGGACTATTCTTCTCACTTCGTCTATGTGGGCTTTGGCTATACGACTCGTGGAGGTTACACGTATAACGTCGCGTCCAAGGATGTAGCTTCCCACAATTATCCTTTCCAGCATGCCTGGCTCGTCGCATGCATCTGCATTTACAATGTATTCTTCAGCTTCTTCTCTTTGAGCTATGTGCCTTGGCATTATTTTTAGGGAGCCGTCTCTTTCAGGCATTATGAATAGGAGGTCGCTGGGTTTTATGCCATGCTCTTTAACCCACTCGTTTGGAAGCGAAACGGTCATTGTTGAGTGCCCAACCCTTTGAACTTTTCTAATTTCCAAAGCCATTCCTCTATGTATGATATATACTTTAACACATTTATTTATTCTATATTTTCTACTTACGTTAGATATATATTTTTCGTTTTACTCTATATATCACGCACATGTAAAGGAGGTTGATGGAAAATGTCTGAATGGAAAACCGTAAGTATTAGGCAAGAACTGATTAAAGAGATTGAGAAAGCCCTCAGAACAGGGCGTTATCGAAGCATATCAGAGTTCGTATCAGAAGCCATAAGACTACGCCTAGAAGAGCTAATGCGTGCAGAGGGTATCCCAACCACAAAACGTGAAGAACTTCTGGCGATACCAGAGCAGTTGCTTTACACGCCTAAGCACACATGGGCTCAAATAACCCCCGAAGGAAACATCCGTGTAGGAGTTTCAGACTACGCTCAAAGACACTTGAAAGGCATAGCCCAAGTCATCACCGAAAACGTTGGGAAAGAAATTGGCAAAATGGAGCC
>JABFQN010000001.1 GCA_019685555.1 Candidatus Bathyarchaeota archaeon A05DMB-3 | reverse complement strand
GCATAGCCCAAGTCATCACCGAAAACGTTGGGAAAGAAATTGGCAAAATGGAGCCCTTCGGTGTGGCTGAAACCTGGATGTTTATGTTCGACTTGTATTCGCCTGTAAGCGGCAAAATAGTTAAGGTTAATGAAAATTTGAGGGACAAGCCCTACTTGATAAACGAGGATCCCTACGGTGAAGGTTGGATTATAGAGATTAAGCCCAAAAATTCTTTGACGCTGGAAGATGAACTCAAAAGCCTGTTAAGTTCCAGGGAATATAACAAGTGGGTTGGCAAGCTTGAGGGCAGACTTCGTGAATAGCCTCTAACTCCCCTCTTTTTCTTACAAAATTTAAGTTATGCTTATGTCAAGTTTAATTTAGGTGGCTTAATATATCGGGTTTACCCTTCAAATTAGCTTCTAAGAAGGCTGATCTGTTTGACTGAAAAAACCTTACAAGAGGTAAGGAAACTACCCCCCTGTCGAGCAGCATGTCCCGCGCATGTTAATGTCCAAGCTTATGTCGCTCTCATTCAAAGAGGTAAATTCAAGGAAGCCGTTGAAGTCATAAGGAAAGATTTGCCTTTTCCAGCCATCTGTGGAAGGGTCTGCTTCAGCCCATGTGAAGATGCTTGTGCAAGGGTAAACCTTGATCAGGCTGTAGCTGTACGCGCATTGAAAAGGCTTGTGGCAGACATCGAGCGGGAACATGGAAGAGTTTCAGCTGAACCAGTGCCTAAAAAGTATAGCGACAAAGTTGCCATAATAGGCGCTGGACCAGCTGGGCTAACAGCAGCCTACGAACTCGCAAAGTTGGGCTATCCAGTCACAGTTTTTGAGCGGATGGCTGAACCTGGCGGCATGATGCGCTATTGCATACCAGACTTTCGCCTAGAAAAGTTTGTCGTGGCTAACGAAATAGCCTACATAAAAGATTTGGGCGTTGAAATCAAAACTGGAGTGGAGTTCGGCAAAGATATAACCATTGAAAGCTTGAAAAAAGATGGTTACAAAGCAGTTTTCATTGCTATTGGGACACAGCTTGGCATGAGATTAAATGTGCCTGGCGAAGACTTGGAAGGCGTGGTAAATGCTGTGGATTTTTTGAGGACTATAGCTCTTGGAAAGCAGATAACCATCGGTGAAAGGGTTGCCGTTATCGGCGGCGGCAACACAGCCATAGATGCTGCTCGAACAGTCAAGAAACTCGGTGCAAAAGAGGTTATGATTCTTTATAGGCGGTCTCGCGAAGAAATGCCAGCGCTTCCCCATGAAGTGGAATTAGCTGAGAAAGATGGAATCAAATTCCACTTTTTGGTGGCGCCAAAACAGATTATAGGCGAAAACGGCAGAGTTAAGGCTGTTGAATGTTTGAGAATGCGTCTCGGCGAACCAGATGAATCTGGGCGAAGGCGTCCAATCCCCATAGCTTTTTCAGAACACCAATACGAGGTGGACATGGTTATTCCAGCCCTTGGGCAAGTAGCAGAAACATCAAGCCTACCGCCAGAGCTTTTAAGCAAGGAGAAAAGGGGACCGCCAGTACAAGTAGACCCATTAACAATGGAAACCAATGTTTCCGGAGTTTTCGCCGGAGGGGACATAGCCACTGGACCGGCAAGCATTATTGAGGCTGTTGGTGCTGGAAAACGGGCGGCTGTTTCCATACATCGCTTTTTGACTGGGCAGGACTTGCGGAAGGACAGGGATGAAGAGAAAATTGAAGAGACAACATGGGTTAAGGATTGGCGATTGCTGGAGAAGAAGAAGCGGAGGTATGACGCTCCAATCGAGAAGCCCCACCTAAGCTTTGAAGAGGCAAGGGGATATCTCGAAAAATTGAAACAAAAAGCCAGATTCGAGGCTTTTCGCTGTTTGGGCTGCGGTCCATGTGCAGAATGCCTTGCAAGCATGGATTTATGCGAGGGCGATAAAGCTGTTGTAGACGAAGCCAAATGTGTGGGCTGCAATGTCTGCGCGGTCATCTGTCCAGTTGAAGCAATTAAAAAGAATGAGAAAGGCGTAGCTCAAGTGAACGAAGACCTATGCAGGGGCTGCGGGTTATGTGCAGCGAGATGTCCAGAACAAGCCATAACAATGAAGAAGTTGTCAAACGAGCAGATTTTAGCCATGGTTTCGGCGGCTTTGAAGGGGTGATGCATTATGGAGTCTAATCCTCCTAAAATTGTTTGTTTCATGTGCAACTGGGCTTTCTGTGAAGAAGAGATGCATGTGCCCTACAACGTTAACATTGTCCGCGTAATGTGTGTTGGAAGAATGGACCCGGCGCTGGTTTTAGAAACCTTTGCTAACGGAGCGGACGGCGTCATGCTTGCGGGATGTAAACCGCCAGACTGCCACTTTGTTGACGGAAACTTGCATTCAGAACGTGCTGTAAAAATGTTGAAGAAGCTTCTTGTCTTGACTGGACTTGGAGCTGAACGGGTAAAACTTCTACTGGTTTCGCCGATGGAAGACAAAGGCTTCGGCTATTATGCTAAGGAATTTTCCGAGGAAATCTGGAATCTTGGAGATTGTCCGCTGAAGAAGGCGGAGTTGGCATCCACGATTAAGGCGAATATTGATGCGGCTAAAAACGCTGCTTCAGCCTTCAGGCTTAGAGTTCTCTTAGGAAGAGAAGAAGAATTAACAGAGTTCATGAACGCTTATGGCGAGAAAATCTCAGAAGAGGAGTTTGACGCATTGCTGGATGAGATAGTAGAGGCGGAGTTCATCCGTTATAAAATTTACCATCTTACAAAGGCTAAGCCGTGTTCCGTTAAGGAATTGGCTGAAACTATGGGAATTAAACCATCAGCCGTGCTTAGACACATAACAAACATGCGGAGAAAAGGCATGATAGCCCTAGACAGGGTTGAAGGCTACACTCCGCTCTACAAGGCTTTGGAGGTGCGTTAAAGATGGCTGAAGGTAAAGTTGGTGCAGTGCTGGTTGTCGGCGGCGGAGTAGCTGGAATACAAGCTGCTTTGGACTTGGCTGATTCTGGCTTTAAAGTGTATATGGTGGACCAGTCGCCTAGTATTGGCGGCGTCATGGCTCAGCTGGACAAAACTTTTCCAACAAACGACTGTTCCATGTGTATTTTGGCGCCTAAACTTGTTGCTGCTGGGAGACACCCCAATATTTCGTTGATTACGAACAGCGAAGTTTTAGGCTTAAGCGGTGAAGTTGGAAACTTCGAAGTAAAAGTTCGAAAGAGAAGCCGTTATATAAATGAAGAAAAATGCAATGGCTGCGGACTTTGTGCACAAAAATGCCCGGTGGAAGCCATTGACACCTACAATAAGGGCTTAACGGATAGAAGCGCCGTCTACGTGGAGTTTCCACAAGCAGTTCCGTTAAAATTCAAAATAGACCGTGAAAAATGCATCGGCTGCAGAACATGCCAAGAAGTTTGCAAGGCGAATGCTGTTGAGTACGACCAGAAAGACAGCGAAATAGTCCTAAACGTAGGCTCAATAATTCTTGCTCCAGGCTTCGAACCTTTCGATGCGAGGCTTAAAAGCGAGTATGGGTATGGACGTTACCAAAACGTTGTCACAAGCATAGAGTTTGAGCGTATCCTAAGCGCTTCAGGACCCTATGCTGGAATTGTTTTGAGGCCTTCGGACGGCGAAATTCCGCGGAAAATCGCCTTTGTCCAGTGTGTTGGCTCGCGGGATGCTCAGCTTGGAAACAACTATTGTTCAGCTGCTTGTTGCATGTATAGCATTAAAGAGGCAATTATCGCTAAGGAGCATGTTCCCACAAAACTGGACTGCACAATTCTTTACATGGATATTCGTGCTTATGGAAAAGAGTTTGACGCCTACTATAAGCGGGCTCAAGAGGAGTATGGCATACGCTTCGTGCGTTCAAGGGTTGCAAGCATAACCGAAGACCCAGCGACTGGCAACCTGCTTGTCCACTATGTTGGGGAAGATGAAACTCCGAGAATTGAAGAGTTCGACATGGTGGTGCTTTCCACGGGGATGCAGCCGCCGAAAAATGTGGAAAAACTGGCTGAAACTTTAGGCATAAAACTTAACAAGTACCGCTTCTGTCAGACAAACATTTTCACTCCGCTGGAAACCTCTAAACCCGGCGTATATGTTTGCGGCGCCTTCAGTTCGCCTAAGGATATTCCTGAAAGCGTTGCCCAAGCAAGTGCCGCTGCAGCGAAAGCCATGGCAATAATCGCTCCGGAAAGAGGCAAGCTTATCTCTGTTAAGGAGTATCCGACTGAAAAGGATGTGAGCCAAGAGGAGCCTCGCATAGGGGTTTTCATATGCCATTGTGGCATAAACATCGGCGGCATAGTGAACGTTCCAGAAGTGGTTGAATACGCTAAGAAGCTTCCAAACGTGGTTTATGCTGAAGACAACCTTTACACCTGTTCAGATGATACTCAGAAAAGGATTAGGGAAAAAATTGAGGAGTATAAGCTTAACCGTGTTGTTGTGGCTTCTTGCACGCCTAGAACCCACGAGCCCCTGTTTAGAGAAACTGTCCGCGAAGCGGGCTTAAATTCCTACTTGTTTGAAATGGCGAACATCCGCGACCAGTGCAGTTGGGTTCACATGCACGAGCCGAAGGAGGCAACGGAAAAAGCCAAAGACCTTGTTCGCTCCGTTGTCGCAAAAGCTAGGCTATTAAAACCCTTAAAGAACCCAACAGTAAACGTTACTCCCGTAGGCTTAGTTATCGGCGGCGGAGTTTCAGGGATGACTGCCGCGTTAGAACTGGCGAATCAAGGCTTCGAAGTCCACCTTGTAGAACGCGAAAAAGAGCTTGGCGGACACTTGAGGAAAATCTATTATCTACTTGAAGGCGAAGACCCGCAGAAGCATCTGCAGAGACTTGTTAAGGCTGTTATGAAAAACAATAGAATACACGTTTACCTTGGCGCAGAAGTTACTGAAGTAAGCGGTTTCGTCGGCAATTTTAAAGCTAAAATAAGGCTTAGCAACGGCGAAGAAAAACAAATAGAACATGGCATAGTGATAGTTGCCACAGGCGCTGTGGAATACAAGCCAAAAGAATACTTGTATGGCGAAGACCCGCGGGTTGTAACCCAACACGAATTGGAAGAGAAAATCGCAAAAGGAGAATTCAACGCTGAAAAAGTTGTCATGATTCAATGTGTCGGCGCAAGAAACGAGGAACGCCCTAATTGTGCACGGATATGCTGTGGACAAGCCATTAAAAACGCCTTGAAAATCAAAGAGTTAAACCCAGACACTGAGGTTTACGTCCTCTACAAAGATGTTAGAAGCTACGGGTTCAAAGAGGAATATTACCGCGAAGCAGCGGCAAAAGGCGTGCTCTTCATAAACTATTCTGATGAGAGAAAGCCAAAAGTCAAAAATGAGGGTGGAAAGCTTAAAGTCGCCTTCTGGGAGCCAGTGCTAAAACAAGAAGTTCAAATGGAACCAGACCTTATCGTTTTAAGCGCAGCCACTATTCCAAACCCAGACAACAAGCACATAGCTGAAATGCTCAAAGTTCCGCTGACAAAGGATGGATTCTTCCTAGAAGCGCATATGAAGCTTCGTCCAGTGGACTTCCAAACAGACGGCGTCTTCTTATGCGGCATGGCGCATTCGCCCAAGTTCATAGAGGAAAGCATTTCACAAGCATGTGCAGCCGCCGCGCGGGCAGCCACAATCCTTTCGAAAAAAGCTCTTGAAATGGAAGGAATAGTGGCAAGTGTAGATGAAGATTTATGTAGTGGATGTAGAATCTGTGAATATCTCTGCCCCTACGGCGCGATTGAAATGCTGGAGAAAGAAGGCAAAACAGTCGCACATGTAATTGAAGCCTTATGCAAGGGCTGTGGCGTCTGTGGAACAGCATGCCCGACAAAAGCCATAACCCTCGGACACTTTACAAATGAAGAAATCCTAGCTCAAGTTAGGGCAATTCTAAAGGAGATGGAGGTGGCAACAGCATGAGCGAAGCTCAAAAAGATTTTGAACCAAAAATTGTAGGCTTCCTCTGCAACTGGTGCGCCTATGCTGGTGCAGACCTGGCTGGTGTAAGCCGAATCCAATACCCACCAAACATAAGAATAATCCGCGTCATGTGCAGTGGAAGAATAGACCCCGCCTTCATACTGGAAGCCTTAAAAAACGGCGCCGACGGGGTTTTGGTGGCTGGATGCCACTTACCATCAGACTGCCATTATCTTAGCGGCAACTTCAAAGCTTTAAGAAGGGTAATGCTATTAAAGAAGGTGCTTAAAGAATTGGGAATAGAACCTGAACGTGTGCGGCTGGAATGGGTCTCCGCCAGTGAGGGAGACAAATTCGCTGCCGTAGTCCGAGATATGGTTGAACAGATAAAGAAGCTTGGTCCAAACCCGTTAAAAATGGAGGAAACGGAGGGAAAACAGCCGTGACTGAAGCGAAAGAGTATGTTCCGCCAGTAATTAAAGCTGAAGAGCTTGACCCCAAATTCAAGTATAAAATGAGCAAGAAGCATGGTGCAGAAAAGGTTATGGTGTGCTTCCAATGTGGAACCTGCACCGCCGACTGTCCCATTGCAAGGTTCAGCGAATTTTACAGACCGAGACGAATAGCCCGCATGGTTCAACTCGGCTTGAAAGACAGGCTTTTGCTGAATAACGCTTTGTGGCTTTGCTCCTCATGCTTCACATGCGTCGACCACTGCCCCCAAGGCGTGGAAATCGCCGGCATAGTGCGGGTACTGCGAAACATGGCGGTTGAAGACAAAAATCTGCTGCCACTGGTCTACAAGGAGTTAGCCGCCAACCTTATGAAAACAGGTTTTGTTTATGAAATTCCAGAATCGCGGCTTCAAAAGAGAGTTGAACAAGGACTGCCGCCACTGCCAAAAACCAACCTTAAAGATGTTTTGAAGATTTTTGAGGTTACTGGTTCGGCAGGTTTACTTGAAAAGGTTCAGACAATTGCGAAGGTGGAGAGTAAATGAGTCAGCCAAAATATTTGCTTTTCACGGGATGCGTCATTCCCTATAGGCTTTCAAGCTACGAGATTTCAGCACGGAAAGTGCTTTCAAAACTTGGCGTGGAACTTGTGGAAATGCCAGAATACAACTGTTGCGGCTATCCAATGGACGTGATTAACCATGACTTGATGCTGACGCTGGCGGCGAAGAACCTCTGCACAGCGGAAAAAGTAGGTCTACCCATCATGACTCTTTGCAACGGATGCTTCTGCAGCCTAAACGAAACCAACAAAATTCTAAAAGAAGATAAAAAATTGAGGGAGAAAATAAACGGCTACCTAAAAGAAATCGGCATGGAGTTTAAGGGCACAATAGACGTTAAACACTTAATCTACGTGCTTTCTGAAGACGTGGGCTATGAAAAGATAAAGAACGCCGTTGCAAAACCCTTGTCTGGTCTTCGCGTGGCTCAGCATAGTGGATGCCACGTGTTAAGACCGCGAAAATATGTCGGGAGGGACGACCCTGAAAACCCAACAACCCTAAAAGATTTGATTAGACTGACGGGTGCTGAATGCCTAGATTACATGGATGAAACAGAGTGCTGTGGAAACCCAATAATAGGCGTAAACGAAGACGTGCCCTTCCAAATGGCAAAAGAAAAGCTTGACCATGTTAGAAGCGTAGGCGCCCAAGCCCTCATAACATGTTGTCCCTTCTGCCACATAATGTTCGACCTCAACCAACCCCGAATAGAAAGAGCCTTCAACGAAAAATTCAATCTACCAATACTTCATTACCCGCAGCTTTTAGGCTTAGCCATGGGCTTTTCGCCGGAAGAACTTGCCCTAAACGAGCTTAGGGTTAAGCCCACAGAACTGTTAAACCTAATAAAATAGGAGGAGATGCGTATGACAAAACAAAAATTGAAATTCGCGTTTTATTGGGCTGCAAGCTGTGGCGGATGCGAAATCGCAGTTTTGGACATAAACGAGAAGATTCTCGACGTGATACAAATTGCGGACATAGTCTTTTGGCCTGTTGCCATGGACATTAAATACAAGGATGTTGAAGCCATGCCCGACAAATACATAGACGTTTGCTTCTTCAATGGCGGAATCCGCAACAGCGAACAAGAGCATATGGCTAAACTGTTAAGGCAAAAATCGAAAATCCTTGTCGCCTATGGCGCGTGTGCCCATCTCGGCGGTGTCCCAGGACTGGCAAACCTCCACGATAAGAAGGAAATCTTTGAAAAAGTCTATGGCCAGACATTTTCAACCGTTAACCCCAACAATGTTTTTCCACAGCCTAAAGTGCATGTTAAAGAAGGCGAACTGGAAATCCCGGAATTTTACGATACGGTTAGAACTCTTGACCAAACAGTGGATGTGGATTATTATGTGCCTGGCTGTCCGCCAGCAGTGGAGCGCACGCTATTCGCTTTAGAAGCCATAGCCAAAGGTGACCTTCCGCCGAAAGGCTCTGTGCTTGCACCCTTAAAGTCTGTATGCGACGAATGTCCCAAAAAGAAGGAGAACAAGAAAATTTCGCGGATATACCGCGTCTACGAAAAAGTTCCTGACCCAGAAAAATGCCTATTGGAGCAGGGAATCCTCTGCATGGGACCCGCCACAAGAGGCGGCTGTGGGGCTAGATGCCTAAAAGCTGACATGCCATGCACTGGCTGCGGTGGACCCTGCCCAAACACGCCTGAACAAGGAGCAGCCATGATAAGCGCTTTAGCTTCCATACTCGGCTTAGAAGAGGAAAAGGAAAAGTACACCGAGGAAGAGGTTGAAAAACTTATTGAACAGATTAAAGACCCTGTTGGAACCTTTTACATGTACGGTTTACCCGCTTCAATATTGCGAAGGAAGGTGATTCGCGAATGAAAGAAATAATCATAGACCCAATAACAAGACTTGAAGGCCATGGGAAAATCGCCATATTCCTAAACGATGCTGGTGAAGTGGAAAACGCCTACCTACAGATTCCAGAACTCCGCGGTTTTGAAAAATTCTGTGTAGGACGTAAAGCTGAAGACATGCCGCTTTTAACCAGCAGAATCTGCGGCGTTTGCCCCGTAGCCCACCACATGGCTGGAACAAAAGCCTTAGACGCTTGCTTTGGCGTAGAGCCGCCTGAACCAGCCAAAAAACTTCGCGAATTAATGTACTGCGGCTACTTCATTTACGACCACACATTGCACTTCTATTATCTTGGCGGACCAGACTTTGTTGTTGGCCCAGACGCACCGCCAGAAAAGCGAAATGTTTTAGGCGTTATTGAGAAGGCGGGTTTAGATGTTGGCAAGGAAGTTATAAAGCATAGGGCTTATGGACAGCGGATAACAGAGCTTATCGGTGGAAAGGCTACTCATCCAGTCTGCGGTTTGCCAGGCGGAATATCAAAACCATTAAGCGAAGAGAACCGTCAAGAAATTGAAAAGATGGCAACTTCAGCTGTTGAGTTTGCAAAGTTTTCGATTAAACTTTTCCACGACATTGTTTTGGGCAACAGCAATTATGTAGACTTAATTAAGAGTGATGCTTACACTCTGCACACCTACTACATGGGTTTGGTGGACGAAAACAACAAAGTGAACTTTTACGACGGCAAAATACGCGTCGTAGACCCCAACGGCAAAGAATTCGTAAAGTTTGAGGCAAAAGACTACTTGAACCACATAGCGGAACACGTGGAACCATGGACCTACGTAAAACAGCCATACTTGAAGAAAATTGGCTGGAAAGGCTTTGTGGACGGTCCGGAAAGCGGCGCTTACCGTGTCGGTCCATTAGGGAGGCTTAACGCTGCTGATGGGATGGCGACGCCTCTAGCCCAAGAGGAATACGAGTTTATGTATAAGACTTTGGACGGAAAACCAGTGCATTCAACACTGGCTTATCATTGGGCTAGGCTTATTGAACTTTTGTATGCTGCTGAGCGGGCTGTGGAACTTGTCAAAGACCCGGAAATAACAAGCAAGAATGTGCGCAACAAGCCGGGCAAACCAGGCGAAGGCGTCGGCGTTGTCGAAGCCGCTAGAGGTACGTTAATCCACCATTATGTGTTGGATGAGAACGCCCTAATCAAGGATGTTAACCTTATTGTGGCTACTGTGAACAACGCACCTTCGATTAATATGTCTGTGCGGAACGCGGCTAAAGGCTTGATTCATAGAGGCAAAGTTGACCAAGGCTTGCTTAACATGGTGGAGATGGCTTTTAGGGCTTATGACCCATGCTTTGGTTGTGCAACCCACTTTGCTGTAGGGCAAATGCCCCTCACAGTTGAAATCTACAACCACAAAGGAAAACTTGTAAAAACCGTGCAAAGATAGCCGCCCAAATCTCATCTATTTTTGGAGAACTTCCTTGACGCCAACAGAAAAGTCTGCTGATAAAAAGCTTAAAGAATGGCTTTCCAACGCCGAAAGAGTTGTTGTTGCTGGTATTGGAAACCCCATTCGCATGGATGACTTTATCGGCGTGAAAATTGTCCGCGACCTATATGGGAAGGTTTCAGAAAAAGTCCTTCTAATCGAATGTGAAACTGTTCCGGAAAGCTACATCCAGCAAATAGTAGAATTTAACCCGACCCATGTTTTGCTTATAGACGCTGCAGTTATGGGCTTAGAACCAGGCGAATACAGGCTTGTCAAACCAGAGCATCTTGAAGTTTTTCCAGCCATTTCAACCCATATGCTTCCTCTGCGGATATTCTGCGAATACATCGCCAAAACAACAAACGCCAAAATAGCTCTTCTCCTAATAGAACCTAAACAAACAGACTTTGGAGAGGGTCTTTCACGCGAAGTTGCAGCTGCAGAGCAAAGAATCTTCTGTTCTTTAAAATCGGTTCTTCCTTGAGCGGACTTATATTTGAATGTTGAAGATAAAAATGGAGAGGATTTAGGTTGGTGGCGCCACTTTTAATGCTTCTTGGAAGAGCTTCTTTGTGGCTGTTATGCGGGCTTTCTGCGCTAGCACATCCGCCGTGACAAGGTCTAGGGCTTCTTCTGGACACCATTTAACACATTGAGGCCCATCAGGTTTGTCTTTGCACAAGTCGCAGACAAAAACCACTTTCTTTTCCGGATGCAGTGATATGGCTCCATAGTCGCATGCCTCAATACACCATCCGCAGCCGTTGCACTTGTCTTCGTCTACTAGGATTGTTCCGTTTTCTTCAGATTGGGTTAGGGCGTCTCTTGGGCATGCTGCTACACATGGCGGGTCTTCGCACAGCCTACAGGTTATTGAAAGGTTAACCAGCGGATTAAGTCTAACAACCCTTATTCGCGATTTCAGCGGGTTGAAGGTTTTCTCTTTTGTCCATGCGCAGATATATTCACAGACTTGGCAGCCAACACACTTGTCTGGGTCGGCTGAAACGAATTTTCTTTCGTGAATTTTCACCATTTTTCATGCCTCCTTAGGCTTTTCGGATTTTAGCCTCCACAATGGGGATTAGGTCGTCCATGCCTAACTCCTTAAGCTTCTCTGGGGTTGGTATGCCATCCCTTGTCCATCCTCTAGCCTCGTAATAGTCGTCCAATAATAGGTCTAGTTCTTCTTGGGTTACGTAGGCTCCTTTGGCTGGGCCTTCGTCTGGTATTGGAAGGTGCATAACCTTATATGGCAGGTGGTCGTCTTTTCTGCCTAGGCCTTCTCGGGTGTTTATTACTCTTGCAAGGTTGTTTATGCGTTCTCCTTTAAGCCGCATTTCCTCCGGCGATGTTTCAAAGCCCGTTATGAGGGTGTAGACTTTCGACAAGTCTTCGAACTCCTTGTAGTATGTACCCCTTGAGAACTTGCATATAATCAGCGAGTCAATTATTGTGTAAACATCCTCTATGTCCTTAACCATTTTTCCCCTACCCTTCTCGGCTTTTAGACGGTTTACTTTGCCTTTCACGTCGAAGGCGTAGGCTCCATGCCTGTTGTGGTCTGCTCCACGGAAGGAAACGGCAAAGCCTAAGGCTGCTGTTTTGAGGCATCTTAGGTCGTAACCTGTAACTTCGACGCCTTTGATGTGTTGAGCTAGTTTTTCTGAGCCTTTTCCAATTTTTTCAGCAGCGAATTTTACGCCTTCTGCAAGGATGTCGCCTATTCCCTCGCGTTTTCCCATTTTCTCAATAAGCTTCACGAGGGCTTCATGGCTTCCGAACCGCGCCTCTACTCCATCCATATCCTCCTTTGTCAGTATGCTGTTTTCATAGCAGTCCATGGCAAAACCCACAATTACGCCGGCGCTTATGGAGTCCATGCCATAATAATTGCAGAGCTCAGACCCTTTAATTACCGCGTCAAGACGGTCCACTCCACAGTATGGTCCCAAAGCCCATAATGGTTCATATTCAACCCTCGCCATGGCGCCTTTGTATGGTCCTTCGTTTACAACGCAGATATGTTCGCATCTCATGGCACATGAGCTGCACCCGATAATTTTTGCCGCATATCTCTCGTTTAGCAGTTCGCCGCTAACTTTTTCAGCGCCTTCAAAATAGGCATTAGTGTAGTTTCTTGTTGGCATGCAGTGCAAAGCATTGTGCACCAGAACGTTTTCCGGAGTGCCTAATGTGCGATATTTCTTTGTTGCGGGACCTTTCATTCTTTCATGAAATTCCTTTACAAACTCTAAGAACTCGTCTGGTTTTGCAACTGTTATGTCTTTTGTTCCGCGTAGAGCGATTGCCTTCAGATTCTTTGAACCCATAACGGCGCCCATTCCGCATCTGCCAGCAGCCCGAGTCTTCTCATTAATGATGCATGCTATCCGCACCAATTTTTCTCCAGCTGGTCCTATGGCTGCAACGCGAATGTAATAGTCGCCTAACTCCTCCTTAATTGTGTCTTCTGTTTCTGCTGGAGACTTGCCCCACAAATGTGAAGCGTCAAGAATCTGCACGGAATCGTCGTCGATCCAAACGTAGACTGGCTTTTCAGCCTTACCATGGAAAATAACAGCGTCGTACCCAGCTCTTTTCAGCTCTGTTCCGAAACTTCCGTGGGATTTTGATTCGCCTATGCCGTAGCTCTGTGGAGACTTAGCCACAAAAGCGTGGCCGTTTCCACCAGTGGGCCAAATAGTGCCTGATGTTGGTCCTGTTGCCAAAACCAGCGGGTTTTCTGGACTGAGGGGCTCCACGCCAGCTTGTGAATGGTCAAGCCATAGGCGCATGCCTAAACCTATTCCGCCAATGTATTTTTTAGCGTATTCTTCGTTTAATGGTTCTATGTAGGTTTTTCCAGTTGTTAGGTCTATGTGGAGAATCCTGCCAGCATATCCGTACAACACGTTTTCCTCCATACACCAGTTATTTCAACGAGAATTAAATAACTCTATATGATTCATATATTAAGGTATCTGTCAATTTTCCAAAGCT
Source organism: Candidatus Bathyarchaeota archaeon A05DMB-3 (assembly GCA_019685555.1). Lineage (GTDB taxonomy): Archaea > Thermoproteota > Bathyarchaeia > Bathyarchaeales > Bathycorpusculaceae > JABFQN01. Next base: position 215,243 of record JABFQN010000001.1, on the reverse strand, counting down.
GCCATGACATCTATATTCTCTAAAGAATAACTCTGGAAGCCGAAATGTTTTATCTATTATTCATCGTTAACGGAACATTGTGATTAGATGTTAACAGTGGAACAAAAAGGGAAGGGTTATAGAGCCTCTTTCAAGATTTCAAGAAGGTCCTTAACGGCTATTTTGTTTTCCACATCTAAAACTTTGACAGCATCTTCCAATGTTGTTACACAGAAGGGACAAGCCACGGCAACTGTGTCAACCTCAAGCTCCAAGGCTTCTTTAATGCGGTCCACACAAGGTCTTTTCTCCGGTTCAGCTTCTTCTGTCCATACTCTGCCTGCTCCGCCGCCGCAGCAGAAACTGCTTTCTCTTGCACGTTTCATTTCAACGAGTTCTAAACCGTTTATGGATTGGAGAATTTGTCTCGGCTCGTCGTAGATTTGGTTGCGTTTTCCTAGGAAGCATGGGTCGTGGTAGGCAACCCGCCCTTTGAAGGGTTTCGAGGGCTTAATCTTGCCCTTTCCTATGGCTTCAGCCAAAAACTGCGTATAATGTTGAACGTTTAACGCTAAGTCCTTGTAAGGTTTGTCGTTTTTAAAAGTGTTGTAGCAGTGGGGTGAAAGCGTTACAATGCGGTCTGCCTTAAACTTTTGGAAGACTGAAACGTTGTGTTCTGCCAGCATTTCGAATAGTCCTTTTTCACCCATTCTTAGGATGTGGTCTCCGCAGCACCATTCTTCTTCGCCTAAAGTTGCATAGTCAACGCCAAGCTTATCAAACAGCGAAGCCATTGTTCTGGCGATTTCACGGTTTCTTATGTCATAAGCAGTTGAGCAGCAAACAAAGTAGAGGATTTCCGCCTTTGTAACGTTTGGAAAAGTTTTAACGTTTAACCCTTCAGCCCACCCCATTCGTTTGCTTTGGTGGGTTCCCATAGGATTGTGATATTTCATAACGCTTTCAAGAACATCCTTGACAGTTCTTGGAATAGCACCCATTTCAACGAGCAAGCTACGGTCTTCAACTATGGATTCTGAACAGTTGACAAGTTTTGGACAGAACAACGTGCAGGAATTGCATGAAGTGCAAAGCCAAACATTGTCAGCCATAGGTTTAAGCCTTTCATCCAACCCCTCATCCCTAGAGTCTGCGATAAACCTATAGTTCGCTGTTAACGCCGAAGGTCCTAAGAATTTTTCATCTATGGCAGCTGGACAGGCCGAATAGCATATGGAGCATTTAGTGCAAAGCGACAAATCCCAGTACTTTTTAAGGTCTTCCGGCGACTGAATGAACTCCCCGTCAGTCTTTTTTAAGGCTTCTGCAGGCTTAATTAGCACAGTTTTAATTTTTTTGACAGTTTGAAAGAAGGGTTGAATGTCCACCACCAAATCTTTTACGACCGGCATGTTTGAAAGCGGCTCAATGGTTAACGTGTCAGCATTAAGGTCGAGGACTTGCGTGTAACAGGCTAGCATTGGTTTTCCGTTGACGTTTACTCCGCAGCTTCCGCATATTCCCATTCTACATGAGTGTCTGAAGGAAAGGGTTTCATCCAAATTGTCCTTAATGTAGTTGAGGGCGTCAAGTATAGTTGTCCCCTTCCTTATTGGCACCTTATATGTGGCAATATACTTTTTTCCAGTGTTTGGGTCGTAGCGGCGAATCCTAAACTCAACAACTTTTACAACTTCACCATTCACGTGCTTAACCTCCTTTAATACTTCCTTGCTGTGGGCTGCCACTTCGTAATCGTGACTGGAACATACTCAAGTCTTGGTCCTTCAGCCGTGTAATATGCCAGCGTGTGAACAAGCCACTTTTCGTCGTCGCGTTTCGGATAATCCAGCCTTGAATGGGCGCCTCTGGATTCTGTTCTTGCAAGCGCACACATAATGGTGACTTCAGCTAGGTCTAGCATAAAGTCGAGTTGAAGGGCAGCCGTAAACCCAGTGTTGAAGGCTCTGCCTTTGTCCTCCACCTTTATGTTCTTGAATCTCTTCTCGAGTTCTCTAACCTCTTTTAAGGCGCTTTCCAAATCATCACCTTTTCGGAAAATCCAAACCTTCGTGTTCATTAAACGCCTCATCTCATCCCTCAATTGAGGGACTCTTTCGCTTCCCTCACTTCCAAGAATTCCATCAAAAACCCTTTTCTCCTCGGCTAAAACCTTCTCCTGGGAAAATTCGTGGAAACTTGTGGACGTGGCATGTTTAGCTGCTTCTTCTCCAGCGACAGCGCCAAAAACTAAACATTCCGCAGTAGAGTTCGTGCCAAGCCTGTTGGCCCCGTGAACACTGAGGCATGAGCATTCGCCAGCAGCATACAACCCCCTAATAGGTGTTTCAGTTTTTATGTTGGCTTTTATCCCTCCCATGGAATAGTGGGCTGCTGGACGTATTGGGATAGGCTCTTTAACAGGGTCAACTCCGCCAAGTTTTATGGCAACATCCCTTATAAGCGGCAGCCTTTCGTTAATCTTCTCCTCGCCTAAATGTCTAAGGTCCAAAGCAATATATGGACCATACGGGCTGGTGAAGGCTCTTCCCTCTAGGATTTCGGTTTGTTCAGCCCTTGAAATCACATCGCGGGGAGCCAATTCCATCTTTTCAGGCGCATAACGTTTCAAAAAACGTTCGCCATTAACATTTATCAAGTAGCCTCCTTCTCCGCGAGCTCCTTCTGTTATTAGGACGCCGGAAGGCACCAATCCCGTCGGGTGGAACTGGACAAACTCCATATCCATTAACGGCGCACCCGCACGGTAAGCCATAGCCATTCCGTCGCCAGTTGTGGTATGCGAAAAGGTTGTGAACTCGTAGATGCGTTCATGTCCGCCTGTAGCCATTATCACCGATTTAGCTTGAAAAACGTGTATTTCGCCTGTTTTAAGCTCTATGGCTGTTAAGCCTACCGCGGAGTTGTCTTCAACGATAAGTGATGTGGCGAACCACTCGTCATAGAAACGCACATTATCGTAGGTGATGGCTTTTCCATAAAGTGCGTGCATTTCATGGAAACCCGTCATATCTGCTGCAAAACAAGCCCTCGGATAGGTGTGCCCGCCAAAAGGACGTTGATCTATTTTGCCGTCTGGGGTGCGGCTCCATGGGCATCCCCAATGCTCCATTTTAACTATTTCCTTCGGAGCTTGTCTAACAAAGAACTCCACAACGTCTTGATCTGCAAGGAAGTCGGCGCCTTTAACAGTGTCCCAAGCATGCAAATCAAAAGAGTCCTTTTCCCGCATCACCGCAGCTGTTCCGCCCTGTGCACAAACGGAATGCGAGCGTATGGGATGAAGTTTTGAGATCACCGCTATGTCAAGTTTTTCGCCGAATTCAGCCGCAGCAACAGCAGCCCTCAAACCAGCTAATCCAGCACCAACAATAACGATATCATGGACATATTTCTCCATCAGCATTTCCCAGCCAATTTTAAAGAATAACCTAGATTCACTTCAACGCTTATATTTTTTGTCCGTACGCGTGGCTATCTTTTCCTTAGTTTACCCCTTTTTAGATTTCGACCTTAACTTCCAAGGAAAAATCGAACAATAAATGGACGGTTTTTCCATACGCCTTTTAAAACTCTTAATCCATACGCTACTAGCACCATGAAGGATGAAATGGCAATGTAGATGAGCAAGAATGTTTCAAGGTTCACCTTCGACCATGTAGGAGCAACAATGTAATAGATTAAAGAAAGATGCAGTACATACATAAAAAGGGATGATTCTCCCAAGGCTTGCAGTGGCTTATAAAGGATGAGCGAAGGCTTATAATCCACTATGGGAAACAGCACCAATATTACTCCAATCGCGCTTATCACATATCCAACCGATGGCCAACCGTAATAGTGAAAGGTGAGCCGCCAGATAAAGCCTCCAAAAGCTAAGATGCCTATTCCTGAAAACGCAAAATTTTTCCACATTCCCGTATGCGAGTTGGGTTTCCAACGTAGGTAAGCGAGATTCACTCCCAGTAAAGAAAATCCCAGCCATGGAAATATGGGAAACCATCCGTCAACTATAAAACGGTGAATTATGTGATTTGCGTGTTTAAGAATTTCTTGAAGTAAAGGGTGTGAGAGAAAAAAGATGATAACGGTGATCCATCGGGATAGGGTATTCAAATGTGCGAAAAGGTATGCTATGGGCAAGGAGACTCCAATTAGGTATAGTATCTGGAAAAACATGAACGGATAACCGCCGAGCATAAACACTTCAATAAGTAAACCAACAATTATTAGCAAGGTTCCCCGAGCTAAGAAATACTTTAACCTATGACCCTTTGTTTGAGTTGTAAAAACGACCATCATTCCAGATATCACAATGAATAGTGGAGCAGCCCACGCATTGCAGAGAACAAGCCAGAAAGGATAATATTCAATTGACAGCACTGTTGGTAAATTGCCGCATATCATCATAAGAACAGCTAAACCCCGCAGAACATCTACTGTTACATCTCTTTTACCCTCTAAGAATGCTTAGTCCTCCTTTCACCGTTCACGTTTATTAAAGCTATATTGAGCATTTACAAGTTTTTCCAACACCTATTTTAATGTTAATCGATAAGATAATTAATTGTAGAACTAGATATTAGAGAAAGGGTTCAAGGCATGTTTGGAAAGGTTCTGATAGCTAATAGGGGAGAGATTGCCATAAGAGTGATTAGGGCATGCAGAGAACTCGGCGTTAAAACCGTTGCCGTCTATTCAGAGGCTGACGTTGAATCTCTGCATGTGCGGTATGCTGATGAATGCTATTTTATAGGCGAAGCTGAACCGAGCAAAAGTTATCTAAACATAGAAAAAATAATTGAAACTGCTAGGAAATCTGAATGTGAAGCCATCCATCCGGGCTATGGTTTTCTGTCGCAAATCCCAACCTTCGCTGAGGCATGCACAGAAAACAACTTGGAGTTCATCGGTCCACCAGCTGATGTTTTAAGAAGGATGGGCAACAAGGTTGAAGCTCGAAAGGCTGCAGCAGACGCTGGAGTGCCAGTAATTCCCGGAAGCCTCGAACCCGCCGGAAACAGTGAAAAAGCCCTAGCGATAGCAGAGAAGGTTGGGTTTCCAGTTTTGGTTAAAGCTGTCTACGGAGGCGGTGGGAAAGGCATGCGGCTAGTTCAAGACGGGGAGGAAATGCGTAGAATTTTAGAAACTGCAGCCTTAGAAGCCGAGTCCTCGTTTGGAAGTCGGGAAATTTATATTGAAAAATTCATTCCGAAAGCAAGGCATGTGGAGTTTCAGATACTCGCCGACAAGAAAGGCAAGGTCATCCAATTAGGAGAAAGGGAATGCTCAATTCAAAGGAGATATCAAAAGCTCATTGAAGAAACACCATCATCTTTCATGACCAGTGAGATGCGGAAAGAAATGGGAGAAGCAGCCATAAAAATTGCAAAAGCCATAAACTATGTTAACGCCGGAACTGTGGAGTTCCTTGTAGACCAGAACGGTGACTATTATTTTTTGGAGATGAACACGAGGCTTCAAGTTGAACACTTAATCACTGAAATGGTGACGGGCATAGACATAGTTAAGGAGCAGATAAAAATTGCAGCTGGTGAAAAGCTTGCTTACAGGCAGAGGGACGTAAAAATTCGGGGACATGCATTAAACTGTCGGATAAACGCTGAAGACCCTTACAACAATTTCGCTCCATCTCCGGGAACCGTTACAAACCTTCATTTGCCAGGTGGTCTAGGAGTTAGAGTTGATACCCATCTTTATAATGGTTATACCCTGTCAGTTTTCTATGACCCTTTAATTGCGAAACTTGCTGTTTGGGGTTCAAACCGTGAAGAGGCTATTAAGCGTATGCGCAACGCCCTACGAGAGTTCACAATAGAAGGCGTAAAAACAACAATCCCCTTCCACGAAAAGATAATGGAGGATGAAGACTTTTTGAAGGGAGAAACCCACATAAACTTTGTCGACGAGAGGATGAAGAGGCTTCTTCCAGAGAAAACCTTAACGGACGAGGAAACAACCGCCCTTATAGCCGTTTTAACCAATCAAACCGGCGGAGAAAAGGTTAAGGCACTTATTTCAAAACGTGAACGAAAAGCGGTTTCCCTTTGGAAGATTGCGGGCAGAGAAAGGAGGCTGAGGCGAGCTTTTTGAAAACCTACGAGGTTTTAGTAAACAAGAAGGCGTATTATGTTAAGGTTTTGAAAAGCGATAAGGATTCTTTCCATGTGGACGTTGACGGGAAGACTGTTGAAGTTAAATTGGCGAATTTTATCGAAGGAAAAACAATGTTTTTGGAGGTAAACGGCAGTAAGATTCAAGCAGAGCTTATGAAGGCTTTCGGAAACGTCTTGCATGTTAAAATCGGCGGGAAAATTTTTGAAGTTCAATATCCAACGCCAACTGTTAAGAAGGAAACTGTGAAAATTGAACCAACCTCTCCGTTTCCTAAAAAGTCTGCAGCAAGTTTAACCCTTAGAAAGGATGCTGTTTTAGCTCCAATAGCTGGGAGAATCGTGACTTTGAAAGTTAATGTTGGTCAAAAAGTCTCCAAAGGAGAGTGCATCTGTATTTTAGAAGCTATGAAAATGGCTAATGAGGTTGCAGCGCCAAAAGATGGAATTATCAAGGAAATCCTTGTTTCAAATGGAGCTATTGTAAACAAAGGCGATATTTTAGCGGTCATAGCCTAGAAACTTTTTTATAACAAATGCCATTTGCATTTACATTCCAAGCTAAGGAGGGTATGTAAATGTTTATGGGCGTTGACCATGTTGGCGTAGCCGTCAAAAATCTAGACGAAGCTGTTGGCGTTTACCGAGATATACTTGGCTTTAATCTTGTAGGAGTTCACGTCTTAACGGAGCGGAAGGTTAAGGTGGCCTTTCTTTCCTCTGGTGGAGAAACCCAAATTGAGCTTTTAGAGCCCCTCGGCATTGACAGCCCAATTGCAAAATTTCTTGAAAATCGCGGTGAAGGCATACACCATGTCGCTGTCAAGGTGGATGACATTGAAAAAGCTTTAGAAGAGCTTAAAAAGAAGGGCGTTATGTTGGTTGACGAAAAACCGAGAAAAGGTGTTGAAGGAAAGAAAATTGCCTTTGTTCACCCTAAAAGCACTAAGGGTGTGCTTCTTGAACTTGTGATGGAGTGAAAAGCCATTTTCAGTTTCTTCTTTACATGGGTTGATGCTGTTTGCGTTCGGTAAAAACCGTCTTGCTAATTCAGGTTTTCCACTCTTTCGTAAGCGGTGTTCTTGGAGTTGTCATACCTTTAATGATGAAGGAAAGGCGCATAGACGTGGTCTTAATAGGGTTTGTTTTTGCATCCATGCCCCTAATCATGCAGTTTGGAAGAATTTTCTTCGCAACTCTTTCAGACTTTTTTGGAAGAAAGCCCTTCTTCATAGCCAACGGAGTTTTAGGCACGATTTCAAGCTTAGTCTACTATTTCGCCCACACGCCGATGGAGTTTCTTTTCGGGAAAATCGCTGAAGGAACAAAGGAAGGTGCCATATGGGCTGTGAATAGAGCTTTTCTTCTCGAGAGAAGCCAAGGCAGTTGGAGAATTCTGGTTTACCTAAGAACAGTTGTTTACATCGCCTTTGCCACTGGCAGTCTCTTAGCTGGGTTCATGGCGGCTTCACTTCTATACGAAGGAACAATGCTTTTCTGCGCTTTTCTAGGCATTCTAACAATTTTGCTTGCCTTCACACTTACAGAAGCGAAAAAAGGAGAGTTCAGCATGGAACAAGCCATGCGTCTTCTCGATTTTAGAAAGAAGAGTCGAAGGTTCAAAATTTTCCTAGTTCTCTTCTTCACAATAGGTTTGGCTTTCGGCTTCCGCTCTGGATACGTCATTCCATATTTCTTAAGCAGTGTGGGCTTCAATGATGAAGAGGTTGGATTGATTTTTGGCGCTATGATTTTGCTGGCAGGTTTGTCCTCGTATCTTTTCTCCAGATGTTCCCGCATAAAGGAGCTTATACTGCTAAGCGGAATCCTCTATTCCCTTCTCTTAGTTTCCTTAGGTTTTTCCTTCCCAGCTCTGGCTGGAGCACTTGTGATTGCAGTGGGCTTTACTGAAGGGATGAACAGCATTGGACAAGAAGGAATTCTTTCAAAGATATGTGAAAAAGAATCATACGGAACGGATATTGGCTTGCTTATGATGGGACTCCACATAGGCGAATCCGCAAGCCTAGCCTTAAGCGGCATATTAATTGCCAACTGGGGTTTCGCCATCTCTTTTGCGCTAGCAGCCACAATCTACGCGGTTTTCTACTTTGGCGCCTTCATGCTCTACGGAGAGGAATAAAATGCCCGCAAAAATAAGCGTGGAAAAGCTTCAAGAAGGACTGAAAACCAAACTTTTAGGCAGATACCTTTTCTTCAGCCATGAAGTAGGCTCAACCAACGACTGGGCTAAGGAACTAGCGGAACTCGGCGCTCCAGAAGGAACCGTTGCCATAGCAGAAACCCAAACCGCTGGACGCGGAAGACTTGGCAGAAAATGGATTTCGCCGAAAGGAGGCTTATGGTTTTCAATAATCCTTAAACCCAAACTTAAGCCACTGGAAACAGTCAAACTAGCGTTTTTGGCTGGTTTAGCTGTAGCGGAAACGCTACGCGATTTATACCCCTTAAAAGTTGAAACCAAATGGCCAAACGATGTTTTGGTTGATGGACGGAAAGTTTGCGGCATACTCTCCGAAATGAAAACCGTCAGCGAAAAAGTGGCTTATGCAATAGTAGGCGTTGGCGTCAACGCAAATTTTGATGCAGATAAAATGTTTCCAGCAGAGCTTAGGGAGACTGCAACTTCACTTGAAACCCTATTAGGCAGAAAAGTTGTTTTAGAAGAGCTCTTTAGGATTTTGCTGGAGAAAATGGATAGCCTTTATGAACTCTTTCTTAAGGATGGATTCAACCAAATATTGGAAAAGTGGAAAGGTTTCGCCTCCTTCTTAAGCTGTGAAGTTGAGGTTTTAACTGAAAGCGAAAAAATTGAGGGCTTAGCCGTAGACGTTGACAGCAAAGGAGCGCTGGTTCTAAAGCTTAAAGACGGCTCTTTAAAACGCGTTTTTGTCGGAGACCTCTCCCTAAAGATAAAGCATAAATAAGCTTAAGGTTTCTGCCTCTTGCTTTTCCGCCTTTTCCGCGTTTTTTCAACAGATTTTTTCCTTTTTCCAAAAGCCTCTGGATATTTCCGAACATCTTCATATATGGGTCTAGGAATGTTTGTTCTAGGGAAATAGACATCCATACGCCCTTCTGGCGGCGCAAGGGGGTATTTAGCTTTCTCCTTTTTGTAGACAAAACGGTAATTGAGATAGCAAAAAACTAGGAACCATGCTATTTGCGTGGCGGCTAAAACAAATATTCCAACCATAACCGAAGCAATAAAGAAAGGTGTGAATGTGCAAGTTCCAACGGTCATGTAAATCCAAAACTTCGTTTTACGCTTCAACTTTTCCCGTTTAGATTTATGATTAAACAACCTATTAGCCTTTTAGCCTCTACAGTTTTGCATCCCTTTTAAAACGATAACAGCCAATATTAAAATTATTAAATGCAATAACTACAAGGAGAAGCTTTTAGAACCTTTCATCTGTCTCTTCACTCTTCTTTGTTATGTGAAATCCCCGTTTTTCCAGCTGTTCAAGCAACACTTTTGGATCTGGATACCATTGTCCCCATTTTCTGCAGATGTGTTCCGTCCAACTGTAGTTTTCGTAAGTGTAGGTTTCTTGGCGGTCGCCTTCCAGCGGGATTTTCGCGTTCAACCGCCTATAATAGTCTTGAGCTAGGTAGCCTTCATCCATGGTTTTCATAGCCTTTAAAACTGTTTCATCGGTTAACTCTGGATAATTGTTTTCAAAAAGCGTAAACTCCAGCGGATATCGTGGTCTAGGCGGCGGGTCTTCAGCTGGATACCCAATAGCCAACTGAACCAGTGGGAAAACCCTTTTCGGCAAGTGATATTCTTCAGCTATTTTGTCTGCACGGAACATGGCGCTTCCGAGGAAGCAACTTCCAAGCCCTAGGCTTCGCGCGGCTATGACCATGTTTTCCGCCATCAGAGCAGCATCTTGAATCCCGAAAAACAGGAGCACTAAATCGTTTGTAACCAGCTTCCAGCCTCTTTTCTCCATAATCCTTTCAAACTTGTGGTAGTCAACGCATATAGTGAAGAGCAGTGGAGCCTTGAAGGGGTTGCGCCTCCTTTTCCGCGACAGCAAAACACTGTAGGCTTGCGAGGCGAAAGGCGCCTGTTGCCCAGCCCTAACAATAGTTTTGATAATTTCTTCAGAAGGCATTTCATCTCTATACTTGCGGATAGACTTGTGGCTAAGTAATGTCTCAATAACCAAATTGGATTCCATCGTGACACAACACCATTTTTCTGTTTCAAATTAAAATGTGAAGATACATATAATTTTCTCCGAAAAGGCTGCATATATTCTAAATACTGATTACCCCTAAATTATCTAGGCAAATTGAAGGTGCTCGAATATGATGGAGGTTAAAGAGCCAACGGTTGAAGAGAAAATTAAGCGTTTACGTGAAATGCGGGAACAAGCCAAACTAGGCGGCGGAATTAAACGCATCGAAGAACAACATGCAAAAAGCAAGTTAACCGCAAGGGAACGCATAGAACTCCTCCTAGACCCTGGAAGCTTCAACGAACTTGACCAGTTTGTGGTCCACCAGTGCACGGATTTCGGCATGGCTGAACGCAAATACCTAGGCGACGGCGTTGTAACAGGCTATGGCACAATAGACGGAAGACTTGTTTACGTTTTTTCGCAAGACTTCACGGTTTTCGGCGGTTCGCTGGGCGAAATGTTCGCCAGAAAAGTCTGCAAACTCATGGACTTAGCCATGAAAACAGGCGCGCCAGTCATAGGCTTAAACGATTCTGGCGGAGCCCGCATACAAGAAGGCGTCGCAAGCCTCGCGGGCTACGGTGACATATTCTTCCGCAATGTTATGGCTTCCGGCGTCATACCCCAAATATCCGCCATCATGGGGCCTTGCGCCGGAGGCGCCGTCTACTCGCCAGCCCTAACTGACTTTATCATAATGGTGGATAAGACAAGCTACATGTTCATTACTGGACCGGACGTGGTCAAAACCGTTTTGGGGCAGGAGGTAACCTTCGAAGAGCTCGGCGGAGCCATGGTTCACAGCCAAACCAGTGGCGTCGCCCACTTTATAGCCAAAGACGAGGAACAATGCATCCAAATAATAAAGAAGCTTTTGAGCTATTTGCCCAGCAACTATCTTGAAGACCCGCCATCGGTGGAGACTGGCGACGACCCGAATAGGACTGATGATGAGTTGGCGCGGATAATGCCAGACGACCCAGACAAACCCTACGACGTTAAAGAGGTAATCCGCCGTGTTGTGGACAACGGCGAATTTTTCGAAGTCCAACCTCTTTGGGCGCCAAACATAATCATAGGATTCGCAAGAATGAACGGAAATACAGTTGGCATAGTCGCCAACCAACCCGCCTATTACGCTGGAGCCCTAGACATAAACTCGTCCACAAAAGCCGGACGGTTCGTGCGATTCTGCGACTGCTTCAACATACCTATAATAACCTTCGTTGACGTGCCAGGCTTTTTACCGGGCATAGAGCAGGAACACGGCGGCATAATAAGACACGGCTCAAAGCTGTTGTATGCTTACTGCGAAGCCACAGTGCCAAAAATAACAGTTATACTGCGCAAAGCTTATGGTGGAGCCTACGACGTCATGGGCTCTAAACATTCAGGCGGAGACATAAACTACGCTTGGCCCACAGCAGAAATCGCAGTCATGGGACCGCAAGGAGCAATCAACATAATCTTCCGGAAAGAAATCGCCGAAGCTCTAGACCCAGAGCAAAAACGTTTAGAGCTTGTAAGTGATTATAGGCGGAAATTCGCCAACCCCTATGTGGCAGCGCAGAAAGGCTACATTGACGAAGTTATTGAACCAGCTGAAACCAGACCAAAGCTTATAAGCGCCCTTGAAATGGTAAGCACAAAACGCGAAGCTAGACCATCCAAAAAACACGCCAACATCCCATTATAAATAAATAAACGAATTCCCAAGTTTCACTACTAATACACATCAAAAGTGAAGAGACGTGAACTCAAAGCCGGTTAAGATTACAGACACAACGTTTCGCGACGCCCACCAGTCGCTTATGGCGACTAGAATGCGCACTGAATCCATGCTTCCCATAGCTGAGAAAATGGATAGTGTTGGCTTTTTCTCCATGGAGGTTTGGGGCGGCGCCACCTTCGATGTTTGTATACGATATTTAGCTGAAGACCCTTGGGAAAGAATCCGTCAATTAAAGCGCCATATTAAGCACACGCCTTTGCAAATGCTATTGAGGGGACAAAACGTTGTCGGCTACAGAAACTATCCAGACGATGTTGTAATAAAATTTGTTGAAAAGGCAGCTGAAAACGGCATAGACATCTTCCGCGTTTTCGACGCTTTAAACGATGTTCGCAACATGGAAGTTGCCATAAAAACCGTCAAAAGAGTGGGCAGACACGCGCAGGGTAGCATATGCTACACCATAAGCCCCGTCCACACAACAGACTATTATGTGGAAGTGGCTGAAAAATTGGCGGAGCTTGGCTGCGACTCCATATGCATAAAGGACATGGCTGGGATGCTGGCGCCCCAACCAGCCTACGAGCTTATAACAGCCCTTAAAAAGGAAGTAGGCTTACCCGTGCACTTGCATTCCCATAGCACCAGCGGCATGGTTATGATGACCTATCTAAAGGCTTGCGAAGCTGGAGTGGACATTTTAGACACGGCTTTTTCGCCGCTGGCGTGGGGCACATCGCAGCCGCCAGTTGAGTCAATGGTTGCAGCTTTAAAAGGGACGTCTTACGACCCAGGCTTTGACATGGAGCTTCTCCAAGAAATTGCAGAGTATTTCAGAGAGCTTAGAGAGAAATATTATGACCCATTGGGGCTTATAGACCCTAAAGCTGAAAAGGTTGACCCATCAATAATCGTTCACCAGATTCCAGGCGGTATGTTCTCTAACCTTCTCGAGCAGTTAAGGGAGCAGAACGCCCTTCCCAGGCTTAAAGAAGTTCTAGAGGAGGTTCCAAAGGTTAGAAGAGAACTTGGTTATCCGCCATTGGTTACGCCTACAAGCCAGCTTGTGGGCATCCAAGCAGTGTTTAACGTTTTGTCTGGAAAACGCTACAGCATAGTGCCCAAAGAGATAAAGGATTACGTTAAAGGTTTTTATGGAAAGCCTCCAGCTCCCATAGACGAGGAGGTTAAAAGGCTTATTATCGGAGAAGAGGAGCCTATAACATGCCGCCCAGCAGACCTCCTTGAACCCGCCTTGGACAAGATTCCAGAAGAAGTGAAACCCTACATCGAAAGCGAAGAGGACGTGTTGACTTACGCGTTGTTTCCAGCAACAGCCATAGAATTCTTTAAAAAGAGAAAAGCCAAAAGAGAAGAAGCCAAAACTGGCATTTCGCCAGAAAGGCTAGCTGAACTGGAGCAGGTTGCCGCCGTGTCTACAGCCATTGCCGCCTATCTAACAAGCACAAGTGAAGCTAAGGCTTTAACTCTGCCAAAGGCTAAACGAAGAGTTTCACTTTGGGTTTTGGCTGGGAGGCAGAGCTTAGCTGAGCATGGTGTGTGAAAATGCCTACGTACGAGGTCTTCATAAATGGCAAACCGATAATAGTTGAAATAGCAAAAACTGGAGAAAAAACCTTCACCGCAAAGCTAGAAGAGAAAACTTTTAACGCGGAATTTCCAGAGGGCAAGGTTAAGTTTGGAAAAAGTTTTCAATTAAAAGTAAACGACAAAGCTTATGCTGTAGCATTGGATGAAGTCAGCAGAGCAAAACCTTTCACAGTGAAAGTTGAAGAAGCCTCCTTCAAAGTAGAGTTAAAAGCTCCAGCATGGAAACCGGTTTTAACAGTCATGGAGCAGCCCCGTCTTGTGCCAGCATTGAAGGGGGCGAAGCCAAAACAGATTATTTCAGGAACTGTCACGGCTCCCATGACTGGGAAAATTCTAGTCATAAAAGTGAAAAGGGGCGAGCAGGTTAAAACTGGACAAGTTTTATGCATCCTTGAAGCCATGAAAATGGAAAACGAGATTACAGCGCCAACGGCTGGAACAATCCGCGAAGTTCTTGTTTCTGAAGGAGCTTCAGTTAATGAGGGTGACCCGTTATTCGTCATAGCCTAGAATATAGATGGCGGCTTATATTCGCCGAAAACTTCGCGGAGGATGTCACATATTTCACCTAAGGTTGCATATTCCTTCACCGCTTGAATTATGAAGGGCATGAGGTTTGCGTTTTCGTTTTCAGCGGCTTTCCGCAAATTGTTTAGCACTTCCTTCACCTTTGCTTGGTTTCTCTGCCTCTTTATCTCTTTTAGACGTTCGATAAGTTTCTTCTCAATTTCTGGATTTATGCGCAAAATCTTTATGGGCGTTTTCTCCTCAGCCATAAACTCGTTTACTCCAACAACTATTTGCTTTTTGCTTTCCATCTCTTTCTGATAGCGGTAGGCGCTTTCCATTATTTCCCGCTGCATGAATCCCTTCTCTATGGCTGCCACTGCCCCGCCCATCTCGTCTATTTGCTCAATGTATTTTGCTGTTTTCTCCTCAATTTGGTTTGTCAAATACTCCACGTAATATGAGCCTGCAAGGGGATCCACAGTGTCGGCTACGCCGCTTTCATAGGCGATTATCTGCTGGGTTCTAAGTGCCACTGTTACGGCTTGTTCGCTGGGCAAGGCGTAAGCCTCATCATAAGAGTTAGTATGCAGTGACTGGGTTCCACCGAGAACAGCTGCTAAGGCTTGTAGGGTTACTCGGATAATGTTGTTGTAAGGCTGTTGGGCTGTAAGGGATACGCCGGAAGTCTGCGTATGGAAGCGCAACATCCAAGAGACTGGTTTCTCCGCTTTAAAACGTTCCCGCATGATTCGCGCCCACAATCTTCTCGCAGCCCTGAACTTGGCTATTTCCTCAAACAAGTTGTTGTGCGCCGCAAAGAAGAAAGAAAGCCTACCAGCAAACTTGTCCACGTTTAAGCCGCGGTCTATGGCTGCTTGCACATAGGCTATGGCATTTGCAAATGTGAAGGCTAACTCTTGGACTGCTGTGGCGCCAGCCTCGCGGATGTGGTAACCGCTAATGCTTATAGTGTTCCATTTAGGCACATTTTTGGCACAGTGTTCAAAAATGTCTGTGACTAGGCGCATGGAAGGCTTCGGCGGGAAAATATACATGCCTCTAGCGACATACTCTTTTAAAACATCGTTTTGAACAGTGCCGTCAAGCTGGTTTTGCGGCACGCCTTGCTTTTCTCCAACAACAATGTACATGGCAAGGAGAACAGCGGCTGGAGCGTTAATAGTCATGGAAGTTGTTATCTTGTCCAGTGGAATCTCAGCGAAAACAGTTTCCATATCCCGCAAAGTGCTTACGCTAACACCAGCCTTGCCAACTTCGCCCTTCGCCATGGGATGATCACAGTCATAACCCACCTGTGTTGGAAAGTCAAAAGCCACACTAAGTCCAGTTTGACCTTGACCAAGCAAGTATTTGAAACGCTGGTTTGTCTGTTCAGCCGTGCCGAAACCCGCATACTGCCTCATAGTCCACAATCTGGCACGATACATTGTTGGATAAACGCCACGAGTAAACGGATACTCGCCTGGAAAACCCAAATCCTCCAAATAGCCAAGGCTGGCAATGTCCGCCGGCGTATAAACACGGTTTACTGGTATGTCTGAACTTGTTAAGAATTCTCCCCTTTCTGGAAGTCTCTCAAGGCTTTTGGCCACACTCTCCCTTTCCCAACGCTCTCTTTCGCGTTGAATTTTTTGCAGCTTTTCTCTGTCAAACAAAGCAGATGCCCCCAAAACTACATTGATGAAAAGCATATAAATGGTTATTCAGCAAGCTTTCAAGAAACAAATATAAGAAAACTTCAAGATTATATATCTAGAAGTAGGGGCTGGCGAAATTGAAGGTTAAAGTTGAATACATCGGCCACATTAAAGAGATAATCCGCAGCGGGAGAGAAGAAGAGTTGGAAATCTCCGAAGGCGCCTCGCTTGCAGACTTGCTTTCCATGCTTGCGGAAAAATATGGCGAGTCTTTCAGAAAGGCTGTCTACGAACCGGGCAGCCCCGACGTTAAACAAAGCTTCATAATAACTGTGAATGGGCTTCTCCTAAACCAGTTGAACGGTGTTGATACAAGGCTGAAACATGGAGACCACGTAATTTTAATGTCGGTTGTAAGCGGCGGCTAAAACTCGCTCTTTTAACTTAACGCAGAAAACAGAACATTTTATTAGACTGAAGCCACAGTTCATATTTCCTTTAAAAGGGTGAAAGCCTTTGAACAGAATAAACGCCCTGAAACAGAAAGCCTTTGAAGAGAAGGATTTTGACGGCTTCTTAATCGCAGACGAGGCGAATATACTGTATTTTGCTGGTTTTCCCGGAGCCGCGTGTCTTCTAATCCCGCGAAATGGCGAAAACACGCTTTACGTTTACGGCGTCAACTACGAGCAGGCTAAAGCTGAGGGAAAAGGCTTTCGTGTTGAGCTTGTGAAACGCGACGAGAACCTCGCGGCGAAGGTTGCCGCTCAAGTGAAGGATTTCGGCATCAAAAAACTAGCCTTTGATATGTTAACTTTTGAGAACTATCGCAACTTCGCGAAAGGGTTGCGGGGCAAGGCAAGAATTAAACCCCAAAACAAGCTTGTCTGGGAACTCCGCAAAGTGAAAGACGCCGAAGAGCTTGAACTTATGCGTAAAGCTGGACAACTAACATGCGAAGGGATGAAAGCCGCATATGAATTCATAAGACCCGGCGTGAAAGAGTATGAGGCTGCGGCTGAAATAGAATACGCTATGCGGAGGAAAGGTTCATGGAGCACAGCCTTCGACACAATAGTGGCTTCAGGTGTGCGTTCAGCTTTTCCCCATGGAGGCTGCACAGACATGGAAATCCGTGAAGGCGACTTGGTCGTGGTTGACATAGGCGCCTCTTACTGCTATTACCGTTCAGACATGACTCGGACACTAGTGGCTGGAAAACCCTCAGAAAAGCAAAAAAGGCTGTACGAAATTGTAAAAACAGCCCAACAAAAAGCTTTTCAAGCAGTGAAAGAGAAGGCTAAGGCAAAAGCTGTAGACGCTATGGCAAGAAAAGTCATTGAAGAAGCAGGATACGGTGAAAACTTTGTCCACAGCTTAGGACACGGCGTAGGCTTAGAAGTTCATGAACCACCAGCCTTAAGCCCACAAAGCAAGGAAAGGCTAACGGCGGGCAACGTTGTAACCATCGAACCCGGCATATACCTCGTAGGGTTCGGCGGCATCCGCATCGAAGATACAGTGCTTGTAAAAGAACGCGGTGCAGAAAAGTTCACAAACGGATTCTACACCATTGAAGCAATAGGGTGAAGTTTTAACGAAACACGTATATAAGCTCTAAAAGCGAAGTAGTTAACGGTGATGAAATAGTGAACTATACGGTTATAATTATTGATATGCTTAATGATTTTGTTACTGGCGACTTGAAGTGTGAAAGAGCCAAACACATTATTCCAAATCTTAAGAGGCTTGCTGAGGCTGCCCGCAAACATGGCGTTCCAGTCATTTACAGTAACGATGCCCATTACCCCAACGACCCCGAGGTTGTCCACCGGTGGGGAAAGCACGCCATAAAAGGCACTAAAGGCGCTGAGGTTATACCAGAGCTTAAGCCCACAGAAAAAGACTTTGTTGTAGAAAAGCGAACATACAGCGGTTTTTACGAGACGGGCTTAGACCCGCTGCTTCGAAGCCTATATAATGGCGAAGGCGTGAAAACTGTGATTTTGGGCGGCTTGCATACGCATATATGTGTAAGGCATACGGCTGCGGACGCTTTCTTCAGAGGTTACAAAATAATAGTTGCGAAGGATGGTGTGGAATCCTTCACGCAGGAAGACCACGAGCAGGGCTTGCGGTATTTGGAGTATGTTTATAACGCGAAAATAATGACGGTTGATGAAATCATAAGGGAAATAAGCAAGCGCTGAAGGCGAAATCCTGAAAGCCAACATAAGAATTGAAAACCTTCAAGACTCTAACTTAGAGGATGTCATTTATGTTTGTTCTTCTAAAAGGCTCAGCGATCCAGTCCACCAGCAAGGCATTAGGCTTAAACGGTTGTGGCTTGAGGAGATGCTTAACAAATGTGGTGCATGTGCGAAAATCGCCTATTACAACGAAAAACCAGCAGCTCAAATCCTCTATTATCCAGAAACAGCGGACAAAACCAAAGCTTATAGACGGGAAGGCGTCCTCGCCCTAAACTGCATTTACAATCCCACATCAGAGGCGCAAAGGCTTGGAATAGCCACAAGACTACTGCAAGAGGTAATCCAAGACGTCAAACAGAGAAAATCTTGCCTAGGCGACAAGCCATGCAGGTTCATTCTAGCAAAAGCCTTCAACACAGGCGAGTTCCTCCCAATGCCCGAATTCTATAAACGAAAGGGTTTTATTCCAACTCCAGAAGGCAACGTGTTATATCTTCCAATTGAAGGCAAATATGAAACAGTTCCGGAAACCGCATATACGCCTCTAGAGGAGGATAAAGGCAAGGCGATAATATTTTATGGTCAAAAATGCCAGTTCTCCTATCCCTTCGCCAAGAGAATAGAGAAAACAGTCAAAGAAACTTTGCCATACATTAAAATCGAATTGATAAATGAGTGGGAAAACCCCGAAGAATTCATAAAACGTGGAAACTGGTGGCTGGTTGTAAACGCCAAGCCAATTCAAACTTTTTCATGGAAGCTGAAAAATTTAAGGCTGAAATACGGGAAGCGGCAGAAAGGCTTTCTAAAATGTAGGGTTTAATTTGTAATAGAAGGAAAGGTTTAAAAGCAACTTTCATGATACGCATGGAAGATGATGGGGAGAATGGTGGAGTATCTGTTTTTCTCCCTTCTCTCCTTTCTCCCCTCTAAAAAGGTTCCACCATTCTCCCCAGAAAATTAACTCGCTTTGCCTTCTTATAGCTTGTGGAAGAATCTTCTATTCGCCACATAAACCATTTGGAAACATTTTAGATGGTAAAATTTAAAGCTGAAGCCTTTGCAAATGAACCTTGCTGTTGAGATGGTGTAGTAAATGGCGAAAATATTGATTGTTTATTACTCCAAAACTGGGAACACTGAGAAGATGGCGTATGCCGTGGCTGAAGGCGCAAAACAAGTGGAAGGCGTCGATGTGATTGTCAAAAAAGTTGACAAAACAAGCCTAGACGATTTGTTGGAGGCAGACGGCATCATAATGGGCTCGCCAACGTATTATGGGCAGATGTCTGCTAAGCTTAAAGCGTTAATAGACGAGTCTGTAAAAATTCATGGAAAGCTTGAAGGCAAGGTGGGTGCAGCCTTCACAAGCTCTGGCGGAACAGCCACAGGTGCAGAAACAACACTTCTATCTATACTAAACGCTATGCTGATTCACGGAATGATAGTTCAAGGAAGAGCGGACGACAAGCATTACGGCGCAGCAGCCGTAGAAAACCCAAACAAAAAAAGCTTGAACACTGCCGCGAACTTGGAAAAAGAACAGCTATCCTAGTTGAGAAGCTTAAGGCTGAAACCTAACAAACAATGTCAGCTATGATAAAAAGTATCAGGATTCTTCCTCAAATGTTCAGCATATAACTCTGTTAACTCCCTTAGCCTCAGAAGTTTTACCTCGCTCTTTCCAATTTTTCCTGTCTTCATTATTCCATGTTTTCCGCATGGTTCCTCCATTTTGGCAAAGTCTGGGTATGGACCAAAGCCAATGTCCCATTTTGGCCACCCTAAATCCTTTCCGTATTTTGCTATTAACTCTTGGGGAGGTTGAATCTTCGCTAATATATGTTTTAGCAGTTGGACTTGTTCTTCAGCCAAATGCATGGCTGAGCATACGCCTAACCCCACTCCTATTAAGAGAACTCCTAAGGTGTGTGCCAAAAGTGGGCCCGGGGCGATTTGAACGCCCGACCAACAGGTTTCTCAGCGCATGCGTATATGAGCCTGTCGCTCTAACCTAGCTGAGCTACGGGCCCGCCTGCCAAAGCCCATTTAATATTCGTTTTGCTATGTGATTTAAGTGTTTCCAGTTTTTAATGGGTTATGAAAACAATTTTAAGGATAATGCCTTACTAATTTAGGTTTATGGAAGACTTTAAGGGTTTGGAGCTGAAGGTTTTCACTTTGCCCACTTGTTCGGTTTGTCCTGCTGCTAAGCAAATTGCTTTTGAAGTTGCTCTGAAGTTTGGTTTAGCCTACAGAGAGGTGAACATGAACACTAAGGAAGGCTTAGAAGAAGGCTTAACCTATCAGATTATGAGCGCGCCCAGCATAGCCTTAAACGACGAAGTCATAGTGAGGGGTCACTTAATCTCCAAAGAGAGGCTTGAGGAAGAAGTGCGGAAGAGACTGGAAAAGTGGCGGGCGAGAGCCTCTTTCGAGAAGGGTTAAACGTTTGAGATGACCATTTTGGCAGAGGTTAAAAAAGCTGTAATGGTGTTTAACTACGCCGAAAAGATTAAAACCAGCTTAATTGTTGCTTCAAATTTATTAGAATTTTTGGGCGGCATGAGAGATGCTTCGGAAGCTGCGGGTTCCGAGAAACTGTTAGTGGCGTACTTTAACGCCTTAATCTTGGAAACTAACATAGCTGCTAACGCCTCTCAAATGGAGCGTTTTAGAGACGTCGCCTCGAAGCTTGAGGAGGCTGTTGAGCAAATAAAACAGCACAATTACGGAAACGTTCAGAGACTTGTTTCAGAAGCCATATCCATGGCAACCACAAATGGAAACTGGGCAGCGCAAGTGCTTAAGGAGAAAGACTTAATTTAAGGCTGGTTTGCCATTGTTCTTTCAAAGTGAAAGAGATATTCTTGGGCGTATCCCGCATAAACGCCAAAATAATTTCGCCCAAAAAGGCTAAGCCTTTCATAATCTGCTTTTGTCAGCGACTTTTTAAGCGAAATTTTCCCAATGAACTCCTTTTCAAAATGGTTTGCATAATGCTTTAGGATTGCACGTTTTATCCAAACGTCTACTGGAAAGGCTTCGAGTTTTTCAAGGGCAAAAAGCGAAACACAGTCAGCCACTTTTAAGCCTACTCCGCGAAGTGTAAGCAGCGTTTCTCTGACTTTCTCATAGCTTTTCTCTTTCAAGCTTTCGATTTCAACCTCGCCGTTAGCAACTTTTTTGGCGGTTTCAGAAACGTATTTAGCTCTGTAGCCTAACCCGCATTCTGCCAGTTCTTTTAGATTTGCTTTTGCAAGTTTTTCAGCTGTTGGAAAAGTGTAAAACGTGTAGCCGTCTAAAACCGTTTTTTCTCCAAAATTTTTGGCTATGTTGAAGAGCATCTGTTTTATGGCGGGGATGTTCTTGTAGGTGGCGCATATATATGAGACGAGGCATTCCCAGGGGTCTTGGCGGAGGACGCGCAAACCGTTAAGGGTTTTAACCGCCTTTTCCATGTGCTTGTCCTTTGCAATTTGAGTTAGAATCGTTTGCAAGTCATCTCCAAGTCTGAAATAGTTTTCTATGAATTTTTGGCTGGTGTTTTCAAATTCAAGCAAATTGCCCTTCTGCCTCACTTTTAAGGGCTTACCTTTGACGATGCCATACCACCAGTCACCAATTTTTTCCCATCTAAAGGCTTGACCACAGCATAGCGTCAAATCCAAATCAAAGGGTTGGAAAGGCTTCAAAACCAATTCCATAAGTTTCACATTCGTATCCTTTAAGCCTCATCTATAAACATATTAGGCGTCGGTATTTCAGGCGGTAAGCCTTTTCTTTCGCGGATTTGCCTAACCACTTCTGCTTTGATGTTTTCTGGAACTTTCTCCCAGTGGTCAAAGGTGCACTGCCAAAAAGCATGTCCAGAAGTGGCTGAGCGCATTTCAGCAGACAATCCGAAGGTTTCCGCCACTGGAATATATCCCGCTATCCTAGTTAAGGCGCCTTTCATCTCCGAAGACAGTATCCTACCACGCTTTCTAGTTATTATGCTGGAGCATTCACCAACCCATTGGGCTGGAACAGAAACGCCGATTTTGTAGACTGGCTCTAAAAGCACAGGCTTAGCCGTTAAAAATGAGCCTAATATGGCGCGGCGTGTGGCTGGCAAGATTTGGGCTGGTCCGCGGTGTACTGGGTCCTCGTGAAGTTGTGCATCCATAAGCTTGATTTTCACTCCGCGTAATGGTTCTTCGCATAGGGGTCCAGCTCTGCATGCCCATCTGAAACCCGCAATTATCATTTCCCTAGCTTCGCGAAGGTATTGAATACCCTTTGTCAAGTCTAGGAGTATGTTTCTATGCTCGTCTACTGCCCAAACGTTTCGAGCTTCTTCTGTTGGCCACTCTGCTTCCTTGAAAAGGATGTTTCCTATCTGTTTTCTTCCCATTTCCTCTGCGATTTCACCCTTCTCTATCATGTCTATAACCTTCTCTTCTAGGGGCTCCACTTGAACCCAGAATCTGTTGTGTTTGTTGGGGCTTTTAGCCATGGCTATTATGCCCTTTCCAGAGACGCTTTCCCTGTAAACCACTATGGGTTTTGATGTTAAGATTTCCAGTCCACCACCATAATCCCTTAGGAATTTCACGGCGATTTCAAGGTGAAGCTCACCCATTCCGCTGAGCAAGTATTCACCTGTCTCCCTATTTATTGTGGTTACAAGGTTTGGGTCTTCTATTGAAAGTCTGTTCATGGCGTCCACTAGACGCGGCAAATCCTTCGGATGTTTCGGCTCAAGGGCTAGGGTTATGACGGGCTCTGAAACGTATTTTATTCGTTCAAAAGGCACCATAACGTCTTTATGGGCTATATCCACAAGGGTTTCACCAGCCCTAGCCAAATCCAAGCCTAAAAGCGCCGCAATGTTGCCAGCAGCTATGCGGTCCACAACCTCTCTGAAGGCACCCATATACATGGAAACCTGTTGAACGCGGTAGTCTTTCCGTACGCCAACAAGATAAACATGGTCGCCTTCTTTCACAGAGCCTGAAAAAAGCCTTCCAGTTGCCACTAGCCCAGCGTGGGGGTCCATCTGAGCCATTGTTATACACATTACTGTGGGACCGTTATCGTCGCAGTTCAGCATAGCCCGTCCAATTTCTGAGTCCATTTCGCCTTTCCATATTCTCGGCACTCTATATTTTTGGGCTTCAATGGGATTTGGAACGTTTTTAACAACCACGTCGAGGATGGCGTTGTGAAGCGGAATCAACCGTGCAAGCTTTTGGTATGCTCCTTTCTCATAAGCCTCTATGACGTCGTTGAATTTGACGCCTTTTTCTTGAGCTAATTTTAGGGTGAAACCCCATCGGTGCAGGGCTGAGCCGAAAGCCACTGTTTCCTTTTGCGGGTCAACCTTCCAACGATCTTTAAAATCTGGTTCGCCGTAAATTTCGATTAAGTTGTTAAAGTCGCGGATTATGCGGATTAGCTTGTTTTGAATCTCGTTTGGAGTAAGTTTCAATTCTTTTATTAGGCGGTCAACCTTGTTAATGAAGAGGATGGGGCGCACTCTTTCTTCTAGGGCTTGCCTTGTCACGGTTTCTGTTTGAACCATAACTTCTTCAACAGCGTCCACCACAACCACTGCACCGTCAATAGCCCTCAAAGCCCGTGTGACCTTGCCCGTGAAGTCCACGTGTCCAGGCGTGTCAATGAGGTTTATAACGAAAGGGCGTCCATCAATTTCGTGCAGAAGCGAAATGTTTGCAGTTTTAATGGTGATTCCACGTTTTTGCTCCTCTTCCAAATAATCCAATGCCCGTGCTTCGCCAGCAATTTTAGGCGAAAGCAAACCAGCTTCAGCTAAAAGAGAATCCGTCATGGTTGTTTTGCCGTGGTCTATGTGGGCTATTATGCCAATATTGCGAATATCCTCCTTTTTCCCCATCAATTTGAGGATTTCAGCAGTTTGCCTAAACTTGGGCAAGGCTAGAACCCCTTTTGACACTAATCTGTAGTTTAGAGTATAAGTTAAGAGAACAAGGTCTTCCTAAATCTTAAAAGTCTTGTGGGCCCTATGCAAAAAGTTAATATGAGTCATTTTTCACATCCATGTAGCCTATCATGTAAAGGAAACAGCAATGTTTAGAGAAACAGAAACCATCATTCAAGGCTTGGATTCAATAAGGTTTCGGCTAGAGCGGAGAAGGTTTAGCTATGGGACGTTATAGGCAAGTTGAAGAAATAGTTAAACTGATGAATAATCCTGAAAGGATAAGGAACACCAGCATAATCGCCCATGTTGACCATGGCAAAACAACGCTTTCCGACAGCCTTTTGGCGGCAGCCGGCATCATAAGCGAGCAAGTAGCTGGACAAAAGCTTTTCCTAGACTCTTGGGAGCTTGAACAGAAGCGGCAGATGACAGTTTTCGCCTCTAACATAAGCTTAGCCCACGAGTTTAAAGGCGTAGAATACCTAATAAACCTCATTGACACGCCTGGCCACATAGACTTCAGTGGGGCCGTAACCCGAAGTCTCCGCGCTGTGGATGGTGCCTTGGTGGTGGTGGACGCTGTTGAAGGCCCTATGACCCAGACAGAAACTGTTTTGATGCAGGCTCTCCGAGAAAGAGTAAAGCCCATCCTCTACATCAACAAGGTTGACCGCCTGATAAAAGAATTGAAACTTACTCCAGAGGAAATACAGCGAAAATTCGCAAAAATAATCGTGAGGATAAACAGCCTTATAGAAAAGTATGCTCCTCCAGAGCATAAAAAGGACTGGCAAGTAGCCGTTGAAGATGGGCGGGTGGCCTTCGGCTCAGCTCTCCACAAGTGGGGTTTAAATCTGCCCCACATGAAAGCGAAGGGCATAAGCTTCAAGGACATAATTGACGCGTATACTGGAGCCCCAGAAGACATTGGCCGAAAAGTTGAAGAGTTAAGCAAGAAAGCCCCATTATATGAGCCTATACTGGACATGTTCTGCGAGCACTTGCCAAACCCGCTGCAAGCCCAGCCATATAGGCAAAGCCAAATCTGGCCTGGAGACCCCAACAGTCGTGTAGGTCAAGCAATGGCTAAAGTTGACCCCAACGGTCCGCTTTTAATGTGTATAACCACCATAGAAGTTGACCCTCACAGTGGTGTGGTTGCTATTGGAAGGGTTTTCAGCGGTGCAGTTGAACGGGGTAAAACAGTCCGCCTTGTAACTAGCCGTCAGAAGGGCACAATACAGCAGGTTTACATGAGTATGGCTGCTGACAGGGTAATCGTTGACCGAATTCCAGCCGGGAACATTGCGGCGCTTTCGGGACTCCCTTCACTTCATGTTGGCGAAACCCTAGCTGAAGAAGGTGTTGAAACCCATCCTTTCGAAGGGTTGAAGTATGTTTCAGACCCTGTGGTTACGGTGGCTGTTGAACCAGAAGACGTTAAGGACTTGCCTCTTTTCGACAAAGTTATCCATAAGCTTACCCTTGAAGACCCGAACCTTCACTTTAGGATAGACAAGGAAAGCGGACAATACTTGCTTAGCGGAATGGGAGAACTCCACCTTGAAGTTACGGCTTATCGAATGCAGGAAGCAGGCTTAAAGGTTAGGATTAGCAAGCCTATTGTGATTTATCGGGAAACCATAAGCCGCGACTATAAGGGACCAGCCATAATGGGTAAAAGCCCCAACAAGCATAACAGAATTTGGGTAACCGTTGAAAGGCTTTCAGAAGAAGTTATAGAAGCCATAAAAACTGGAAAAATTTCTGAAATGCAAACCCGCGACGAAAGGCAGAAAGTTCTAACAAAGGAGTATGGCTGGACCACAGACGACGCCCGAAACCTAATAGCTATAGAAGGAACAAACGTTCTTGTCAACAGAATAAAGGGAAGACAGTACGTCGAAGAAATTATAGACCATGTGAAGTCTGGTTTCCGCGACGCCGTCATCACAGGCGTTTTGGCTAAAGAACCCATGTACGGGCTTAAAATTAACCTTGAAGACATAATGATTCACGAGGACCCAGTGCACCGCGGACCAGCCCAAATCTTGCCTATGACTTGGCGTCCAGTTTGGTGCGCCTTCCTCCTGAGCGAGCCTAAGCTTCTTGAACCCATAATGAGTTTCGAATGCAAGGTTCCCAACGATTTCGTAAGCCCGGTGATTTCGCTTCTGCAGAAACGCCGTGGCAGAATCCTTGACATGGTGAATGAAGAGGACATGGTTATAGTGAAGGCGGAACTTCCAGTAGCAGAATCCTTCGGAATAGCCGACGAACTGCGCTCCTCAACCCAGGGAAGAGCCTTTTGGGCGACGCAGTTCAGCCGGTGGGCACCAGTGCCAGAATCTATGCAAGCAGACGTGATAAGGCAAATCCGCGAGCGCAAAGGCTTACCGCCAACACCGCCAAAAGCAGAAGAATTCTACGAAGAAGAATAAGCCTTCTTGGATTACTCTTTCCTTTAATTGGAAATTTAAACGCGCAGTTTTATATGGCTTTTATTAAACTTGTATAAGGCGGGGCAATGTTTTGGAGTTGATAATTCTTGGCTCTGGCGGTGCCACCACCATCCCGAGACCTGGATGTAAGTGTAGAGTTTGTGTTGAGGCGAGGGTTAAAGGTGCGCCATATGCCCGTTCTTCTGCTTCAATGTATATTTCAGAGGTTAACCTCTTGTTTGACACTCCGGAGGAAATCGCTTTTCAACTAAACCGCGAGGGAATCAATGATGTTGATTACATCTTCTATTCCCATTGGCATCCAGACCACACTTTAGGCTTGAGAATTGTGGAAAACATGTATAAGTTTTGGCTCGGCAGGTTTGTGAGGGGCGATAAACAGGCTAAGAAAGTTAAGGTTTGTGCGCTGGCGAAGGTTATGATGGATTTGGAAAACAAGTACGGTGATTTTCTCGATTATTACAAGAGACTGGGGCTTATCGAAACCATCGATTTAGAAAACGCGGCCCCTTTCCACGTTGGGAACTACTATATAACGCCTTTCGAAGTCTCTGGAAGCTACGTGGTCTCAACTGTGTTTTTAATTAAACATGAGGAGAAAAAAATCATTTATGCACCGTGCGATGTGAAACCATTCCCACAGAACCTGCAGTTGAAAAAACCAGACCTACTTATTTTGGGTGAAGTATTCCCAGAAGGGCCTCTAAAAGAGGGCATAACAATTCCAGAAGGCAACCCATTAAGAAAAGAGCTTTTCTCTATGGAAGAAGCTTTGGAACTTATAAAATGTTTGGAAGCAAGAAAAACCATTTTCACCCATATCGAAGAAGAGTGGGGTAAAAGCTATGATGACTATAAAACCATAGAAAAACAGCACCAGCAAAGTAACATTATTTTTGCCCATGACGGAATGAAAATCAGTCTTTAAAGGTTTAAATGTTGAGTAGGATATGCCAGTTTGAAATGGGCACTGGAAGCTTGTTAATTTCTCTTGAAAGGCTTTGCGAAGAGCCATACGCTTCTATTATGTGCTATCCTAAGTCCAGCAAGGCTGAACTGCAAAAACGTTTAGGGGAATTGAAGAGGCTTGGCGTTTCAGCCCTAGAATTCGGCGGAGAAAAACAGGCTTTTAATGTGCCTGTTTTGGGGAAAGGCTGTGTGGGCGTTGTTGTAAAAGCCTACCGGAATAATGAAAAGTTAGCCTTAAAAATTCGAAGGGTTGACGCTGACCGCGCTGGGATGCAGCGGGAAGCAGAAATGCTTAAAGTGGCTAATTCGGTAAGTGTTGGACCGAAGCTTTTAGGCTTTAGCGACAATTTTCTTTTGATGCAGTTTATAGATGGCGGTTTGCTTCCGCAGTGGCTGGAAAAGTGTAGAAAAAGGGCTCTTTTGAAAAGGGTTCTGAGGGATGTTTTGGAGCAGTGTTGGCGTTTGGATAAGGCGGGTTTAGACCATGGCGAATTAAGCCACGCCCCAAAACACATAATAATTGATGGCGAAGGCAAACCATTCCTAGTGGACTTTGAAACTGCAAGCTTAAACAGAAAACCTTCCAACGTCACATCTATTACCCAGTTTCTCTTCATCAGCGGCGCCGTTGCAGAGAAAATAGCCCAAAAACTCGGCGGCAAAGACAAAGAGGCTGTCATAGAAGCTTTAAGGCAGTATAAGGCTGACGGAAAACGCCAAAACTTTGAAAAACTGCTAAAAGTCTGCGAACTCTAAACGATGTAATCAACTTTCGCTCCATTACTTTGCGTGCTTGTTCCTCCATCTGCCAATTCAAGCCTTAACTCGCTTAAAAGTTGGGTTAAATCCAGCCAAGTTTCCACTTGAAGTTGCCTTGCAACTCTTCGTTTTTCATAAAGCAGTGGAATGAAGTCGATGAAGAGCCAGCCGTAGGATTCAGACAATTATGCGTCTCTCCTTTCTCCCCGAAAGGAAAACCTCATCCGCTCCTTATAATTGTATATGGAAAAAACTTCTATTGACTATACAAGCTCTTGTCAAAAAGGTTTAAAACCTACTTTTTTGAATTTAGCCACGTGGTTTGAATGGTCATAAGCAGAGAGGAAATGCAGGAAATAGCCAAAAAATATGAAGAACCCATTGGGCTTAACCTTGGTTCCCATTCGGCTTTGGATGCTTGGCAGGGACAACGCAACTACGGATTAAGAAGCATAATTTACACGACGCCTGGAAGAGCGCGAATATACCTTCAGAACCCTATGGTGGGGAAACCAGACGAGCTTATTGAAGACTTGCCGAGCCTTGTTAGGCGAGACTTACGCGTTGTAAACGACTTGAAGGATGTAAAGAAGAACGGCGACTGGAAAAGCGTGATTTTAATACTAGACAAGTATTCAGACATTGTCAAATACGTTGACGAGCTTGTAGAACTTGAGTGTTTGCAGATTCCAAATAGGGCATTCTCCGTCTATGTAGGCGGAGACGAACACTGCAGTGTAATTGAAAACCAGTTTGCAGTGCCAATTGTGGGCTCCAGAACCCTTCTAAAAATCGAGAACCGTGGCGAAATTGAAAAGGACTACTACTGGTTTGCAGAGCAAGCTGACATTCCTTATCCAAAATCCTACAAGTATGAGGTCCACAAGGACGGAATAAGCTTTAAAGAGTTCATTGAAGAGCCTATGCTTTTGAAGGCTGAACACGCCCACAGAGTGTTTGAAAGAGAATTCATTTTCGCTGCAGACTCACGGGACTTGGAGGAGAAAGTTGCAAGAGAAGTCAAAGCTGGAAACCTCAACGAGGAGTCGCTGAAAAACGCGCGGGTGGAACAGATTGTTTTGGGTCCCCACGCTAACTTTAACTTCTTCTTCTCACCGTTAGACGCTAAAAGCGATTGGGGAGACGTGGAAGACTGGTTTGCAAAACTGTATAACGTAAGCCTTGAAGAAGCCAGAACTTGCTTGGCAAACCAGTTTCTGTCCATAGACGAGCGGAGAGAAACCATCCTAGACGGATTAAAGAGGCTTCCATCAGATGTCCAGCAGAAAATCAAAAAGATTCCCTCCTTCGAGGTTACAGCCCACGCCATTCTAAGCCTAAGAGAATCGTTGCTGAAAGATGTGCAACGCTACGCCG
Organism: Candidatus Bathyarchaeota archaeon A05DMB-3; assembly: GCA_019685555.1. Lineage (GTDB taxonomy): Archaea > Thermoproteota > Bathyarchaeia > Bathyarchaeales > Bathycorpusculaceae > JABFQN01. The sequence continues at coordinate 185,657 of JABFQN010000001.1, read as the reverse complement.
ACCGCTTTTTGCTGGCATGCAGAGAACACGCCTATCCAGGCATAATAGGCGCATGGTGCTTGCAGACGCTTATCACATGGGACCGTGTTAGCAAATACGAGCTAAAACCAACAGTTAAGTTGGATTTCACAAGCGGAGTGGAAGCCAAAACCGCAGCAGACTACGGCTTATATGATGTGCCAGAAGCCCGAGACCCCTACATGCACATACCAGTAACCCAAGACGTAGCCTTACGCCACGGAGGAGGAACCAACGTCCACATGGGAATAGGCTCCCAATACGCAAATGCAAAATATAAACGGCGAATGAGCACAGGAGACCGCATAGCCCTAGAAATCAGACGCGCATGGAAAACAAACCAACTCCACGAACTAGTAACATAGGCTTTTGCCTAAAACCTCTCATTTTTCAAAAAGGAAAATGTTATATTATTGGCTTTGAAACCTTTGAAGCTGGTTGTTAGGTTGGTTAAGGCTAGAATTGCTGTCGATGGAGTTGTTCAAGGTGTCGGTTACAGAGCCTTAGTTAAACAGATTGCTAGACAGTTGGGTTTGAAGGGGTTGGTTAGGAATTTAGAGGATACAAAGGTGGAGATCTTCTGTGAAGGCTCAAAAAACAAGATTGAAGAGTTTTTGAAGAAAATTGACAGAAAAGCCAAACCCGAAGATTTTCTGAGCATTAACGTTTCAGAGATTAAATGCTTTTTTGAAGGAGACCCAAATTATAAGCCTGCATGGAAACCATATAAAGAGTTTGAAATAGACTATAGCGTAGAAGAGCTTTCAATTTTCGAAAGGGCAACCCTCGAAGACCACGAGTTTGGTAAATTATATTTTGTTGGTTTTAGAGATGAAATGAAAGGTTTTAGGAAGGATACAAACGTAAGTTTTAAGGAATTAGCTGAAAAATACGAAAATACATCGAAGGAACTGAAGGTTTTTGGCGACGAGTTGAAGGGTTTCAGAGAAGATACAAACAAAAATTTTAAGGATATGGCTGAAAAATATGGGGACATATCCAAAGAACTGAAAGAGTTCAGAAAGACTATTGAGAAATTTTTGGAAGCATTCCTCTCAGAATACCAAAAAAGAACAACAAGCCAATAAATTAAGCTGCTTCAACTTTTTGTAATTTTCTTATTATTTCCGGAAGTTTTGGTACTTTGAACAGTTTTTTCCCAGTGATTTCGTTTGTTGTTGCCATATACATTTGGCTTATCAACATTTTCAGTTTTGGTTCTAGTTTTGGCGTTTTCGTCTTAACCAGCCTTTTCCAGTCTTCTAAGCCTTGTTCTTTTGCCTTTTGCTTGGCGTTTTCCACCTCTTTCGCCCATTCCGTTCGCCTATAATATATGCGGGCTATTTCCTTGCTTACATGAAGCCCTTGATAGGTGAATCGGCACTCGTCTAACGTGCCGACAACATCTGCCACCATAAGCCTTCTCTTATCGTCGAAGGCTAACTCGATTTTGCCGTCTTCATTCACTAAACCCGCTTTTGAGGCAATCTCCGTAATCGTCTCGTCAACTTTTAAAAGCACGGTTTTAACCTCTTCGAGTTCGCTGTCTGTTAAGCCCGCCAGCTGCTGGGCTTCCCGCCATGTTATGTAACGGTCTCCTTCCTCAAGCTTTGTGCTCACATCAAAAATTGGTTTGGCAAGTCTTTCGCCGGCTTTTGGGTAATGGTCTAAGCCAAGCTCCTCCAGCGTAACCAATCCTTTTTCAAGCCTTTTGAAAACTGATGAGCCTTCTGGTAAGCCGTTTCTATAAATTATTTCCAGCGGAATTAGAAAGTTCTTAAGCGAAGGCTTGTAAACGCTGTAATCGTATTTCAGCACACCACTTTCCACATAAGCCTTTGGTCTATAAACGTTCACCATGTGGAATTCCATAACGTTTGTTGGTTTATCCAATTCGTCGAAACATACAACCCGCCCCTTGTCGTCCACCAAGCCTCGGTAGTGAGTCATTATGCCTTTTTCCTCCAACCTCTCGAAACAGTAGGCCCCCATTAAGCATAGGGCTGCACCTTTCCCGTCGATATGGTCTGGCATTTCCCCCCAGTCAAAAACTGAGTAGCGGTCTGAAAAATGAAAACGCCCCACACCCATCCGAGTTTTCGTAGGCTTCTTAACAACTTCTAAATCTTTAACACTGCCCATTGGGACGCCTCTCACTTCTTAAGCTTTCTTGCAGCCTCATCCGCCTTTTCAAGTTCCCTCTTCTTTTCCAGCTGATACTTGCCTATGCGCTCAGCCAACCGCTTATCTTGCAAAGCAAAGATTTTTGCCGCGGCTATAGCGGCACCTTCAGGCTCAAGAATAACCACAGAGCCTATGCCGCTGGGAACCCTCAGCGAAGAGAAAATGTCGGCGCCAGCAAACCTTTCCGAATACGGCGGACAAGCAATAACAGGTTTGACGGTGTTAGCATCCACAAAAGCACTTAAAGCGTTAGATCTACCAGCCACCGTAATATAAACAACATTTTCATCTTCATATTCGCTTATAACCTTCAGAACTTTTTCCGGCGTTTTATGGGCTGAAGCCACTCGGAGTTCGTAGGCCAAACCGAAAGCCTCCAAATACTTGCCAATTTCTCTTGCAAACTCCAAGTCTTTCTCAGAACCCATCAAAATGGCGACTTTTCCAACCATCTAACCTCACGAATTAGGCATTTAACTAAAGCCTTTATTAACCTTTAGCATAAAGCCTTCACTGGTTAAGTTTTTAAGCACGCCCCTAACCTTTCATTTTAATGGTGGTGCGTCTTGCCAACAGAAAAAAGACGGAGACGTAGCCCCATAGACGAGTTTTTCGAAGGCTCCATTTTCAGCGACATAGAAGACTTTTTCAAAGATTTTCCAGAAGAAACCTTCACAAGCGGCTACTCCATAAGCGTAATCCAAACCCCAGAAGGCACAAAAGTAAGAGCCAAAGTCGACAAAGACACAGATGTAAACGCGCTTAGAAAACAGCTTGAAAGGCAATATCCAAACGCAAAAATAGAGATAGAAGGCGGCAAACAAGAACCCTTAATAAGGGAGATATCAACAAAACCAGTCCAAAAAGAAAACAACAGCAACAAAGCGCACTAAAACTGAAAATTAGAGGATAGAGGCGCTATTGACGGTTTTCAAAGCCAAACAAACATGAATATGAAAAAGAAAAATAAGAAGAAAGTCTGTGTATTTGTACGAATAGCGGGGTAGTCGTCTAGCTTGGTCAAGGATACCAGCCTGGGGAACGCGGCTTGCTGTCCAGAGCGCTGGCGGTCCTGGGTTCAAATCCCAGCTACCCCACCACGAAACCCAGCATCCCCATTCTTTTATGGCCTACTTGCGTTTCCTGAAAACCTTGAACTCATTGTAGTCGCATACATACTCGAATCCAGCCTCCACAAGCTCTTTAACTTCATCAATACTCTTCGCGACTTTGCAGGCGAACTCGTCTGGTTAAAGTATTTTCTTCCACCCCGGTTTCTAAAGTGCAAACAGAAACCGGGTGAAACCAGGTGAGACTTTCAAGCTTAAGCAGACAAGAAGGCGGGAAAAGGATAACTTCAGCATTCCAGTCTATAAGCCTTAAGGCATTTTGGAAGTCTTTCTCGGTATATGGAAGGTTATTGTCCATGTTTAGTTTTTGCGCAAACCCTCGGGAAACATGGTTGTAGTCACAGTTACCGTCGTAATAGTAACATTGGAAAACATGGATCAAGCAGCCTTCGTAGAGGGGACTTTCAACGTAGATCTGATGGTCTCCCGCTGTTACGGTGTATGTGTAGCCAGTGGTTCCAACATACTGGCCGTCTATATAAAGCGGTACATAGCCGGAGTAACCATACTGATTATAAGCAAGCACTGTCAGCGAATAGGTTTGTTTGAATTCTATATTCACTACACAGGGATAAGACCAACCACTCCAAGCACCATAGGAGTCTTGTGCTCTAACTTTGACGTTGTATGTTCCTGGAGGCAGGGTTCGAATACGTTTGCCAAAAAGACGACTTAATGTTTTTTAGGAAGCGCATGTGAAAGTGTATCGGGGCAGTCAAAAAAGTTGCCGGGGTAGCCTAGCCTGGAATGGGCGCCAGACTCATAATCTGGAGAACACGAACGGGGCATAGCGCCTTATGTCCAGAGGTCGCGGGCTCGAATCCCGCCCCCGGCACCACCACCTTAAGCTTAGCTGCCTTTGTTTTCCTTCCTTTTCAAACTTCTCCATGCAACTGCGAGGGGCGCTAGCAGTGTCCAGCCGATGAGGATTCCTATGAGGGTGTGGACAAGTATGTTTTGGGCAAAGAGTAGGTTGGTTGCAAATCCTAAAAGGAAGGAAACTATGCCGAAGTATGCTCCTTCCCGCTTTAAATGCCATAAGAGGTATGCGGCGAAAATTGATAAGAAGGCGCTTATTAGCGCTAAGATTCCCCAAAGAGGAAATTGCCCAGTCCATCTTACAATGTGCCCATGAAAATACTCGCCGACAATTCTCTCAAGAATCGCCAAGTTGTCAGTAAGGGCTAGCATCCATGAAATGAATCCCAACATACAAATAGCTGCATAAATTGTGAACTGTATAAGGATGAGTTTGTTTAAGGCTTGCAAAGATGTTGTTCTCCTAAAATAATTATCAGCACGGTTAGGTTTTAATTCTTGTTCTTGAAAGAATTTCTATTGCTGATGTGTTTCTTGTTGATATTTCAGGTTGATCTCCAAACCCCTTCTTAACGTAGGCGTTTTTTATGATTATTTTTTCGCCAAGTTTTAGGTTTGTGGTTTTTTCGGCGTTTTTGCGCCATGCTGAAACCCAGATTCTTCCCGTTTCGTCTTTTATCTCAAAAACCGCCAGTTTTACGGTTTCGTTTCTGGATGTTTTCACTTCCCTTAAAATTGGTTTGGTTATTACCTCGCCTTCCACGTTAACGTTTTTCATTCCTTCTTTTAGATTGGCTATTTTCTGGAAACTTTTTTCATGTTTGAAAAGGTCTATGTAGGTTTCATTATCTGCGTGAATTTCCATTTTTCCGTTTAACGCCTTTTTTGCCTTGGCGTTCACAACTTGTAGTTTAAACCCTTTTTTGAGGATTTCCTTAACCTCGTCGACTTTCTCGTTCCAAACCACAACGGGAATTTCACCTGTTTCATCTGCTAAAATAAAGCGTGCAACTTTTCCTATGGTTTTGTCTTTCCTCTCAAAAGTGGATTCTTGGAAGATTTCCCTAACCTCTCCTATGAGGTTCACCCTCTTGTTTTTGAAAGCGTTGGTGATTGCCCCAATTTTTGTTGAAAGTTCCTTAATTGTCGGGTAATCGTCAGCTTTAAAGCCTTTTGGGTTAGCGTCAACTTCTCCTTTTTCGCCTATGTGAAGTTCCACATGTCCCAGACGTCCCTCCTTAGTATATCCGTGGGAAAACCTTACAATCTGCCCAACCCTTATTTTGTCTGGGTCCGCAAATTCAGCCTTGTCATTCCATAAGACAACCCGCATTGTGCCGCTTTTATCGGCGACAATCATACTTGCAAATCTTACCCGCCTATTCTTTTTATCGGAAATTTTAGCTGGAAAAACAGCGATGACTCTTCCGACAACAGTCACGTCATTTAAGCCTGGAACAAGGCTTGCTATTAAAGGCGTAGAAGGCGTAAAGGTTTCATGTGAAATTTCAACGCCGAACTCGGCTGCAACCATCCGCAACAAAACCTCATCAGAAATTAAACCCCCAGACTTTTTCCGCTCCTCTTCAAGCCTCTTCAAAAGCTTGTCCCTTGAAACCATTGGATTTTTCGAAACTATTGCGTCGATTAATCCGTCAACATCAGTCATATCACTCAAAACCACCACAAACAAGAAAGCACCTTCTAAAAAGTTTACTGGTTCCTCGTGTGGCGGGCCCGCCGGGAATTGAACCCGGGACCTACGGGTTAAGAGCCTCAACCCAACCCCATGCAGCGGTTTGGTCCGCCGCTCTACCTTACTGAGCTACGGGCCCATGGCGTATTTTCTAGAATATGCATTTTAGATGATGTTAATAAGTTGTGCGGTTAGGCGTTTTTGGCAAATGGTTTTAAGTTTTCTGGTGTTTTGTTAGGTGAGGGATGGTTTTGGGTGAGCTTGTGTTTGTTGGTTTGGGATTGCACGACGAGAAAGGGATTAGCCTAAGGGGTTTGGAGGAGGCTGAAAGTGCAGACGCGGTTTTCATAGAGCTTTACACAAGTTTTATGCCAAACTTTTCTGTTGAAGGTTTTGAAAGAGTTGTTGGGAAGAAAATTCATGTTGTTTCGAGGAGGCAGCTTGAAGATGAGAATGGGAAAGTTGTTTTAGACGCTGCTGTTAGGGGTAAGGCTGTTTTGCTGGTTCCCGGAGACCCGCTTATTGCAACGACTCATGTAGCGCTTAGGTTGGAGGCTGCAAAGCGTGGGGTTAGAACCCGCATAGTTCACGCTGCATCTATTATATCGGCTGTTATAGGCTTATGCGGCTTACACAACTACAAGTTTGGCAAAAGTGTAACCATTCCGTTTCCAAGCAATTTCTCAGAAACTCCTTACATGGTTGTTGCTCAAAACAAAAAACTCGGGCTTCACACACTGTGTTTATTAGATATAGACGCTGAGGGAAACCGTCACCTAAGCCTTCGAGAGGCGCTTGAAATGCTTTTAACGGTTGAAGAGAAAAAGCGGATGAACATCGTAACCAATGAAACGCTGGCTGTTGGAGTAGCTAGAGCTGGAAGCTCAAACCCCAAAGTTAAGGCTGGTTCTGTTAGGGAGCTTTTGGGTTACGATTTTGGCGGTCCGCCCTACAGCCTAGTCTTCCCTGGAAAGCTTCATTTTATGGAGGCTGAAGCCCTAATAGCCTTTGCATGGGCTCCTTTAAGCGTTAGGCGGTTTGTTGAATGAGCCTAGAAGAGCTTGTTTCGAAGTATATCGCCTCTGCAGAGCAAGCCCTATGCGAGTTAAAACTTGTCGAGAGTAGTCCATGCTTGTTTAAGGATTCCGTCCAAACGGTTATTGAGTCTGCAAAAGCCTATTTGCAAGATGCAAAATATTATAGGGACAGTAAGCGGTTTGAGGTGAGCCTTGCTTCTGTGGCTTACTGTGAGGGCTTATTAGATGCGTTAAAAATGTTGGGAGCCGTGAAATTTGAATGGTCTGCGAGAAGGGAGAAAAGCCAAGTAAAAAGCGAAAGGTAGTTTTAGCCTCTGGAGTGTTTGACCTTCTACACTTGGGGCATGTGCGTTACCTAGAGGAAGCCAAAAAAGCTGGAGGAAAAAACGCCGAGCTAATCGTTATAGTAGCCAGAGACAGCACTGTTGAAAAAAGAAAAGGCTCCAAGCCTGTCATACCGGAAAACCAGCGCCGAGCCTTGGTGGAGTCTTTGAAGGTTGTGGATGAGGCGATTTTGGGTTATGAAGACTTCAACATGGGTAAGGTTATAGAAAGGATTAAGCCTGACGTGATAGCCGTCGGCCACGACCAAAATGGAATGGAAAAAGCTGTTAAGGACTATGTCCGGGAAAAGGGGCTGAAAGTGAAAGTTGTGCGAATCGGAAAGTTTGGGGAAGATGAACTGGACAGCTCTTCCAAAATTAAGCAGAAAATTATTGAACATTATAAGAGATGAACTTAACCGATGCGGTTTTATGGAAGGGTTAAAACTTCAACTTTCACTTTGTGTCCGTCTTTTAGGGCTAAATGCTTTCTTAGGCATATTGGGGCGATTAATTCTATCACCGAGGAGTCGTAGTGGCTTCTGAGGGCTGAGACAAGGGCGCCTTTGGCTTTGTTCTCTATTATTGCCGGATAGCATTTTACGGGTCCGAAGGTGCGGTTCTCGTTTTTGAAGCCTTCGATTTCTATTGCTGGGTAAGCCTCAAGTTCTGAACGGGTTTTGATGTCGTAGTCTGTTACGAGTTTTAGGTTAAGCGTGCCAGGGTAGGGGTTGAAACCCAGCTTTTCCATAAACTGCCGCCGGTAGGGGTCTCTTGTAACGTAGTAGGCGCCTTCGCCTAATCCAGTGAAAACGACGCCTTCAAGGGTGATTGAGGGTGGGTAGGCGGTTTCCATCAAAAAGTGTAGGCTTGCGTAAAGCTTCTTCAGTTCTCCAACGCCAGCGTCTGTGATTTTTATCAAGCATCCTTCTGGAGTTGTTGTCCTTTTAATCCAGCCTCTGTGCTCCAGCTCTATTAGGTGGCGGGAGGCTGACTGCTGTGAAACACCAAGTTTCCTCGCCAAAAATTCTGTGGAGATTTTGGCGGTTCTTCTGTGGGCTCCCATTTCAGCCAACTTTAAAAGTGTGTAGATGTGGCGCCAACTCTGCTTTTCACTCATTGCTAACCCTTGCTCCTTTCAATTAGAATGGCGTTATACATATTTAAGGAGCACGAAACTTGCCGAGGCGTTAAAATTTAGGCTTTAGGGCATGTTATGTTTGCCATGACGAATACATTGCGTAAATCGTGGACGTGTGCTGAAACCCGCACCGTGTCTGAAGATATGGCAGCTGTGAAGGATATGGTGTAGGTGCCGTTGCCATAATCTGTTATGGAAAGGTTGTTGGATTCGCCGACTGGAAACCAAACTCCAAAGTCTTCATAGTATAAGGCTATGTTTTCGACTTGGGCTGGCTTTCCATCGTTAAATACTCGACATGTCAAGTTTACGGTTTTCTCCGCTTCGTTACCAGCGTAATAGCCATAAAGCATCAAGGCTGTTGTGATGTTGATGGCGTAGTTCGCTGTAACATTAGATGTTAAGCCAAAAAACCTAAGCGAAAAAACTGCATAGGCGCTTGAAACTCCCAATCCGCTGGGGTTCCATGAAAGCCTTATGCCATCCTCGTATCCTGAGCTGTTTAAAAGCATGTAGGACAATCGCCATAGTCCATGCTTACAAAAGCTTTTGGAAGCGCTTGAAAGAGTTTCAAGATTGTTAGCCAAAACGGTTTTTTCTCCGCCGTTTGAAGCGTTTGCAAGCGCACTTATAACACCGTTTTTTGAGCCCAGTTTTAAGGCTAAAACAAAGTCGCTGAGGGAATGATCTTCAGTGTTTTGTTTTTCCCCTGCCAGTTCATAAACGTATACTGTTGTTGAAGCGACTAGGATGGCTATGGCTAGAGCAGCCACTATGAGAAGCTGCCCGGAGCTTTTAGTCCTAAAGATTTTGTTAGGCTTTTTCATTTTGCCACCGCCAAGTGCAAGTGGATTATGTAGTAATGGAAGGCTGGGTTTTGGCTTACGCATAGGTATTCCACAAAAGTTACTTCTTGGCTGTTGAAGCCTCCGTTGGAAACTATTTCCTCGTTTATTTGCTGCATTTCCTCATTGTAAACTGTCAAATTGAAGGATACGCCTTTGGGCAATAGAAGGCTTAAGGCTTCCCGCAGTTCCGCCCAGTTTCCAGCGTCTATAAAAGCGCTTAAGCTTCCATCCGAATCTAATTGAAGGAGGGCTTGCATTCCAACAGAGGCTAAGCCGCTGTTTTCTATGTTGATGTGGCTTGTTGTTAGGCTTGATGAAATGGTTAAGGCGGAGAAAACTATGAAAACGGCTAAGAAAGCCTCAATTATTCGGATTTGCCCTTTATTTTGGCTTTTCATGTTTTTGGTCCTCCAAGCCAGACTGTGCATTTGTAAATTGCTGAGCCTATAGTGACAAGATAGTCATAAGCGAAAACATCTGAAAGACTGGACGCCTTTGTGAAGTCAACGCCTATTTCTAGGGGTATCTGCGGATAAGCAGTCCATTCCACAAAAAACCGTGTGGAGTTCCATCCCGTCACGACAAGTACTGTGGGGCTTGCGTCTGCAAACCTTGGAATGCTAAATGTGGCGGTTTGGTTGTCGCTTGCAATCTGCGTCAGCTTCGCTGCATAGTTGAAGGTTAAGGCGTAAGCCGTTGACAAAGCCTTGTTCAGGCTAAGGGGCAACACTGTTAAAGTGTAGTTCAACGGAGAAAGCCTCAAAAAATTGCCTCTAGACGCTGGTTCGCTGGAGTTGTGGGCAAAGGCGTAAGCGGCAAAAGAACTTAATCCAGCGTTAAATGCAGATTTTGCAAATACCACGAGTAAGGCTGGTCCGTTAACGCTGTTTGGAATAGTGGCATTGAAGCGCCTTCTTCCATCGGAGTTATAAATGTTTGACGCTTGTAGGAAGTCTTCTGCAACAACATAGAACTTTATATCCGTAGGAACTTCTGCGCCGCTTTTTTCTGTTACCACTTCAAACTCGTAAACTGTTTCGTCCACATTTTCAAAGGTCGCCGTCAAGTTTACGCCTACGTCGAAAAGAGGCTTTATCTCCAACCTAAAGGATACATCGGAAACTTTGAGGATTGTAAATATTTGGGCGTAGCTTAACGCGTAAAGGCTTTCACTATTCAGCCTTGAAACCTTGTCAACGTCAAGCACGTAGGGATTCTGGGCGTTTGCCTCAGCTAAGCCGAACTCTTCTGGAAAAGTCTGGCTGTTTTGACCCCAGTTAAAAGGCTTTCCAACGTTCAGCATCATATATTTGGCTATTTCGCCATATCTTTTGGCGGCTTCAGTCTCTAAAGGGCTGGCTATTAAAGGCTGTAGAAGCTTTGCAGTGGCAGTCATGGCTGAAAGCACAAGCAAAACCGTTAGGGAGCATGCGAAAAAGGTGTCGATGGATATCGCTGGCATAACGCTTCACCTTCAAATGCTTATGACACAAGCCCGAACATGCTGCTCAGCAAGCTCTGGGAAAGCGCAAGAGAAACATGTGCCGTTAGAACAAGCATAGCTGAATATTTGAAGCCAGCTGCGAAGGTGCCCTCGTTAACCTTTCCCACGAAAAAGCCTGAAAGCCAACACTGCAACAATATGCCAAGCGAAAAGAGGTTCATCTGCTCTTGCATCACAACAAGAGGCATTGGCGCCGATCCTGGAAGCGACAGCTGCGTTAACGTGTAAACAGTCAAAGCCACCATCGTGGTTGTCAAGGCTATGAGGACGCTCCATATGAAAGCTAAAATCACGTAGGGCCTCAAAAGAGACTTCTTGTTGGTTTCCACGTCTTTCTGTTTTTCGCTGTATTCCGTCAAAATTTCTAGGGCTACGCTAGAGCCTCCGCCCATTTTTATTGTCTCGACAAGTATGAGGAAGTTGACGAGAACCGGCCACGTTTGGATTTTCCTTTTGATGCTTCCGAAAATTTTTCGAAGTGGAACTCCCCATTCCATCTGGCTTCTAATCAGAGCCAATACTTCGGCGAATTTTCCATAGCCTGGACGTTTCGCAGCGTGAACTATGCTCTTCTCTGGTGAAAGTCCTGTTTTTCTTGCTTCCGTCACATCCCTTAAGAAGCTTGGTATGGCGTTTTCAGCGGCATTATTTACTCTGGCGATGTCTATGTAGACTCCTGCCGCTGGTATCGAAATTGTTAGAAGACAAGCTGTCACCACAAGCGGTAAAATTTGCGGGCTTGTCAAATATTGAAGTTGAGGAGCCATGAATATCAGGGCTAGGAGACAGCATGCAGCGACTCCAGCTATAAGAGCCACTTGATATGGTCTTTTAAGGCCTACAAGGTTGCTTTTCCTCTCTAGGTGGGCGACAACCATGAAGACAACCGATATAAGCGGTGTTAAGAGGAATATGAGGAGGCAGACAACGGGAGTGGATATACCTGGTGTTCCAGTGGCTTTCATGGGTTCAAATATCGATGTTGCTGAGAACACTATGAAGAGGATGTAGGAGCATAGGGTTACAATTAGCATAACCGCATAGGCTTCTACAAGGGTTCCAAGCCTTTCAATGGAGCGGATGGCGGCGGCGCTTTGAATCTCAAAGATTGAACGCAACTTGCTTTTAAGATAGTTTACAATGTTTCCACCGCTTCTAACTGCTGAAACGTAGCCCATTAGAAATTCACGGTAGCTTTTCGACTTTGTTTTTTCAGCTCTTTTCTGCATGACCGTTAAAGGGTCGTAGCCTAAAACCTCTACTTGTCTGACAACTTCTTTAGCCTCTTTCTGAAACATTGGCAAGTGGTCTATGCTGCAGAGTTTTCTCCAGCTTTCGTATAAAGCCACCTCACTGGCCGCCAATATAGTGAAAAGCAACGCGGCAAAGGGAAGCTCACGGTTTATTTCGCTGGTATCCTCTTCAAAAAGGCGGTTTAACATTTTACCGAAAATTTTAGGTCCTTTGAATGGCACTTGCAAATTTTTCACCATCCACCTTTTTCGAGGAACTCCCTCTGGAAAAGCTCTGGGTTGTTGTAGTATTTGCTTAACACCTTGTTTACGCTTCTATAGTCGCGGATGCCGTGTTCCACCATGTGGGCTAAAACCCTTTTACGATATTCCAATTCGTCTATAAGCCTTTCAACTGGTATGTCAAGGCTTGAAGCCATTTTCCTTAGAAGGTGGCTTTCAGAAAGGTTTTCCTTAAACATGTCTGTAGACGGGTTCCAATTGAAAACTTCCTGGTAACTGTTATAATCCTTTATTTCTGTAACGTTTACAAACTTTCTGCTTGAAAGCCTTCTTCCGGATTCGAGGAAAACAGGGGTTCTAACGTGTTTAACTGTGATTACACAGTTCATTAGTGGAATTATGGATGTGGGAATATTCATGGGCGGCTGTGTCAGCCTTTTCATGGCTGTGTCCACATCTTCAGCGTGTAAGGTGCATAAGCCTCCGTGTCCTGTTGCCAGTGCTTGGAAAAGCACGTAGGCTTCTTCTCCGCGGACTTCGCCTACAATTATTAGGTCTGGGCGGTGGCGGACAGCGGATTTGATGAGGTCGTATAGGGTTATTTCGCCTTCGCTTTCCGTTCCGAAGCCGGACCGTGCAATGGTGGATGTCCAGTTTTCGTGCGGTAGATTTATTTCGGCAACTTCTTCCACAGAGATGATTTTATAGTTGGGTTTTATGAGGCATGCAATGGCGTTTAGGGCTGTGGTTTTTCCAGCACCTGTTGCCCCTATAATCATGACTGACATTTTGTTTTCCATTAAAAGCCACAAGTAGGCGGCTATGCTTTCGCTTATGGTTTCATTTTCTATTAGGTCAATTATTGTGAAGGGGTCTTTGCGGAACTTGCGGATGGTGAAAGCCGTGCCATAGGGGGTTGTCTCCTTTCCGAAAGAAACCGCCAACCGATGTTTTTCGGGCAGTGTCACGTCCACTATTGGGAAGGCTATGCTCACGTGTTTTCCAGACTTGTGGACCATGCGCATGACAAAGTCTTCAAGCTCTTGTTCGTCTCTGAAAACAATGTTGGTTTTGATGTTCTCGTATTTGCGGTGCCACAGGTAGACTGGCTTGTTGACGCCGCTGCATCCAACGTCTTCAACATAATCGTCATACATTAACGGATCTATTTTGCCATAGCCCACAATGTCTCTTTCAAGGTAATAGAGGATTTTTCGCACTCCGACGGGCGATATGCCTTCCAGAACTTTTTTGTGCCTTGCGAGGATGGCTGGCATTTGCCGCCTAAAGGATTCTGCTAGGGTTTCTTCGCCTTCTGGGGCTTGAAGTTCAAACTCTAAGATGTTTCTAAGCCTAAAATAGCCTTCCCGCTCTTCCTTTGCTAGGGGAAGCTCGTCTAGAACGTATAGGTACTCTAGTGTTTCTTCGTTTTGAATTACTGCCGCGTATGAGAAAGGAGGCTTTAGGGGGTAATACTCCACCTCTAAAAAGCCTTCGGGGACACTCCACTTCTGAACTTCCAGTAAACCTGCTAATTCGGCTTCTTCCCTCATTAAATCTTTGAATTCCGCTTGTGCGGCTTCACTTTTCTTAAGCTTTAAGGCGAACTTCAATTCTTTAGCCTCCATTCGGGCTTGAGCTTGAAAGCTGGATTTGGATAACATCCGCATTTACGGAACATGCAATGCGAATTGCGCCGTAGCCGCTAACATAATAGCCCGAAGCTAAGGCTTTGCTTGGAAGGTAGACGCGCAGTCCCATTGCCTCTGTTGGCGTGTTTCCTAAGCCGCCTTCCAGCCAAGCCTTTACCGAATCGTTTCTTAATCTAAGCCAATACAACTTGTCTCCTATGGCTGTTGGCGCTTGAAGAAAAGCTTCTGCTGAAGCGTTCGTTGCTGATGCCAGCGTTACGAGTTCTGTTGTTTTCGCTGCAACATAATCTATGAGGTTTTTCAGTTTCCGCGTTTCCGATGAAAAGCGTATGGCGTTGGCGTAGCCTATGAAGGAGACTAGTAGGATGCTGGTTACGGCTATTACGGCGAAAAACGTGTAAAGGTAGCTTGGCGTTATGGTTGGCATTTAGGGGTTCACCCTTTGGATTTTTATGTTGCAGACAAGGGTTTCTAGGCTTACAACGGCACCTTCTGTTGTGCTTTCTATTGGAAGCCAAACAGTGCTCTGGGCATTTTCGGAGACTGCCTTCAAAGCCAAGGAGGAGACTGAACTGTTAAATTCGAAAAGCTGAACTGTTGATGTAATGTTTAAAGCTGAAACTTTAAGGTGGAAGCTTCCGCTAATGGTCAGCATGTCTGAAGGGCTTAGGCTTATAATGTATATGCGAATGAGGTTTAGGGGTTTGCCGTTGCTTGTGCCAGCGGCTAAAACAGTCGCCATAGGGCGATAGCATAAAACTAGTTGCTGGGCGCTGTCGCCCCTTGCAAAGTATAACTGTGTCATAGTGTAAGCGCTTTGATTTATGATGGTTTGGCTATTTCCCCTAACGAATGTGCCTTCTTGGCTTTCCATTGAAGCCTCAAGCTCGTAGAAGGCTTTCCCAACAGAACTGTTGAACACTACATGCGAAAACGTTTCTTCGTCTGTCAGGTTTATGATGAGGCTTTTGGCGTTTGGCTGTGTTTTGAAGATTCCACCGCAGTCTTCCATGTAAATGGTTTTTGAAGCTGCGAAGCTCCATGCCACCGAACGCGCTGCATCGTCTAAAGCTTGCATGTTCTGCCGTGCAACAGAAGCCTTTAGCAAGGCGCCTTTTGCGCTTATCTTTGTGATGGCAAAGCCGTAAGTGACAGAAATTATGGCTATAAGCGACGCAAAAAGTATAAGGTAAGTGACTGGTATAGCCAAAGCCTTCCTTGAACTTGCAAGCTTCCTTAAAGTTTTTGTCAGCAATCTTTTAACAGTCTCCTCTCTTGCAGACGGCTAGCCAATGAAAACCTTTGAAGGCTGTTATAAGATAAGAAAGTGTGTGTAGAACAAAACTACACATAAGAATACGGACTCAATATCAGAAATTCTAATTCCAATTAGACTTTATAAAAAATAAAAAAGAAAAAGAGGGTGTTTACTCTAGGTAGGCTTCAACGTTCGTTTCCTTATAGTATTGAGCGTTAGCGGTGAAAGCTACAACGCTGATGGGTACACCAATGTCGCTTGTTGATATGTGGGTTAAGCCAAAGAGGTAGATGACCATGCGTTGTCCAGAAGGCAACACTAAAGATTCGCCAGATGCGAGTTCATCGTAACCAGTCAACTCGCTTGAGTTACTAGCATAGGCTGGGTCTTCCATCGCAGTAGCGACCTTATACCATACCTCCGAAACCGCAACGCCTCTTACTGTTATTTTGTCTATAACTGCATCACGTCCTCCTGTGTTAGTTATCACAAAGGCTGCTCTGGTTATTCCGCTTTGGTTGCACCATACGTGCAAGTTCGTTATTTGTAGGCTTTCTTCTTGTACGCGTGTGGTTGTCACGTTTATGGCGTAGAACGTTACAACGGTTGCCAGCAACACTGAAACCACTAGAATAATCAACGTTGTTACCACTGTGCTTAACGCTTTCCTATTCTTTAACAGTTTCATTTTATTTTCGCTCCGTGCACAAAAATCCGCCTTGTTTAAATATGATAGTTTGTGCGTAGAACAAAGCTACACATAACCGTACAACAGTTCAACAAAAACCCCCAAAAAAACCAAAGTTTAAACAAGTTTAAACAATCCATAGGAAACTTTTATCTAGAAAAGGCAAAGTCAACGAGACTTGAGACTTAAACTTTAGAGTGGGAGAAGCGAGATAAATGAAAACTTTAAATGTTGCAATGATGGGGGTTTGCGCAGCCCTATACACGATTGTCGGTTACCTAACGAACCTAGGAATCGTAAGTCCAGTAGTTGGGGTTGTCCGATTCTGGCCTTCAGTCATTGTTCCAGCTGTCTTTGCAGTTCTTTTCGGTCCATGGGTTGGCGGGATAGGCGCAGCCATAGGAATTTTCTTCGCAGACATGATTCATCCGGGACATGGCATTGCCCTCTTAAGCCTCACAGTAGGTGTGCCATCGAACTTTCTAGGGTTCTTCCTCTTGGGCTATATTGGTCAGAGAAATGTTGAATGGAAACATGTTGCCGCTGGTTTAGGCGCTTGCGGCGTAATAGTTCTAATGATTGCCTATTTAATTAATGGAGCCATATTAAGCCTTGACGTTGGGCTTCTGTTTTTAGGAGTATTCGTCGGCTGCTATGCAATCGCCATTATCGTTGGATACGTTATGCCAGAATGGAAAAGCTACCAATTTGCCTCGGTGATAGGGCTTGCTGTGGGCAGCGCCTGGATAGGGTTCGGTTTATGGGCTTACAGCCAAGCGTTTCCCCTTCCACTGGCGCTTGGATGGGAACGGAATGCGCCTTTTTACGCCAGTTTCTTATGGCTCGTTTGGACCTTTGCAACAGAAATTCCCTTCCTCGTAACTCTTGGACCGCCAATTATTAAGGCATGCCGCAAAGCCTTCCCATCGTTGACCCAAACAGAGAAAAAGAGCGATTGAATTTGAAAAGCGCAAAAGCCTTCAGCCCCGCTGGAATTTCAAGCTTCTTCGAAATATGCGACACACTGCCAGACGGAAAACCAATAACAGACCTTATAAAGGTTGGCGCCAGAGGCGGAGGCTTCGGAATCCAGAAGGGCGTAACAACAGAGGTTAACCTTTCAGAAGCTGAAGAAAACACCATAAACATTTACATTAACGGGCGGAATGCTCCCGAAGCTGAAACCACGCGAACTGTTGTGCATATGCTTCTCGAGAAAACCAGCGAAAAATACCATGTTGATGTCGAGCATTGGGTTGAGGTTCCTATAGGCGCTGGTTTCGGCTCAAGCGCTGCTGGAGCATTAACCACAGCTTTAGCGTTGTCGAAGACTTTGGGCTTAAACTTAACCTACAATCAGCTTGGCAAAATCGCCCACATTGCAGAGGTGAAGTGTAAAACTGGCTTGGGCACTGTTGCACCGCTAACGATAGGCGGAGGCTGCCTGCTCACATTGGAGCCCGGCGCCCCTGGAACAGCCATAATTGACCGCATCCCCATAACCAGGGATTATGCTATTGTTGCCGGAGTTTTTGGCTCAATACCGACAAAAACTGTTTTGTCTTCGCCTGAAAAGCGTTCAGCGGTCAACAAGTGGGGTAGGCAAACTCTTGAGAAAATTCTCGCAGAACCTTCGCCTGCGAATTTTTTGGCTTGCTGCCGCGAATTTGCCGAAAAAACTGGGTTCGCAACAAAGCGGGTTCGCCAACTGTTTAAGGTTGCCGACGATGCTGGAGCAATAGGCGCTGCTCAGAACATGGTTGGCGAGGCGGTCCACGCATTAACAACATTGGAAAATGCTGAGAAAGTGGCTCAAGCTTTTAAGCGAATTCTTCCAGAAGAGAGGGTTCTCATGGCGAAGGTTGACCTTCAAGGAGCAAGACTGCTGGGATAAAATTGGCAGGTAAAAGGTTTAAGGTTGTAGCTGTTGGCGGAACTTTCGACGAACTCCACAAGGGACATAAAGCGCTGCTTTTGAAGGCTTTTGAAGTTGGCGAACAAGTTTTAATAGGCTTGTGCGCAGATGAGTTTGTCGCAAAAATGGGAAAGCCGCATGTGACCGCCTCTTACAGGGAAAGACTGGCGGAGCTGAAGGTTTTTCTTCAAAGATACGGCTTGCTTGAAAGAGCCAAAATCATCCCGTTAAACGATGCTTACGGCGTTACGCTTCAAAGAGGATGCCTCCAAGCCTTAATAGTAAGCAGAGAAACAGAACCCACAGCCAAAAAAATAAACGAAGAGCGGGAGAAACGGGGGCTTGAACCTTTAAACATAATAGTCATAGACATGGTTCCGTCGGAAAACCATGCGCCCATATCCACAACGCGAATCCGCAGAGGCGAAATAGACCGAGAGGGACGCCTAATAAAAAGGTTTGCATAAAAGACGAAAGAGGCAAAAGCATTTTAGAACCACGATTCAATTAGACATTGAGGGATTGTTTGGTTAATAGGTTTAATTGGGTTGAGATAAGGGTTAGAGACCTAGAAAAAGCCAAAAACTTCTACGGAAGTCTCTTCGACTGGAAAATCAGCAGCAACGAAAACAGGGACTGGGCATACTGGCTTATTGACACAGGCGAAAAGCCCGGTGGCGGAATGTGGCGAATGCCAAAAGAAAAGCCTACAGGCGTTCTCGTCTACATCTTGGTGGACAATATTGACGAAACCCTTGAAAAAGCCGTCAAGTTTGGAGGGAAAATCGTCGCTCCAAAGACAAGGGAAGGAGAAAACTTCATGGCAACAATAGCAGACCCCGATGGAAACGCTTTTGGACTCTACCAATATGGCAAAAAGAGCGAATAGCGCGCTTAAAACTGGAAAATCTAGAGAGGGTATCCAATTTATCAGTTTTCCAGCTTGAAATTTGACTTCAGCCAGTGGCGAAAACTCTAGAAGGGGAGGGGGCTAGAGAAAATAAAGCTGAAAACAACGCCATTTTCCAAACGCTACCAAAAACTATAGAGAGGCTATCAATTTTGCAGTCCGCCAACAACAAAATTGACTTTTGGCAAGGTAAAAATAAGGCTTATGGCATAGCATACGTTAGGCTTGGCGGGAGACGGGCAAAATGCAGAGAACTGGCGTTGCAAAGCTTCCGCTTCACTATGGAAGGGCGCCGAAGTGGCTAGTTGTCCGCATGCAAAAACTCGCAAAAGAAATAGTAACCATAATCGTAGACGAGTATGGCACTGGCAATTTTCTAAAACGCCTATCCGACCCCTTTTGGTTTCAGGCTTTGGGCTGTGTTTTAGGGTATGACTGGCACTCTTCAGGCGTGACAACTGTGGTTACCGGTGTGTTAAAGCAAGCAGTTATTCCCGAAGAGCATGGAATAGCCGTCTGCGGCGGAAAAGGCAAAATTTCAAGGCAAACGCCACTGGAAATTGGGTTGGTGGGCGAAAAGTTCGGCTTTCCAGACAATAAGGTGGAAAGTCTTCAATATGCAAGCAAGATGAGCGCAAAAGTGGATAATGAGCTTTATCATCATGCTTTCTTCGTCGATGAAAAAGGCGGATGGACTGTAATCCAACAGGGAATGTGCCCCCAAGACCGCACTGCTAGGCGCTATCACTGGCTTTCAGATAACGTCAGCAGTTTTGTTGTTGAGCCGCACAACGCCATCGTCGGCGATACACGGCGAGAAATAGCCTTAGACATGACAGCCAAAGAAAGCGAAGGCTGCCGAAAAACCTCTGTAGACTTGACTTGCGAATCGCCCAAAAAACTTATGAGGCTTATAATGTCCATAAGACCAGCCTATCAAAAGTCGCTGGAAGAGTGGCTTCCAAAAACACTCCAAACCCGATGGGCAGACTACCCAATAGACGTTTTATCCATGCCAGCCAACATCAACTGGAAAGCCCTTCAACAAATATACGAGTTTAAACCCAGAAACTACGAGGAACTGCTGGGCTTTAAAGGCGTAGGCGCAGCCACCGTCAGAGGCTTAGCTCTAATAGCCGAACTCGTTTACGGCGAGAAGCCAAGCTGGAAAGACCCGGTGAAATACTCCTTCGCCTATGGAGGAAAAGACGGCGTCCCCTACCCAGTGGATAAAAAAGCCATGGATGAATCCATAAAAATCCTCAGAAGAGCTGTAAAAGATGCAAAACTCGGCGACAAAGAGAAGCTTAACGCCTTGAATAGGCTTAGAGTTTTCATTCCGCCAACACGCCAATAAGCCTAGCTCATATTTGACAAAAGGCTTTCCACCTCAGATAGGTTTATATCTATGTCTTTGAAGTTTGTGGGGAAAATGATAACGAAAATGCTTGGGTTTACATATGACCTTGCTACTGAGCGTTGCAGCTTTCATAGCGAGTTTGCTACTCCTATACATAGGCTCGAAAAAAATAGTGGGCGCAGCCTCACGGTTAGCTTCCAGTCTAAATATTCATAAAGTTGTCGTCGGAACGGTTTTTGTGGCTTCTGTAACCTCTGCTCCGGAGCTTTTCAGTTCAATAATTGCAGCCCTTTTCAGCTCTTCACAGATGGCTTTAGGCAACATAATAGGCTCAAACATCTACAATGTTCCATTAATCATAGGCATATGTGGCTTAATAGGCGAATTTAAAATGAAAAACTCCACAATTAACATGGAATGCATCCTCATGATAGGGCTTTCCGCTTTGCTCACGATTTTAATGGTTGCAACCGGCATGGTAACCCAGTGGATTGGGCTTATCTTTTTAGCTTTATACCCAATATTCATTTACCATTCCATCCGCAAGGGAAACGGGAACGGAAACCAAAACGACAAACCAGAAGCTGGCGCAGCAAAACCAGCCATCATTATGCTTTTAGGCGGTGTCGCCCTAATAGCTGGCACATACCTTCTTGTTTACAGCGCAACAACCATAGCTGAAATTTTCGGCTTAAGCCAATTTTACGCTGGACTAACAATAATGGCTTTAGGCTGTGTAGTCCCAGAAACAGCCGTTTCAGTGGCAGCCGCACTGCACGGTGAACAGGAAATATCCATAGGCAATGTTATAGGCGACAATATCATAACGATAACATTGGTCTTTGGAATAGTCGCCCTAATAAGGTCTTTCACAGTAACATTGCAAGAGATTTTGACAACAGTTCCCTTCATGATCCTCGTGACGCTTGTTTTGTATGCAATGAATAGGCGAAGCCACAAAATAACAAGGGCTTGGAGCCTCATCATGTTGGCTATAGCCGCGACAGCATTCATCCTAGAAACATTCAACCACATAACTTAGCATCAAACTTCCGGAAAATCTTAAAAGATTGCTTATTTTTTAACTTCTGTTTTGGAAAAACATGAAAATTGTTCCTTTGGAGCCATCCCTTGAGCCGCTTTTCTGGAACACAATAAGTCGAGACATCCCCCACTACTACTTTTTCGCCTTCGACTGGAAACACCGAAGAGATCAGACGAAAATTCTGCTAGCACTGGACGGCGACAAAATTGATGGAATGATGCTGATATACAGAGGAGAAATAGTAAATCTGAGAGGAAGCATCGAAGCCGCAAAAGCCCTCCTAGAGAAACTGGACCTGGAAAAGGCTGAAATTCAAGCTCTTGAAGAGCATAAACCCTACATCCTTGAGAAATATGAACCCACGGCAACTCATGGAATGATGGTTATGCTTCTTCGCAAAGGAGAAGAAAAACTTCACATAAAACATCCAGTGGTTGGGTTAGATGTCTCCGACGCTGAACAGATAGCCACAATAATGAAGGCGGCGGACTCGGAATTTTGGGGCGATGTAACAAACCAGAGCATCGTTGAAGGTTTAAATCGTGGAGCAAAATGGTTTGGAGTAAAGATTGACGGAAAGCTTGTTTCAGTAGGGAATGCGTGGACAACAGAGTGGGTAAGCCTAATAGGGATTGTTGCCACAAGCGAAAAACACAGAAACATGGGCTATGCAACTTCAGTGGTTTCAACAATTGTTAAAAACTTTTTAGCAGAGCACTCATCCATGATAATTTTTGTACGAAGCGAAAATGCCCCTGCAATCCATGTTTATGAAAAAGTTGGGTTTAAGCAGTATAGAAAATACTTCTTCATGAGAGGAATCAAGCGGAAGTTTTAGCAGCCTTTACTCTTCAACCGTTATTGCTTGCGTTGGACATGATGTTACACATGCCATGCATGCTATGCAGTCGCCTTCCCTAACGGGCACAGATTTCTGAGTGTCCGGGTACTCCGGCAATTTCTTAAGTTCAAAAACGTTTACTGGGCAGATTTCAACGCAGACGCCGTCGCCGTTGCATTTGCTCCAATCAACCTTAACTTTCGGCATAACCTTCAACCCTTGCCATTAACTCTGGATGCTTTCCACTTTTAATTCTTTCCATAGTCTTGGAAAGGCAAACGCTTTATTCGTTTACGCAGCAATTAACTGTTTGAAAGGGAATGCTTAACAAAAGCGACAAAAAAGGCAGCGAAACAAGCACCAGCATAGAGGAGTTAAGCAAAAAACTCGATTTAATAATCAAAAGGTTAGAAGCTTTGGAAACCCTAATGCTGAGCAATCCGGAATACGCTGAACTAGCCCCATATCTACGGTTAAGCCGTTTTGGAGTAGGCTTATATGGAGAACCCTTAAAACTTGCTGCTAGGCTGAAAACAGCTGAAAAACATCTAAAAAAGGACTGGATTCTCAAAGACGACATCTCAAGATGCATCGTCCAAGCCTTAGCAGTGAATGAGAAGCTGAACATATCCGCGATAACACGGCAAGTTCACAGAATGCGGGGAAAAGCCTCCAGGCGAATCATAAGGGAAAGGCTGAAACGTCTAGAAAAGGAAGGCGTTGTCCAAAAGGCAAAAGGCTACGGAAACGTTTATACGCTTGTGGAGTGACCGCCCAACTGAGCACTTTTTCCCAGAATAAATAACTCCACTAGCCACACCCTTTATTCTCATGGGAGGTGGAAAAATGCAATTAAACAAAATTGGAACA
Organism: Candidatus Bathyarchaeota archaeon A05DMB-3; assembly: GCA_019685555.1. Classification (GTDB taxonomy): domain Archaea; phylum Thermoproteota; class Bathyarchaeia; order Bathyarchaeales; family Bathycorpusculaceae; genus JABFQN01. The sequence goes on along the minus strand of JABFQN010000001.1, from coordinate 162,943 downwards.
CATGTCAAAAACGGTCTTCAAAGCTTCACAGGCAAAATGTTCGGAATAATCCCCATAAACAAGAATCACAAAATGAAACTTAAACCTTGCAAATCGTCAAACCCAAAATTTAACAATCCAAACAATATTGTAAAAGAAGCTCTGCTGAAAGCTGAAATTAGAAAGAGTCAAGCAGTATTGTTTGCTCGCAGATGCCAAAACCGTTAATTGCTTTCGGGGCTAAATAGAAAAGGAGGTGAAACCAAAATGGCTGAAGAGAAGGAAAAAAGGAAAAAAGAAGAAGTTGAAGACGTTGAAGAATTAAGAGAAGTCCTAAGCGTAGTCTCCAAAGAAGTTCCAGCCTTAATCAAAGGGATAATTGCAAGCATTTTCTCCGAAGAAGCAGGAAGAGACATGGGCAGAGCAGCAGCCGCCTTCTACAAAGAGCTTAAAGAAGCTGGCATGCCAGAAGATGTAGCCGTAAAAATGACTGAAGGCTATATTTCTGCATTTACAAGCCTCGGCGAAGTCATGAAAAAGGCTGTGAGCGGAGAAAAGGGCATAAAAAGCAAAGAGTTGGAAGAGGAAATTTCAAGGCGAATTAAGGAAAAGCTAGCTGAAAAAGGCTTAGCGGGAAAAGAAGAAGAGGAAGAGGAAGACGAAGACGACGAGGATTAGGCTAAACCAGAAGGCTTGTTGGCTAAGCTTTGTAGGAAAAAGAAATGAAACTCCGCAGCGTAGCAAGCATAATTAGCGTAATTCTCCATGCAGTTCGTTTACTGCTAAGCCTTTTAGCTTTGTGGCTAAGCTTCGGCTGGAAAGTGAGGAAAGCAAGAAAAGCCTTTGAAAAAGAACTGGTCAAAATGGGGATGGCAAGGAAAGACGCGAAGAGGCTCAGCGCATGGTATTCAAAACTCAAAAAAGATATTATAAACACTTTAAAGGCTTCAGCATTCACTTGGCGCTAAAACCCTTTAAAAGTCTGAATAAATCTGTGAACAGCAGTAAGATGCAAAACCTATTTTGCAACCATGCGCCTCGGCGAATTTTATGGCTTCTTCTGCTGGAAAGGCTATTGCGTCTACACCAGCCTTTATGGCTAAAACATCTGTTTCTGCTCTGTGCCTTCCTTTTGGACGCATACACCCCAAGGCTATGGGGGTTTCTGGAAACATAACTCTCGCTGTGGCTAAAACTCTGGCTATGTCCAGCGGATTCGGTGGCTTCACATAAGCCATTTCTGTTCCATGTATTGGCATGAAGGCAATTATAACTAGCGCTGAAGGTTTATACTTTGAAATCATTTGTAAAGCGTATAATTCTCCGTTCAGCTTTCCGTAATGAAGACCAACAATAACGTGGGGAACAAAACGTAAACCAGCTTGGCTTAAAGCCTTCAAAGCTTTTTCATAATCCTTAACCGTCACATTCAAATTGTAAATTTCCCCGATGGTTTCGTTATCTCCTATCACATCGATTAGTGCCGCGTCGACATTTGCTTGCTTAAGCCTTTCAGCATTTGCACGGCTTACTATTCCAACATGCACAAAAACCGTTAAACCCAAATCCGCCTTAACCTTCTCGATGGCTTCAACAAATCTATCCAAGGGAACAGAACCGTCTGGAAGGCAGCCGCCGCTGATTAGACAACCAAAAGCTCCCTCCCGTTTAAGCTTAGCGCATAAACTGTAAAGCTCTTCCGGGCTCTTAGCTGGATACATGGTTTCCAAAACTTTTCCGCCGCAGTGCTTACAGTTTAAGGCGCAACTCTTACCCGTAACAGAAATTGTTGGAAAATCATTAGAAGAAGAGCAGAAATAGCCAGTTCTATAATACATGAAGCTTGGCGCGTAAAAGCGAATAGTTCTTGGCATAGAGGAGAATACACCGTTATCCAAAAGTCTGGTTAGCTCTTCTTCTGCCATGTGCCAAATTTCTTCGGGTGGAAACTGCGCCATTTTCCTCCTATAAAAGGGCTACACTGTATGCTTAATAGCTTTCGTTATAACCTGCCAGCAGCGTCTATACGGTTTATTCCTCGTTTTTCTTGCTTTCATCACTTTGTATAGTTGGCGGCGAAGCCGTTTCAACTGTTGTGCTCATAGTTTTGATGGATTTCGCGATTTTATCCAAATACCTTTGGAAGCTTAGGGCTCTGAAGACTGACATGCCCCTTTCCGTTATGGCGTAAACTTTCTTTCTCCTTGTAAACCTCTCTTGGACAAGTCCATTCTTCATTAAGGAATTTAGAAACTGCTCCAGAATTGTGCATTCCATATTGGTTCTGTAGGCTATGCTGTCGACGGTTAATGGTCTCTTCGCTAGGGCTGATAGAATAGCCTCATAAGTTTCAAGTTTTGATTTTCGCAAATCCTGCACGCTCTTAAAGGCTTGGTTAGAATGCGGATATGATAAAATATTTATGAATTCAGAATCATTAGCAGAAAAACACAAACACATCTAAAAATAATAAAGGTTTGAAGCGTGAAGCCTTGACAGTGAAGGGGAAAATTCCCGAAAAAGTTCGCGTTTCCTTAGGCTCTGCGATAGTGCTGGGTTTGCTTAATGGAAAGCTTGACGCTGCGCCTACAACAGCTTACTTGATGACTTACCGAAGTGACAAATGTCTTGCAAACTGTGGATTCTGTCCCCAAGCAAGAAAAAGCCAAGGCAGAGCCGACATGCTTTCAAGGGTTTCATGGCCAGCCTTCGCCACAACCCGCGTTCTCAACGGATTAGAAGAAACCGTGAAAAAAGGCAAGATAAGACGGGTTTGCATACAAGCCTTAAACTATCCTGAAGTTTTCACACATTTACAATCCCTTGTCCAGATGGTTTCTCAATATGTGAAGGTTCCAGTCTCAGTGTCATGTCAACCCTTAAACCCTGAAAACATAAGGCAATTAGCTGAAGCTGGCGCTGAAAGGATAGGCATACCGTTAGACGCGGCAACAGAGGAAATCTTCGACAAAGTTAAGGGTAATTTGGCTGGAGGCCCCTACGACATGAAAAGACAAACGGCTCTCTTACAAGAGGCGGTGAAAGTTTTCGGGAAAGGCAAGGTCAGCACCCATTTAATCGTTGGGCTTGGCGAAACAGAAAGAGAAATGGTGGTTATGATTCAGAAATGCGTTGACATGGGTGTTTTGCCAGCGCTCTTCGCCTTCACACCAGTTGCGGGAACAACCTTAGAGAACCATAAGCAACCGCCAATCCAGCAGTACAGGCGGATACAGTTGGCTAGACACCTAATATTCAACAAGATGGCAAGGATTGAAGCCATGAGCTTTGATGGAGAAAGCCACATAACAAGCTTCGGCGTTGACAAACAAACCTTAAAACGAATTATCCGTTCTGGCGAGCCTTTCCTAACATCCGGATGTCCAAACTGCAATAGGCCTTACTACAATGAAAAGCCCAGCGGTCCAATCTATAATTATCCAAAGCCCATGAGCAGGGAAGAAACAATAAAGGCGACCGAAGAGTTAGGCATAATCTAGGGCTCCTCCATTTTCATCGGGGCTGCGGGAATTTTCGGTTTCTGTTTTGTTACTTGTTCAACAATGCGCCAGAAATCTTCTTCGGTTAAGCCCTTCCGCAGCTCCTTCATGAGCTTCTTAATTTGATAGAAGGTCATTTGGGTTCCGCCTTTGTCTAGGCTTTCCTGCAAACCCCTAATCCTTCTAACAATATCCTCTATTTGCCAGTTTGTGGCTTTTATCCCAGCGGTTTCAAGGCGTTTTGCAACAAGCTGTCTTCCACCGCTTCTACCAATATAAAATTGTGTTTCTCTCTCAATAATTTCCGGCGGGAAGGGCTCATATATTAATGGATGGGATAGCATTCCTTCAACATGTTCGTCGACTTCGTAGGCGAAGGCGTTTTCGCCAACTATTGGTTTATGAAACTGGATTGGCAGTGCGAAGCTTTTCTCCGCTTGCTGTGCAAGCCTAAAAAGCTTTTTCATGTCAACGCCCGTGTCGATGTTATATAACAGTTCCAAAGCGGCGACAACCTCTTCCAAGGGAGCAACGCCAGCCCTTTCGCCGAACCCAACTATGCAAGTGTGCACATGGGCTACACCTTCCTCCACCGCCGCCAGCGTGTTTGCAGTGGCTAAGCCGAAATCGTTATGGCAGTGAATTGAAAGCGGTGGGATATCGCGTTTAAACACTTGTCGAAGTCCATCCCTAACATGAGAAACCAAATAGCGGGTTGACAGTGGCCTAAGAAATCCAACAGTGTCGGCGATTACAAGCCTATCAGCCCCAGCCTTTACAGCAGCTTCAAAAATCTGCAGAATATCCTCCAATGGAGTGCGTGAGGCGTCTTCCAAGACAAAGTCAACGGTGACGCCGTGCCTTTTCGCGTATTCTATGCATTCAACAGTGTTCTTTAGAACTTGCTCCTTCGACATTTTAAGCCTATACTGAAGGTTAAGTCCATTAAATGGGGTGAAAATGGGGATTTCTCTTATGCCGCAGTCGAGACAAGCGTCTATGTCGGTTTTGACGGCGCGTGCTGAGGCGGCTATGCTGGCTTGCTGAAACCCTTCGTTGGCAATTCTCTTAACATTGTTTTTTTCCTCTTCGGAAAGCGCTGGAAAACCAACAGTTATGATGGAAACACCAGCTTCGTCTAACAGCTTAGCCAGCTTAACCTTCTCCACATAGGTCAAAAATACAGTTGGGGTTTCGACGCCTTCTCTTAAGGTTTCATCCCAAATGAAAACTTTTTCAGGAAGCTTCGGCGGCAGATTTTTCCTCAAACGATTGTAATTGGCGATTAATCCTTGCGCCTCAAGTTTTTTAAATATTGTTTTCCGCATTAAACACCACATTCCAATAAGCAAGAGTTAAGCGCATTTTGTTATTCCACAAGCACTTATATAAGAATTGAGCATTTTAAACAATTTATCAAACTGAAACGCGTCAGAAAGGATGGAGCGAGCCCTTTATGGACTTGTTTGAGGCTATAGAGAAAAGGAGAAGCATAAGAAAATTTAAGCCAAACCCAATACCAAAAGAAGCCCTTAAAAGAATTCTCGAAGCTGGACGACAGGCACCGTCTGGTGGAAACCGCCAACCATGGCGCTTCATAATTGCAAGAAAACCTGAAACCAAAAAGGCTTTGGCTGCTGCGGCGAACAACCAGATGTTTATTGCAGACGCCGGCGCAGTTATTGTGGCACTGGGCGACCCTAAGGCTTCGCCAACAAAGCTTCCTTACACGCTTTCCACAACAAGGATACCATATATGCAAGATCCGATGATTGCCGTTGAGCATATGGTTCTGGCGGCGACAGCCCTTGGTTATGGAACATGCTGGATTGGAGCCTTCAACGAGGAAGAAGTTAAAAAGATTCTTAAAATTCCAGCGGACATGGCGGTGATAGCCCTCCTTCCAGTGGGAGTTCCAGATGAAAGTCCCCCTCCAAAACCTAGAAAGGCACTCAACGAATTATTCTTCGACGAATCTTACGGTGTCCCGCTGGAACTTTAAACAGAAACGTCTTCAAAAGTTTAAATTAAAACAACCAGCAATAGTTATCCGAGGTGCCGTGTTTGGTTGAAGCACCTATAGAAGATAAACGGATAACCCTTAAAGAGGCAGCTAAACTCATCCCCGACGGGGCGCATCTTTTCTGGGGAGGCTTCGGCTTTCAACGACCTCCCATGGCTTTTGCCCACGAACTTGTGAGGCAGAAAAAACGGAACCTAACCGTTTACACTTGCGGTTCAGAAATAGATATCGACATACTTTCTGGAGCTTATGTGGTCTCGCGTTTTGAGCTTGCCTTTTTCGCCATAGAGGGCATAGGACTAGCCCCTAACATTCAGCGAAGAATCCGCGAAGGAGCCATTCAAATCGAAGATTATACAAACCTAGCAATGGCGTTACGCTTTCTAGGCGGCGCATTGGGAGTTCCATTTATGCCGTTGAAAAGCATGCTTGGAACAGACCTCATTGCCAAGACGAAGTTTAGACCGAAAAAGGCGGAAGTTATAACATGTCCATTCACTGGCGAGAAGGTTGTGCTTGTGCCATCGGTGCGCCCAGACTTCAGCATAGTCCACGTTTCCCGCGTAGATAGAGAGGGCAACGCCCAAATAGACGGCATTAAAGGCGAAGATGTGGAAGGCGCCAGAGCCGGCAAAAAAGTAATTGTTTTAGCTGAGGAAATTGTGGACACAGAGTTTATACGTTCACAGCCAGACCAGACGGCGATACCCAACATTTACGTCAACTACGTTGTTGAATGCCCATGGGGAGCCTATCCAATGATGGTTTACAACTATTACGACTACGACATGGAACATGTGCGCATGTATTACCAACAATGCAAAACAGAAGAGGGATGGCAAAAATACTGCGAAGAATACATAACCGGCGTCGAAGACCACATGGAGTTCCTCAAGAAAATTGGAATGGAACGCCTATTGAAACTTAGGGCTAAAAAACCCTTCCCCTATTAGGAGGCGAATAAGAATGGATAAAAATTATGCAAAACTTGGCGAGTTCACGACACTGGAGCTTATGGCAGTTTGCGGAGCCAGAGCCATCAAAAACGGCGAAGTAGTCTTTGTTGGAACAGGCTTACCCATGATTGCAGCGATGCTGGCTAAGCGAACCCACGCGCCCAACGCCAAAATAGTTTACGAAGCCGGTTTTATAGACTCAAATGCTATAGACATAGCCCTATCAATAGCCGATTCGAGGCTTGGCTATAGAGCTTCAGCAGCCATAGGCCTAATCGAAACTCTTGGGCTGCTACTGCAGGGAGGACACGTAGACGTAGGCTTCGTGGGAGCCGCCCAAATAGACGAGTATGGAAACATAAACACCACATACATAGGCGATTTTGAAAATCCAACAGTAAGGCTTCCAGGAAGCGGCGGCGGAAACGACATAGTCTCATCAGCAAAACGCATTGTAATAATAATGACTCATGAAAAAAGGAAAATGGTGAAAAAGCTTGATTACCTAACAAGCCCAGGCTTTCTAGACGGACCAAAAGCCAGAGAAAAAGCTGGCTTGCTTGGCGGCGGTCCGTCCCTTGTTGTTACTAACCTTTGCCAAATGGATTTTGACCCAGAAACAAAGCGCATTAGGCTTGCAACCATTCATCCCGGCGTGACACTGCAGCAGATTTTGGATAACATTGGCTTCGACTTGATAGTGCCGGAGAATGTGCCCACCACGGAACCGCCTACCTATGAGGAACTCGTCATTTTAAGGGCAATAGACCCCCATGGAATATACATACCAAGACAGGGATAAAGTTCTCAAAATTTTAAAACGGGTTATCCCTTTTTCCTTTCTGCTGTTCATTGACTTGATTTCCTTAATGAACTTTTGGAACATGGGGTCGTTTTTCCATAGAGTGAACCCATCTTGCATGGCCTTTTCATGGGCGTTGTTTCTGCTGAGTCCTTTTGCTCGATGGTGTATTTCCCTTAACTCGTGGAAGAGAATGTATTTTTCATAGGGTTTCCACATTTCAGAAATCCATATCTCATTAAGAGGAACTCCTATCACTTTTGCCGCGTTTGTTGTGATGTGCTGGTTTTCGTAGTTTACGTTGTATGTTGCGTTATAATCTTCTATGATTTCGTGTGGAACATAGCGGATTTTGTACGCATATCTAGCGAGCATATCCATAGTCTCTTTTAACATGTTTTTCTCCGCATTTTCCATGTTGCGGTAACCCTATGAGCAGAAAAGATGAGATGAGGTATTTAACCATGAATTGTCTAATCATTAAGAGGAAAGGATTTTATACGAACCGTTTTGAATATGTGTTAAAGTCCGGTTGGGGTATTATGGATTTTGAGTTGACTGCTGAACAGAAAATGATAGTTGAAACAGCCGCTGAAATAGCCCACGACTATGGTCCAGAATACTGGCGGGAGAAAGACAAAAACCACGAGTTTCCAGAGGATTTCTGGAAAAGCCTTGCAGAAGCTGGTTTTCCGGGCATAGTGATTCCGGAGAAATACGGCGGGGGCGGCATGGGCATGTTTGAGATGCTTCTAGCCATGGAAACCCTTGTTTCCGAGGGTTGTGGACTAGCTGGAGAATGGTTCTTGTGCTTGTCTTCAGTTTTTGGAGGCTTATCCATAACAAAACATGGCAACGATGCTCAAAAAGAGAAATATTTGCCTAGAATCGCGAAGGGTATGGAGTTTTGCCTAGCCCTTACAGAGCCGGACGCTGGAACCAACACTCTCAACATTAAAACGCTAGCTGTCGAGGATGGAAACGACTACGTGGTTAATGGTCAGAAAATCTTCATCTCTGGAGCCGACAGAGCCAAAGGAATGCTTCTTGTAACTAGGACAACGCCTCTTGAAAAGGCTCCTAAAAGAACTTTGGGTTTGACGCTTTTTCTTGTGGATTTGCCAAACCCCGCCGTCGAGATAATTCCCATAGAAAAGCATGGCATAAACTATTCAAAAACCTTTGAAGTTTACATCAGCGATTTGCGGGTTCCCCGAGAAAGCGTTTTAGGCGAAGTGGATAAAGGCTGGTATTTACTGCTCGACACACTTAACCCAGAGCGGATGTCCTTCTCTGCTGCAGCTTGCGGTTTAGGGCTTTTAGCCATTAAAAAGGCTGTGGAGTATGCAAAAGAACGGAAGGTTTTTGAGGCTCCTATAGGAGCACATCAAGCCATACAGTTCCCATTGGCGGAAGCCAAAGCCAAAATTGAAGCGGCTAGACTTCTAAATTATAAGGCTGCGTGGCTTTTTGACCGTGGACAAGAATGTGGAGCAGAAGCCAACATGGCAAAGGTGGCGGCTGTTGAAGCTGGAACCGAAGCGGTTTACCATGCAATGCAGACTTTCGGCGGGTATGGCTATGCTGTGGAATATGACGTTGAAAGATGGTGGAGGGAAGTAAACCTCATAAGGCTGGCGCCGGTTACCCACCAAATGGCATTAGCCTTCATAGGGCAACATGTGCTGGGATTGCCAAAATCCTATTAGAAGGTCTAGAGACTGCCACACTAATTCGGCGATAAAGCATCTAAAATGGTGGAAAATTTTGGGCTTTACAAAAAGTCATGGATTGCTGGTTCTGGCAAGCTTCAGTTTCAGCTTCATCCTTGTCTTTTCAACAATGCTCAAAAATGCTGGAGTTTCCAGCTTGCAACAAGTTTTTTATCGCATAATATTGGCTCTCCCTTTAATATTTCTGTTGATTAGGGGAAAATTCAAGCTTGAAAAGGGGGAACTGCAATATTTTGCTTCTATAGGCTTAGTTTTTTCCGCTTTTCTTCTTTCAGCCCTATCCTCAATAGTTTTTGGCTGTCCTATAGCCGTTTCCGTAGCCTTGATTTATACGCAACCCCTTTTCACAGCGTTGTTGGCTGCAATTTTTGGGAAAGAGAGGATAACATTGAAGAAGCTTGGGATAGTGGTTGTTGGATTTTTAGGAGTTTTGTTTGTAAGTGGATTGATAACGGAGCCTTTGTCAAATCTTAACGTTGGCGGTGTGGGATTCGCTTTTCTAGCGGGCTTCCTTTACGCCGTTTATCTTTATCTTAAAAGGGTTAGGAAAACAAGCTATTCGCCTCTTCAAGGGTTGTTTAACACGTTTTTGTTTGCTGCTCCGTGCACTTTGCTTTTAGGTTCAGTGTTAAGGCTTTTCACAGTAAACCCAAGTTTCGTAGGGTTTTCAATGTTGGATTCTTATCAGCTTGCTTTGTTGGCTTTATTTGCCGCTTTCAGCACAACCCTTCCCTACGGCTTGTTAAATTTTGTCAAACCAAGTGAGGTTTCTCCCACAACAGAGGGAACTATTCTGCTTTTGGACCCTTTGCTGCATAACTTATGGGCAGTGCTCCTTTTCCAACAGTATATTCCCTTAATTCGCTATTTCGGTGTCGGATTAATCCTTCTCAGCGCTGCGGCTATGTTCAGAGTTAAGAGCATTTAACATTGAGAATTGCCTTAAACACCAAAAACGCTAATAGTGGTTTTTCGGCAAACTCTATAACGCTTTGTCAAAATTTGGAGGGAAAAGTTTGGAAGTTAAAACTATTGCTGTTTTGGGTGCTGGTTTGATGGGACATGGCATAGCGCAAGTGGCAGCCCAAGTGGGTAAATATGAGGTTTATCTGCGGGATATTGAACAGCGGTTCGTTGACAGTGGCATGAGCATGATTCGCAACAGCCTACAGAAATTTCTCAGCAAGGGAAACATAACCGAGGCGGAGTTTAACGAAACCTTAACACGTATACACCCCACAACAGATTTGAAGGAAGCTGTTTCCAAAGCCGACTTTATTATTGAGGCTATTCCAGAGAATGTTGAACTGAAAAAAGCAACATTCCGCGAAGTGGACACGCTTGCACCTTCCCATGTGATAATTGCGTCTAACACCTCTTCTATAAGCATAACAGAGCTTGCCTCATCTACAAAACGTCCAGAAAAAGTGTGTGGTATGCACTTTTTCAACCCGCCACAGCTAATGAAACTTGTTGAAGTGATAAAGGGCGCAAAAACCTCAGACGAAACAATACAAACAGTTTTGGATGTAGCCCACAAAATGCAGAAAGAAACAGTCCTAGTCAAAAAGGATTGTCCAGGCTTCATTGTTAACCGCATACTGATACCCGCCTTAAACGAGGCTGTAGCATTATACTGGGAAGGCGTGGCAGACAGAGACGACATAGACAAAGCCGTAAAGCTTGGACTAAACTGGCCTATGGGACCACTGATGCTTTTGGATTATATAGGGGCGGACACAACCCTAGCCATAGCCGAAGTTCTCCAGAAAGAGCTTGACCCAAAGTTTCATCCACACAACGGTTTAAAGCAGATGGTTAAGGCTAATATGCTTGGAAGAAAAACTGGGAAGGGCTTTTACGATTGGACACAAAAATAGGGAGGTTCGAGGCTCACGGAGTTCAAATACATTTTATACGAAAAAAGCGAAGGCGTAGCAACAATAACGATAAAGCGTCCTGAGGCGCTTAATGCTTTCAACGCTGAGGTTGTCAGCGAAATTCTTCAAGCGCTTGAAGACGTGAAAACAGATGAAAACACACGCGTTGTTGTCTTAACTGGCGCTGGAGAAAAGGCGTTTTCCGCTGGAGCGGACATTAAAACCATGAAGGGAATGAACGCATTAAAGGCAAGGGCGCTTTCCCAAATGGGCGAAAAAATTTGCACAGCATTAGAAAACCTTGAAAAACCAGTTATAGCAGCTATAAACGGTTACGCGTTGGGCGGCGGCTTGGAAGTAGCAATGGCATGCGACCTCCGCATAGCCTCTGAAAACGCTAGGATGGGACAGACTGAAATAAACATCGGTCTAATTCCAGGCTGGGGTGGAACTCAAAGGCTGACACGTCTAATAGGGGCAACAAAAGCCAAAGAGCTTATTTTCACTGGCAAGATGATTGACGCAAAAGCAGCTGAACAGCTTGGAATCGTGAACATGGTCGTGTCTCCAGACAAGTTTAGGGAGGCTGTGCGCCAATTCGCCCTTGAAATTGCCCAGAAGGCTCCAGTAGCCCTTAAAGTGGCTAAAGCCTTGATAAATAAGGGTGCAGAAATAAGTTTGGATGCAGCATTAGCCTTAGAAAGGGAAGGCTTCGGCGTTGTAGCCTCCACAGAAGACCTTCAAGAGGGTGTTTCAGCCTTCATCGAAAAACGGAAGCCAACGTTTAAAGGTAGATAGTGGACAAGCGCTGGGCGCGTCACTCTCCATCCTTTTTAGGTTTCGATTTTTGCTATGTATGCAACGGCTTTTAGTCACCAAAAGTTATATCTGAAGCTAAGGATTATTGGGTTTTCTCAAGTATTGGAGAAGGCGTTAATGCCAAACCCTAACATATTGTTGAAGAATCAAGTTGGAAAACGTGTGCTTCTGCTTGGCAATGAGGCTATTGCCCGAGGAGTTTTAGAAGCCGGCATAAGCGTTGTCACCACTTATCCAGGCACTCCAGCCTCAGAAATTGGAGATTCTATTTCTGCTATAGCTCAAAAAGCAGGCCTTTACATGGAATATTCCGTTAACGAAATTGTTGCTGTTGAGGTTGCTGGCGGGGCTGCAAACTGCGGCGTTAGAGCTCTTGCCGCCATGAAGCATGTGGGGTTGAATGTGGCTGCAGACGCTCTTATGACCTTGGCTTATACTGGCGTTAAAGGAGGACTAATTATTGTGGCTGCCGACGACCCTGAATGTTATAGTTCGCAAAACGAGCAGGACAGTCGTCTGTATGCTTTGCTTTCGAATCTGCCGTGTTTGGAGCCTTCGAACGCTCAGGAGGCGAAGGACATGGTGGTTTCAGCTGTGGAGCTTTCTGAAAAACTTGAGTTACCAGTCATTTTAAGAACAACCACACGCGTAAGCCACACGAGAGCACCCGTCATCTACGGAAAGCTTGCAAAACCCCACTTAAAAGGCGAATTTATTCGGGATGTTAAGCGTTTAGTCATGGTTCCAGCGAATTCCAGACCTCAACACGATGTTTTGCTGCGGAAAATGGAGGAGGCAAAAAAGATAACTGAGGCTTCCCCGTATAACTTGATAACCCATAAGGGCAAAGACGAAAAATATGGCTTAATTTCTTCAAGCTCAGCCTACAACTATGCTGTGGAAGCCGCCGAACTCTTAGGCTTAGACATTGACATTTTGAAACTCGGCATGACGCATCCCCTTCCAGAAAAAATAATTGGAAAGTTTTTGCAAGAGCACGCTAAAGTCATAGTGGTTGAGGAGCTTGAACCTTACTTGGAACTGCATGTTAAGACTATAGCCAAAGACTACGCGCCCACCACAATGGTTTATGGCAAAATAAGACAGCAGTACTTTCCAAGAACGGGTGAACTTTCAACACGTAAAGTTTTAAGGGGACTAGCCAGCATTGCTGGAAGAAAAATACCCGTGGACTTGGAATCCGCCGATGAGAAGTATGCTGAAGTTGCAGAAGGGCTTCCGCTGAGACCTCCAGTTTTGTGTGCTGGATGCCCCCACAGGGCTTCCTTCTATGTTATAAAGAGGGTTGCTGGTGAAAATACGATTTACCCAACAGACATTGGCTGCTACGCTTTGGGAGCAGCCCCGCCATTGAAGGTTGGCGACATCCTTGTATGCATGGGTGCTGGGATAGGGACAGCTCAAGGCATAAGCAAAGCCACAGAAGTGAACACCATCGCCATAATTGGAGATTCAACGTTTTTCCACGCTGGAATTCCAAGGCTCTTAAACGCCGTCTACAACAAGCATAAGCTTGTGGTTGCCGTTTTAGACAATTTAACAACAGCCATGACAGGACATCAGCCCCACCCTGGAACTGGTGTCACTGGTATGCAAACCGCCACCGAAAGGCTAGCCATTGAAAAAGTGGCTGAAGGCTGCGGTGTCAAACTTGTTATGGTTGTCAACCCCTTCCATGTTAAAGAGGCTGAAAACGCTTTAAAAGAGGCTCTGCAGTTTCCGGAAACCTCGCTTATAGTGTTTCGGGCACCATGTACCTTAATGCTTCTAAGGGAGAAAAGACGGGAAGGCTTAGAGATTATACCCTTCAAAGTGAATGAGAAATGCACGAACTGTATGGCTTGCGTTAAACTTCTTGGTTGTCCAGCAATAATTCTCAAAGAAGGAAAGACAGTACTCATAAACGAAAACCTCTGTGCGGGATGTGGACTTTGCGCTTATGTGTGTCCCTACAAGGCTATAGAACCAGCGAAACCATGTTAGGAGGTGGGCGGATGAAAGAGTTTAACATAGTTTTGGCTGGTGTGGGCGGGCAAGGTATACTTTTGGCTGCTGAAATTCTGGGAACAGCCGCTGTTAAAGAAGGCTTAAACGTTCGTGTTGGGGAAATCCACGGCATGGCTCAACGGGGCGGAGCCATAGTCTCCACAGTTAGAATAGGCGAAAATGTTCTTTCTCCCATGATTTTGGAGGGAAAGGCAGATGTCATCTTGGGGTTTGAACCCCTAGAAACTTTGAGAAACATAAGGTATGCCTCTGAAAAGACCCTTATAATTATGGGAGATGAAAAGATTCCGCCGCCAGGGCTGACATTGAAAGGTGAAAACTATCCGCAAACGAATGAAATATTGGAAAAGATAAGGCGGTTTTCTAAAAATGTCATAATTGTCGAAGCTTTAAGGTTGGCGAAGGAAGCTGGAAACATTATAATGCAAAACACAGTTTTGCTCGGAGCTTTGGCAGCTACGGGAAAACTTCCCATGGCGGAGGATAGTTTACTTGAGGCTTTGAAGGAGCTTGTTCCAGCTAAATATGTGGAAATGAACGTTAAGGCTTTTAACCTTGGCTACAACCACGCTAAAAAATTGTTGGAAGCCTAAAGTCTTTCAGCTCTTTTGGGCTTGCTGTTCTCCTTTTTCGGTTTCTGCTTTTTCCTTTATCGCCTTCAATACGTTTTTGAATATTTTCATGTCTGAAACGTTCACTATTGGGATTTGGAGGCTTTTGTCCACTTCGTAGATTTTCTCGTATTTTGGAAACTCAGCGTAGCAGATTTGGCTTATAGGAAACTCCTTTTTTTTCAGTTCGTGTTCAAAGGATTTCTCATAAACCTCTAAGCACAGCAAATAGCCGTCTATCCAGTAAAGCCTACTTGCACCATAGGTAGTGGCGCACCATGCAATGTCGCCTACATTACGCTTGTCTAAACCCAAGACGCTAACCTTTTTTGTTGTGGCGATTTCCACATCCATACGCCTTCATCCCTTAAACGGCGTGTTCAACACTTCTTTAACTCTGCTGCTTATCTTTGGTCCAAGACCATAAACTGTTTTTGACCATTCATCCACGTTTAAGAAGGCATTTAACGGTGTTTGATAGGATTTAAGGATTGCTATGGCTTTTTCCCTTCCAATGTTTGGAAGGCTTGCCACAAAGAAGATTTGTGCGTCCCCCAATGTTTCACATTTCTTAACCGGATGCACTGTTGGAATTCGCTTTTCCACTATTTGTTCTTGGCGGGCGGCAATGTAGAGGAAGTCAACGGTTTCCTTGTAAGATGTGGTGTTTACTATGGCTATTCCATTTTTAGCAAGGTTAAACAGTGCTCCCCAAACGGATTCAGGCTTTATTCTACTGAACTTGTAGATTATGGGCATGTAGCCTTCCAAGAGGATTAGCGCTTTGGGATAAGCCTCCTTCAGCTTGAAGAGCTGTTCGAAAAGGTAGCGGTGGGTAAGCGTGTAAACAAAGTCTTGAACTCTTTTCCGCTCCACTGCACACACATCGGATAGAATGTAGTCTCCCTTTTCTAAAGCCTCAATTTTCACATTGACGCCGCGTTCCCTAAGTCCCTTAACAACTTTGGCGGCACTGCCTGCCTCACGGCTGTCAACAATTATCATGGGCTCTTGCTCGCCGCCTTTCTTTTCCTTCAAGTATGGAAGAAGTGTTTCCGCTCCAGACATGCCATCAACTCTAAAGTGTATCCTAAAACTTTGATGCTATTTTCTCTTACGGTTACCTCGGAAAGAGTTTGAAAAGTTTTCAAAAGCAGAGCATGTTAAGGCTTGCTAGGTTTGTCTTGAAATAAAAAGAGGGATGGAGGGTTTACTGCAGTCCCTTTTTCGTTATCTCTTTCACAATTCCAGCAGCTATTGTTGTGCCCATGTCTCTTACGGCGAACCTTCCAAGCTCTGGAAACTCCGCGTAGGTTTCAATGGCTATTGGACGCAGCGGTTCCATTCTCACCAGCGCGGCGTCGCCTGTCTTTAGAAATGACGGCTTTTCCTCGACAACCTGTCCTGAACGCGGGTCAATTTTTCTTATGAGTTCTGTGAATCGACATGCAATTTGTCCCGTGTGGTAGTGGAGGACTGGCGTGTAACCAGCCGCCAAAGCTGTGGGATGGTATATGACGATTATTTGACCTATGAACTCCCTTGCAACTGTTGGCGGGTTGGTTAAGTGTCCACAGACGTCTCCTCGGCGTATGTCTGTTTTCGCTATGCCTCTAACGTTGAATCCAATATTGTCGCCTGGCTCAGCCCTCGGAATCCTTGTGTGGTGCATTTCAAGAGACTTGACTTCGCCCTGCTTGTTTGCCGGCATGAATATGACTGTGTCACCTTCTTTTAGGACGCCTGTTTCAACTCTGCCTACGGGGACTGTGCCAACGCCTGTTATGCTGTAAACGTCTTGAACTGGAATTCGCAGAGGCTTGTCAAGAGGCTTTGGAGGAATCTCAAAATCGTCTAATGCATCGATGAGGGTTGGTCCCTTATACCATGGCATTTTGTCGCTTGGCTTAACTAGGTTGTCGCCTGTCCATCCAGAAGTGGGGACAAACGGGATTTTGTCAACTTTGTAGCCCACCATTCTTAGCATTCTGCTGACTTCATTTTTAACCTCGTTGTAGCGTTCCTCGCTCCAGTTAACTGAGGCGTCGTCCATTTTGTTGACGGCCACGACAAGTTGATTAACGCCTAAAGTGAAGGCTAAGAAAGCGTGCTCGCGGGTTTGTCCGCCTGGACCTATGCCTGCTTCGAATTCTCCTCTTTTTGCGGAGACAAATAGTATGGCGCCATCGGCTTGGCTTGCGCCTGTAATCATGTTTTTAACGAAGTCTCTGTGGCCTGGAGCGTCGATGATAGTGAAGTAGTATTTTTTGGTTTCAAATTTTAAGAACCGCAAGTCGATTGTTAGGCCTCTTTCCCGCTCCTCTTTAAGGTTGTCGAGAATCCATGCAAACTTGAAGGTTTCCTTGCCAAGTTTCCTTGCTTCTTCCTCGTAGGCTTTTACTGTTCTGTCGTCAACAGCCCCAGCCAAGTAAAGCATGTGCCCTGTTGTTGTCGACTTTCCATGGTCGACATGTCCCATTATCACTAGGTTTAAATGGGGTTTTTCCGGTCTGCTCATTCTTTTTCCTCCATATTTTAATTCTTCAAATTTTCCCTATTTTTAGTGGATTCGTTTACACAACTGTTCATTCGATTATTTTAAGTTTATGATAATGGCGCTCAAAACTTTTAGGTGTACAGAATCAAGATTTTGCGGTTAAACCACCGCTAAAATTGAATATCCCCTCTGGAATTTTGCCGTTTTCTGCTTTTATTTTCATCTCTCCCTTCCTTTCTAGGTTTTCAGTTTATTGCCTTCCGTCTTTTCGAAATGGATATTAGCGTTGATTTTGAATTAGGGTTTTGGGAAGTGGACGGTTTATGCCTGCAAATTTGCCTGCTGAAGCCAAGCGTAAATGGGCTGAGGTTTCAGCTGCGAGAAATCCCAGAGAGAAGCTTCAGCTTATGCAGGAGTTTCTAAGCTTTGTTCCAAAACATAAAGGCACTGCAAAACTTTGTGCACAAGTTAAGAAGCAGATGGCTGTTCTGCGAAGGGAAATTGAGGAGGGAAAGCGAAGAAAAGCTGGCAGAGGCGGACCAAAATTTTTCATTGAAAAGGAAGGTGCAGCTCAAATCGCTGTTTTAGGGTTGACGAATGTGGGGAAAAGCAGCCTTCTCGCAGCGGCTACAAACGCTAAGGTTGAAGTTTCACCCGCGCCCTATACAACCAAAGAGCCTGTTCCAGGCATGCTTCCCTACGAGGATATTCAATTTCAAATTGTTGAAGCTCCAGCCTTGATGAAGGGGGCAGCGGACGGAAAAGCATGGGGTCTTCAGACTTTAGCTTTGGCTAGGAACGCTGACGGCTTAATGCTTATGGTGGATTTGATGCAGAACCCGTGTGGGCAGTTATCCGCTATTATAGGTGAGTTGGAGAAGACTCGGATATTAGTGAGTAAGCCTAAGGCGCGTGTGGAAATTGAGCGTAAGTTTATTGGTGCAGGCTTACGCATAATCGTTTTTGGAAGGCTTTTCGGCTGCACTTTTAAAGATGTTGAGGAACTTCTCAAAAGCTATAGGGTTACCGACGCTATTGTCAAAATTTATGGTGAAGCCACGTTAGATGAGGTTGAAGACGCAATTTTCGAAAGCACAGCTTACAAGCCAGCCATAATAGTTGCAAACAAGATTGACGTAGACGGCGCAGAGGCAAACCTAAAACTTTTAGAGGCTTATGTGGGTGGACAACTTCCAATAATTGCAGTTTCATGTAAGACAAGGCAAAGTTTAGAAAAAATTGGCGAAGCTCTATTCAAAACTTTGGATCTGATCCGCGTCTACACCAAGGAGCCAAGTGAAAAAGATTTTTCGAAGAAACCCTTCGTTTTGAAGAAAGGATCAACGGTTTACGATTTGGCGAAAAGCATCCACAGCGACTTCAGCGAGAATTTCGCTTATGCGAGGGTTTGGGCTAAACGCCTAGTTTTCAGCCCCCAAAAGGTAGGTGCCACCTTCCCGCTTGAAGACGGCGACATAGTTGAAATCCATACAAAATAAGCGTAACGAAGGCTATCTGGACGCTTGGGCTATTCTCTCCAGTTCGTGGCGTCTTGAAACCGCGTAGCTTTTCATGTCGTGGTTAGCTGCCAAAATAAGCTCTTCAGCTAAACACTCTTCAATTGAGCGGGGATTATTCATGGCTGCTTGCCTTGCGCCTTCACATATGTGCCTCAAAGCTAAGTCAA
This sequence comes from Candidatus Bathyarchaeota archaeon A05DMB-3, assembly GCA_019685555.1. GTDB lineage: Archaea > Thermoproteota > Bathyarchaeia > Bathyarchaeales > Bathycorpusculaceae > JABFQN01. Next base: position 144,428 of record JABFQN010000001.1, on the reverse strand, counting down.
TTCTCCTCTGGGGAGAAACGTCAACGGACAAGTGGTAAACGATTCCACCGTAAGATATTCGCGTAGTGTCCTCACATGGAGAGGAGTTCTCAACAGCCCTCACAAGGACTTCTATGGGGTTTCTTCCAGTGCGCAAATGAATAATTTCGAAGGCGTGTTTAACAATGTTTATGGCTTTAGCCTTTTTACCAGCGTTTTTCCCTGGGCGCATAAGATTGTTTACAAGCCTCTCCACAATGTTTACGTTTGCCTTTCCAAAACGTTTGTGTTCGTGGCGTCCCATAGTGTGGGGAACCGCAATTGGTTTAAGCGATATATACCTTTGTAAGCCTAAATCCTTGACTTCAACTTCTTTAAAACTCCATTTTTCGAAAAGTTTTACTTCGCTTTTTCCTTCCTTTTTCTGTTCTTTGCTCAAAATTCTCACCGCATTGGTTTCTGTTTTCTTCCAAGCACAAGCTCTTTTAAGGATACACCGTTAACCATTATGACTTTCCAGCGCACTCCTGGAATGTCGCCCATGCTTCTTCCACGGGAGCCGCCAATCCCTTCCACTATCACTTCATCGTGCTCATCCACAACGTTTAGGGCTCCGTCTCCGGGAAGGAATGCCGTTATAACTCTTCCATTCTTGATGAGCTGTGTTCTAACACATTTTCTTATGGCGCTGTTGGGCTGTTTGCTTTCTACGCCGACCTTTTCGAGAACTATGCCCCTCGCCATTGGCGCGCCTTCCAGCGGGTCAGCCTTAACATCCAAGCCTAACATGCGCCTTTTATAGTACATGCTACTCCAACGGAACCGTTTCCTTTTTTCAGCTAGTTTTCTTGCAGCGAACTCGCCCCTAGGAGACTTTGAACCCATAGCCTCTATTTTCCTCTCGCTACGTCTATTCACAACTCTAATATTTAAACTGAACGAAGCATAAATCGCAGAAAACCTAGAGAGGGAGACCCGTATTGGCTTAAAAACACTCCAAAATAACATAATTTTCAGAAAAACACAAAAATCCAAAAGACAAGTTTAAAGTTAAAGGCGGAAGTTTTCAAATGGCTGGTTGGAGACTGCTGAAATTTGAAACATACAACGCTTACATGAATATGGCAATAGACGAAGCCATATTAAATGCAAGAATAAAGGGGCTTGTGCCCAACACCGTGCGCTTTTACCGCTGGAACCCTTCGACAGTCTCCATTGGAAAATTCCAAAAAATAGAAAACGAAGTCTACTTGGAAAACTGCCTTAAACATGGCGTAGACGTTGTTAGACGCATAACTGGCGGAGGCACCGTTTACCACGACGCGGAAGGCGAAATAACCTACAGCGTAATCGCAAACAAAGAAGACTTGGACGCCAAAGACATAGCAGAGGTTTACACGAAAATCTATGCTGGAATAGTTGAAGCCCTAAAAATCTTAGGATTAAAAGCGGACTTTAACAAGGGCGACGAAAGAGCATGCCCAAACCTAACAATAAAAGGCAAAAAAATTTCGGGAAGCGCCCAATGCCACAAAACTGGCATAGTCCTACAACACGGCACAATACTTGTCGATGTCAACCTCGAAAAAATGTTCACCTACCTAAAAGTTCCATGGGCAAAAACCTGCATGGAAATTGTGCCCGTAGCAAAAAACAAAATAACCTCAATAAAAACTGAACTTGGCAAAACCGTTTCACTTGAAACAGTTCACAAAGCTCTAATCAAAGGCTTCCAGAAAGCGCTAAAAACAAGGCTTGAAAACGGCGATTTAATAGCCTACGAGACGGAGCTAGTAAAAAAACTTTACAAAGAAAAGTACGCCACAACAGAATGGAACTTGTGCGGAAAAGAGCCTTGCCAGTCGGTCAAGCCGTAGGGTAAAGTTGCCTATTCAAAAGCTCTAGGTATTCGCTGTTAAGCCTTCCATATTTTGCTTCTAAAATTTCGCTAGCCCTCTGCCAGTCCCCAGCTATTTTTGGCCACAATTCGCCCATCACATGTCTCGTCACATAGTCTTTCATGGCTTTCTCTCGCTTCACGGTTCTCTCATGCCAATTTATGCTAATTAATCCACTGCGGCGTATGTAGTTTAGGTTGTGGAAAATCTGCTCCGCATCTAATGCGTAACCTAAACATTCCTTCAAATCTTCAACGAGAGAGTCTATTGAAATTTCGCTTTCAAAGCGTAAACATATTACGGCAACCATGTTCTGCACCAACTTGGCGGTCTTGCTCAAGTAAATGCCAATTTTCCTTGGCGGTATCAGAGTCTGTTCTAGCCTGTAGCTATACCTCTTATAAAACCAGCTTTTGACAATTTCAGCTAGGACTATGTAGGCGCCAAGAATAGCGGCTAAGGCTATAAAGAAAGTTGCTGGAGGTTTCATAAACTGGAAAATTGTTCCTAACGGTGTGTATGGCAGTATCAACGCAAATGCAATTATTGCCATGCTGCCCAGAAGTAAGAGCTTGCTTGGTCTACTCCTCCAGAACGGCGACTTCTTTGTTCTGATCACAAAAATTACAAGGGTTTGCGAGGAAAGGGATTCAATGAACCATGCTGTTTGGAATAGCGGCTCAGAGGCGTTGAAGATGAAAAGCATTATAAAGAATGTTAGGAAGTCGAAGAGGGAGCTTACTGGCCCTAGAAACATCATAAACCGTCTGATGAAATGTATGTCCCACCTTTTAGGCTTTTCAATGTATTCTTGGTCAACTTCATCCGTAGGTATTGTTGACTGCGAAAAATCATAGAGAAGGTTGTTAAGAAGTATTTGTATAGGCAGCATGGGTAGAAACGGCAGAAACAACGATGCTCCAGCTACACTGAACATGTTTTCCAAAGTTTGAACTCACACCCATCATAATGTACTTCATGGTGTTGCCGAAAGTTTTTCTACCTTCCAAGATACCGTCGTGAAGCACTGTCAAATCATTCTGCAAAAGGATTATGTCCGCGGATTCTTTTGCAACATCAACAGCATTATCCACTGATATGCCAACATCTGCGCTTCTAAGTGAAGGAGCATCATTTATCCCATCGCCCAAAAAACCTACCACATGCCCGTTATTCTTTAACACGTTTATAAGGCGGTCTTTCTGTGCTGGCGTAACTCTGCAGAAAACGTTTACTTCTTCCACAACCCTTGCAAGGGCATCGTCGTGCATCTGCGCTATTTCGCTCCCGGTAACAATCCCCCTAATCTCAAAACCCAGATATTCGCAAATTTTTCTTGTTACAAGCTCGTTGTCGCCTGTCAGAATTTTAAGCTCCACAGCAGCGTTCTTCAAGAGCTGCAGCGACTCTTTGGCTGTTTCTTTCGGCGGGTCGAGGAAAGCTATAAACCCTAAGAACACCATTTCATTTTCGTCGTCAGCAGTGTATATGGGCTTGTCCTCTCTCAAGCGTTTGTAGGCAACACCTAAAACCCTATAGCCTTCGGCGCTGAGTTCAACGTATTTTTGCTCGATTTTCCTACGCATCTCGTCCGTTACGTCAGCTACAACCTCTCCAACCTCATAGTAAGCGCAAACCTTTGCAATTTCTTCTGGAGCACCTTTGGTTATCATGAACCTCTGGTTCTGAAATTCCACCACTATGGAGAGGCGTTTACGTACAAAGTCAAATGGCACCTCGTCAATTTTCCTGTAATCCTTCACATCTATGTCTCTAAACTTTAGAACAGCCTCATCCAATGGGCTTTTTAACCCTGTTTGAAAGTAGCTGTTAAGATACGAGTACAACAGCAGCTTCTCGTTTTCTTCACTGTTGATGTCCACGTGAAGCACAAGCCTTATCCGGTTCTCCGTCAAGGTTCCAGTCTTGTCAGCGCAGAGAACATCCATGCTTCCAAAATTTTGTATGGCAGCCAAACGCTTGACAATAACGCCTTTTCTAGCCATGGCAATGGCGCCTTTAGAAAGATTAACTGAAATTATCATTGGCAAAAGCTCCGGAGTCAAACCCACAGCCAAAGCCACCGCGAAAAGGAGGGAATCAAGCACGCTGCGCATGTAGAGAGCGTTAATGAAAAAGACAAAAACTACGAGAAGAAAAGTCACCTGCATTATCATGTAGCCAAAACTTCGAATCCCCCTCTGGAATTCTGTTTCAGGCTCTCTTGCCACTAATCTCTTTGCAATTTTCCCATACTCTGTTAGGTTCCCCGTCTTCACTACAACGGCTGTTGCTGTTCCGCTCACAATCGACGTGCCCATGAAAAGGTAGTTGCTCCATTCTGTAATGGACGGCTCATAAGATTTTAAAGGCGCGGCTGTTTTCTCAACGGGAAAGGATTCGCCAGTCAACGCTGACTGATTCACGAATAAGTCCTTCGCGGTTAAAACCCTAGCATCTGCAGGCGCAATGTCGCCGGCTGAAAGAAATATGATGTCGCCGGGAACAATCTCAGCGAGTCTAACTTCCTTTTTAATGCCATCTCTCAAAACTGTAGCTGTCGTGGCCACCCTTTGCCTCAGCATTTCCGCTGCTCTTTCAGCTTTAGACTCTTGGTAGAAGTCTAAGACAACGCTAAGTGTTACAATTGAAAATATGATAATTGCATTTGGAGCTTCTCCAAAGAAACCGGAAATTAACCCGGCAATCAAAAGTATAATAATCAAGGGGCTTCGAAAATGGGAAAGAAAATCGAATATAGCAGTCCTTTTTCTTTTCTTAACAAGTTCGTTATACCCAAATATCTCAAGACGCCTTTCCACATCCTCAGAAGAAAGCCCAGTCAAAGAAGTCTTTAATCGGGCAAGTAGCTCATCAACAGGAAGCGTTAAAATCTCTTCGCTGCTTGGCAGAGCCCAGCTCGAAATCTCGCCAACGCTTGGAAACTCCAAGCCGCTGTTCTGACTCTTCACCATCGCCACCGTCCATTATTCCACTTTCACCTCTTCGAGCTAAGCACATAAACGCAAAAACAGCAGTCAACAACTCTTATAACAATTTCGAAAAGGCGAACAGCAAAAATAAGTGCCAATTGTGCTAGCGTTTTTCTATCCGCCACCGCACTCCTTGAGGCGTATCCTCAACTATTATACCCATAGCACGCAACTGCTCCCTAATCTTATCAGCTGCCGTCCAATCCTTGGCTTTTCTGGCATCTTCCCTCTTTCTGATAAGTTCCTCAGCCTCAGGAGGCAGTTTTTCCTCCCTTTGCACGTTTCTCGCCAAATCTAATGCGAAGACTTTGTCGAATTCCATGAGCAAGTCATACTTTTCACGGTTAGTCAACATTTTCTCTTCCCTAACTAAAACCCATGTTAGGGCTAAGGCTTTCGGCATGTTCAAATCATCATTTACCGCTTCAAGAAACTTTTCATAATATTCCTCAAATTTCGGGCTTCTGCTAACACTGCCTTCCAAGTTTTCAGCTAGGCTTCTAACATGCTCTCTCAAAGTGGACAATGCGTTCTGGGCAGACTGCAAACTCTCCCACGTAAAAACAAGCTCCGACCGATAATGAGCCGTCAAACATAAATATCTAAAAGCCAACGGATCAAAACCTTCATCCATGATGGTCTGAACCGTAATTATTTCTCCAGCTGACTTCGCCATCTTCATCGACTTGCCAAACACAAGGAAGGCCCCATGCAGCCAATAATTTGCCGGAGGCCTGCCAGTGGCAGCTTCAGCCTGTGCAATCTCATTTGTGTGATGAATTGGTATATGATCTATGCCGCCGCAATGGATGTCAAAATGCTCGCCTAGATACTTCATTCCCATAACAGTGCACTCTATGTGCCATCCAGGAAATCCCACACCCCAAGGAGAGTCCCATTCCATCTGCCTCTTCCTATCCTTCGGAGAAAAACGCCAAAGACAGAAATCGGTCAAGTTTCTCTTGTTAGGATTGTATTCAACTCTCGCCCCAGCCTTCAGCGTTTCATTTAACCTTTCAAAGTTCATTCCCGTAAGTTTTCCATAGTTCTTCAACTTTAAAGTGTCAAAATACACGCCATCATCAATTATGTAAGTGTAACCCTTCTCCTCAAGCTTACGGATAAACTCAATCATGTCCGCAATGTGATCTGTTGCTCTACAAACTATTGTCGGCCTGAGAATGTTAAGCCTTTCAGAATCCTCAAAAAACTTCTCAGCGTAAAAATCCGCTATTTCCCAAACGGTTTTTCGCTCCCTCTGAGCGCCAACCTCCATCTTGTCCTCGCCAGTATCGGCGTCTGATGTTAAATGCCCAACATCCGTGATGTTCATTACATGCTTCACCTCGAAGCCGTTAAATTCCAAGACCCTTCGCAAGACATCTTCGAAAATGTATGTTCGGAAGTTGCCTATGTGAGCATACCAGTAAACCGTCGGGCCACAACAATACATGCGAACTTTTCCCTTCTCTATAGGAACAAACTTTTCCCTTTTCCTAGTTAAGGTGTTGAAAAGGTATATGTCCCCCTTAGGATTTCTCATTTCATGTTCTCCGAAGGAATAATGGCGAAAAGGCTTAAAGGCTTTACTTTACGGGCAAACCTCTAATCGTATTTCCTAAACCTTAACATCTTTCTAAAACTCTTCAAATCCTGAGCAACAAGCTTCAAAAAACGCAACTCCTCCATCGTCTTCTCAAACTTAGCAAACTCTTCATAAAGCCTTTCTACAGTCCTTCTACCCTCCTCCATCTCCAAACCTTCCATCAACACTTAAACCTCAATAGGGGTCCTCATCGCTTTTTGGCTGAAAAGCAGCCATTTCCGTCATCGAGGAGAAAGGAGAAGGCTTCGAAAACGGAAAAAACGATTCAGGCTGCTTTAGTTCAGCCTTCAACCTCAACCCCCATACTGCATCGTAAGACTTAATACTCGTGCAGATATAAAAACATTACTGAATAACACGAACATACAACTTCAAAACAGTATCCTAACCGACAGCCAAAATACCTTCAAGAATCATGTCTTCTGGAACCTCTAGCTTTTTAGAAAGCCAAGTCTTCAAAAGTGCTGTGGGTTTCGGCAACTCTCCACTGTAAGTTATAATCTGGTTGTTTTTAAGGGCGTCCGCTTGAAAAGTCTTATCTGCCTCCTTGTATAGAAACGAAAGCGTTTGGGCTTGATGGGCTAAAGTTTGAAAGTCCTCCCAATGTTTACAACGCAAAATTACAGGTGGACCCCGTACTTCAGCAACAACGGTCTGAGGCTTCTGCACCTGTATCGTCGGTGCAGTTTCTTTTGGGGCTTCATGTGATGTTGAAAGGTAAGAGATGAGGTTGGATATTTCTCCCTGTAGGTTTGTCAGTCTCTCTTCTACATTCTCTATTTTACCGCTTAACTCGCCCGCTTCACCCAACCTCTCGGTTATCTTGCCCAATTCATTTATGAGGCGGTCTAAGTCTTTCTCATGCTCCCTTAAAACATTAATAATAAAGTCTAGGGCTTCTAACGCATCATCCTTAGACGGAGCTTTCTTTGACATGGCTTTTCTCCCGCTTTCTTCAACCTATTCAATGCCTTCTATATAAATAAAGGTAGCGAATTCTCAAAATGTATCCATATAAATAGCCAAACATACGTATTAACAATAAAAACTTATGTGCCAAATGTTTATTCCTGAGACCTAATAGAGCGGCTAACCCTTTCTAAGGCTTTGGTATACATGTTTGAGGAAACCCCGGCGACCAATCCTCCAATAGCATCATTAGTAATGGGGCCAAGCTTCTTCAGAATTCCAGGCTTGGTTTGGTCGAATCTTATAAACTCAAAAATTCCCCGGGCTCCAGCAACGTAATTGGCAATGGTCATCCCAAGAAGCTCATCTATAACCAGTCCTGGGCGTCCAGTGAACCTTTCAACGGTTAATCCAGGAACAAGTCCCTTTTTCGCTTCTTTCTCCAAACAGAAGCATGCTACTTCTATGCAAGAAATGTTCACGTCAGCCAAAGTTTCGATAAACTCTTCTCTTAGAAGTTCAGTAGCCTTCCTTTTGTCTTCAACACCGGGGTGAGGAACAAACAACTCTAAAGCAGTATCCACCAAATCTCGTAAGGTTATTCCCCTTTCCTCTAGATATTTAAGCAATGGCGGTTCATCTTTTTTGGACTTTATCCTCATACTTGTTCCCTCACTTGCAGTTAAGAATACTTTCATGAGCATGCTTAAATAATCTGCTAGCAACCAAGTTTCTCAAATTTTGCAAGCAACAATTTGATGGTCTTCATAAATGACGGTCCTGAATGGGTTAAAGGTAGATCCTTTTGTAAATCTGTTATTATTTTTCCAGTTTCAAAGGCTTTAACATCTTCCCATCCTCTCTTTTTTACTAATAACGAAATATTGGTTTGCTCCATATCTTTCAAATTTTCAAAAACAAAAATCATGATGTCTGGGTTTAATGCCTTAACTTCTTTGAAGTCTGCCGTAAAATAATCGAGAGGTTTTCCGGAGAATATGTTATGTCCTCCAGCAAAATGTATAAAGTCGTTGGTGAACGTTAAGCCTCCAAAGGTTATGGAGAATTTATCCGGCCACACTTCAGCATAAACTTTCGGTCTCTTTTTAAGCTTTACCGATGTGTTTCTTAATTTTTCCAATTGTAGGGTTAGGTTAGCCGCTAATTCTCTTGCCTTTCTTTGCTTGTTTGTAATTGTGCCTATTATAAGCATGTTACTGATTATCTCGAAAACATTTTTAGGTAATTGTACAGGAAACACATTATACCCTTTTGAATGGAGCTCTTTAGCCAGTTTTAAATGAATGCCGGAGGTAGTTAGTATGATGTCTGGCTCCAATTTTTCCAGTAGCTTATAATTAGCTTTATCTACAGAGGCTAAAACTGGCTTTTTTGCCCCTTTTAGGTATGGCGTGCACCAGCTGGAAACTCCAACTATTTTTCCGATAAGCTCTAATTCGACTATTGTATCTGTGACTGAAGGAGATAGGCTTGCAATCTTTCTAGGTTTGTGAGGGACGCATACCCACTGATTTAGTATTTCATTGAATATTTTTGGCATTTATGCTGCCTCTTTCAAAATCTGATTCATGGTGAAAAATTGAACGTTCCACTCTGGGTCAGCCGATTTTGCTATTTTATCAATTTTCATAAAAGTCTCTAAAAGTTCATCAGCTCGAACTTCCACAACCTTGTAATTTGGGTCGTAAGCAGTCTTATAAATGGAGGGATTCGAGGGCTTATATATGAAAAATTCCACGTTTTTTAGGTGTTTTCTCGCAGCATTATATGCTTTCACCATTTCATCTTCAGTCGGCTTTCTCGAGAGCTTATATTCCAACTGCTCTGGAGCAAATTCATATAGCCTATAAAGTATGTTCTCATCTATGGAACCTATGAATTTCGCAATTTTCTCCACTTCAGCAGCATCCACTATGTTTGGAATCACTATGGTTCGAACATAAAAGTTCAAGCCATATTCGTGAAGTAGTTTTACAGCCCTCAAAACCCTCGCATTGCTTTTACCAGTATACCACATGTGTACACCTTTGCTGTAGGCTTTCAAATCCAACTTAATATAATTAACAAGGAGCGCTCTAAGCTTATCCACTACATCCTCGTTGAGCATGTAGCCGTTAGTTGATATGCCAATTTTTTCGACACCATAACTTCTTAACCCTTGGATTAGGGAGAACAAATAATCTGGGTCAGTTAGCGGTTCGCCGCCTGTCATTTGCGCATCGTCAACCAATTCGCCATATATCATGCGGCAAGATTTAACTAACAATTCAAGAAGTTTCTCAACTGATAGACTTCTCCCGCACTCCTTTTTTGCTATGGCAAAGCAACCTCTGCAGCTGAAATTGCAACCAGACAAATTAATCTTCACTTTTCTACGGGGGCTCACCTCACAGGTCAGAAATGGAACCCTTCTAAATAGTGCCATATGTCTCACATCTTGGCTTTATGCGTTTACTGGTTGGTTTATCTATCCAAATTAATCTTTCGCACGTCTTAGAGCAAAATTTATATATTCTGGTCGGATAATCCATCCAAATGTGATGGAGATGAAGAAGGCAACTTTAATCTATTTATCCATAATTCTAACGGTTGCAGTTGGAGTGCTGAAATTAGGCATGATTGAAAGGGCTGATGCCTCCTTTCCAGTAACAGTCACAGATGATATTGGTAGGACCGTGAGCATCGCAGGTCCTCCGCAGAGGATAGTCTGTATAGTGCCATCCACAACTGAGATTGCTTATGCCCTTGATCTTGGTGATAAAATTGTGGGCGTTGACATATACTCTGACTATCCGCCAGAAGCCATTTCTAAACAGAGAATAAGCGATATTTATACTCCAAATCCCGAGGAAGTTGCAGCCCTAAACCCCGATCTGGTGCTAATGTACTCGTTTTTTGGCCCGGGAGATCCTAATGTGGATGCGATTGAAAACTTGGGCATTAACGTTATAGCCCTAAAACCAACAAATTTAAGCGACATAATAAGTGACATACGACTGGTGGGTAAAGCCACTGGGAAAATCGAAGAAGCTGAGACCCTCGCATCGCAGCTTAACGAAACAATAATCCAGATTAGGGATAAGACAAGCAACGTTACTGATAAACCAAGTGTTTACATTGAGTTTTGGTATCCGCCACCATGGACTTTCGGCCCCAACACTTGGGGTGATGAAATAATAAAGGTTGCGGGAGGTATCAATGCTTTCGGCGATGCTCCAACAGACTACATCCAAACGACCGATGAAGATGTTATAGCCAGAAATCCAGACGTTATAATAAGCCTTTACGGCGCACAGCACCTGCACTTTACAACTCTTGAAGAGATGAAGCAGCGGCATGGATGGACGTCAATAAAAGCTGTGCAAAACGGCAAAGTCTATCTGCTCGATGAAAATCTAATGGTTAGGCCCGGACCAAGAATAGTTATGGGACTTGAAGCAGTAGCCCGTTTTCTACATCCAGAGCTCTTCGGCACGTCGAACATACTGGCCTTAAACACAACAATTCTAAAAACTTCCACACAAACATTAAATGTGGCTGGTCTTGTTAAGGCAGATATCACTGTTTTTAAGGCAACTGGTAATGGAACCTTGATTGCTGCAGTTACATCGGATGGCCCAGCTGTTTCTGCTGGTCTGAAGCTTGTGGGAAGCTACCTTGAACTCGAGTGCAGCACACCTGAAGGTTTAGTGCTTGTTCTGAGAATTTATTACAGTGAAAGCGAGCTAGCTAGCCTTGGAGTCGATGAAGGCTCTTTGAAAATCTATTACTGGAATTCTGAAGAGGAAAAATGGCTTCCTTTGATTAGCTCAGTAAATAAGGATGCAAACTATGTTGAAGCTTTCGTTCCACATTTGGCATGTTTTGCGCTTATGGGTGAAAGCCAACCGCCTTTATGGAGCGCCCCTGTTCCATTATGGCTTGTCATAATTGCCATAGCAGTTATATCGGCGATTACATGCATCATAGTATATGCTGCCAGCAGAAAACGCTAGGTGCCTAAGATAAACATGGAAAGTTCAAGTGTCGAGATAAATTACTTGAAAAAGTTTGCCAAATGGTCGCTTATCCTAGTTTCTCTATCCATTTTTTTGCTTTTCTCTATGGGAGTGGCAACAGCTATAGGGCCAATGTCTATACCTGTTGACAAGGCTTTAAGCATAATTTTGCATCAAATTCCGCCACTGGACAATTTTATCCCAGTCCGATGGACAAGTGCGGAAGAGTCTGTGATAGTTCAGTTGAGGCTTCCAAGGGTTCTTTCAGCCGTCATCGTCGGTGTGGCATTGTCAATGGCTGGTGTTGCTTTTCAATGCTTGTTTAGAAACCCGATGGCAGACCCATATGTGCTGGGCGTAGCTTCCGGAGCGGGTTTTGGCGCCTCCCTAGCCATGATATTAAGGCTTGGTTTCAGCTTTTTCGGAGCAATATACGCAATTCCATTTATGGCTTCCATAGGTGCAATATCAACGGTTTTCTTAGTCTATGGCATAGCTAAAACTGGCACGGAGCTTCCAGTGCTTAGACTTTTACTTGCAGGCATAGCTGTCAGCAGCTTTTTCTCCGCCTTAATTTCGGTGATTATGGCCCTCGCTGGAGAAGATTTACATACAGTTTACATGTGGCTTCTCGGAGGTTTTTCACTAAGCAGATGGGAATACATATACATAGCTGCTCCAACGGTTATTATGGGCTTTGTCATCCTTTACGCTTTTGCAAAAGATTTCAACATAATACTGCTAGGCGAGGAACAAGCTAAACAATTAGGAGTTGAAGTGGAAAAAGTTAAAAAAACAGTTTTAATAGTTTCCTCCGTAATCACAGCAGTTGCTGTCTCAATCAGCGGAATAATCGGTTTCATAGGTCTAATAATTCCCCATATAATGAGGATTTTGGTGGGTCCAGACCATAGAATACTGCTACCCTCTTCAGCTCTAGCTGGAGCAACTATCCTCGTGCTCTGCGACACAATAGCCAGAAACGTAATTAGACCTATAACCCTTCCAACGGGCATAATCACTACCATGCTTGGCTGTCCATTCTTTATTTACTTGCTTAAGAAAACTGGGAAAATTAGGATTTAGGTGAAAGACCTTGGTCATTCTTAAGGTGTGCGGTGTAGACTGTTACTATGGCTCTGTAAAGGTTCTGGAAGGCGTCAGTTTTTCAGTTAACGCGGGGGAGCTTGTTGGACTGCTTGGCCCAAATGGCTCTGGGAAAACAACCCTTCTAAGGGCTATAAGCAGAACATTAAAGCCAAAAGTTGGAACAGTGTTGTTGAACGAGGCAGACGTTTACAACATGAAAAGTTCCGATGTAGCCAAAAACATGGCTGTTGTCCCCCAGAGCTCAAGTTTAGAGTTTGAGTTTACCGCTTTAGACCTCGTTTTAATGGGCAGACACCCCCATATGCGCAGATTTGAAAGAGAAGACAGAACAGATTTGGAAATTGCCAAAGAAGCCATGAAGCTTACCAACACATGGCAACTGGCTGAAAAACCAATAAACGAATTGAGCGGCGGAGAAAGACAGCTGGTTATGATCGCCAGAGCCCTCGCGCAAAACCCCAAAGTGCTACTTCTCGACGAGCCAACATCACATCTAGACGCAAACAACCAGATTGGAATAATGGACTTGCTGCGGAAAATCTGCAAAGAAAAAGGTATAGCTGCACTAGCCGTTTTCCACGACTTTAACTTGGCTGCTAGATACTGTGATTCCGTGATTTTGCTCCATAAAGGAAAAATTTTCGCCCTAGGAAAAACAGATGAAGTTTTAACCGAAGAGAATGTAAGCAAGGTCTTCAGCGTGGAAGTTATTGTCCGAAGGCATCCAATCACAAACTCTCTATACATAGTTCCCATTTCACCACTGCAAGAAATTATCCCAACAAAAAACTTCAAGGTCCACGTTATAGCTGGCGGCGGAACAGGTGCCCCCTTAATCAAAATTCTTTATAGAAAAGGCTATTACGTTACGGCGGGGGTCTTGAACCTTTTGGACAGTGACTACGAGGAGTGTTCGATGCTTGGAATTCCAACAGTGGGTGAAGCTCCATTCTCTCCCATCACAAACGAGAACCATGAGAAAAATTTAGGGATGGTAAATCAAGCGGACATTGTCATATTAAGCAATGTATGTTTTGGGCATGGTAACCTCAAAAATATGGAAGCCGTTTTATATGCGGTTGAAAGAGGTAAAAAAGTAATAATAGTCGAGGAAACACCAATCCAGCAGAGAGACTTTACAAAAGGGAAAGCCGAAGAGTTATACATGAAATTAAAGAACAGCGGAGCCGTAACCGTAAAAAACTATTATGAAGTTCCATCGCTTCTAAAGAATTTAGAGAATGAGCTTTCGCCTTCATAAAACTTGAGAGAGTGTCAACCTTGAACAACATAATCTTAGCCTACAACGTCAACAAGGGAAAGACTTTTTTGGAGCACTTGAAAGGTAAAAAACCCTTATTTGCCTGCGTAATTGGAGTAACTGAAACTGCAAAAATTCCGGGAATATCAGCTGCGGGAAAAAACCCGGAATTAACCTATTACACGCCTTCGGCGGACGTTGAGCTTCTCCTTTTTGGAAAATGTAAGTGCATATCAGGGGTTCCCGTAACCCCCGAAGGCATACCAACCCCAGCATTAATCACAAGAGCTGCGCTTAAACTTGCTGACATACCTGCCATCGTTATAAGCGGCGGGTTAAAGATTAAACCCCAAATCCCTTTTATAGAGCTTGGCGGCAGCCCTGGCAGAGACATAAGAACTGGAAACGCCGTTGACAATGTTGAGGAAGTCGTGGAAAGAGCTAAAGTTGTGGGAGAAAACCTAGCCAAAACTGTTGATTACCTTGTCGTTGGAGAAAGCATTCCCGGCGGAACAACAACGGCTCTTGGCGTTTTATTGGCCATGGGCATAGACGCTGAAGGAAAGGTTAGTAGCAGCATGCCAAACAACCCCCATGAGCTTAAAATCGAAACGGTAAAGGCTGGTTTGAGGGCTGCTGGAATAGAATTTGGGACTCTTGCAAAAGACCCTTTAAGGGCAATCGCATGTGTTGGAGACCCTATGATGCCAGCCTTCACAGGTCTAGTCATAGGAGCGGCTGACAAAGTTCCAGTTTTAATGGCTGGAGGCACTCAAATGAGTGCCATACTTGCCATAATTAAGGCATTAAACCCTGAAATTTTGGACAATACAGCAATAGGAACCACAAAATGGATTCTTTCAGACGGGAAGGCAGATCTTGCAGGCATAGTTGCTCAGGTTGCTGATGTTCCAGTTTTAGCCATAAACCTTGACTTTAGCCACTCAAAATTTGAAGGTCTAAAAGCTTACGAGGCTGGAGCGGTGAAAGAAGGTGTTGGCGCTGGAGGGGCTTGTATAGCTGCTATCCTCAAGTCAGCATGTTCCATTTCAACAAATGCTCTTTTATTGGAAATTGAGAAAGCATATAGCCAGCTTATGCATAGTGACAAGCGATGATTAAGGAGATTAAAAATCTATTAGCATTCTTAACCATTTTCCCAGTGGGTATGGCTAACGACTGTCTTGTGGACGCCGCGAACTACATGTATTTGTTTCCAGCCTTTGGAGCTTTAATCGGTCTCATCGCGGGGTTGTTCGCCCTAGCCTTAACATATTTTTTCCCAAATTTAATAGTGGGAGTGGCGGCGTGCGGCTTCATCCTCTTACTTACTGGGCTTCATCACACAGATGGCCTACTAGATTTTGGGGACGGCTTGATGTGCCAAGGTCCACCTGAGAATAAAATCAAGGCGATGCATGACAAACAAACTGGGACAGGAGGTTTCATGTTAGGGCTAATAACGGTTTTGACAAT
The DNA here is from genome assembly GCA_019685555.1 of Candidatus Bathyarchaeota archaeon A05DMB-3. Classification (GTDB taxonomy): domain Archaea; phylum Thermoproteota; class Bathyarchaeia; order Bathyarchaeales; family Bathycorpusculaceae; genus JABFQN01. The sequence continues at coordinate 129,177 of JABFQN010000001.1, read as the reverse complement.
AGCCGCGTGCATTTCACAGCTAAAACAAAACGTTATCCTTCAAAGTCTGATAACCTCTGAAGTTTCTGCTAAGCTTGCAATGGTTGTTTTGGCTTGGTGTGGCCGATCAGCTCACGAAGGAATGAACACTTACTTTGTTAACGCCATGCATGGTGATCATCGAAAGCTTAGATTGGTAATATCGTTGGCAATATCGTTTGGGACCGCCTTTTTCGCGCTAAAAACTGCTGGCTTAATCACGATTGTCGCAGGCCTAGCCGCGGCGTTTGTCACGCTCTGGGTTTCAAATCGCCACTTCAATGGAGTAACGGGTGATGTTATGGGAGCCGCGAACGAGTTAACCCGCATGACTTCACTGCTCTCCATTGTGGCATTAACGGCTACAGGCTTCATTTGAGGTTGAGAAATGAGTGCAGCAGTTTCTTGGAGCGGCGGGAAGGAAAGCTGCCTAGCCCTATACAAAGCTCTTCGAGACGGGCTTAAGGTTTCCAACCTTCTAACTTTCACGTCGAAAAATAAAAGGTGCATGTCACATGGACTCCATTCTAAAATGATTCTAGCCCAGTCAAAGGCGCTTGGCATACCGCTAATTCAAAGAAAGGTAACATGGGAAACCTATGGACAAGGATTTAGGAAGGCGTTGAATGATCTAAAGAGAATGGGAGTTGAAAAGCTAATAGTGGGTGACATATTCGAGATACCAGCGCATGAAGGTTGGGTAGATAACATTTGTAAAGAATTGAATATAGCGTTGATAAAACCTCTTTGGCACAGAAACTCGTTGAAAATACTTAAGGAGTTTGTTAATGAAGGCTTTGAAGCCATCGTGATAAAGGCAAAAGCAGATCTTCTTGATGAAAACTGGATTGGACGTAAAATAAACAATGCATTCATAAAACACATCAGCCAACTTAAAAACGTTAATCCTTGCGGAGAACTGGGCGAATATCACACTTTCGTATACAATGGGCCAATTTTTAAAAAAAGCATAACGATAGAGGGTTTCGAAAAGAAATTGGTTAATAATTACTGGTTTCTGGATATAACGAAAGTTAATCTTTGAAAAAGGCATGGCAAAGCTTTATACTTAGTGAAAGTAGAATTCGGTAGTGTGTTAAATGAAGCCCATAAAAATATGCATTGTAACACACCTTTTTTTACCCCATGTGGGCGGAATAGAAAGGGTAGTCTACGAGCAAGGTAGGCGTCTGCTGTGGATGGGCTATGAACCCATAATCCTTACAAGCGATGCAAGCAATATAACCGGAAAAAGCTACATGGTCGACGGCATAAAGGTTCATTGTTACTCGACTTTAAAAGTTGGTTTTAGACTGGGAATACCCTACAGTATTCCAAAACCTAACGGCTATGAAACATTTTTGAATTGCATTAAAGCTAGCGACATAGTGCATGTGCACGGTCATCCTTATCTTTCATCCTACCTTGCCGTAAAACTAGCAAAAAAATATTCTAAGCCTATAGTGCTCACTCAACATAACACTTTCATAAAGTATGGAGGCTTTTTGGATTTTGCTGAAAAATTAAATGACCTTTTAATCGGCAGAAGGGTTTTACGAGAATCGGATAAGATAATAACCGTCAGCAAAGCTACATTAAATTACGTTTTAAGCTTGGGCGCAGACCAACAGAAAACAGAAGTTCTGTATAACGGGGTTGACCTAGAACGTTTTAAACTGTCAGCGTCAAAAATTGAGATTAGGAAAATTTTGGGATTTCCAAAGAATTCATTTATTGTCTTAACAGTTCGACGTCTAGTTTACAAAAATGGAATAGACCTTCTATTGGAAAGCGCAAAAATCGCAGTTAAGAAAAATCCCAGTTTACTCTTTTTGGTGGTTGGAAGCGGACCAGATTTTGAAAAAATAAACTTAAAAATACATGAGTTTAAACTTGAAAACAACTTTAGGCTTCTAGGATTTGTTTCCGACGCTTTTCTCCCGCTTTATTACAATGCTTCAGACGTGTTTGTTTTGCCGTCAAAATCTGGAGAGGGGTTACCTCTTGTTATCCTCGAGGCTATGGCATGTGGTCTCCCAGTCATAGCGACAAATGTTGGGGGGTCTCCCGAAGTTGTTGATGAAAGTTGCGGGAGAATCGTGCCGACAGATAACACATTATCGCTTGCTAAAGCAGTATTGGAATTTTCCAACAGCGACCCTTCATCTAAAAGTAGAAGAATCAGAGAGATTGTGGAAGAAAGATATGACTGGAACAAGAATGTAAAAAGGCTTATTGAAATCTACGAAGGATTTATTTAGTAGTCGCTGGAAACTCTAATCCGTTTATTGTGGCGAGCAGTGGCGTATGTCAAAGGTAAACATGGTTTCAGTGGTGATTCCCACACTAAATGAAGCAGGCACCATAGGACGTACAATAAAACTTCTAAAAAAAGAGGTTAGATATCCTCATGAGATCATAGTTGTCGACGGCAACTCCACGGATGAAACGCAAGAAATCGTTAGAAACGCAAAATGCAGGTTAATAATAGAACCAAAAAGAGGTTATGGGGTCGCCCTTAAAACTGGAATAAAACATGCAAAAGGCGATGTAGTAGTTATTGTGGATGGAGATGGAACCTACGAGCTTAAAGACGTTAATAAGCTTATAGACGCTTTGATTGGGGAAAACGCGCAACTATGCTTAGGCGCACGGATGAATGGATTATATGACAAGTCGATGGATATAGCAAACTATGTAGGAAATAGGATCGTTACTTTCGTTTTTAATCTGTTGTATAAACAAAAACTTATTGATAGTCAGTCTGGCTTTAGAGTTATAAAGCGTTCCGTACTTAAAAAGGTTGAATTATTCGAGGGAGATATGGCTTTTGCCACCGAAATGTTGGTTAAATTCGTAAAAAGAGGTTTCAAAATAGTGGAGGTTTCCACATCTTACAAACCAAGAACTTACGGCAAATCTAAGCTTAAGAGAATAAAAGCGGGGTTGGAAATATTTAAGGTTCTCATTAGAGGAATAAAGGATTGAAAAAAACCATAGAGAAAAGCGTCAAGGGCACCTTAATCCGAGTCTTAAAATTTTACGAAAAGAACGATTACGCATTATCAATAACGATTGCATTAGCTATTGCTTCCGTTCTCCTCATATACAGCTATATTGCATTTATGAAACCAAACGAATTCATCTCCTTCAGCATACTTGACCAGCAGAAAGAGGCAAAAAATTATCCTGAGCTTCTTATCATCGGTGAAAACAATACATGCTACCTATGGGTTGTAATTGAAAATCATATGGAGAGAAGTATATCCTGCAAGGTTTTACTAAAAATAACTAAAAGTCCAATTCTGTCCATGCCCCTTCCAATAGAAGGCAACATGAGCTACGATATGGTGATAAGCAATGGAGAGAAATGGGAGGAACCCATAGAATTAGTCATAAACGAGACAGGTGATTTTCATTTGGTTTTTGAACTGTGGATATACAATGAAAAGACGGATGAGTTTGAATTTTCTGACAATTTTTGCGTTTTAAACATAAAAGTTATAGAGGCTTAACCTCAACTTCAACAGCCTTTTTAGCGTATTCTTTCTCAACATAGGTTCTGTAAATGTTGTTGTAGGCGCAGAAAGGTATTATCCTTAAATCAGGCGTGATGTAATGGATTACGCATCTCTTGACGCGGTTTACATCAAAATTGTACCTGTCCATAAAAGCCATACAACCTAAAAGAAATATTCTTCGTCTAATGTTGCCAAGCGATTTATAAGTTGGTGATACGTGAACTCGCATAACAGTTTTGAAAAAGTTGAGTATACCTATCTCCTTTCTAACAACGTTCCAGTTTAAGGATTTTAAAGCCGCGAAAAACAAAGTTAACAATATTTGGATTTTTCCCCTCGAATCTATAGATTTAGACAACTTAAAAAGTTCGCCAAAGAATTTTTCGAAGCTAATAATGTGGTTCAAAGGTATTAGACGTCCATTCTTGGAGACGTATATCCAATTCACAATACCACAGTGGGGACTGCATGAAAACAGAGGCCAAGGTTTTTTCATGAATTTTCTCATAACCATTATGGGCGGCGTCATTATTGGGACTGGGAAAAGGTCACTGGCTTTTATTTCGTTGGAGGTTTGCCTTTCCACTTCCTCAGCGAAAGTGTAGTCTGTCCACTCGTCTATAAGATAGCCGTCTGATGCCCTCCCTGTAAAAGCAATCGGTTGGAAGACAACCCCCCTCACGATATATGAGTTTTCGGCGGCAAACCTGATTATGTCTCCCACCTCATTGTTGTTCACTCCATTTATAAGCGTAGGTACTAGTATGACTTCAATGTCGTATTTGCGGCAAATCTCTATGACCTTCAATTTTTCTTCTAAGAGCTGTCTTCCCCTTAGTTTCTTGTAGATTTCACCGTTTAGGCTGTCAAATTGTAAATAAACAATGTTTAATCCATTTTTCTTTAATTCAGCAGCTATGCTTGGACTTTTGGCTATTCTAACACCGTTTGTTGCCAGAATGGTTAAAAATCCCAATCCATGCGCAAACCCAATTATTTCGCTTAGGTCTTCCCGTAACAAGGGCTCACCTCCAGAAAATAATACAGCTGGAGGCTTTGGATTAAGACGGCTTAAAAACTGTAACATTCTGAAGATTCCATGTTCATCCGGTTCGTATTCTGTGTTGTTTTCGGGGAAACTTGCGAAGCATATAGCGCAATCCAAGTCGCATCTTTTTGTTAGATCGACAACCGCGATCACCGTCTTTGACAAGTGGTTGGTGCAAAGCCCACATTTAAAGGGGCAATTTTCACTGTCGCCGGGATTTGCATTTTTCTCGTAGTAGTACTTGAAAAAGTCGAATTTCTTGACGAAATCGAAGACTTTTGAGCTTTGCCAATGGGGGATTAAGAATGAGCCGTGTTCCTTACATTTTTTATACATTACCATTTTGTCTTTTTTTCGAAGGATTTTTGCTTCGATTTTTTTAAGACATTCTGGGCATATGCTTTCAGTTTTTTTCATGCTATTACCTCGATTATGAGGGCTAACGGCAGAAGAATCATGGACATGGTCATTATGCGTTCCGTTTTCCTTATATCATTTTGTGAAAAGGATGATTTCAAAAGACGTATTGAGCAATAGAACAGTAGAAAACTCCAAATTAGCATAAAAGCCAAGTATTTTTCACCGAACACATGAAAGAAATATGGAAGCGGAGAAAGTACAGCGCAGCCTATAAAGAAGAAAGTGGCTGCTCTAACTGATTTTTCAATTCCTAACCTCTGTGGTAAAGTAGGGTATCCCGTTTTAGAGTCACCTTCTAAGCTAAGAATATCTCTTAAAATGTTTCCGCCGATGCTTCCTAGCGCGATGGGATACATTGTTAAGGAAGCATAAGTTATAGCTTCAAAGCCTGCTGCTTCGCCATACAAGAACGTCGTCCCTATCAGACCTCCTACTAAAAGGTTTGAGAGAAAGCCGGATTTTCGTTTTATGTAGGCAGAATATACCACCAATAAAACGGAGTCAATAAACACTACCAGAAAGCAGAGCCAATTTAGAAGGAAGGCTTGAAGCAGTCCTAGAAGAAAGAAGAAGACTGAAACGCTGACTGCTGTTTTAGGTGAAATTTCCCCAGAAGGGATAGGTCTGTTTGGCTTAACCAATGCGTCGCTTTTCCTGTCAAAGAAGTCGTTTACCGAAAAACCTGCTGAGCCTATAAAAGCCATCGAGAAAAAAGTTAGCAGCAGTGTTTGAGGATCTAATGTCTTATGTTGAAGAGCGACAAGCGTTAATAATGACAATCCTCCAGTCATTAACCAGTAAGGCAGCCTTAAAAGCTTTAAAACTCCTTTGAAGGCATTTTTAGAAGGCGTATTAGTCCCTTTCAACTCTGTTTGCGCGTTTTTCAATATCAACATCATCTCCTTTGACGATTGCAATCTTTCTATAGTAACGTACATATTTTTATTTTGGCTTAGGTTTAATGGTATGCTATGAAGGCTTTGAAGATTTTTAAAGATTTAGTAGCCTTTCTCACAATAATTCCGTTAACGAAAGATGAAAGCTTTGCCGAGACCTCTGCAAGGTATATGTTTCTTTTTCCGGTTGTGGGAGGAGTTATAGGTTTGTTTACTGCTGTTTATTTTCAATTGTGCATTGCTTTATTCTCGCTTATTTCTCCTATTTTGAAAACGCTTTTGGGAAGTTTAGAAGGTTTATTTGTGAAGGTTTTCTCTTCAGGAGCGACGCTTTCTTTTTTGCTTGTTTTAACTGGTCTTCAACACTTCGATGGACTTGTTGATTTAGGTAATGCCTTCGGGTTTAAAAGTTTGGAGGAGAGGAGATTTGCAGCTCATGCGTGGATTGTAACATATAAAGGTGCGTTTTTAGCGGTTTTAGTTGAGTTTTTGGCTTTTATGGGAATTTTCTTATTAGATGTGGAAGTTGTATTTAGAGCTTTGATTTGCGCAGAGGTTTCGGCCAAATTGGCTATGGTTTCTTTGACTTTAGTAGGGAAACCAGCTTATGGAGGGTTAGGTGCCTTGTTTGTCCAACTTAACAGAGGAAACAAGCTTGTCGCTTTGTCATATATTATTTCTTTTCTAATTCTTTTCCCTCTTTTTGGCTTTTCATGTTTGCTCTTTTTGCTGGTTAGTTTTTTGGCAGGGTTTTTTATGGAGAAGCTTTCGGAGAGGGTTTTCGGCGGCGCTTCAGGCGATACACTTGGAGCAACTAACGAAATAGTTAGAGCCATATGCCTACTTTTAATAGCCAGCGGGGTTGTTCCATGAAGGTTTCAGCCTTAATCATGGCTGGAGGGAAAGGTAAAAGATTCGACTCATGCATTGAGAAGCCCTTAGCTCCTTTTATGGGTAAACCCCTCCTAGAATGGGTTGTGAGAGCTGTTCAGTCTGCAAGAAAAGTTTCAGATTTTTATGTTGTGACAAGCCTTAACACGCCAAAAACTGAGGAGAAATGCCTCCGTGAGGGTTTAAGAGTTATTCGGACTGATGGAAAAGGTTATCATCAAGATTTGAGGCAAGCTATTGCAAAAGGCGAATTGTATCATGCAGTTTTAACAGTTTCCTCAGATCTGCCAGCCTTAACTGGAAGTTTTCTCGATAAAATTATTTCAATTTACGAGTTTTGTGGCAAGTCTGCCTTAACAGTTTTAGTTCCAATTGAAAGGTGTAAGGAAGTTGGGCTTTCCGCCCCTTCACTTTACAAATATAAAGGCGTGACTCATGCTGTTTCTGGAGTTAACGTCTTGGACGGCGCCAAAATTTTTGAGAAGGAAATGGACGAAGAAACCATTATTTTAAAGGATATTGAAGCGGTTATAAACATAAACAGTCTTGAAGACTTGAAAAACGCCGAGAAATACATGTTTTCAATTAATAGGCGTCGAAAATTTCAAAAGGCTTAAAGCGAAAAGAACTAGTCTTCCATTGAAAGAAATCTAGAAAAACATTTTAACCTGCCGACCTTAACTCAATTAACCAACGTCGGAGAAAAGGCGCCTTTGAATCCTATAAAATACGGTGGTTTCTGGAATGCCGTGGTAACTTCTCCTTTAGTTAAGAGGATGTTAATGTTATCGCTTGAGAAGTGTGATAACTGTGGCAGACAAGTGCTTGATGCCGCTTTGGACCGGTATGTGGGTTTAGACACGCAAAAATGTAGGAGGTGCAGCATGCCTTCTCGAATGATAATTTTCTGGGTAGAGTTTTTAAGGAAAAGTTTGGCGGTGGAAAGAAAGAAAGTTGAAAAAATTTTAGCAGATCCTTACGCGAGGAGAGGAATAAAAAGTGTAGTTAGAACCTTTGTTTATTTTGGTGTTAAAAAACCTTTAGCGGTTTATGCGCCTTTTCTGGTTGTCTGGGACTACACTTATAAGTGCAATTTAAACTGCAAACACTGCTACTCAAACGCGGGAGCGCTGCCACGGGATGAATTGGGAACAGAAGAGGCATTAAGCGTTGTTGACCAACTAGCGGATTTTGGTGTTGTTTCTCTCGCTTTCTCAGGAGGAGAACCTCTAATGAGAAAAGACTTCTTTGAGGTGGCAAAGCATGCTGTAGACTCGGGGCTTTATGTTTCATTAGCAACCAACGGGACACTGTTGAACAAGCAGACAACTAGAAGATTAAAAGAGATTGGAATACATTACGTTGAAATCAGCATCGACGGAAGCGATGCAAAAACCCATGATGAATTTAGAGGAGTTAACGGTGCCTTTGAACGGGCAATAGCCGGATTAAAAAACTGCGTTGAAGAAGATTTATGTGCCTCAGTCGCTGTCACAGCCACTAAAAGAAATTTCAAGGAAATACCCAAAATTCTGGAGTTATCAGAAAAAGTTGGAGCACAGAGGTTCGCACTGTTTAACTTTGTTCCAACTGGGAGAGGTGCAGAAATGGTTTCGCAAGATCTTTCACCAGAAGAAAGGGAAGAGGTGATGCTATTTCTTTTAGACAGACTTTTGTCCAACTCCAAGGTAACCATATTGACGACAACACCTCAACTCGCTAGAGTTGCCGTAGCTCATCAGCACATAAGCCAAGGTGAAATTTTTCTTCCGTTAGCTCACATGCAGACAAGCAAAGTTAGCAGTAAGGCTGCAGCTTTGGCAGATTTTATTGGCGGATGCGGAGCTGGAAGACTCTACTGTTCAATTTCTCCAGAAGGAGATGTTCATCCATGCGTTTTTCTCCCCATAAAAATTGGCAACCTGAAAACCGACAAATTTGAAAATTTGTGGCTGAACTCTGAAACTTTTAAAATTTTAAGGAACAGGGAAAACTTGAAAGGAGCTTGTGGAAAATGCCCTTTTAAATATATATGTGGCGGATGTAGAGCTAGGGCGTACGCGTATTGCCACGACATCCTTGCCTCTGATCCCGGATGTATACTTGCTGAAAAGTGTACCTAAATGGAAAACGCGGCAAAGAAAGAAGTTATAATATCGCCGGTTAAGGGCAGCAATCTCAAGGGAAAATTAGAGGAGATGCTGCAAAAAATCGGTTTCAAGGGCAAGGGCAGAGTGCTAGTAAAGCCCAACATGTGCATGGCTAAATATGTTCCCGGAGCAGTGACAAGTCCGCTTCTTATCTACAGTTTAGTAAAATTGTTAAGGGAAACCGCGGAGGATGTTATAGTTGGAGAATCGGATGGATACAACTACTCATGCAGTCTAGCTTTCAAAAAAACCGGAATGAGGAAAGCTGCTGAAAAGGCTGGAGGCAGAGTGCTTAATCTTTCACGGGATAAGCTTGTCCAAATCAATTTTGACGTTTCTAAAGTTAGAAAGTTGTTTCTTCCTAAAACGTTGTTTGAAGTTGACTCAATAATTAACGTGCCAGTTCTGAAAACCCACGAGTTCACGTTGTATAGTGGGGCAATGAAGAATCTTTTCGGATTAATCCCTGACAGAAAAAGGATATTTCTTCATCCCCATATCGATGAGGTCTTGTTTAAATTATGGAAGTTGGCTAAACCGAAAGTGACAATAATGGATGCCTTAACCGCCATGGAGAAAAATGGACCCACACGAGGCTCTCCCGTGAAAATGAACCTTATTCTAGTAAGCGAGTGCCCCTTGGCTTTAGACCTCGTTGCAACTGAAATTATTGGGTTGAACTGGAGGGAAATCAGCCATCTAAACTACATGGTTCAGAAAACAAGCATTGATAGGCAGACTATAAAAGTGACGGGATTTAAGGCGGAATATTATCGCAAATTCGTTCTTCCAACAATAGATTTGCCAATAAAACTACAGTGGAAGATATATGAGTATGCTTCGTTGACAAAGTTAATTTTTTCATGTCCCGAACTGACTAAAATTCTCCAGAAAATCGTCCTTTGTTATAGAAACCTTAAAGGAAGTCATTTAGCCAACGCCTTATCGTAAACCTCAAGCACCTGCCTAACTATGTGCCGCCAGTCAAACCTTTCTTCCACGGTTCTTCTACTCGAAACCCCGATTTCAGAAGCAAAACCAGGGTTCTCTAACAGATATAAAACCTTGTCAGCTAAACCCTGAAAATCTAGAGGGTTAAACAATAGCCCATTCTTGCCGTTATTGATGACTTCTGGAATGCCGCCTACATTAGTTGTCACCACTGGCAAGGCGGTTGCCATGGCTTCTAGTAGCGCAAACGGCATGTTTTCATAAATTGATGGAAGCACAAAAATGTCAGCTGCTTGATACAGTTTGGGCAGTCTTTCATCGGGGAAGTATCCAATAAAAGAAATGTTTTTCCCCACCTTTAAATGGCTGGCAAAAGCCTTAAACCTATCTTCCTCATTGCGGAAACCTTTCCCGGAAATCACAAATTTCACATTTCTAAACCTTCGCAAAATAAGAGGAACAGCCCTCAGAAGGGTTGGCAATCCCTTTCTGCTATATAAGCGGCCCACGTAAAGAACGATTTTGTCATTGTTGAACCCGAGCTCTCTCTTAATTTTTTCTTTGTCTTTTGCAAGTTTAAACTTGTTGACGTCAACCCCGTTGTAAATCACATTGATTTTGTTTGCGTTTAAATTATAGTTTTCCAGAAGTTCTTTTTTGGTATATTTGCTCACAGCGATTATCTCGTCTGAGCGTTTAAGCAGCCTATATTCAAAGAATCTCAAAACATGGTTAAAGCTTCTTACAATTTTCTCATTTGTATTAAGCCTTAAAAAGGATTCATGTTTAAGCGCTTCATTTTCGCCTTTCCATGTCGAGTGAACTGTTGCTACCAAACCTTCTCCGAGATTTTTTGGAACAGCAAAACTTGGAACCAATGGAAGATTAACATGGGCTATATCTATGGAGAACTTTCTGCCAATTTCCATCAGCTTTCTAAAAGAAAGCCTATAAAAAAAGATTAGTTCTAACAACGGAGTTTTAAAAGTCTTAAGCTTGAAAATGTGAATCTTCCCACCTAACGTCTTCTCCAGTCTCTCTTCTTGATGACTTTTAGTTACGATATACACAAAGTTTTCGTAACCAGCAAGCATGTTGGCTAAATAATAAACGTATGATCCTATCCCACCCATAATAGGCATATACTCCGGAGTTATGAAACACACGTTAACCAATTTGGCTGGTCCTTCCGTTCTTCAAAGTTTTAAGGACTGTGATGGTTCCTCCCAAAGTCCAAGCGACTGCCCTAACAAAGTAAACAACGACTAACAGCATAGCGGTCAAATCTTTAAAATGCGTTGAAATTTTAACTGCGCAGGCTATATAATACGCCAATAAAAAAGCCAGCATGAAAGCTGAAATATATAACATGAATCTCGCATTCCCGAATAGCAACCCAAAAATAGCTGATGTAAAGGCTACAAGCAAAAAGATTGGTTGAACATTCATCCCAAAATCTGTGATCCTGTCTCCTTTTATAAGCTTAGGATTTCTAAGATAAAGCCTAAGAGTATTTCTGCCGTATCGCAACTGTTGTCTAAAATACTCACGCCATGTGGGTCTATTAAAATGATAACATTTCGCATCTGGCTCAAAAACTAGCCTATACCCCTTATTTGTTATCTTGTTCCCAATGTCCGTATCATACTGTGTGGGAAGACTTTCATCGAAACCTCCAACATCTTCTAAAACACTTCGCCTCAGCAGCAAATTCATTGTTGCCAACCGTTTAATACTATTATTTCTTAAAAGTCGACTATACCTATATTTAATGTCGTATCCAACACATCTAGGCAGCACATCTTGATAGTTCCATGTTTCAATTCCACCACCTACTCCAGCCACCTGCGGATCTTTGAAATGCTTTGTCAACTTGTTTAGCCAGTCCTTTTCAACCTTTACATCCGCATCTAATATTGCAACAATGTCTCCATTTGCAATCTTTATTGCATAGTTGTAAGCGGCCGGAGCATTTGAGGGTTTAACAATTACTTTGGCAGGATATTTTTCAGCTATTTTTGCTGTTGAATCCTTTGAGTCCCCGTCGACAACTATTACTTCTAGCAGATCTTTTGGATAGTTTAATTCAAAAACTGATTTTAAACACTCATCAATGGTTTGTTCATTGTTAAAAGTGGTTATAATCAGCGACACTTTTGGAGGAGTTTCCGTTTCTATGTCCATGTTAGCCACTCACACGCGCAGCTAAAATCGATTTGAAAATCTTAACACCATCTTTGAAAGGATCCAATTTAGATTTCCCGTAAGTTCTTTGTTCAAACCTTATCGGCACTTCTTTCACTTTATGTCCATTTTTTAAAACTTTTATCAGCATCTCCGACTCAATTTCATATCCGTTAGACATTAAATTCAGCTTCTTTAAAATTGCCGATCTAACAACGCGATAGCCTGACTGAGAGTCCGTAGTCGCTTTTCCAGTTAACATTCTTACAAAAAAGTTGAAAAAGTAAACCCCAATTTTATTTAATTCGTTGTGAAAGATATTCTTTATATGTAAAAATCTGGATCCGATAACAAGATCCACCCCACCATTTAATATCGGGTCTAACAAGTTCGGGAGCTCCTCCGGATTATGTGACCCATCCGAGTCTAAAGTTACAATTATTTCGCCTTTCGCCTCTCTAAATCCGAGTCTTAAAGCGTAACCTTTTCCCATATGTTTTTTAAGCTGGTATACCTTGACTTTTTCGCCCCTTGAAATTTCTGGAGAATTATCAGTTGAACAGTCGTCAATTACTAATATTTCATAAGGAAACTGCATTCCTTCAATGGACTTCTTAACCCTCTCGATTACGTTGCCTATTGTGGGTCCTTCGTTAAAGACTGGAATGATCACAGAGATTAACGGTCTTTTTTTCATCACCATGTCTTTAAGGGAAGATGCTTATAAATCATGTCAAGTCATATTTATGGAGATGAAAAACAGAAGAATGGTGGACAAAATTAAGGAAAATGTTCTGAAAAGGACTAGTTCTGATAGAATTATGTGGTTCTCCATGTGGTTTCTGCTTTCCATGATAACGTTTGGATTAGCCTTGTTTCCCATGTTATATCTCCTAATTGAAAGAAGAAATGAACATTTTCGGCGCCAGAAAGAATTGGAAAGTTTGATTTTATCAGTATTGAAAAACAGAGGAGTGAACCTTGAAATTGAGGGAGACAATTTTCTTGATAGAAACTCGTTGTTGTGGGCTGCCTCTATAGTTCTGATAGTTCCAATTTTTTTTGCAGCTTATTTTCTTTCCAAAGATTTGCTTTTACACGAGAAAAGACAGATGGCTTTATTTAGAAAAATATTTCCAGATGAACCCGTTATTGAACAGAAAATTAATCTGAAATTTTGTATGACAATAACCCTCGCAACATTGGGGGTGGGAATAATCCACTGGTTTTATAAAATCTTTAACGCTTATAACAACCATTTTAAAGAGCAGTGGAGAATTGAGGATAAAATAGTTGAATTAATTGAAAGAGGAAATTAGATGAACATGCACATTCAGCCTAGACAGCACGGCGGCGACGTATGGGGTTTATCAAGGAAATATAAAATTCCACTAGAGAAAATAATCGATTTCAGTGCGCCCATCAACTGCCTTGGACCATCTCCTAAAGCTATAGAAGCCATCAAAAAATTCGCGGATGTTGTAAAATTTTATCCTGATCAAAATCCAGTGGAACTGAAAAGTGACATATGCCATTACGTGAAGGAAATAATCCCGGAAAACATTGTACTGGGAAACGGATCAATGGAGCTAATATACCTTTTTGCTGAAGTCTTCGCCCATGGCCGTGAAGTTCTAATCCCCACTCCTTCCTTCACAGAATATGAGAAAGCCACTTTAGTGGTTTCGGCAAGACCAAAACAAATCAGCATACTGCCAGATTTTTACCTAAAAACCGAAGTTTTCAAGAGGGAGATTAATGATGACACCCGTCTAATGTTTATTTGCAACCCTCACAGTCCTTCTGGAAGGCTATTGAGCAAAGAGTTAATTTTAGATTTGGTTGATTTCTGCAGTAAAAGAAACGTTTACGTTATTGTTGATGAAAATTACATAGACTTTGTTGATCCGATTGAGGGATATACTTTAGCCCACTATGTAAATGAGTACGAAAATCTCTTCGTAGTTAGGTCTTTTTCAAAATTTTTCGGAATGCCCGGCCTGAGAATAGGCTATGGAATAGGCCATAAAAAACTTATCCAATCTTTAGAAGCCATCAGACAACCTTGGTGTGTTAACTCTCTTGCTTTGATTGCAGCGCGGGAAACATTAAAAGATGAAGAATACATTAAGAAAACCAAAGAGCATATTCGAAGAGAAAGAGAGCAATTAACAAAACTGTTAAAGGAGACAGGCGTGTTCTACGTTTTCCCATCGGAAACAAACTTCTTACTTGTAAAAATTTTAAAAAAGGCAATTACCGCTAGAAACTTAAAAGAGAAACTCGCAGAAAGAGGGATTCTAATAAGAGATTGTGGAGATTTTCCAGGACTTGACGAAAGCTACTTCAGAATAACTGTCAGAAACGCAGAAGAGAATTTGACACTTATAGACGCGCTTAAAGAGATATTGCCATTAGCATTCCAATAAATGTGGTGCTTAAAAAGAGTGCAGGTAATTCTATTATGATGATGAAGAGGGCTATTGTTATGTTTCTTATTTTTAAGGCTTTTTTAATGTGTTCGTAGGATAACTCTTGTTTCATTTCCCCTATCACGTAGTATCCGGGTTTTTCAAGTTGTACGCCTAATGCTCCAGCCATTGCAGCCATTGGCCAGCCGTGGTTTATGCTTGGAACTTTTTTATAGTCTCTTAGCATGATTTTCCATGAGTTTTTGCCGTTTTCTCTCATGATAAATGCTGCCAAGACTATTAGGAGGGCGGTTAACCTTGAGAGTAGAAAGTTTGCCGCTGTATCTGCCATTGCTGAAAACCATCCGATGTTAACGTGTTCTTTGTCTTTGAATCCCACAGTTCCGTCTAGTATGTTGATTGTTTTGAAGGCAACAGCGCCTGGCACGCCGAAAATTGCATAATAAAACATTGGAGAAAGTTTGAAGTCGGCGAGGTTTTCAGCTATAGATTCTATAACGGCTGAGGCTATTTGTTTTTCATCTAAATTTTTTACGTCTCTTCTTGAGAAGAGGGATGCTATTTCTCTGCCTTTTTCAAGGTTTTTCTTTTTGACGCAGTCCGCTGCTTTGTTAGCCATTTCTGTTTCAAGTTTTATGCATATTGTAAGTTTGAGGATGACAGCTGCGAAAATTAGGTATGCAGGGATGAAAACTAGGCGTGCTGTGTAAAGAATTAGGTATGCTGTTATGGTTGTTATTAAGACTGTGATTACAGCTAAAAAGATTCCATTTAACTTTTCAAGTTTAGGGTTTTTACTCTTAAAAAATGGGAGAATTTTTTTCACAAAATTGCTTATTATAATTGTTGGGTGGAGAGGCGTTGGCGACTGCCAAAGAGGTTCTCCTAATGTTAAATCTAGTAAAAGAGCCATTGTTAGTATTATTAGCATTGTTAGGAAAAGTTCCATTGCATCGCCTTAAAATAGAAAAAGGGTGGATTGGTTTATTTTTTGTGTTTTTTTAGGGTGTATGCTGTTATAGCAATTATGATGATTATGATTATGGCTGCTATGGCGATTACGTATTCTGTCGGTATGGCTGGCGGGGCTGTTGGTCCTGTGATGGCAGTTTTTACTGTTAGCGGATATGTGTCCGTGTAGGCGTATGTGTAGACTATGTAATCTTTGTCTTTGCCCTCGTACCACACAGTCCATGTCCAGTCGCCTGCTTGATCCACTTGAAAGCTGAAATCAGCCCAGCCCTTCTCATCCGTAGTTTCATTAATGTGCACTTGTGCACCACCAGGCTTCGTTAAAGTTAAGATAAGCTTCTCGCCTGGAATGCCCGGCAGTAGACGGCTATGAACAACAATGTTTTCGCCCGCGTAGGCCTCACTCCAATCACACCAAGCAACAATTTCAGGAGAGTAAGAAGGCGCATCACTGAAACAGTAAACTTTTCCATTGACTGATCCGACGTATACTTTCCCGTCCCAAATCGCGGGAGAAGAGGGTACATTTCCAGGAGTTGGGTATGAAGATAACGGTTTTCCATTGGTGGCGTCTAACACCGTGACGCTGCCGATGTCGCAGCCAACATATACTTTGGGACCAGTTATATCGTCTGCATATGCAACTGAAGAGGAAATCTGATAGCCTAACCATTGCCCCCATGTTCGGTTTCCAGCTCGACGGGCTCCAAACATTTCTCCGAAGTCAGATACCTTGTATGGCCCAGAGTTTGGGTTGGTAGCGTTCATGCAAGTGACCTGCATAAATTCTGATATGTAGAGCTTGCCATCTTTGTATACTGGGACCCATACTGGTTGAGTGTTTCCAGCGAGCGTCTGATTCCATATGCTTGCGCCTGTCGACGCATTAAAGGCGAAAAATCTAATGGTGCCTCCCCAGGCTCCTGAGGGAACGCTGTGGGGATAATAGTTTACTCCAGGTACAGCAGTGCCATACATAACGCCGCCTCCAATGAAGACCTTGCCATCGGCTACTGTTGGCGTGCCAATATTGAAGAGGTTACTGCGTTCTGGTATGCCAATCTGCAAGTTAAGCGGGAAGCTCCGCCATTTTAAGCTTAAGTCTGCGGCATTTAAAGCATAGAGGTAGGTATCCGTGGAGGTTATGTAAATAATGCCATTGTAGTAAACTGGCGAACCAAATATCGGCCCCCCTGTTGAATATGTATATAATACGTTTCCATTTTCGGCGTTAAGACAGTAAACTTTGCCGTCCAAGGAGCCCACGTACACTCTGTTTCCGATTACTATTGGAGAAGAGCGTGGCTGAAATTCTGTTGGCACCATCATGTTTGGAAAATGCCCGCCAGCAGGGGTTTTCCATATTTGCTGGCCGGTGCTAGCGTTTAAACAGTAGAAGTAGCCATCATCAGCGCCTGTAAAGACTCTTCCGCCAACCACTGCTGCTGAGGATCGCACGTAATGTCCGATCGTGAAGTTCCAGATTTTGGCTCCCGTATAAGCGTCTAGACAATACCAGTTCTTGTCGTGAGACCCAACATATACTTTGCCGTCTACGACTGCTGGTGAACTGCTAACGTCTCCTCCAGTTTGAAAAGCCCATTTAAGATTAAGTTTTGATGGACCGTATTGACCTACAGCAACTCTCCCGGTTTCGACGTTTCCAATAAATCCGTGGGTCCAGTCTTTTGGCTTGTCGCTGATACAGTATAAATAGCCGCCGTAAATGCCGTAAAGGTTTCCATATGCAATTGTGGGTTGGGCAAAATTTATGCCTGGAAGCTTCCACAGCAATGTTCCAGTGAACGCGTCAAAGCAGCTAAACTCGTATCCAGGCATTGTTAACCCTGCGACCACGGCGCCAGCCATCCAATCGCATGTCGTTGTATAAACTTTGCCGTCAGCTACAGCCATGGTGGTATAAGAGATATAATAGTAGCCGGGCTGCTTCCATCGAACTTCACCTGTTTCAGCGTCCCACGCATAAACCCAGCCGTGGGGATCAGTTTCTACAGTGGTGTCAAATATCATTCCATGTCCTGCTGCCCCTCTATAGGCGGAGAACGCTCTTGGACCTTTTTCGTATTGCCATAGGATTTCGCCTGTTTTTCCGTCAAAACAAGTCATTTGCGTTGTTGTCGCAGAGGTATACAGTTTGCCGTTATAATAAATGGCTGATTGCTGTATCAACCCGCCCTTTCCATGGGTTTGCCATACACGTTCTCCAGTGGTGCCATTCAATGCGTAGACTGTGCCTTCAGTTGTTCCCAAAAAGAGCTTTCCATCACCTGAACAGAGTATTTCACTTGGGCTATCAGCTAGATACCTCCAAGCTAATGGTGGGGGATTTGAAGGATTTGACAAGTCATAAGCTAAAATCTGACCTTGGTGGGTAGATGCATTCCATGAATGTGTAAACAGCTTTTTCATGCTTTCAGAATAGTGCCCAGCAAAGTATGTCCCACTGCCAGGGAGCCCCATGCCACCAGGTATTGTCAGAGTCCACACCACTTCACCATTGTCAATTCTGCGGCATACGGCGCCTGTTGTGCCCTGCAAAAGGAGGTAGGTATCATCAAGCTTATAAAGTCCCGCTGTACCCGACGGAGCAGGAGTGCCCGGAGCAGGAACTGCATATATAAGTTCGCCCGTAAAGGCGTCATACGCAAACAACCTCATTTGACTAGGAGTTATGCCAATCATAGCTGCCTCCATCACGAAAACTTTTCCATTAAAAACACTTACATGTCCAGTTCCTGTTGTGCTAACTCTCCACAAAAGGTTAGGCCTGCTAGGCGCTGGGCCAGGATTGAAACCAGTCAATCCCTCGTCATGCCCGCCAACTGGCCAGTCATATTGCATTATATCGCCGTAAGGTTGTCCAGTTACCGGGTTGATGCGTTGGCTTATGGGTAAAGTCGAAGCGTTTGCAGTATTTGGAATCATTGAAAATACTGAGCCTAATAGCAGCATAACCATTGCAACAATTAAAACTTTTGAAAGTTTTCCTTCCCAAGACATTTTACATCACGTCTCTCGTCTATCTTAACGACGTATCCTTATAAAATTTGTCACTCTCTCATTTGACTTCATCGATATTAGCCGTAAGCCTAGCAGAAAGAAGGTCACGCACCACAAGTCAGGGTTGTGGGGTACAACCATTTCATGCCACACCGTGGGTCGTCCAGCATAACCACCTGCAACTATATAAAGAATGGTCACCAGTATAAAGTAGCTTCCAAAAGCTATCATGATGGCGCCTACACGTTTAAAGCTTTGGCTGGCGCCTTGCCCTCTTATATATGGCAAAGCTGAAAACAATGCAGATAAGGCTATAGCTAGCAAGCCGAAAATTGTAGCTGCAAAACTAATTAAGCTTAAGGGTTCAAATAGTATGCTCACGCCCGGCTGCGCCCTTTCCACCCAAGGGACAGTAGTTGCAATCCATGACAGCGCATAATTAAGCCAGAAAACAACAAAGAGATAAGCCACGCCCGTAATGCAAACCCACTTTACGATTTCTTCGCACGGCAAATCTTTGACTATTCTTAGCCGTAGCCTAAGCAAGGCTTGTGGAATTGCTAAAACCATGAAGAGACAAGCAACTCCGCTAACAAGCAAGACGGGCATTCCAGGGGTTGAGTCAAAATACCACAATTTTTCAGCAAACAATGGATGAACAAAACCCAAAATCACAGAGGGAATCAAAGCCAAATAGTACCCAGCTTCGAAAGCAAGCACTCTGCAAACATTTTTCTTAACCCGCGGAGTGAAGGATTTTCCCTCTCTAAAGAATAAAATAGCTGAGTATAAAGCAAAAACTCCTGCTACGAAACGCAGTGAAGTGCAAACCACGCCGCCCAATTCGCTGCTGTAAAAGAGGATTATCCACCAAGACTCTTTAAGGAGGCTTGCGTAAATCGGAAATCTCGAAGTTATCTCATACCCCCACATAAATGACTGAAAAATCCAGTAGACAGCCGCTGTGAAATATGCTAAAACCACAACAAAAATCCATGGAGCAACCTTTACAAGAACACTTGAATGCGCATCCTTTCCTTCATCACTTGATGACACATTAAACCCTCTACGCAAACGGTTATAATTTAAGAAATGTCATCTACGGGTTTAAACTTTAAGAGTTTTTCATCGACAGCAAATACTTCCTTAAATAATGGCGCAAGGAAGATTAGTACAAGAAAAAAGGGCGAAGATGATTACGATATGCGCCTAGGTAACATGCCGTACCAAATGAAGACCTTAGCAATAATTGGTATCACAACACCATAAATTATCCTCGGCAACAATGTAATGAACAGCGCATAGTAAATATCAGTCACCATACCCAGAGGTGATATTATCTGAGTCCAAAGAAGGAAGAAACCACCAATAATCCCTGAAACAAGCCCAGCAACCAGCATTCTTCGGAAACCGAAAGACCCCTTGTTCAAGGCTCCAGCCATATACCCTGTCAACATCGCGCATACTAAGTATCCTAAAGTGGAAATGTCGTTAGGAACATATTGAGGATAGAACATGCTGTAATAGATAAACATGCCATTCACATACAACGCGTAAATGCCTCCAAGTATAAATCCGGAAGCCCCTCCAGCCCAGCGATTCCAAAGCAATCCAAAGAGCATCGGAACCCCTATGACAAGAATTGCCTCTGCAAGTCCGTCTACAAGTATCGCCTGCAACGTTGGATCCAACGCTGGTTTTAGGTATGCTGGAAAGATGATGATTAACGCTGCGACGATAGATGGCACTATAACACCATACAAAATATCAGTTACCTTCAACTTTTCCCCTTCAGTCAATTTCAAACCTCTCCCAGTTTAAGCTTAATCTATCGCTTACATTTAATAAATCTTATCTAGACGCGAATCTTAAGTTGATGTTTCATCACAGAAAAATAATTTTTTGTAACTGTTCTTAATTGCGTTGCTAAACTTGTCGTCATAATAAATAACATCAAGCTTAAATTGGTGCTCATCCGCAAGGTCCCATGAATCTTGCCATATTATTTCTGCTAAGCTATCACCATCCCATAACCCCCAAATGGTATCATGAGGACCTCGAAATCCGAACCCATAATCCTTCGGGAGAACATACCCCACGTCACCATTATAAACACCATGCTCCTTAGGGTTTCGCTGAACATAATCCCAAAAATTTTCCAAAGCCTCAAAGTGGTCTTCTGTTAATGTTCCATAACGCGTAATGTTAGGATAGCTGAAAACAACAAAGTATTTCGCTCCAGCTTTATAAGCTAAAACCAAATCATTGTAAAGCTCATCTCCAGACTCAAGGTAGGGCGGATGTGTAAAAGTCCACGTTATTATCACACCCCACTCCTTTCTCTGAACCTTCGCCGCGCCCCTACAAAGCGCGATGTTTAACAATCTACTATGATTCCATCCAAACTGAGCGAAGACAACATCGTATCCAGCTTTAAAATCAAACCAGTAAAGGCCATAATCTGAAGTGAATACTTTAACTCCAGAATACAGATAATATTCTAAATGACCTCTTAAGTAATCAACATAGATGTTGGCGGCTTCCGTATAGTTTTCAGCTTCAACAACCATTCTACCTCTGTCGCCGTCAAGCTGCTTTCCACCCGGTTCATCATAATAATATACGCCCAGAAATTTTTCACCATATTTCTCTGCAGCCTTTTTAATCCATACATAAGGGTGATAATACATGTAAGCTTGCGGATTAGTGAACATTATAATAAAGTGAAGCCCAGCATTGTATATATAATCACATATCTCATTCAATTCAGCCTGATTAAATGTTAGTTCGGGCAAACCGACGACAAAAAGATTTGTGTAATATTTAACCTTGTCAACTAGTTCCTTGCAATCGTTTATGCTACCATAGGCAAACTCAACACCAACAAAGATTTTTGGGCTAGACTCGCCATTCCAAAACCATTCAATTGCAGTAAAAAGGGATACTATAATAACCAACATAGCTGCGACGGCCAAGAGCCCAGTTGATATTTTCATCAGACCAAACCTCAACATCAATATTAACAATAATTTGTTGCATTGTTATTAACGCTTCCTAAGCCGGAAAACCTTATAAATCAATTTCCCACACTTAAGGAGACATAGTTCCAAACAGCTGGTGTTGCAAGAATGTCTAAAGCGAAGGAATATTCTTGGATGACTAAAGACAAAATGATGACTTACACTTTTATTGCGCTTGCCGTCCTTGCGGCGGTTACAACAGCCCTGTGGTGGCCTATAACCCAACAAGGCTGGTCTTTAGGCTTAACGTTATTGATTTCATGTTTGATTTCAGTTGTTGTGGCAGTAGCCCTTGACTATATGCTTTCCCTCGCAATGAAGGACAAGGGACCGGTTAACACTATGTCAACGGCTGTTTTCGGTTTAATCGTTGCCCTCTCTTACTCCTATGGTATTCCGGTTATGGCGACTGTTGAGTTACTACCACTTGTGGCGCCTCAAGCCTTCATTTACGTCGCAATCATTGCCGCCGTAGGAGAAGTAGCATTTAAGAAACTCCAAGGCTTGCTCGGCAGAAAATATGTAAACCCAGCTGCAGCGGCAAAAATCTTGGTTTTGCTGCCATTCTTATACCAAATATTACTGCCAAAAGATCACACAGGGTATATACCAACGTTAGCGACCGAGCTAAACTACACTGGTTTAGACCCCCTTGCATCTTTTGCAAGCGCTCTGCAATTTTGCTTTGGAAACCCAGATTTATTGTCGCAGGGCGTCCTTACCCTTCCACCTTCGCCTTCTGAGCTTTTCTGGACTTTAGTTGTGGCTAAATATCATGGTTGGGCAGGAGGAGCGTCAAGCATCGCCGTTATCATTGTTGGAATAGCGCTTTTCATAGTTGCCCGCAAGTATATAAAATGGCGGATAACGGCAGCATACTTCGCGTCAGTCACGATAATATCTTTGATTATGAGTGCTGTGTATGGCGGAGACGCGCTTCTAAGACTTGGCTTTGAATTGTTCGTAGGGAGTTCCATCTTTCTAGCATTTTTCATGGCTACCGATCCCGCAACAACACCATTAACTCACCTTGGACAATGCATTTTCGGTTTAGGCCTAGGAGTCTTAACAGTTTTAATACAAACTTACATGAACTTTTTCGGAGGTTCAATTTTAGCGTTAATCATAATGAACTTAACTTCGTCAGCGTTGGATAAAGTTGGATTGACAAAGCCGACTGAAGAGAAGATAGAAGTGAAACTTCCAAAAGCCCAACAGTTTGAAGCTGTAAAAACAACTTCTTGCATGCGGTGCGGAGCTTGCATGGTTGTCTGTTGTCATAGATTAAGTCCCATTTTAATAAAGGAGGCATTTGACAAAGGAAATGCAGATATGTTAAGGAAACTTCGAGCAGACCTCTGTGATGGATGTGGACACTGCAGTTTCGTTTGCCCCGCAAGGATAGACTTAAGAGGATTTACCCTTAGGGCAAAAGCCTCTTTACGCTCAGCGAAAAGCTGAAAACCCTTCTCTTCTTTTATTCATACCAATTGTTTAATTTTGAAATTATCCATATTGCCCGTAAACAGACACAGCAACTGTCACTTTTGACGTGTTTTCATTTGTTTTTGCATCCACAATTAAGGATTGTATAATATTTCTATTGGGCCAAATTTTTAGCCAATCATTGTGGTCCAACCATATTGTGGTGGCGTTTCTGAAGGTCATTTCCAGATCTTCAGATAAGGAATCGTCTAAAAGTTTCAGTCTAAATCGGACAACAATGGTTTCTTGTGTTGAGAATTGGCCATTAATCTGTACTTTAACATTGAAAGAATATATGGATAGAGATAGGTGGGTAACTAGGCCTATTTCTTGATAAGCCCCATAACCATTATCTACTCCAAGAGATATGCTAACGTTTTCGACTTTGAAGGAACCCCCAACGCCGTAAAGCCACCTCTTGAATGGATTGTGAATTTTTTCTGTTAAATTTCCGCAGAAAACTATTCCATGGCCTAAAATTGGACCTTCTCCTCCCGGGCCAAAATGTATACCATATATGTTTTTAGGATTGTTGGCAAAGGACTCGAAAACTATGTCCTGCATAAGAGTATTAAGCATGCTTCCTTCAACGAATAGTCCTGTTTGGTTGGTTTCGCTTACTCCTCCCATCCATATTCTCACGTTTTGAATTAGTCCTTCATTGAAGTCTGACATTGGTTCAACATGTACTCCTATAGAGTTTTCCTTCATTAACTCAAAGTAGCAACGCTTTATCTCAGTATTTGCATAGGAGCGTGTTCCATTTCCATCCGGAGTTCTGAAAACAATTCCTCTTTTCACATTTTCAAAGTAGCAGTCTTCAATTTTCGTGCATTCAGTCCAACCATTAGTGTTTGAAAGGATTATACCGTTGTCGGAATCTGCGAAAATGCAGTTTTTCACAGTTGTCATGAAACTGTTTTCAATGATTAAACTTCCGTTAAATAATGTTAGTCCTTCTATGGAAACATGTTTCGAGTTTTCCCAGCATTCCCCTTTGATTATAAAGGCGTTGCCTCCCAGATTTATTTTAGCCCCGTTGCTGGTTATCCTCACATTTTTGAGATTTTTTAAATTGATACCGCTGGAAGCGTTATACTCTGCACTTTTTATGAAAACTTTTAGCCCATCACTTTTTAACGCATAGTCTATGGCTTGCGTCAAGTTTTCTCCTATGAAATCTATACGCCCAGTTGTCCCATTCTTAACCTTAACAGCATTTGCATCCAGATAAATCACATAATCATAATCTTCAGTGTAACTTATGTCCTTGAAAAGGAGGAACTGGTTTAAATTCCATAGTAAAGAGGCTATTAAAACACCGCTTAGGAAGACGGCAACATATTTTGTGAAACTTTTAACTGTTTTCATAATAGGTCCTTCCGGATTTTATACAGTAAAAGGAGCATCGATTAAAATAATTTTGGATAAAAGGGAAATGCCTTAACAATACGTTTAAGTTTCACGTAGACGTACATAACACCTCATTAGGATTGGATTATGGGTCAATGTTAGTAAAGCGTGAAGGGCTTTGAAAAAAAGCGGAGAAAGTCGAAAGGCAAAGCTGAGATATCTTAGGTGGGCGTGTAAAGCTGCCTTTCTAATTTTATTCATTTTACCCATTGCTTATGTGCCTCCGGGAAGGGAGTGGCCGGTTCCCTATGCTCCAGTGAACAGTATTTTTCTACAAAATCGCCAACCGTTCCTTTTCTTGCCTCTTGCGCAGTCGCCTTGCAGCGTATGGTTGAATGGTTGGTGTAATGTGGGGCTTGGTGAGTGGCTTGCTTGCCCGCTTGGTGGGATACAGTCTCTAGTTACTGGAAAGGTGGAATTGCGTCTTATTGTCCCAACAATTATCGCTGTTCTTCTAGCTTTACTTGTAATTTTTCTTTTGGGAAATGTTTTCTGCAGTTGGATTTGTCCTGTTGGCACAATTATAGATAGTTTTGACAAAGGCATTGAGCTTTTCTTTCCTAAGCTTGAAGCTGAAAGAGTTAAGAAATCTGAGAGGAATATGCAAAGCATAAGCACGGATAAAAAGAGCGCTTTATGTAACGCGTGCCCAATTTTAAAGGTTGTCTCGAACAAAAGCGGAGCAACGGCAGGCGGTGTTTTGGCTTTGGCTGTTGCGAGTTCAGCTGTTTTAAGATTTAATGTGTTTTGCACAGTTTGCCCTATAGGAATATTTACTAGAGGTTTGTTTCACCTTAAAGCCACAAGGTATCTTACCGGCGTAATTAATAATATTTTAGTCGAACTGTATGCGATACCTGTTTTGGCTGTGTTTCTGAGCATAAGAGAGAGGAGATTTTGGTGTAAGAGATTATGCCCTGTTGGAGCTTTATTAAATATTGTTGGCTCGTTAAATCCGTTTATTAAACCTAAAGTAAAAGAAGATAAGTGCGTCATGAAAGGGTGTCCGTCAAAATGTGAGGATTACCGCTTTGATTATTGTGGGGTGTGTCGCTTAGAGGATGATAGAAAATGTGAAAAAGTATGCCCTATGGGTGTAAAAATTGTTGATGGTGTTGGGTTAAATAAATGCACTAAATGCATGGAGTGTTACATTGTATGCGACTATGACGCTATTAAGGTCAAGCTGTTAAGGTAAAATAAGTCTAACGTACCAGCCCATAACGAAAAATAACTAATCCCATTCTTTATGTTTCATCTTCTGCATTCTTATCTGCTTCAGCATTTTTGAGGTTATTCCGAAAGTCTTATAAACAGATTGTTCGACACTATGATGAGTGACAATTTTATTGAGGTTGGAATTATGGAAATAAGACTGCCAACCTTTAAGCGTGCTTCTATTCTGTTGTTGCTTTGCCTTTCACTTTTAGCAACATCAGTCCCGTTAATAAGCAAAGCAGAGGTAAGCCAGTACGAGTGGCCTATGCTCGGACATGACTCATCATGGACAGAGTTCTCGGATGGTCCAGCACCTAGCAAACCAAACGTTTTATGGAAAACTGACATCCTAGGTTCCGGTGTACACTTTGCTTCTTCGGTGGTAACTCATAAAGGCAGGATCTTTACCCAAATTGGTCCACCATGGTTTACTCCTCAGCCATCAAAGTTGGCCTGCTTTAATGCGACTACAGGCGCAAAATTATGGGAAGCGAACATCACACATGGAACTGGAGGGAGTACACAAGTAATACTTGACGACCAGCATATCATGATCGTTACACTTCAAATGGTAGGTGGCGTGGGAGGCTTAGCGTGCTATAGGATATCCGACGGAGTAGAAGTATGGTACAAAGAGATTGGCATTATGGGACATCCTGGCGCTGAGGTTAAGCAATACTTGGAGGGACGGTATTCCCAGGAATTGAAACTGTATTTTACTTCAATGTTTGACTTGCCCACGCAAACGCCATACATAGTCGCCTACAATCTGTCTAATCCCTCCTCTCCGCCAACCCTTGCTTGGCAAAAGGTAGTCCACGAGCACGGCGAGGTGCTCGCTTGTGGCGGAGGAAAAGTATTCTTCGGGTCATATCATGGCTACGTCTATGCCTTTGACGGAAAAACTGGAGAACTGGTGTGGAAAGCCCCGAAAATTGGGGAAATAGTTGCTTACAGTGCCACGTATGTGGATGGCCGTTTAATTCATG
Source organism: Candidatus Bathyarchaeota archaeon A05DMB-3 (assembly GCA_019685555.1). Taxonomy (GTDB): domain Archaea; phylum Thermoproteota; class Bathyarchaeia; order Bathyarchaeales; family Bathycorpusculaceae; genus JABFQN01. The sequence goes on along the minus strand of JABFQN010000001.1, from coordinate 102,548 downwards.
GTTCCGGCACCACTAGGCTCACATGCTACAACGCAACTGACGGCACAGTACTTTGGGATTATGATGCTGGACCAAGAGCCTTCTTCGCCTTCTGCGGTGCAGCAGCTTATGGCAGATATTACCAGCATAACATTGATCCTTGGGGTGGCTTCGTAGGATGCTGGGACATTGAAACTGGCAAATTGTTATGGAAAGCCCCAGCTCACTACTTTATTGGCTACGTTAACCCTGTTGTTGCCGACGGTAAAGTCTATATAACTACAAGTGACGGCTCTCTAGTTGCGGGAGAAGAAGAGGCTCCACCAGTATCATTTACATGCCTTGATGCGTTCACTGGAGCGAAACTATGGGAGGTTAACCTGTATGCGCCTTTACCGGCAATAGCTTATGGAAACCTCTACGTGATGGCTTCCACAGCTTACATGGGGTCTAATGCACTCTATTGCATAAGCGATCAGAAAAAGCCTAGTGACTGGATATACTTCCGCGGAAACATAAACCAGCCTGGGGTGGCCGTAAACCAGATGGGACCGTCAACGCTTAACCTCAAATGGGCTTTCCAAACAGAGGGAACCGTAATGTCATCCCCTGCAGTGGTGAATGGAAAAGTTTACATAGGATCTCACGATCAGCACATATATTGCATAGATGCCTACACTGGCAGCCTAGTCTGGAAGTTTAAAACTAACTATCGGGTAACCTCTTCGCCTGCTGTTGTAGGCGGAAAAGTTTATACTGGCTTTGATGACGGACGTGTTTATTGCTTGAACGCAAGCAATGGAAATCTGATATGGCAAACTCAAAAAATATATTCCGGAGACCCTCCACCAATACTCATTGAAGTTTGCAGCTGGCAGCCTCGTTCTTCGCCCATAGTTGTTGGCAACAGGCTTTATGTTGGCGCTTTAGATGGAAACGTCTACTGCATGGATACTGCTAATGGCAATATCTTACAAACATATCAGACAAACGGTCCCATAGTAGGCTCACCAGCATACGCTAACGGCAGAATATACATAGCCTCAACGGACAAAAAACTCTACTGCCTAGACGCAAATACACTAAAACACATATGGAACTGGACAACACCAAAACAGCCATGGATGGTGCCGTCCCTATTCTTCGGAGGAACGCCTACAGTGGCTGACGGCAAAGTATTCATCGGAGGCGGCGCAGCTTACTCCGTTGGAATTTTTGGCTCAAACATAATTTTAGTAGCCCTTAACGCCACTGATGGTACCCTAATATGGAGAAAAGACATGATTGGACAAGGCGGATTGATGGGCACAAACACCCAGTCTGTCTGGACTCCAACATATGTCAACGGCGTACTGTATGTTGGCGACGGTATGGGTGTAGCTGCCTACAACGCCACCGACGGCGAACGCATATGGTACCAGTGGCTCGGCTTTCAAGTATTCTCATCTGTGGCCTACGCAGACGACCCGTTAGGACCTAAAATTTACGTTGGCTGCGACAGCTACAGCGTAACAGCCCTCGACCCCACAACAGGAAAAGTCTTGTCCTTGTACACCACCAAAGGACAAGTTGTATCCTCTCCAGCCATCTACGACGGTATGGTCATTGTCGGAAGTGCTGACCACAACGTCTACTGCTTCAGCGACAAACCCACATACACGCCAACTATTGTTGCTTGGTGTGATTGGCAGGAAGCCTACCTCAACGACACAATTATTGTGCATAGCAGGCTTTTGCCTGGCTTGCCAAACGAGAAGCTTATCTTAACTTTAACGAAGCCTGGTGGTGCACAAGTGCACATTAATGAAACTACGGATGAGAAGGGCTGGGCTGATTTCAGCTTTCAAGTGGATCAAGCAGGCGACTGGACATGGACTGTGTGGTACGAGGGCAAAGACAAAGATTACATAGTCTACACATACGCCTACACGGACACATATCCGCTAACAGTAAAAACTGCCATCACAGGACCAACAGCCCCGCCAGCCATACCGACAGAATACATTATCGCCGCCATTGTAATAATCGCCGTCATAATAGTCGTAGCCGCTTACACGCTGAAAAAGAAAACCAAAAAATAACCCAGCAACATCCCTCTTTTTCCTATTTTTCGTTTTCAAGTGGACAAATTTTATAAAGAAGTATTGTAAAAGAGTCTGAAGAGTGATGTAAAATGGAGCAAGAGAAAAAACTTTCAACAATGTTATCTATCATCATGGCGATTTTGCTTTTAGGGTCAACATTTTCAAACACCAGCACTGTTGTAAACGCTTCTACATCCCTTATAAGCCAACATATTAACCCAATAACAGGACAACCCTACGGCGACATAATGCAGTACGACTGGCCGCTAATAGGGCATGATAGTGGAAACACAAGATTTAATCCTGGTCCAGCGCCCAATAGGCCTGATGTGCTGTGGACTTTTAGGCGTCCAGGAGGAGGTGCTGTTTCTGGTGGGCCTCCAACTGCCTTTGACGGAAAAATTTTCACTTATGGTGGCGGTCGCCTTTATGCGCTGAACCCCTTCACCGGCGCTATTATATACGATGTACCTCTCAATGGAACGCCCATCGGCTTCGGTCCCGGCGCAATATTCAAGATTGACGGCACATATATGGGACACATTTCCTCAGATCGTATATCTGTCTATAAGATAAGTGATGGCTCTTGGGTTACCACAAGGATGGTGACAACTGCTGACGGCATAAGCACTCTGATTGCAGGAGAAGTTCTTTATTGGGGTGCCTTCTTCTACCAGGAGTACAAGCTAGCATTAACCGCAGCCCGTAACTTAACCACAAACACGCACACGGCTGTTGCTTGGGATCTCTCTAATCCAACTGCAGGAATCACGATCGCTTGGACATGCCCGTTACCCACAGGTGTTGAGGCTCTCGGAGCCGGCGGTGGGCTAGCCTTCTATGGAGGCTACGCAGAAGGCGAATTGTTCGCTATAAATGTCACCACAGGCAAACTCGCTTGGAGGAACTGGAAAGTTGGCGATTGCGGTTACAGCATCATATACTACAACGACAAAGTCTACCACACTGCTGGCTCCACAAGGGTAACCTGCTATGACGCCAAAACTGGAGAAATGTTGTGGGATGTCGATCTAGGCCCTAGAGCATATCATGCCTTTGGCGGCGCCGCAGCCTATGGAATGATCTTTGATAAGTCTATGGCTCCAGGCAGGGCGTTTGTTGCAGCATATGATGCAGAAACTGGCGAAATGATTTGGAAGCAGCCTGCCCACTATTCTATAACTTATGCGGTTCCAGTGGTTGCCGACGGCAAGGTTTATGTTCAAACATGCGACCAAGCGTCTACAGCCAGCGTGGCAGGAATTCCGTCGCCAGGGTACAGCACAACATGCTTCGACGCTTTTACAGGGCAAGTAATATGGAAAGTCCCAATAAACTTCGCCTACCCAATGGTTGCTTATGGAAACTTCTATGGAATATCCGGTGGCACCTTATATTGTATTGGTGAAAGATCCGATCCATGGAATATGTTCGGTGGCCCTCCAAGCAATTATGGTGTGGCAGTCGGTACGCACGCTCCAAGCGACATTAGCACACCAGCTTGGTTCTATCAAGCAAGTGGGCCCATAGTTGGATCCCCAGTGGTTGCAGACGGTAAAGTGTTCTTCGGTTCTTATGATGGAAGCATATATTGCATCGACGCCTATAGTGGCAGCCTAATATGGAAATTCCCAACGGGATATAGGATAGGGTCAACTCCCGCGGTGGTTGACGGCAAGGTCTATACAGGTGCTGACGACGGGAACATTTACTGCATAGACGCTAACACTGGTCAACAAGTATGGAAGAAATTCGCTGGAGGAGTAACTGAAGGGCCGCTTCTCCGGACTTTACCTCAATGGCGTTCTTCGCCGTTTGTTACTGGAGGCAGGCTTTACGTAGGCGCCATGGATGGTAAAGTGTATTGCCTAAACACTGCAAACGGAGATATTGTTTGGTCCTATACGGCTACAAACCGGACATATGGCATAGCCAGCTCACCCTTCGTTTACAAGGGAGTAGTCTACATAGGAACAGGTAACGGAAGCCTATACGCCTTAAACGCTGCTAACGGGGCTCTCGTATGGAGGCGACAGTTGACTGCAACCGACAGAAGGTTGGTGGGCTCTCCAATAGTGATCAATGATCCCCGCGGCGGTGAAATGCTTGTTATAGGTTCAGATACAGGAGGCTTCATGGGCGGGCGACGCATGTACTTCATAAACATTACCGATGGAGCAAACCTATTTTACGTCGACCTAACATTAGTCGGGATGGCTTCTGCGATTATGGCTTGGAGACCAGCATACAGATATAATGGCACCTATGGTATACTTTACATATCCGAAAACATGTATGTAAGCGCTTGGGCTATAATAAACAGCACTTATGCAGAACGCCAATGGTCCCAGTGGGTAGGCCATGTAATCTACTCTTCAGCAGTCTATGCCGACGACATAACAGGTGGCAAAGTATACGTTGGCAACAACGCCAACTCCCTGATATGCTTCGACGCCACAAGTGGAAAGCCTATCTCTTCCTATTCCAGTGGCGCACCAATTTACGGCACAGCTGCCATCTACGAAGGCAAAGTCTACATAGGATCCTACGATGGACGCCTATACTGCTTCAGCGATAAACCTGTTGCCGAAACCGACATCGTCGCATGGTGTGACTGGAAACAAAGCAACGTTGGCGAAACCATTGTAATACAAGGAAAGCTACGTGCAGTAACAGTTTACGATACCGCCAAGTTTAACCCCAAACTCCTGCCAGAACAATCGATTGTTGAAGTCTGGTATCCTGGAATTCCCAACGCCACAGTAAAAGTGACCTTTGTAAAGCCTGATGGATCCCAAGAAGATGTTACAACAAAAACTGACAGCAGAGGCTTATTCACAGTTTCCTACACACCAACAGTCGCTGGAAACTGGACATGGACAGCTTGGTACGAAGGCGAAGACAAAATTACCCACGCATATAGTTACGCTTACACCGCAGACACCCCATTAGAGGTGTTAGCACCTTCAGAAGAACATCCCCCACCGCCACTCGCATTTTCAACTGAACTAGCAGCCGCCATCATCATAATCGTCATCATCATAATCGTCATAGCCGTCTACATCCTCAAAAAACCCAAAAAATAAACTAAACCCCATTTTTCTCTATTTTAAGGCAATAAGCTTATCCTTATTTATTTCAAGATTTTAGCCTCCAAATAAAATGGTTTAAAGCTGTTCGAGCCATGGCGCGACCATAAAGATTGTTTTTAAGAAAATGGCGAAGAATGTATAAAGGAGAATAAAATTTGTTGTAAAAGCTTTCCCTCAACCAAATCATATAATCGCTAGGCACTCCGGGATTTTCAAATATCGGCGTCAACGTATCATACTTCGCCCAATCATTAGACATCTCCCATCCTAAATCATTTAACATTCTCCGAAGTTCTGTACCAGGATACGGCGTGGCAAAACAGAGGTAAGCATCATCAGGCTTTACCTCCCATAAAAATTTTAAAGTCTCCTTTAAGGTTTCATTTGTCTCTCCGGGATACCCTATAATTATCGAAACGGCAACAAGCAAACCCACCTTCTTAGCCAAAATAACAGCCTTTTTATTCTGTTCAACAGTAGTTCCTTTTCCTATTCTACTCAATATTTTATCGCTGCCAGATTCCACTCCAAAACTTACAAGTTGACATCCTGCATCAGCCATGCCTCTAAGAATTTCTAAGGATATCTGGTCTACTCTAGTCTGACAATCCCACGGAACTCCAATTTTTCGCTCCTTAATCATGTTACAAATTTTAATAATCCGATTTTTATCCAAAGTTAAAGTGTCGTCATAGAAACAGAAAGCATCAGCTTCATGCTCATTTTTAAGCCATTCCAACTCATTTACCACACTTTCTGGACTTCGAGCCCTAAACTTTTTGCCGACCATTCTGCTGGTTACACAGAAGGAACATTGAAATGGGCAGCCTCGACTAGTTATTATGGGCATGATCTTCTTTCCGAAAATTCGATATTTATCCATTGGAAAGAGATGATAGGCTGGATATGGCAGTTTATCGAGGTCTTGAATCAGCTCTCTATCAAGTGTTCTGACAATTTTCCCATTCTTTCTTAAAGTTATTCCATGAACCTTAGAGATTTTTTCTCCATCTCTAATACAGTCTGCAATCTCCAATGCGGTTTGTTCTCCTTCACCCCTAACCACAAAATCTATCGATGGGCACTCTCTGAGGGCTTCTTCATCGTAAAAAGTGACGTGAGGTCCACCCACACCAACAAGAGTCTCAGGCAAACATTCTTTCGCCATCATTGCAGCTTTAATAGCTGAGGGATAGGTCATAGTCATACATGTTATACCCACAAAATTAGGTGAAAACTTAACTAACATTTTACCCAATTCTTCATGGCTTATACCCAAAGGTGGGCAATCAAAAACCTTAACTTCATAACCAGCATCTTCCAAAACAGCCGCTAAATAGGCTAAACCCAAAGGAACAAGCGGATGATGCCTAAACATCCCGGGAAGAAGTGGAGGGTTTATTAGCGCCGCCTTGACCTCTTTAACCATCAACTGCCACCATTGCAGAGTGTATTCGTGACTATTTAATATTTAGAATTTTAGGTGAACAAATTAATAAAGCCCGATTCTTGTATATGTGCTAGATGGATCATGCAGATTAATTATGAAACAATAAAATGCAAAAACGTTTTGAAAAATCTAGGGGTTTTAGCCACCCGTTTTTGGACAAAGTGCAGTTTTGATCCGTATGTCAACTGCGAATTAAATTGTACATATTGCAACACGGGCGTAAGTTCAAATTTAGATACTGGAGAAGGCGCATCAACAGTTTATGTAAAAGTTAATGCGCCAGAAATATTGGCCAAAGAGCTGAATCTACTCAAAAGAAAAGCCGTACTTAATATGGGTGTAATGGTAGATCCATACCAACCAGCTGAGGCCAATTACCGTATTACGCGGAAAATTTTAGAGGTTCTAAAAGAATATAATTGTCCCTTTGCCATAGGAACCAAGTCTGATCTGATTCTACGCGACTTAGATTTAATAGCTGAGGCTTCTAAAAACTTTCACTGTTGCATCGCATTAAGCATAACAACCATGGACGAAAAACTTGCAAAACTGTTAGAGCCAAATGCACCCACTCCCCAAAGGAGGCTGGAGGTTCTTAGCGAACTTTCAAAAGAAGGGATAATGGTGGGAGTATGGTTAACTCCTATAATCCCTTACATCACTGACACTAACAGAAACATCGCCTATGTGATTAAGGCAGCCAAGGAAAATGGAGCCAAATTTATTTTGGGTGGTGCACTGGACATGAGAGCTTCCCATAAATTTCAGAGCTTCTTAAAAGAAAACTTTGCACAGTATCTCACGTCGTATAAGAAGCTTTATGGCTGGAGGAATGGGATAAGCACATATTATCCATCTGATCTCTATTTGTGGAGATTGTATAAAAAATTCATATTTATTTGTCAGAGATATAGAGTTGAACGTTACATTCCACATTTTCACACACGCAAACAAGCTTTACTCTTTTATCTTCAAAACTTTTCTAAATTCAAGGATACACCCATTTTTGAGTTAACCCAAATTCTAAATTATCTTCCTCTCTCTCAGGATTTCCTCCAAATCATGCAAGTCAAATATGGGAATCACGCATTTAGCAAAGGCTTACTCAAGATGCTCCGATATTTTCCCCACTAAATAATTAGATAATTAAAATATTAAAGCGATCGACGTTAGAAGGTATAAGTTTGAGATAAAAATTTATATCTGAAAGCAATTTCCCTATTAGCTATCGTGATGCAAATGAGGAAAAGCAAGGCGCCACTTTACATGATTACGTGGCGGTGTACAAGAAGGTGTGTGGGTAATTGTTCATACTGTAGTTTCAATCTTGAGGCTGGAAATTTTGGAGAGGTTAGCACGGAAGATGGTTTTAGGATTGTTGATCAGGTTTACGATTTTGGTTCGCCTTGGTTTGGGATTAGTGGGGGTGAACCCCTTTTAAGAAGGGACATTTTCGACATCATTGGTTATGCGAAAAAAGCTGGGCTTGAAGTTAGCTTAATAACTAGCGGCTTTGTTTTTAATGAAGACTTGTTTAACGGCCTTGTTAGGAACGAGGTTCACACTGCCGTAAGTATTGATGGGCCTCGAGAGGCTAATGATAGGGTGCGTGGAGCAGGAAGCTATGATAAGGCTTTTTCAGTTATGAAAAGGCTTTCAGAAGCTGGAATACTGGACTGCTTGGTGGTTACATTAAACCGTTACAACTACAAATTTATTGAGCACCCCATTAAACTTGGAGCGGATTACGGTGCTAGAATGGTTGTTTTTCATAACCTTGTGCCTGTTGGACGGGCGGGACCTAACATAGAGGATTTGGCGCCTTCTCCGGAGGAGTATGAGTGGACTTTTAACCATCTTTATGATTTATCGAAAAAGTATGAAGGAAAAGTTCAGGTGAATGTTTATAGCCCATTTTATGCCAGAATTGTCCGCCAGAAAAACCCGTTTGACTTCTGGGACTGGTTCACAACACGCTTTCTTGGAAAGTGCACAATCGGCGGAAACTACATAAGCGTAACTGAAAACGGCGACTTCAGATCATGCGGCTTCAACGAGGGCTATAGGCTTGGAAACGTGAGAACCAAAACCTTGAAAGAATGCTGGTCAGAACTGCAACGTTCAGATTTCCATTTAAAACTAAGAGATAAAAGCAATTTGAAGGGTAAATGCGGCGTTTGCGAATATAGAGAGATCTGTGGAGGATGCAGAACACGTGCGGAATTCTACACAGGCGACATTTTTGAGTCAGATCCGGCGTGTGCTTACATACCTAAAATGTTACGTGAATAACGAATGGTTTTTACAAGATTCTAAAATCATCGGTTAAAACTAGTAAATTGCCTTGGCATTGGCGAATTCCCAAGCAATGTTTATTCGCCATATGTCGCCAAGTTTTGTTATTCTAATTTCCTTATCGTCAACTTCGATTAATCCTCTCTCTTTCAACTTCTTTATTGGGTCTGGGAACATTTCTTCAGGAAGTTTCCCAAACTTGTCTAAGAATTCCTTCTTGTCCACTGGTAATCTGAGGTACAGACGCTCCATCACTTTTTTAATCATGTCCTCGTCGTTGGATTTGTGTATCTTTGCTATTGGAAAAATTCCTTTGCTTACTTTCTCAATGTATTCATGTACTTTTTCAGTGTTCTGGTATGAGTATCGCCCAAGATATCCCATGAAGCATCCCGCGCCCGTTGTCAATATGCCTGCCCAAGGCCAACCGTTTAGGCATGATTCCTCTATGTGTTCCCTAACTTTTGTAAATCTGTCATGTCCCACAGGAGTGTAGCCTGCCTTCGTAAACATTTCGACAGCTTCAACATACATTAACGCCTCTTTTTTCCAATCCCCTGGAGGGGGCAGTTCTCCACTTTGAAGCTGCTTTTCCATTAATGTCCCGGGATAGACTTCGAGGGGGTAACAGTCTATGCCTTCCAGCTCTAATTCTATGGCTTTTTTAACGTCTTCCCTCCATATTTCCATTGTTTGTCCAGGCAGGTTGTACATTAAATCTATGCAAACGTAAAGTCCAAGTTGCCTAGCCTTCCTTATTATTTCTTCAGCGTGCTCTCCGCTGTCTTGGATGAAAAGTCCGCGTCTTATTTCGTTATTGAAGGTTTGCACACCCACATCTAGTTGGAGCACTCCATATTCAGCGAATTTTTTAAGCTTGCATTCATCAAGGTTATGCGTTGAACCTGTTATTTTTATCATGTAATCTTGACTTATGTTGAAGTTTTCTTTGCAGAAAGAGATTATGCCTATAAGCTGTTCTGCAGACAACACCGTTGGGGTTCCGCCGCCTAGAACTATTTCATCAAACTCGCTGGTTTTAACGTATCTTGTTTCAGCATACATTTTTAACTCCTTTTTTAAAGCTGTTAGGTATGGGTTTACAAATTCGCCTCTAAACATTGTTGATGGGTAATAACAAAAAGAGCATCTGGAATCGCAGAAGGTAATCCACGGCTGCAGCTCCATTTTCCTTTTACCCATGTTTTCAGTTTTTAGAAATTCTACAAAGGATTTTAAAAGCTCGGGAGTGACGTCTAAATATTCCCGGTAAGTGTAAGGCGGCCACTGCTTTCTGAACTCATATGCGTTAAGAATTTCCTGCCTTATATTCTCGTCCAAGAATTTCTCCACCTTTTGATTTTCTTTTTGAATGGGAAATTTAAAAACCTTCCCGTATCTTTAACCTTTTATTCCGTGTTAACGCTGTTGTCTCCTTTAACTTTGCAGATGACGTACAAGTCATTTGAATATACAAGTTGCAGAAAGTTGGAGTTTAAAAACTCGGTTCTGAACTTCTCTTTGTCAAAAACCAAAAATTGTATCGCCATCTCTTTCGCACATGTTAAGTAATCTCTATATTGCACAGCAAAATTCCCTCTCATTTCCAAATTAAAAACTTCACTAAATTCCTTTAAGCTCACATGGTAGCTTTCCTCTGAGAAGGCGGCAATTGAATATGCAAGTGAAACCGTGTCGTTTACGTCGCCGAAGTCGTATCTTAATCTTAACGCGTCTATCTGCTTAGTTGATAAAACTCCTATGCTTCCCCAATTTGGATAATCCTTAAATTGAAAAGCATAAAAGACTCCGTTTGCGGGATCGTTAAATGCAACATAATTTTCCGGCAGAGTTTCAGGGTTAAAATCCACAAGAGCCCATTTTCGGTCTCCTTCTATGTATGAGGGTTTATTCCATGGGCTTTCCCAGTTGAGTTTCTCTGGAACATAAGCTCTCTCGAATGAACGGTAAAGGTCAAAGTGAATGCTTAAGTGGAAACTGGCGTTTTTGATTTCATTGCATAAAGGTGTAAATGTCCAGCTAATATAGATTGGAATTTTGGCATTTTTTGCCTCAACATTTTCTATTAGGATAAACTCGTTTTTCGAGAAATATTGGATCTGAAGTTTCCTACTGCCCTTTTCTTCAGTCCAAAGAATTTTTCTCTCTAAATCTGGAATTTTCGCGGAAAACTCTTTTCCATCTTTAGTGTAGGACAAGAATGTTTCCTCGTCAAATAAGAAGGCGGCTCTTTTCCATACATTATGAATTAATACGTTGTACTGGTCGAGTTCGTAGGGCATTCGAATTTCATAGACTCTAAATAACGTAAAAGGTTGCTCTATCTCATAAGCCAAATTTAGCACGGTTTCGGCGGCAGCTTCCCTTTGAATGAGGGGATTGGTTTCTATGATTGTGGATTTACTGGAAATCATTTCGAAAAAGGAACCGGGTTTCTCCGCAACTATTAAATTGGCTTCAGACGGGTAGGTCCTTTTCAGCCAAATACCAGCGTCATAACTCTGTGGATTCAGATAGGAATAGTAGTCTACAGCCTCATAAACCTTGTTTGTTAAAACCGGAAACCTTGACACAAACAGTAAAGAAATAGAGGAGGTTAGGAGAATGACCTTTATCTGGTTTTTTTGAATTTTCCAGTCCAAATTTATGATGTAAGAGAAAGCGAACTTCACTATTAGATATGTTATTACGGCTGCAAAGGCAACTGCGGATGGCATAAGATAATAGACAAATCGGTCATATGGGAGTAGGATGCCAAAAAGGTAGGATTGCGTTAAAACCAGCGGAATAAGGAAACTTAGGAATAAAAGCGTGTAAAACTCTAACTCTTTTCTCTTTTTGCTGTTGTAGAATGTTAATAGTGCTCCCAAAAAAGCGAATAAAATTATGAAGCCAAAGCTCATGAGAAAGACATCCAGCGTCACACGCCAAGTCAAATTTAAGTATGTTCTTTCACCGAAGAAAATGTGGCTTATAAGAACGTTAATGTAAGGCAGTATAACCGGGACATACCATAAAACGAAAGCGGCTAAGGCTCCTAAAACTGCCACTATAAAAGTGCGAGTAAACGATCTGCGAAACACGAGAAAACTGATTAATGCATAAAATATCAGAATTGTGATGGTTAGAAAAGTTGCAAACTGATGAGTTAATACCATAGAAAAGGCAGTTATGAAAACTATCAACTTGTAAGCGAATCCTTCACTTTTTGTTGACAAATGGAATAACAGTAGATACATGTACACTATGCTAAGGAGACTAGAATAGCCGCCCCAAAAATTGATTTCGTATAGTGGATAACAGAGCAGCATCAACGAAGAGGCGATAATGCCGCTCTCCTCGTTTCTGAGCCTAGCGCCTATCAGATAGACTGAAAAAATTAACAACCAGTCAAATGTAACAGTTAAACTCTTCATTATGAAAAGAGCGCTTTCAAAGTTAGAAGCCCCTGTAAAAATTATGCATTCTGCCAGCAAAATACGATAAAGCGGCGGGTACCAAGTAATTTCAGAAAACGAGACAGTTCCTGTTTCTAATATTTCATATGTTTTTGACAGGTGTATGGCAGGGTCGTTTCCAAGGATAAAGCCATTTGAGGACACCAGCATGTAAAATGTAAAGATTATTAAAACGGAGAAGGATATTACAAAGATTTTTCTGTAGCTCTCTTTATGCATGTTACCTTCCATCTTCTAACCATTGGAATCTCGAACTTTAAATATTGCGACATTATCGTTGATGAAAACAAGGTTGAACATGGGATCGTTTGCAAATCTTTTGATTGCGAACTCTTTCCGTTCACATGCAATAAAAGTTATTTTCTTCAGTTTTATTGTTTCACGGTAATCAAAAGCTCGGATAGGTAAGCTTTCAGATTCTTTTTTTGACCATGAACGAGTCATGTTAGCTAATAAGCTTTCAACGTAGGTTTCCTCTATTTTTTCGGTTTCGAATCCCCCGATAATTATTGTTATTTCTATGCTTTGAGGGTTTTCAGCAGTGTAGAGCAGTTCTAGGCAGTTAGGGTTCTCGGAGGGAAATAGTTTAATGAGTGGTTTTTTCTCTTCGAATATTATTTGAGCGCATATCTTTGCGTTTTCATCTAACACTCCAACAGTTTGTTCCATCTGTAAGACTTTCCCTTGTATGTGCAGCATGATTCGAACATATTCCAGAGAGGTTTTGTTGTCTAAACCCTTTATCGATAGGGATAAAATGGCAAACCTAGTGTCTTTTAAAACTTCCACCCGCCGCGTTAAAGTTAAGTGGGTATTTTCCCTCATTATTAACAGGCGCGCTGATTCTTGAGCTGTTTCAATGGTCAAATTTTTCGGTGGGACTTCTATAGCGTCAACTATCTTAGTGCTAGTGTTCTCTCTGTAAAAGATTGTTATCTCACTTTCGTTGAAATAAAACATCGGATGAGGCTCTGGAAGCCTTGTACAGTTTATTAACAACATGGGATTATATCTTCCAACGTAACTTCCATCATCCCATATTTCGATAAACCCATTGTTTAGAACAAAATTTGTGCTAAGTAATGTTCTTGCAATGTATGCTGCTTCAAACTCGTGGGGAACTATCAAAAACTGAGGCTCGGTGGCGCTTAACGTGACCCGCTGTCCAATCCCAGAAATCCACCATCCATAACCATGGGGAGAAGCAAAAACAGCGTTTATGGGAGTTCTCTCTTTAATCCATTCTATTGACTCAAACTCCGGAGGATAAACAACCCGGTAATAGTTGGCAATAGAGAAGCCCTCAGCTGGGCTTGCGAAAAATGGGATAAAGCCAAACAAAGAAACCACCAGAAATCCAGTTACGAGCAGTGAATGAAGAGTCCCTAGGCTAATAGGCGCTTTAACATCTCGTGTGAAATTCCCCAAGGCTTTTGCAATAAAACCAGATATGTGGTCAATTAAAAGTGCAAAAAACACTGTTAATGGAAAAATTAGAAAATGCAGAAAACGGAAGTAATCCGTGTAAACTCCAATTATATAGGACTGTGTTAGAATCGCGGGTATAAGAATCCATAAGCTGAATAAAAGGCCTGTTTTATCAAAAAATGCGCCCTTATACCTTTTCGAAAACATAAGAAAGGAAAAAGCGGGAATCAATGAAGCAAGTACAAGTTGAACAGAAACCATGCGGGTTAAGACAATCGCCTCTCTATTCTCATTTATTGCGCCGACAAACATGCCTTCTTCAACGTTTTTTAGGTAAACAGGAAAAACATAGGCTATGAAAGGCGAAGCTATCAAAAAACCTAGAAAAATGGCTGAGGCAAACAAGAGAATCACCCTTTTATCTTTTGGCGATTTATTAGAAGCAAAAAACGCTAAAACAAGGAATGGAGATGCTATGCACAAGAATGCTGTTATGCTTAATGAATGGGTGATGAAAAGCGTCCCTATCAAAAGAGAGGATATGACAACCAATGTAGTTGAGGGTGTGTCTCTTCTGAAAAGCATGTAAAAAGCTAACGGTATTACCATAAGCATAACCACGTTGGGGTAGCCGCCCCACGCTATCATTTCAATGTCATATCTTGATAATGCAGCCAAAAAAGCCGCTATGAGAGAAGCAAACGGTAGCCCCCAAGCGGCTCGCGTTATGAGGAAAGCGCATAAAACGATTAAAGATGAAAATAAAGTTGCAACCAAATACTGTGCAAGGTAATCGGGCATTCCCGTTGTCAACCATATAAAGGATGTGAAAAAGTGGAAACCTGGATGGGTTAAAGATGGACCGCCTCCCATGTGATAGTAGTTCCATGAAAAATTTCCATTTTCAAAAACTATAGAATTAATGATGCTGCTGTGTAATCCAGCGTCAGGTCCTGGAGGATAAATTTCTGTTTGCAGCAACAAGAGACGGTAAAGTACGGCGAAAATGAAAATGCATAGTGCCAAAGAGCTTTCATTTATTTTTTTGCTCGTTTTTGTCATTTATGAGACCTTTGCTCCATTTTATGTGGTAAAACTTAAATTTTGCCTTATTTATAGAGCACGCTGAAGGGATATATGAATGCCGTGGCTTAAATCCATGATGGAAAAGGAACCGCCAGAACCTGAAAGCCCTCTAGGAACCATTGTTATTGGAAACCTTGAACCGGATTTACACGACTCTGCAAAAGAAATGGTGCGAAAGGCGCTCAAAAGGGCTGGATTCAAAACAGTAGACTTAGGTAAAGCCGTTGCCCCCCAAACCTTTGCCTCAAAGGCTAAGGAAGTAAACGCGAACATTATAGCTGTTTCAATAAACACAAAACCCGCCAAGGATAATTTACCAAAGCTGGACCAAGCGTTAACCGATGCCGGGCTGAAGGGCAAAATTGCTCTAATGATTGGCGGAGCAGCCGTAAAGAAAGAAGATGCCGATGCTATTAGCGCCCTTTACGGAAAAAGTAAGGAAGAAGCGGTAGCGATAGCTAAAAAAGTCATCGAAGGAAAATAAAGCTAAAACATCAAAAGGGAAAAGCATGTTTAAATTTAAAACTCCTCAACAGATCTTTGAGATTGGAAGAGTAAAAGTAGGCGGACAACCTGGAGAGCTTCCAACAGTCTTAATTGCTTCGATTTTCTATGTTGGCCAAAAAATAGTGGTGGATGAGGGGAAAGGAGAATTCAATGTTAAGGAGGCGGAAGAGCAGCTAAACAGGCTGGAGCAGTTAAGCGATTTAACTGGAAATCCTTTTATGTTGGATGTTGTTGGAACAACAGAAGAGGCTTTCAGAAAATACATAGGTTTTATTGCAGAAACCACAGAAGCACCATTCCTGATAGACGCAATTAGCCCAAAACTTCGCCTTTCAGCTTCTCAATATGTTAAGGAAGTGGGCCTTACAGAAAGAGCAGTATACAGCTCCATCAACAAGGGCAGCCCCCAATCGGAAGTAGAAAAAATAAGGGAAAGCCGCATAAAAGCAGCCATCATACTCGCTGAAAATCCCGCAGACAACAGTACCGATGGTAAAGTAAGTGCCACGGAACAGGCTTTGGCGCGTGCAAGAGAGGCGGGAATCGAAAAGTTCTTAATAGACACATCTATTCCAGCCTTCGGTCCAGACATGGGTTCAGCAGTGAGGGCAATACATTACATAAAGGAAAAATTTGGCTATCCCACGGGTGTAGGAACCGGAAATGTTGTGACTACTTGCGGGTGGCTTAAAGTGAACTTCCCCAAAGAAGTGCGAAGAGGATGCGACGGTGCCACCAACGCAATAATGCAAACAATGGGTGCTAATTGGCTGATGTTTGGACCTATTGAGAGGGCTGATTACGTATTTCCAGCAGCATCCATAGTTGACACTTACATACTTTCAGCTATGGCTGAAGTTGAAATCAAACCATTAAGTGATGCCCATCCCATATTCAAGGTGCTCATGTAATCCCTCCACTTTTTATATTTAAATCAAACATGGAAAGATGGTGATGGAGAAAATAAAAGGCAGATACTGGTTTATCGCTGTGGTTACCTTAACAGCATTAACCCTATTGACGGCATACACTATTCCAGGTGATTCCTACCTAGTTGTGTTCCGCTATGCCTTTGGATTTATTTTTGTTTCATTTGTTCCTGGTTACTGCCTTCTTCGACTGCTTTTCCCAAAAAATAAGGAAGTTGACATCGTGGAGAAAATAGTGCTGTCCGTGGCTTTAAGTTTCAGCATAGCCGGATTAGTGGGACTTTTCCTTGGCTTGAGCGTCATTGGAATAAACTTTACTTCAGTCACAGTTTCCCTTGCTGTGGTTGTCCTCTTTTTGTCCATTCTCGCCCTTAAAAACGCTTAACTTAGCCAAGCTTCAAATGTAACGCCCTAAGCAGATGGGCGAATGAAGTTCTTACTGCGTATATTCCATAAACGCCTCCAACCCTAAGCATTTTAATAACATATCTTGGCCTAAGATAAAACTGTTGATAAGCCTTCAACCGTATCTCCTTTAATCTTTCCATGCTTAAAAACGGTGTTTCAAACACTGGGGTTGCTGTGTCGTATTTTTCGAAATCTTCGGTTCTCAACCATCCTTTCTCCTTAACAGTTTCATATAACGGAGTCCCAGGGTATGGAGTTGCTATGTAGAATCCAACATCGCTGGGGTCTAAACTCTTAACAAAGTTCACTGTCTCCCAAGCTGTTTCTTCGGTTTCTCCAGGAAAGCCCAAAATTACGCTTGCAACAGTCATTAAACCAACTTCATGTGCTAGCTTAAACGCCTTTCGGGTCTGCTCAATTTTTATTTTCTTTTGCATTTTGTCAATTATCATTTGTGAGCCGGATTCAACTCCAAACCATATCGCTATGCATCCGGCCTTCTTCATTTTTTCAAGCAGTGTCTTGTTAACCATGTCTACCCTTGTTTCACAATCCCATTTCACTTTCATATTCCTTCTTTCTATTTCATTGCAGATTTCCTCAACTCTTTTGGGGTCAACAGTGAATGCGTCGTCGTAAAATGTGAACTGGTCAGTTCCATACTTTTTGTGGAAATACTCCATCTCCTCTACAACGTTTTTGGGGCTTCTCATGCGGTATTTTCGCCCAAACATTCTGACAGCTGTGCAAAAATCACACCAGTAAACGCATCCTCTACTTGTCATTAATGGGATTATCAGTTTTCCCATTTTTATGTATGAGTTGAGATTCAATAGATGATGTGCAGGGAAAGGTAAATCATCCAAATTTTCTATGTAGGGTCTATCCTCGTTTCGGATGATTTCATCTTTCTTTCTGAAGGTTATTCCTTTAACTTCACTCAAGCTTTCTTTATTTTTCAGCTTTTCAAGAATTTCGAGGAAAGTTATTTCCCCCTCCTTTCTTACAATAATATCAAGGCTGGGGCACTCGTTCAACGCATTAATGTCCCAGAAGGTTGCATGGCACCCGCCCAAGACTACAGTGCATTCGGGAAAAACCTCTTTAGAAATTTCTGCTATTTTTAACGCCGATTTATACGTGAGGGTTGCCGAGGTTATCCCAATAACATCCGTGTCTGTATTTGCTAGTTTTCTGCGGAACCCTTGTAAGTTCAACCTTTCTCCTTGACAGTCTATAACTTTCACGTCGTAACCACTTTTTTCGCAGACTGCCCCCAGATAGCCTAAACTTAAAGGAATAAGGGGTGGGTGCTGATGGGCTTCTTCTGGGTATGGAGGATTAACAAGGGTAACCTTCATACACTTTTCCTCTCTCGGATAATTCGCTTCAACATTATTTATGTATTTTCTATTTCTTGCGGAATATTTTCAAAGCAAGTTTAGCCAACGAAAGAGGGTGGGAGCATTCAGGACAAGTTTCTCCACTTGTCTATCAGCTTCAAAAACTCATCTGCACCATAATCTTCTATCTCCTTCAAAACATCTTCTGCTTGGAGTGCAGCCTTCTGGAAGTCTCTAAGCCTCTGGGCGTTCTCTGCTAAAAACAGGACACCGTCAACTCCTGTTCTGCACACACGTGCTGAAACCTTTAGCAATTCGCTGACTGTAGGCACTTCCTTAGGATTATCGCCGGGACCGTAGACGTAAATGTTTATGTAAACAGGTTTCTTCAACACGCTTTTAAGAGATCTGGCTAAAGTTTCGAAGTGCCACGGAGTTGCATAGCTTTTAGAGAATATCGGCACGATAAAGGCGTCTGCGTATGGTGCTAGTGCGTCGAAGTCTATGCCAAACCGCTCCTTTGAAAGCACCGGGTCGGGCAGCAAACCCACTAGGAAAGGCTTATCCCACTTCTTTACCCGTTCACTCGCCTCCTCTATGAATTTTGTTACTGTTTGTGTTCGCCATTCCATCCAGTTAAGTCCGCTTTGCCTCCACAACTCCACACACCTCGAACAAACACAAAAGCCATGGTCTGCAAAGTGGATGCTGCTTAGGGTTATTCCCGAAGCTACTTTCGCTGCGTTTTCTATAAAGCCCAATATCCATTCTCGGTACTCAGGATTCGTCATGCAGAGGATATCCCAACGAAAATTATACCTCTTGTTCGTGCGGAGTGCCGGACCATCTTTTGAAATAGATACCCATTCTGGATGTTTAAGGGCGTTGGTGTTGTCGCCGAAGCATGCTATATTGTTGTACATACCTTCTTTAGGTGTTCCTATTGTGCCTGTTTCGGGTTTGAGACGGTAGACGTGGATGTCGAAGCCTTCAACGGTTTCCGGAGAGAACAGAAAGGATCCGAACTTCAAGGTATCACCATCGCTGTTGACACGGAAACACCATGCTTTATATTTAAAGTTTTTGAATAAGAAAGGGCTTTGCCCCTTTCATTTCGCGTCAAGTATCCTACGCAAAATTCAGAGTGTTTTATAGTTGCTGAGGTGAGCCCGCCTTTTGCGCTTCGAATAAAGAATATCAAATAGGATGAGAAAGTTTCGGAGTGTTTATGTGAAAAACTTTTATAATTTGCCTGCATTCTGCTTCCTAAAAGGTGTGGAAAATGAAGTTTGGCACATATCTATTTGAACCGGAGAAAGTTCTAGGCTTCGATTTTGATTTGTTTCGGGTGAAGCCAGAGGTTGGAAGAAGACAACCGCCGCGACAAGACATGTACAGCAATGTCGCTATATTCGGAGACAATGTTACAGCGCGCAACCATCCCGAGTGGGTTTCCCAGTCTGAACATGGACCTGCTTTAAGAACAAATGACAGGTATAATTTCCGTTGGGATATCCTCTGCCCAACAGTTCCAGAGTATAGAGAGGAAATGCTAAAGTACATTGAAGAGGTGGATAGGGCTTCTCAAGGTATTTGGCTGAACAGCATCCACTTTGCAGACCATGGCCACTGCACTTGTCCCCGTTGTAAGGAGAAATGGCAGAAGAGTGGACTAAGCTGGCTTGAATGGCGTAAAAAAGAGGTCACAGACTACATTGCACAAATCCGAGATGTTGTGAAAAAGGAGTTAGTTATCGGTTTGCTTCCAGATCCTGTTAGTTCTTATGAGCGGTTTGGCATAGACTTCGACGCACTAGCACCATACGCAGACGCGTTCAATGTTGTCATGTTTTCGAAGAATTATGCTACTCCATGGTATTGGGAGATGCTTTGCATGGGCTTCAAAAAACTGTTGAAAAAACCAATGTATATAAGTCTCTACGTGTTTGGTCCAGGCGACGACCCTAAGGAGGTTCCATCACCAGCAGAGCTTCTAACGGTTTCGGTTCGCTGTGGGAGAACGGGAATTGACGGCATCCTATACCTTGCTGGTAAGGCAAGTCAGATAGTGGATTTCCAGAAGGCGGCTGTTGACAAAATTGAGCTTAGACAGAAGTTGAGGAACTACGGGTGTCCCGAAGTTTTGGAACTGGTTGAGCGCTGGGAGAAGATAGTAGGGTAGAAACTGTAAACTGAAACACCTAAGCCTTCACCACTTTTTTACAGCATCTTCCATTTCAAATGAAATAAAGCAACATGTGAATGGTTAACTTCTTAAAAAGAATTTTTTGAAAGAATTTTCTCAATTATGCAGAGCAACGCATTTTTTAGAAATGGATTTGAATTTGGGTTCATATTGCTCAATTTGATGAAGCGATGAAAATTTTCCTCTTTGGAAATTGTTCTGAAGAAGCTCTTTTGGAATTCTTCGATTAAGGCGTTTATGTCCCCGAATTCCTCTGGAACCAGCCCTCTCTTAACTTCTTCGTCTATGTTTGCAGCCATCATCAAGACCAGCGAAAGGAGAGGCTTCTCTTCTAAGGCTTTTATGATCTTGGAGTTTACCTCTTCCACATTTACCTCTGCATGGCTTGTTTTAGAAATTTCCCGCACAAGCTCTTCTATGGGCAGTTTCCGCTCAGAGAACCTTTTCAAGACAGACCTTGCAGGAATTAAGTGATTGCCATTTTTCAGTATAGCGTCTTTTACGGCTTTTCTAGTGCAGTATCCCACCAACCTGCCAAGTTTTGAAGCTGGGCCGCCGTATCTTATTTTGGAGCCGTTGTTGGTGGATAGCACGGCAAGACTGTCTGTTATTGTTCCTGTGGCGGGGGCGCCTGAATATGCACTTCTCACATCTAAATCCCTTAAGCCTGCCGTTTTCGCTTCAGTTGCTGTTATAAAGGTTTCTAGGAGGCAGCTCTCTGTGGGGTTACCGTTAATGGCGATAATTGTATTTATTGTACCTGGAGTAAATGGGGTTGTTTTAATCTCCTCCCCCGAAGTTTCTGCTAATGAACAGCCTGCAGTCACCACGGCGCTTACGCTTAAGCCATCTTCATCTGCCGTTGCCACGGAAAACTTGTTGACGTCTGCAGCTGTGATCATGCCTACGCTGTAGTCGGGGTTAATGTTAAGTTTCCTTAAAACCTTTAAAATTAAATGTTCGGGATGTTCGTGTAGTAGTTTTTGATCATAATCTTCAGGGGCGTGCGCGTTAATAACAGCCTCCGCCTTTCTAAACCCGCCGTTATACACGGCTGAGCTGACCGTTGTAAATTCTGTTTCTGATGTTAAAGCTAAAAAATCATCTTCTAAAAGCAACTTGAAGTTTTTCCCATGCAATTCATATTCTTTCATAAGTTGACCTCACGAAGTTATAGTGACATGGTTAAGTGCTACTAAAATCTTTTCTTTTTACTTTAATAGCTTTGGTGGGGCACAGGTTTTCGCAAATTCCACATCGGCTGCATGATGCTGCATCCAATACCCGTGGTTTTTTATCCGGGCCTACTTGAAAAACTCCCCACGGACATGTGTCAACACACTTAAGCTCTGGACAAGGAGTGCATTTTTCATAATCTATCATTATTTCCATAACGCTTTATCTTCCTCTGCAATGTTCACCTAATTGAAAATTTTAAATATATCGGTTGCTGAGCCTAACCCATGAAAGTAGGAATAGTTTCCTATGAACCAGTCGCTGTTAAAGGATTTGACCCCCACATCTACTACGTTAAACGTGCCGACGGTATGGTTTTTCCTCCAGCAGAAAACATGTACAACGACATTACATGCTTCTGCGACGCAAAAGCCATAAGAAGCAATCCAAACATCGTGGCGGTTTCTAAAGATGGTCCTGCTTTGAGGCAGAATAGGCGAGTTAATCTGCCCTGGGATTATGTTTGCCCCACAAATGAAGTTTACATGGATAAAGTTCTTGGTTTTATTTCAGAAATAGCTGCTAAAGAAGTTGAAGGAGTTATTTTGAACCTTTACCATTTTCCAGAAGAAGGCTTTTGTGTTTGTTCGAGGTGTGTGGAGTTGTGGAGGCAAAGCGGACTTAACTGGATGGAATGGCGAACACAAACAGTAACAAAATTCATAGAGGAGGCGAGTGAACGGGCGAAAGGCAGAAGATTTGCCGTGGAAATTTGGCCGGACCCGGTGCTTTCAAAAGAACGTTTCGGCATAGACTTCGCTCAGTTAGCAGCCTATATTGACTTCTTTCATGTTCCCCTCTCCGCTAACGATTATACCACTATGTATTGGGTTGACATGTTAACGAGGATTTTCACGAAGATTTTGAAAAAGCCTGTTTTCATAGAGTTGAGTGCTGAACTTTTGGATTATGTGAAGTTGAATGCTCTTTTGAGGACAATGGCTTATGTGAGCAGACATGAAATAGAGGGAATTTTGCTTTTGGTGCACAGTTCTGGAGATGCGGAAAAGATACGTGATTATGCTATTGAAAATAAGGAAATGCAACAATGGTTTGAGAGGCATAAATTCTCAAAGATGACACAAATCATTGAGGAGTGGAAAACCCTTTATTGATTTCTTCTCTGTAGCGTCTAAGCCTTTGGATGTCTAAATCTGCTGTTATCACTTTGTCTGAAAATGTTTCTTCTGCTTCTTCAATTATTCCCCATGGAGCGATTATTGCGCTTCTTCCTCCCTTTGCATCTGAACGTACGTTTCCGACTTTGACTATGAAAACACCGTTTTCTGAAGCAATTTTCTCTGATAAGGGGTGCCCTTTAACGTTTGGGTGGGTGGATAAAGATGCAACTGGCAGAAAAATGGTTTCAGCGCCTAAGCTTACCGTCTGTTTTACCGCTTCCGGGTTAAAAATGTCTGCGCAAATTAGCGAGCCTATATTGCCTGATTCCGTTGGGAAAACAAATGGTTTATCGCCTTTGCTTATCCCAATTTTAACCTCTATGCTTATCGGGTTTCTTTTTCTGTAGCTTCCCAGAAGTTTGGCGTTTTTCCATATCAAGCAAGTGTTGAAGAAGGTGTTTTGGCTTTTTTCGACCAGAGTCCCTCCAACAATGTAGATGTTTGGGAACTGTTTGGAAACTTTCCTTAAAAATTCAAATGTTGGATTGTATGTTTTTTGGAAGATTTCTTCTGCTGAGGAAAATTCTTCGATAAAGCCGGGCACTGAAAAGTATTCGGGGAGAGCTATGAAGTTCGGTTTTTGCTCGGCTGCTTCACTAATCTTTTTACAAGCTGCTGAAAGGGCTTCACTTACAGAACCGCGTGTTTTCATGTGGATTAGGCTTACTCTCATTTTTCCCCCTTTTAGGCGTTTTATAAATGGCGACTAGCCTTTTAAGCGTAACTACTTTACAGATGTTTGGAGGTTTTGCGAAAAGTTTTAAAACTTTTGAGTGGTATGGTTGGGCATGCAGTTGCAGAGAAATGAAGCTGATTTGTTATTGAAAACGCGGGAGATTATTGGAAAAGCTGTGAAGAAGAACTTGGCTGATGGGCTTCTTTTCTCGGGAGGTATAGACACAAGCGTAATAGCCTTTGAGGCGTCAAAGCATAAATGTATAACTGCCATAACTGTTGGTTTTGAGCAGGGACCGGCTAAGGATTTGGATTTTGCCAAGAAAATGGCTAGTTTTCTCGGGATACCTCATATGGTGTACATTTTCAACGCTGATGAGATGGTTGATGCTGTTAACGGGGTTATAGCCATCTTGAAGGTTTTTGACCCTATGGAAGTGCGGAACAGTGTTCCTGTGTATATTGGTTTAAAACTTGCAAAGGAAATGGGAATAAACAGTGTCATGACTGGAGATGCCTTGGATGAGCTTTTTCTTGGGTATCCTTGGCTTTTTCACTTGCCAGAAGAGGAGCTTAATCGAAGATTGCGGAAAATGTGGGCGGAAATGCTTTTCTCGTCTATACCCATCGGAGAAGCGATTGGCGTAAAAGTGAAAACTCCCTTTCTGGACGACGAGTTTATGGAGTTCGCCAAGAAAATCGACATTAAGCTGAAACTAAACGAGAAGGACGGAGTGAAATATGGTAAGTGGCTTATCCGCAAAGCCTACGAAAACCTAATTCCAAACGAAATTATTTGGCGTTCTAAGGCGCCCTTAGAAATAGGAACAGGAACAACGGTGCTTCCAAAATTTTTCGATGGGCGGGTTGAAGATGAATATTTTGAGGAGAAAAAACAGTTTTACGTGGAAGAAGATGGAGTTAAACTGTCCACTAAAGAGCAGCTGTTTTATTACGAAATATTTAGAAAGCTTCATGGAAAACCCAGCGAGGTCTATAGCGTCAAAAAGGGAAAACAGTGTCCGAACTGTAAAGCTTTCTTAGGGAGAGAGACGACTTTCTGCAGAATATGTGGAGCATACCCCATTTGAAAGATTAATGGACCGGGCGGGATTTGAACCCGCGACTTCCGCCGTGCGAGGGCGGCGTTCATACCAGCTGAACTACCGGCCCAGATGGAAAGAAGTTTATCCCTCTTGGAAAAGGCTTTCGGTTTTGAAAGGGCATAAATGTTTTAGTTGTTGAATTTAGCTTGTTTCGAAGCTTTATTTTTCATACCTCTTCTATAGTTTTTCCCTTTATATCTAGAAAAGCGAAAGCAAAGGGTTTGTTAAGCGTGTTTTCTATACTTTTCAATTTTCAGTGGTTCGCTTTCATTAAAGGCTATAAATGTTGAAGGATGATTAATAGAGGGCGTAGATTTGGCTTTGGTGCACGGGGAAAAACGTAGGGTGATTGTATTCGACGTTGAGGGCGTGTTGATTCCTAAAAATCGTTATTTGCTCTTTGAAATTAGTAAAAGGCTAAATTTTTTGCAGTTTTTGAGAATAGTTTTTTACGGAATCCTCTATGAGTTAGGCTTAATTTCGTTAAAGGCTGCTTTAAAAAAGGTGTTTAAGGTTTTCAGAGGATTTAGAGTTGAAGAGCTTCTGCAGGTTTTTAGGCGAATTCCCCTGATGCCTAACGTGGGAGAAGTTTTTGAAAAGCTGAAGCGGGAAGGCTGGAAAACCGCGTTGATAAGTTCCGGACTGCCAACCTTTGTTGTTGAAGATTTAGCGTCTAGGCTTAAGGCTGATTATGCTTTTGGCCTCGATTTGGAAACAAGAGATGGGATTGTTACGGGCGAGATTTCAGGCGAAGTTATAGAGCATCAAGGAAAGCTTTTGGTTTTAAAAAGAATCTTAGAAGTGGAAGGGGGAAGTCCAGAAAAACTTGTTGTAGTGGCTGATGATAGAAACAACGCGCCGATACTGCTTCCAGAAGCGCTTAAGGTAGGCTATAACCCAGATTTTTTGGTGCGTGTAAAAGCAGATCATGTGGTAACTGGAAGTCTAGTCGAAGTTCTTCCTTTAATTGGGGTTGAAAAGCCGAGAAAGGAGGCTTCGCTTTCTAAGAGCACGGTTTTCCGAGAGGCTATTCACGCTTGCGGTTTCACTGTTCCTTTTCTCTCAAGCTTAGTTGGGAACTACGCCGTCGCTCTCCTTATAATAGCAGTAACCTTTTTGTATGTCGCTTCCGAAGCGGCGATGATGGAGGGTAAGCGTGTACCCATAATCTCTTGGATCGTGCATAATGCGGCTACAAAGGCGGAAATTCACGAGTTTGCCACGGCACCAGTATTTTTTGCTTTGGGCATACTTTTCACTCTACTGTTGTTTCCCATTTCAGCGAGTAACGCGGCTATTGCTACTTTCGCTTTAGGCGACAGCGCCGCCGCCATCGTTGGGAAAACCATTGGAAGGAAAAGGCTGTCCTTTAACAAGGGGAAAACCTTGGAAGGCTTAGCTGCAGGTTTATTTGCTGGTTTTTTAGCCGCTCTAGTTTATGTTAATCCATTAAAGGCGTTGGCAGCCGCTGCAACAGCAACAATTGTTGAAAGCCTACCTCTACCCATAAGCGATAATTTAACAATTCCATTAACTACTGCGCTCGTATTAACCCTAATAGCATGATGGAAAGAGAAAATCGGAGAAGGACATAACCGCTATTCTGCTTCAAATGTTAAGATATGGCGATATGGATTTTCTTTTCGTCTAGGGGATACTCATACCATTCAGTTTCAACTTCGTCTAGGCTTGTGTGCAGCTGGACTTTTTTGGCTCGAACTAGTTCAGCCATTTCGCCCAGATACGGCTGTAGAAGCCTCATGTTTTCTTCGTCTAAGCCAGCTATGTGGACGCTGTCCAGCATGTCTGTTGGTACGTAGCCTAACTCTTTCCTTAACGATTGGACTCGTCGGGCTATATCGCGCATTAAACCTTCGCCTAAAAGCCCTTCGTCTCTGTAGGCGTCTAAATAGACGCTTATGCCCTTTTCAGAAGCGCCAACCCATCTTCCAGCATCGACTTCGGCTTTAAGGTTTTCTGGTAATTCTTGTGCGTATTCCACTTCTTTGACGTTTGCAAGTTCCAAAAGAATCTCTTTTAGGCTTTCCAAAGCTTTGCAAGTTTTTAGGGGCGCTATTGCAAGCATTTTTCGTAGGGGCCATCTTCTCTTAAGCCTGGCGGACTGTCGCGCTGAATAAGCCAGAGAAACGCATTCTAACAAGATTTCAAACTCTTCTTCGAGGGTTTTGTCGCGAAGTTTTTCGTCTGGCTCTGGCCATTTTTCAAAGTTTACGGATTCTGGCAGTGTTGGGTCTAAGCGTCTGTAGATTTTTTGGTATAGGACTTCGCTTAGGAAGGGTGTTACTGGATTGAATAGAAGTACAGCGTTTTTTAGCACATGCCATAAACATGCGTATATGGCTAGTCTACGGTTGAGGGTTTCCGGTTCGTCTGTCCACAGTTCTTTCCTTATCATTGGCACGTAGAGGCGGCTTACAACTTCAACAACAAACTCTTCCAGTTCTGCAAGGGCAAAGTTGAATTCGCAGCTATTTAGCCTAGCCGTGTAATCGCTTATCGCCTTTTGAAGTTTTGACAAGAGCCAAAGGTCTGGCTTTTTCAGATATCTGTTTTCTTTTGCCCATTCCAGAGTGTGGCTTTTCGGGTTGAAACCGTCGTATTCAGCGTTTTGCACGAAAAACCTGTTTAAGTGATATAGCGTAGCCAACACTTGGTATGGGCGGCGGTTCATCTCGTCTACGTCGAAGTTCATGAACTCTATTGGCGAGCATTTCCGCAAAAGGTAGAATCGACAGACGTCTGCCGAGGCTTTTTCTAGAAGCTTGTTTACCTCTATTATGTTGCCTAGGCTTTTGCTCATTTTCCTGCCCTTGGCGTCTTGGGTTAAGCCTTGAAAGAGGAAAGCCTTGTAGGGTGCTTCTGCTTTTCCAGTCAATATTACATGCTCTAATAGGAGCGAATTTGCCCATCCGCGGGTTTGGTCTATACCTTCTGTGAGGAAGTCCACTGGCACGTATTTGGCGAATTCTTCGTCTGTGAACCTTGCGTATGGTGAGGCGCCGCTGTTGTGCCACGTGTCCAAAACGAAGGGTTCCCGGTGCATGATGCCTCTGCATTTTTCGCATTGGATTTTTATGCGGTCTATCCAGGGCTTGTGGAGTTCAAAGTCTTGTGGCGGCTTTTCTATGGCTTTTTCCACCAGCTCTTTTTTGCTTGCTATGAGGGTTTTTGTGCCGCATTTTTCGCAGGTCCATATTGGTAGTGGTGCGCCCCAGACGCGTTCTCTTGATATGCACCATGGTTTACCCTCTTTTAGGAAGGAGAGGAAACGGTTTTTCGGAGCTTCGAAGTAGTATTCGACTTTCTCCGCTGCTTTCAAAACCTTTTCGTTTATGCAGTCTGTTCTTAGGAAGTATTCGCGTCTAGCCAGCCAAACCAGTTTGTGGTGGGAGCGCCAACAAGTGGGATACTCATGCCTTATCGTTTTAACATTTGCCAATAAGCCTTTTTTGCGCAGTTCCTCAACAACCATAGCGTCGGCGTCTCTTGCAAACACTCCACTGAAAAAGCCCGCATCATCAGTGAACTTCACTTCGTCGTCGAAGGGAGCGAAAACAGGGACCCCTCTTTTTTGCGCCGCTGCAAAGTCTTCTTCGCCATTTCCCGGCGACAAGTGGACAACGCCAGTGGCAGTGTTCACGTCAACAAATTCTTCGCATACAACCCTATGCACAAGTGGATGCTTGTCAAGCTCGGCTTGTTTTGGAATTAAATCCTTAAACGGATACTCGTATTTTAAACCTTCAAGGCTTTTGCCGACAATGGTTTCAACTATTTCGTATTTTTCTATGCCTAGCTCCTGCATCACTGGTTCGACGCGTTGACGCACCATTATCCATTTTTCTTTGTCAACCTTAACCTTCGCGTATTCGGCTTCGGGATGAATTGCCAACATTAAGTCTGTTATCACTGTGAAGGGCATTGTTGTCCAAACTAGGAAGTACTCGTCTTGGCTGTTTGCCACTTTGAATTTGAAGTAAAGCGATGGGTCTTCCACTTCCACGTAGGAGCCTTCATAGCCTACTTCGGCGCTGCTTAGGCTTGTTTGGCATCCTGGACAATAAGCCACCACATAATAGCCTTCCTCCAGCAAGCCTTGCTCCCAAGCGCGTTTAAGGTACTGCCATTCGCGTTCTATGTAGTTGTCAAGGTAAGTCCAGTAGGCTTTTTTCTGGTCTATGAATATGCCTAGTTTTCGGTCTGCTTCAACCCATTCTCTGTGATACCGCATAATTGTTTTTTTGCATTCTTCTATGAAACGTTCTTCGCCAACCCGCTCTAAGAGTTCCCGCTTGTTTCGAACGCCCAAAAGCTTTTCCACTTCTAACTCCACTGGCAAGCCTTGGCAGTCCCAACCTGCCCAAAAGGGCATAAAATAGCCTTGCATAGTCTTCCATCTAAAACGCAAGTCTTTCATTATGCGGCCTCTAGCATGCCCTATATGGGGTATGCCATTCAATGTTGGGGGTCCTTCAACCCAGCCTGATACGCCTATATTGTTTTTCTCGCGAAACTCCATTAGCTTCTCTAATGTGTGGTTTTTCTCCCAGAATGTGCGGATTTCTTTTTCAATTTCAAGCGGGCGATAATCTATGCTTAATGGTTTATGCTCAGAATTAGTTTGGAATTTGGCGGTCACCTTTCATCACGACACACCCGCAAATACACCAAAATAGCTCTAGCCAAATATAACCTTTTTGAATTGCGCATCACCTACAGTCAAATTTAAGAATGTGGAGCAACCTAAAATGGATACCCCTCTCTCTATAGGTTTTTAATTGTGGAAAAGGCCAATACGGATAGCCCCCTCTAGTTTTCGGCAATTTGTCGGATAAAAATGGGGTTTTTGGTTTCCCGCCTTATTTCGGAAATGTTATGGTGGAATTTGGCTGTTTTTTCTTGCCGCCGCTATTTTGGATTTTTTCGCCGCGAAGGCGGTTGCTGCAAAAGTCGTGAAGACTAGTATAGTTCCGATTAGTGTTGGTGGGAATTCGGGTATTGCTGTGATGCCTGTTATTTCTACGTTATGGGGGTTTTTGTCTGAGTGGTAGCATGTGAAGTATAATGACGTGTGGGTTCCATTGGCGTATGGCGTGTGGCTTACGAGGGCTCCGTCTATTTTCACCGTGTATGGTCCGCCGAGCATGTCGTTTGGAATTGTGATGTTGAGTGTGCTGTAGGAATTTTCTATTCCGGTTATTGTGAAGTTTATTTTCTTTTGGGTTGTTAGCTGGTCTATGCTGATTGTTTTGCTGGGCGTCGCGTTTGTCTCCACAAGCTTAATGACGAATGGAACTCCCACTGGAGTGACCGTGTAATAGTATGTTAGGGCTGGGTAGGATTGCCCGAAGCAGTAAACTCCAAAGTATTGAGTGACGAAAAGTCTTCCATCTGCTATTACTGGTTCTTCAGAGTCAAAATTTGTGAACTTATATGTCCATTGGGTTATTCCAGTTGCCGCTTCTAGGCAGAGGAGAGTTTCGTAGCTGTTGCTTAGAAAAACTTTGCCGTTGGCAACCGTGGGGCTTGTGGGGGAAACCTCCAACCGTCACAGTCCATTTCTCAATCTGGATATTGCCTTCATTGTACGTTCCAGGAAGTACATTAGCGTTAAGCGCGTATGCCTTCTGGCCTATTACAAAATATACTGTGCCGTCGGCAAACGCCGGAGTAGTGTCAATATTGTATCCCGTCGCCAGTACATATTTCCAGATAAGCTCACCTGAGGGTTGTGTTGTCGTCGCGTTAAGAGCCAAAAGTGCACGGTCTGTGCTGCTTGTTCCGATGAATACTTTGCCGTCGCCTACACATGGACTGGAGCGTATTCGGCCACTTGTTGTATATTTCCATAGCACGCTTGGACCAGCATCGCTGCTGACATTTATTGCGTGCACCTTGTTGTCATCACATCCAAAATAGAGAACGTCGTTATAAGCGGCTGGACTTGAATATATTGGGCTACCAGTAGAATAAAACCAACCTGTGATAGCCAGCCCATTCGTAGCGTTTAAAGCGTATATGTACCCATTATTTGTTCCAACGTAAACCTTCCCCTTGTAGGGGACAGGGCTTGTTCTTATCTGGTCGCCTGTAAACTGTCTTTCCCAAATTTTAACACCGTTTGTGGCGTTAAAACCATAGACATAACCATTAGATGTGCCAATGTAGAGGCGGCCGTCAGCGTAAGCAATGTTTCCCTGCGGCGAACCTGAAAGGGCAATAGACGATTTCCACAACTCGACGCCTGTCGTTTCGTCCAAAGCATATATGTAATAGCCCGTGCCCGTTACGATTACTTTCCCGTCCACAACAATTGGCATACATGAAGGATAGAGGTTTTTAGACTGCCACAATGTTTTGTTGCTGTTTGGCGCCGTGGAAGTAGCAAAACCAGAATGCACTAAATCATGGCGCCACATGGGCCAAGGGTCGGTGGTGGCATACAAACCGTGGGCCGTTTGAAGCAAAATTCCGAAACAAAGCAGAGAAACCAGAAATGTAGCAATTTTTCCACTATATGACATTTTCCATTTTTCTCCAAATACAGAAATTAATTCCGAATCCGAACCTAATAAGCCTTTGCAAAATGTATATTGGCCGATTATGACTTTGAAACTCTATATTTTTTAGCGTAAAAAAGAAGGGAAGACTTAGCGTAATCAAGCGTTAGCGAGGTTTTGGTCTTAAACATTTTTCGGAGATAGGTTTTCAGGAATCACATGCGCGCAACTTCAAGATTGCTACATGAGAAAAAAGAGAGATTATATTAGTAAATTCGCTCTCGTCAGAGCTTGTAAGTACCTTCGCCTAATCTTAACTGATTTTTAGCTTCGAATCTTTAGGCGTTTCCGCAGCAGATGGGAGCTAACTACCACGGTAAAGGACGATAATAGCACCATAACACCTATGTTTAAGCTTTCCGGAACAACGCCCGTGGTATAGTTTTGAACGCCGTAGCGCTCCGGTACATCTCTGGGGGTAGGCGGCCACGATAGAAG
This sequence comes from Candidatus Bathyarchaeota archaeon A05DMB-3, assembly GCA_019685555.1. Lineage (GTDB taxonomy): Archaea > Thermoproteota > Bathyarchaeia > Bathyarchaeales > Bathycorpusculaceae > JABFQN01. The sequence continues at coordinate 71,045 of JABFQN010000001.1, read as the reverse complement.
TTCATCAGCGCTTTCGTCGTAAACTGCCAACCGGAAGTTCCAAGTCGGGTTTGCCCCTAAATCTGGCTTATTAAATCTGAATTCTAAAATCCAGTGCGGCGTGCTATTCGATGGAGAAGCACTTATGGAATTATCCCATTGTATAGAAGCCGGAGGAGTAACCTCACTCCAACCTGTGCCATTTCCTTGGTAAACTTTTAGAGTGGTGTGGCTTATGATATCTACTCTATAATCGCCAGATTGAGGAGCGGTTCCCCCGCTCTGGTCTCCGTCAATACACATTTGCCAATAATCCCCGGTATCATTGCTGTTGTCACTGAAAAATTCGATAAGCCATGTGTCGTATACTTCACTCATCGAAACAAATTCCCATACACTTCTAAAAATCACTTTGTCACCTATCCATGTAACTTCACCATTCATTGTCCATTCATTGTCAACCGTCCACCGCCCATCAATGGTTATCGTTACCGAAGTATCTGGATTATAGTCTATTCTTTCGTAGCCTGGCTCGGCTGCCTTGACGGATCCCGCTTTTATCAATAATAAACTACACAGTGCCACTATAAAGATAGCTGCATAAACAATTTTCTTCATTATACTTCCCTCAACAATTATTTTATAATTGTTGCATTTAAAAAGACTTCTGCGGATTAAATTGATAAATGTCTCGTTTAGACGCATTTAATAAGAACTGCTTCCTCTAGTTTTCCATATTCACTTCAGAGGTTTATCCTTTAGCCAACAGTTTAACGAGTAAAGCGTCAACACAATTACAGTGGCTTCCACAATTATCGCGGCTTGTCCCCTGTAGAAGGGGTTTCCATAGGCGAAGGGATATAAAACCCAAAGCATCTGCGGATGAGTGAACATGTCTAGGAAGATGTGGCTGAAACCTCCAAAAAAGCTCAGCAAATATATGTTCTGCAGCGAATACCTCACCTTGATGGGGTTAAGTCTTGCCCACTTGTAGATGGCCCACAACCTATTTTCAAGGAGGTGTTCTGTTAGATAGACCGCGCCAGTCACTAAGATAGGATATAGAGTTAGCGCTAATGTAAATCCATGCCAAATCCTATGGTCTAAAAGCTCTCCAAGTATAAAGTAATACAAGGGTTCAAGGTCTATGAAGGTTGTTGAAACAGCCAACGCCAAAGGGTCTATTCGCGTTTTATCCTTAAAGTATAGAAATAGAAAGGCTGATGCGTGAAGTGGTGTGATGGGCATTTAGCCACCTTTTTACTTTTGTCCGTTTAGACTGGTATCCTTTTCCCGTTGAAGTCGCGTTTCCAAACCCCAAACTCGTCTTTAAAGGTTTTAAGCTGGTTTATGTTGAAGACTGGGCCGTCCCTGCAGACGCGGTATCCGCCTACAACGCAGCTTCCACATATGCCGATGGCGCACCGCATAAGCCTTTCAAGGCTTGCCTCAGCATAAATGCCAACCTTTTCAGCACAGTCCAAAACCCTTCGAGTCATAGGCTCCGGCCCGCAAGTGTAAACCATGTTAAATTTTTCTTCGGCCATAACAGACTCTGCGAGGCTTGAAGCCAAGCCTTTTACACCGTAGCTTCCATCCTCTGTAGCTGCTAACACGTTTTCCTCTTCACATAACCTTCGTAAATTGTCCATGAAAATGAGCTCCTCTCTTGTTTTGGCTCCAATCACCACAACGATTTTTGAGGTTTTTCCTGAGGCTAGGTTTTTGGCTAAAAATGTTAATGGAGCTATGCCAACCCCGCCTCCAACCATCAAAATCTTGCCCCTTTTAAGCGTGAACCCATTTCCGAAGGGGCCGCGCATACCTATCCAGTCGCCCGCTTTCATGCTGTGCAGCGCTTTTGTTGCTTCGCCAACTCGCTTGACAGCCACCGAAACCTTTGCCCTTTCACGGTCTACGTCTAAAACGCTTAGAGGGATTTCATCCACTCCGGGAACCCACAACATCAAAAACTGTCCGGGCTTTGCCTTCGCACACTGCTTGTCTTGAAAAGTGAAGACTTTCACTGTGGGGCTGACAACTTCTACGTTCATGATGCGGGTTGTTCTATGCTTATTAGCTGCGGTGAGCCAAGCCGACAATTTCATTCACGCTCCTAAAACCTTTCCTTTTTAGGTAAGTGTTTATCCCCATAACCACAGACTTGAAAACGCCGGGGCCTTTTAGGGCTATGGCTGTTCCAATTTGGACGGCTGAAGCTCCTGCAAGCATGAACTCCACAGCGTCCTGCCAACTGGTTATGCCGCCGCACCCGATTATGGGCTTTTTCACTTTTTCGTAAATGTCGTAGACGCATCGAACAGCAATGGGCTTAATGGCATGACCAGACAATCCGCCCCTCTTGTTGCTAAGTATGGGCTTTGCAGTTTCAATGTCTATTGCCATCGCCTTAACAGTGTTTATGGCAGTTATAGCATCCGCCCCAGCCTTCACGGCGGCTTCAGCGATTTCCGCGATGTCCGCCACGTTAGGCGAAAGCTTAACAAAAACGGGTTTTTCCATAGCTCTCTTAACTTCTCTTACAACTTCCGCTAAAACCATTGGGTTTTGCCCAATCTCTATGCCTGTTTCCTTAACATGGGGGCATGAAACGTTAAGTTCCACAGCGTCTGCGCCTGCTTTAACGGCTTTTTCTGCCACCCACGCGTATTCTTCGGCTGAAAACCCGTAAACGCTCACTATTAAAGGCACCGTCAAAACAGCTTTTGCCTCGCGGATGTCCTTTACAAACTCGTCTATGCCCGGGTTTGGAAGCCCAACAGCGTTCACTAAGCCGCAGTCCACCTGCACAACCGTTGGGTTTGCATAGCCCCTTCGAGGCTTTAAACCAACAGATTTTGTAACCACGGCGCCGGCTCCACCTTCAGCTATGCTTTTAAGGGTTAAGGCGGAATACCCCAAAATTCCAGAAGTCAGCATTGTGGGGTTTTCAAGGCTTAAGCCAGCCAAGTTGACTTTTAGGCTTTTATTTTTCAAAGGATTTTCCCCATTGAAGCTTTCTGTAATGGTTGTTGCTTTTAAGAGATAAAGTTTAGTTTTGCACGCTGGTTTTTGGCTGGGAAAATCTATAATAAGTTTGGACAATACTCCTAGCAAAGGTGCATTTAATGTCGGTTGTTGAAGTTGCCGTCAAAAGTCAAAAAGGAAAGTGCGCTTTTGGGCATAAGGTTGGCGACAAAATAGTCTTCGACGGAAAATCCATTAAAGGCGACATATGCTATAGTGCGCTGATGGTTATTTTGCCAAAAGTCTATGCCATGCGCTACGGCGCAGAATTTCCATGGGCTAAAGACAAAGATGTAATCTTCAACGCTTGTCCAGACCATGAAAACCCAGTTGTCTTTGAAATCCGCCGCGTCAAAAAATAAGCCGAAACTTTGTCGTCTGCCTTCAGAATCCTTTATCTATGCAAGCCTAGTAGATAGTATCTGAAACCGTTGAGGAATAGGGATGATGAAGGCAACAATAATCCACACAATGTTTGGAGTTTTAGCCTTCGACGAGGGTAATAGGCTTATAGCCCACTCCATTTTCCAAAAGAAACCAGAAGAGGCAGCCAAAACCATAGTGGAAATAGAATCTGGAAAAACCGTGAAAGAAGTTGCCGAATTAATCAACTATTTAAAACACAACGGTTACGACTCTTTTGTTTTTGAAAACCCCCTTTTAGCGGCAGAAATTAAAGAAAGGTTTGGCGGCTCTGTGGAAGTTTCAAAAGTTTCAGAAGCTGGAGAACTGCTGCGTTCCAACATGGAAGGCTTCGCCCTTGAAACGGGCTTCGTTAGGGATTATGAAGAGCTCCGCCGTTGGTTGCACAGCGTCGCCGTCGAAATCGCCAAAATTAGAGTTAAAAGAGCTGTTGAGAAAAGAGACCTAATAATCGCTCAAGCCATCCAAACGCTGGACGACTTGGACAAGACCATAAACCTCTTCATGAGCCGCATAAGAGAATGGTATGGCATCCACTTTCCGGAACTCGACCGCTTGCTGGAAAAACATGAAACCTACGCCCGCCTCGTTCTAAACATAGGAAACAAAGAAGGCTTCACATCTGAAAGGCTTGAAGCGGAAGGCTTGCCAAAAGCAAAGGCTGAACAAATAGCAAACGCAGCACAGTCTTCCATGGGCGCAGACTTGCCTGAAACCGACCTAACACAGATAAAAGTCCTATGCAAAAACGTGCTAAGCCTATACGAGCTTAGACAAACCTTAGAAGCCTACATAGACACGGCAATGGAAGAAGTGGCGCCCAACATAAAAGCCATAACGGGCTCACTTCTAGGAGCCCGCCTCATTGCATTGGCTGGAGGACTAACGAATTTGGCTAAAATGCCCGCCAGCACACTGCAAGTTTTAGGCGCGGAAAAGGCTTTGTTCCGTTCATTAAAGACTGGGACAAGACCGCCAAAGCATGGAATAATCTTCCAACATCCGTTTTTGCATGAAGCGAAAAAGTGGCAGAGGGGGAAAATCGCCCGCGCTTTAGCTGGAAAACTAGCCATAGCCGCCAGAATAGATGTTTTCGGAGGCAGATATATAGGCGAAGAGCTGAAGGCGGACTTGGAAAAAAGGGTTGAGGAAATTCGCCAAAAATACACTGAACCCCCAACAGTTCCGGAGAGAAAACCTAAGCCTAGACATGAAATGAAACGGAGAAAGAGAAGACATGCACGTTAAACCCCATCCCCAGTTCTCCGAAATCTTCCTTGTTACACTTGACGATGGAACCCAAAAACTAGCCACAAGGAACCTTGCGCCTGGAAAAGCCGTCTACGGAGAAAAGCTGATACGCTTTGAAGGCGTAGAATATCGCCTCTGGGACCCCTTTAGAAGCAAGCTGGCAGCAGCCATACTAAAAAACGTTAAAACAGTTCCAATAAAGCCAAACCATCAAGTGCTCTATTTAGGCGCAGCTTCCGGAACCACAGCTAGCCACGTTTCAGACATTGTCGGCGAGAAGGGACATGTTTACTGTGTGGAGTTCGCACCGAGAGCCATGCGAGAACTTGTAAACAACGTTTGCCCCTACAGGCTTAACATGTCGTCTATACTTGAAGACGCCCGCTTTCCAGAAAGATATGCAATGTTTATCCGCGGCAAAGTTGACGAGGTCTACTGCGACGTAGCCCAACCCGAACAAGCAAAAATCCTCGCTGACAACGCCGACTTATATCTCAAAAATGGCGGGCGGATAATGCTTGCTGTTAAAGCCCAAAGCATAGACATGACAAAAGAGCCTTCAGAGATCTACAAGCAAGAGGTTAAAGTTTTAGAGGGCAGAGGCTTCGAAGTAGAGGATGTTGTGCATCTGGAGCCCTATGACAAAGCCCATGCCATGATAGTGGCAAAATCTCAAAATAAGCCTTAACTGTATATCCTTATATTGCAGAGCGCGTTGAGTATTTTTGTGAAAGCCTGATGACTTATAGGGAGACGGAGAAGGTAAAGGCTGCAGAGTCTATATTGAAGGAGGGAGGTTTCACCGTCTCCCAGAGATGTTGCTCAAGACCAAGCTGTTTTGACATAGCCGCTAGGAAAAGCAAATCTCTAATTTTCATAAAAGTGCAATCTGACATTGGATGCGTCTCTCCCTATGATTCACTGGAGCTAAGAATAATTTCGGAGCATGTTTCAGCAGCATCGCTTTTCATCAGCGAAAAAACCCGTGAAAAACATTTAGAAGATGACACGGTCTATTCGCGATATAATGTTTTGGCAGTTACCCCTAAAACCTTTGAAAACATTGTTTTACGCAAAATCTACCCGCTTATTCAAGCTGGTCCAGGAGGCTATTATGTGGAGATAGATGGCGAAGCCGTTAAACAGCGGAGACAAGAGTTAGGCTTATCCGTGGGCGAGGTTGCAGAGAAGATAGGCATTTCGAGGAGAACCCTTTACGGTTATGAAAGGGGTATGGCTAAAGCGTCCGTGGCAACAGCCTACAACCTCCTATGCACTTTAGGGATTCCAGTAGCCAAACCAGTTGACATTTTCGAGGCAACTAAAAGACAGCGGAAACCCTTCATGGCAAGAGCCCGGCAGATAATCATTAGGAATAAGCTTCTTCAAAAAATTTTCAAGAAGCTTGCTGGCTATAACCTTGTGGCTGTTAAAAAGGCGCCCTTTGACTTTGTAATCACAGTTCCAGAGGAAAACATGAAGATAATAGGCGGGATTGTAAACGACAAAGAGGCAACCCTAAACCAAAGGGTTGATGAAATCTTAAGCCTTAGCAAAGTTGTCCAAGCGCACCCTATCCTAGTAACAGAGGGACAGAAACCTTCCTTAGACAAGGATATTTCATGTGTTAAAGGCGAGGAACTGTCAAAAATAAAGTGCCCAGAAGACTTGCGTAAGCTTTAGACAAGCCGCTTCTGCCTTGAATCGTTTTCGCTTTTAACCTTTTTAGCTGGTTTCCAAGATTTCCTTACAAACTCTGGATATTCCTTAAACGTTTCTAAGCAATAGTGCAGAAACTCTACGGTTTTGGGGTCTGTGGGGTAGCCGCATCCAAAGTCGCCGTATTTAGCTTTTAACTCTGCGATTTCTCTGTCCCTTTCAACTTTAGCTATTATTGATGCGGCTGAAACCACTGGGTACCTGCGGTCCGCCTTATGCTCAGAAACTATTTCAACTTTAAAGGGCAAGAACTCCAAAATCTGCTGTTTGAAACGCTCTTCTAAGACGTCTGAAGCATCCACATAGGCTATGTCAGGCTTGAGGAGTTCAATGATTTTTGCCATGGCTTGCGCCTCCAACCAGTTAAGCCTATGAAGTTTTCTGCCCTTTTCAACAACCTTGTCAATTTCTGCTGGGGAAAGTTTCACAAAGGCATGCTTTTTGGCTATCTGTTTAATTTCAACAGCCAAAGTTTCTCTTCTGCTTGGCGAAAGGAGTTTTGAGTCTTTTACGCCGAGTTGAATAAGCTTTGGCAAGTCTTTATCGTCTATTAAAATTCCAGCGATGACCAGCGGTCCAATAACGGAGCCGCGTCCCGCATCGTCGACACCAGCAACCAACATTTATGGAACCTTCACTCTTGCATTTTCTACAATGCTGCGTTATCGGTTAAAGGTTTTGGCTTGCTGCGCTTATGTCTGCAATGTAGCGTGTCGTAATGTTTAATAAACACTTTAGACACAGTTTTTAATGTGTACCGCACATGGGGCTTATAGGCGACATTGCAAAGGCAATCCTCATACTAACAGTTGTTAGCTGGCTTTACCTCATAATACAATTCGTCATGATGGAGCAATATGTGATGGCTTTATTTCTGCTTATAGCCTTCTTTATCCCCTTATTCATGATAGTTTATGAACGTAGAAAATACGGGAAAAGGGCTAAGGAGGCAACACCATAGTTATTCACGGATTTTTGTCAAAAACTCCAAAGCCTTTTCCACGACATTTTGGTTAAGCATGTCCCTGTTTTCATAGGTAACAGTGAATGTTTCCGCGTCTTCTCGCCTTTTCACAGTGTCCACCAGTTTGTCGCGGGCTTTCCAATGGACAACGCCTACCAAAAGTTTTCCGCTTTCCAACGCTTCCCTAACTGCCCGCTTGAACTTTTCTGAAAAAAGTTCCATGGGACCTATCTCGTCTATGGCTATGACATCGCATTCTCTAACAGCCTTTAAAACAGCTTCCACGCCAATTTTGTCTAAATCCTCGAGGTTAACACGGTATTTGCCAACTTGTGGGCCAGTTTTTTGGTTTATGTGGGCAAGCCATCCTCGTTTGCCACTAGCCAAGTCTAGGATTTCAAAGCCTATGCGAGTTCCGCCAGAGCGAACTTCGCGGCTTACCATTCCGCCGATGCGATAACCCTTAGTCCTTAAAATGTCCACGATTTTCAGCAATAGTGTTGTTTTTCCAACGCCTGGGCTGCCCGTCAAGAGAAGCACGCGTTTCAGCATTTTCTGCCTTTTCCAGCTTTTGGCTTAAGTCTGCTGTGTTAGGAGGGCGGCTATTCCGCTGGCTGCAAGCACAAGCAACTCAAAGGTTTTGTAGGCTTCTGTCATGCTTTGCGCATTGTATTCTATTGTTAGGGCGTCAAGCCTCTTAGCGGTGGGTAACAGCGCCGCTACATCTGCAAAGTGGCTTACAAGGAAGGTTACCCGCATGTTAACCGGTTTTTTGGTAACCAGCAGCTTGGCTTTTTTGGCTTTAAGCTTTGACACTGCCTTTTTCGCGGCTTCTCTTAGCTCGTTTTCAAGTTTTGTCATGCTTGGGCTTCTGGCGGAAACTCGGCTTAAGGAATCTTTTAGGGCAACGGTTTCAGCCCAAGGCGCCCACTTTTCAACATCATCCTTTAAAAGCTGAGCTTCTCCAGCCACCATTATGGCTGGAACACCCAGTTCTCCTGCCACGTAAGCGTTTAGGAGGAATTCGCTGGTTTCAACGCCGTTAACCTCCACTTTTCTTATGCTTCCACCACTGTAGGTGTGGTCGAAGGTGGATTTTGCTGTTCCAAACTTGGCATGATAGCCCAAGAAAACGGCTGCAACGCAACCTTCAACGCCAGCAACCATGCTTAATGGCCGCGGAAAACCTCTAATGATTTCAACGTATTCAGGCAAGTCTTCCACGTGAATGTTGACCATGGGACCGTGGCTGTCTGCTATCAAAATTTCTTCAAAGCCGTTTTTGTGCAGTTCGTCGGCCACGGTAAGGGCAACTTTTGTGGCGATTTTCCTAGCCTCTTCGTATAAAGCGCCTTTTAGGTTTAGGTGGCTTGGCGTGACGATGTAGGGCATGCCTTCCAAATCAACTGAAATAAACGCTTTCATAAACCCACCCTTCTTCAGTTGCTTATGCATTGCCATTACTTGCTTAAAATATTTGGCATAAGAAGCGAACCAGAAGTCTAATATTCCACAGTTAAACTTCTATCCAAATTAAACGTGTTATTATGGGCTGAAGTCTAAATGAGCGGTGGCGATAAGGAACACGAAGGTTTAGTTTCCTCTTTCGAGAGGCAACTCAGTGAATGGATAGCCCGCAAACATGGCAAAGTTTTTAGGCTTGCCCTTTTATTAGCCATAATACTGCTGGTTTTCTTAACCTCTTTCAGGTTCACAGTCGGCGGCATAAAAGAGTGGACTCAAATAGACCTGGCAGCCATTCTCAACATAACAATTCAGCTTTTCACGATAATGAACCCCATAAGCACTATTCCAACGTTTCTCGTGTACACTGGCAAGCTTAAAGAGAGGGAAAGGCGCAAAATAACAAGCACAACCACCATGATAGTTATTGTTCTCCTGTTGACTTTCACCCTTTTTGGACCACTTATACTAACAGCCCTAAATGTTTCCGTAACCAACTTCAGATTTGGCGGAGGCATTCTGCTCCTAATACTGGCAATAGACATGCTTGGCGGAATGTCAAGGTCAAAGACCATAGACATAAAACAGGTGGCTGTTGTGCCTTTGGCAACACCCCTCCTCGTTGGACCAGGAACAATGACAACCTTGATTGTTTTAGCAAACACTTACGCCATAATAAACGTTTTAACAGGAGGCTTAATAGCTGCTTTAGGCGTATACTTCACCCTTCGTTTTGCACCCTTACTTGTTTCAGCTGTTGGCAACAATGGTGTTCAAGCGGCAAGCCGTATAATGGCAGTGATTTTGGCTGCTATAGCATCGCAAATGATACATTCCGCACTATTGGACTGGGGCATAGCGAAAACATGAAAACTGAAAAGCTGAAAATAAATTTTCCAACAGAAATCGTGGAGGAAGGCGAAGTTAAAGTTCTTGTTCCAAAACTTTCTGCTTTTGTAAAAAAGTCATGGGAATATGCGCCTTCAAAGGCTCCGGTCTTCTACAACCCAGTTATGGAGTTAAACCGCGACATTGCAGTATTAGCCATGCAGGCATACCAGCGAACCCTAAACCGCCAAATCACCATATGCGAGCCTCTCGCTGGCTGCGGCATAAGAGGAATACGCTTTGCACGAGAAGTGGAAAACATCAAAAAAGTCTTGGTTAACGACATTAACGAGAAAGCCTACCAACTGGCAAAATACAATGTTGAATTTAACAAGCTTGGCAAACGCATAACAGTGAAAAACGAGGATGCAAACCTTCTCTTAGCCCGGCATGGCGCACCACACAAGAGGTTTGACGCTATAGACGTAGACCCCTTCGGCTCTCCAACACCATTCCTAGACTCTGCTATAAGGGCAATCCGCGACGGCGGCTTATTAGCTTTAACAGCAACAGACATGGCGCCCTTATGTGGCGTTCATCCAAAAGCATGCATCCGCAAATATGGTGGAAAACCCCTGCGCACAGAATATTGCCACGAACTTGCTGTGAGGCTTTTAGCCGGATGCCTTGCAATAACGGCTGCCAGACATGAAATAGGCGTTAAAACTGTTTTCAGCCACAGCACAGACCACTATGTGCGCGTTTATGCGACTCTACAAACAGGCGCAGAAAAGGCAGATGAAAGCCTAAAACAAATGGGTTACATTCTCCATTGCTTTAACTGCTTTCACAGAGAAGCGCTAAAAGGAGACTCCATACTGGGGCACAATGGAAAATGCATAGAATGCGGCTCGAAAATGAGTTTGGCTGGACCCTTATGGCTTGGAAGGCTTTCTGATAGGGAATTCTGCGAAGCCATGGAAGCCGAGGCTAAAAGAGTTAACCTTAAAAATTCGGCTAAAATAAACAGAATTCTAACTTTGGTAAAAGAGGAAAGCGATGCGCCCATAACCTACTATATTCTTGACAAAATATGCGACAAACTGAGCTTAACTGTTCCCTCTTTAAAGAGAATCTGCAATCTCTTAAAAAGAGAAGGTTTTCAAGCCTTCTTAACTCACTTTTCCTTTAAAGGCTTAAAAACCAACGCGCCCGCCACCGCTCTGGCGAATCTTCTGCAAAGAGTCGCATGTGAAACGTAACAAGTTTTAAATAAGGTTTAATCCGAATTAGATGGTTAGGTGTTTGTAAATGGACAAAAAATGTTTGCCTCCTCTGCTGCTCGGCATGGCAGTTATGCTAATGATTATTTCGTTGGCACCAGCCTACGCTCAGCAAATTCCAGCCACCGTAAACATATACGCTTGGACAGATAAAACCACCTATAACCCTGGGGAAAGCGGCAAACTCACAGTGGTTATCCGAAATGATAGAACAGATCAAGATCTTATCCTCTACAATGTAACTGTGGTTTTTCCGTGGTTCGCTTACACTGGAGAAAAATGGGAAGGCAACTACACGGTCACATTGTCTCCTCCAGCAACCCTTCAGAAAAATGGTGGAGTTACAAAGCACGTGGTAGACTTTACAGTGCCTTCAGATGGAAGAGCTTTATGTAATTCCTATGAAGTCTCTATAAGGGCTGCTGTGGATAAGGCTCCCTACCATTACGATGGAGAAGCACTAATCTATGTGAAGAGCACGCCATTCTACGTGTCGCTTGAGAATGTTGACAAGTTTATCACCCTTTTCACCGTTCAAGTGATACTAGTAATCATATGCACTATAATCATCGCCGCTGCAATATTCCTTTCTGCGCGAAGACCTAAAGCTGTGTGGAGCGAAGAGGAAAAAGCTGAGCAGCCATAAACCAAACTCCCACATTTTTCCATTTAATTTTTAAGCACGTGTTTATCTATCTTCATATAGCCTAGTTTAAGCTTTGGAGGTGCGTGAAACTCGGAAAGGTTTTAGTCACTTCTGCTTGGCCCTACATAAATGTGACTCCGCACATTGGCAACTTGGTGGGCTCTGTTCTTTCAGCGGATGTTGTCGCCCGATATTATAGACTTAAAGGCGAAGAAGTCCTCATGGTGAGCGGCTCCGATGAGCATGGAACCCCCATAGAAGTTGAAGCCGTAAGACTTGGTGTAAAACCGAAAGATTTGACGGACAAAAACCACCGGAGGGTTGTTGAACTCTTCAAAAAGTGGGGGATATCCTTCGACAACTACACGCGCACAGAAAGCCCAGTGCACAAAGAATTTGTCCAACAGCACTTAATGAAGATTTACAAAAACGGCTACATATTCACACAAGAGACTGAAATGCTTTATTGCGAAAAGTGCAAACGTTTCCTGCCAGACAGATTCGTCGAAGGCAAATGCCCCTACTGTGGACATACACCAGCCCGCGGAGACCAATGCGACGCATGCGGCAGACTCTTAGAACCCACAACCTTGATTGAACCGTACTGTGTAATCTGCAAAGGCAAACCAGTCATCAAAACCACGAAGCACTGGTATTTTGACCTTGCCAAGTTTTCGGAAAAACTCGCAAAATACCTAAACGAGAACAAACAATTACCCACAAACGCCAAAAACTTCAGCTTAAACCTTATAAAAGAGGGATTAAAGCCCAGAGCCGTCACAAGAGATGTGGGCTGGGGGATTCCAGCGCCGTTTCCAGAGGCTGAAGGCAAGACAATTTATGTTTGGGTTGAAGCTGTTTTAGGCTATGTTTCAGCCACCATAGAATATTTCCGGAACCGCGGAAAACCCGAGGGATGGAAAGCCTACTGGTTTGATAAAAACGCGAAAACTCTATACTTCATTGGGAAAGACAACATCCCCTTCCACACCATAATTTTGCCAGCGCTACTCATGGCTTCCAACGAGGACTACAACCTGCCATGGAACGTTTCCGCCACAGAGTTTCTCCAGTTTAAAGGAGAAAAAGCCTCAAAAAGCCTAAGAATAGGCATTTGGATAGATGAAGCCTTGGAACTGTTTCCAGCGGATTATTGGCGTTACTTTCTAATAGCTACAAGACCAGAAACGAAAGACTCAAACTTTTCATGGGAAATCTTCGCCGAGAAAATAAACGCAGACCTAAACGACACTTTCGGCAACTTTATCCACCGAACACTATCCTTCATAAACAGGCATTTTGACAGCAAAATCCCAGAACCCGGGCAACTTGACGCTGAAGACAAGCAAGTTCTCCAAAACCTTAAAGGGCTGGTAAACGAAATCGCCGAAGATTTTGAGGCTTGCAAACTTCAATCTGCGGCAAACGGCATAATGGGCATTGGGCATCTCGGCAATCAATACCTCAACGAAAAAGAGCCTTGGAATCTTATAAAAAGCGATGAGGCTAAAGCTGCAACCACAATTTATGTTGCAGCGCAACTGGTTAAAGCATTAGCAATTGTTTCAGCGCCAATAATTCCGCATACTGCAGAAGAGCTTTGGAAAATGCTGAACTTGCCTGACAGCGTCCACCATCAAAGATGGGATGAAGCCTTAAAACCTCTGCCAGCAAACCACAAAATAGCTGAAGCTAAGCCTCTATTCAGCAAGGTAGAGGCTGACGAAAAGAAGCTTGACGAAATGTTGGAGAAAGTTAGAAGGGCAATGGCGAAGTGAAAACCTCTGAAAGTCCATGTTGACCTCCACGTTCACACATGCTACTCCTACGACGGGCTCATAAAACCAGAAGAGTTGGTTTTTCACGCCAAAAAAGCTGGATTAAACGGAGTAGCCATAACAGACCACGACAGAATCGACGGTGCACTAAAAATGGCAAAGGAAACAAAAGACTTCTTGATAATACCGGGCATAGAAATTTCAAGCCTAGACGGACACATTATAGGATTAAACCTTCAAGAACCGGTTTCCAAAAAACTAAGCATGGAAGAAACCGTTGACAAAATCCACGAGCTTGGCGGCTTAGCTGTCGCCTGCCACCCTCAAGCCCTTTTAAAAGTAAGTTTAGGAAGGAAAATAAGCAAGAAATTCGACGCTGTTGAGGTTATAAACGCTTCAGCATTTCCCTTCAAACGCTCTGTAAAAAAAGCGCATGAGATAGCTTCAACCCTTAAAATGTCTCAAGTTGCGGGAAGCGACGCCCACTATGCTCCAGAAATAGGTTCAGCATACACTATTGTAAACATTGAAGCTGAACTTGACTGCGATGAAATTTTTAAGGCCATAAAGCAGGGGCTTTGCCAACCGTTTGGCAACGCCATACCGTTAAAGATTAGGCTGAAAAGAGAGATATTGGCGCTTAAAAGAAGATTTTAGGCTAATGGGCTGTTACAAGTCTTTTTCCATCTGATACAAGCCTAATTCTATGTTTAGAGGCTTCTCCGGCTCCGCATAAGGCTCTAGATTGAATAGTTGTGGTGCTATTGTTCCGAAACCGCTTAGAATGTATGGTGAATTTACACCTGTTAAAACTAGGGTTACTTTTATTTTGCCGTCTAGTTCTGGGTTTACTCTGGCTCCCCATATGACCAGCGAATCTGCATCCATCATCTCGGTGACTATTTCTCCAACACGGTTTGCCTCTTCAATAGTCATTTGAGCATCGCCTGAAACATGTATTAAGGCTCCTTTTGCGCCGAGGTAATCCACGTCCAAGAGCGGATTTCTCAAAGCGTTTCTGACAGCTTCTTCTGCACGGTTCGGCGCATCTGACTCTCCTATGCCGATTACTGCTAATCCGCCTCGCTTAACAATGGTTTTGAAGTCTGCGAAATCCAAATTTATTAGGCTTGGCGCCGAAATTGTTTCCACAATTCCCTTAATCATATTCGCCAAAACCTGGTCTGCAATCTTGAAAGCCTCGTTTATGGGAAGGTGAGGCGCAAGATGCATCAGCTTATTGTTGTCGATGACTACAACGGTGTCGCAGTGTCTCCGCATTTCAGTCAAGGCTTGAGCTGCATATTCTATTCGTCCCTTCTCAATTCGAAAAGGTGTTGTGACAACTCCCACTGTTAAAGCTCCCTTTCTTTTAGCAATTTCAGCAATCACTGGTGCTGCGCCTGTTCCAGTTCCGCCGCCCAAACCAGTTGTTATGAAGACTATGTCCGCCCCCGTCAGCAGTTCTTCAATCTTCTTTTTCGATTCTTCGATGGCTGCCCTTCCAAGCTTTGGGTCGCCCCCAACTCCAATCCCCTTCGTCAACTTTTCCCCTATCAAAATTTTCCTGTGAGCCTTTGAAACGTTCAAATGGAGGGCATCAGTGTTTACTGCAATGCATTCAGCTCCAACAACACCCATCTCCATAAGCCGCGTCACTGTGTTGTTTCCAGCTCCGCCGACTCCCAGCACAAGCATGCGACAGAAACTTGAGGGTCGAACCTCCTCTGTAACAGTGTTCTGCCACGAATACTTGAAAGTTTGCTGTCCAGCCGATGACTGCATTCAACCAACCCTCTTCCTACGCCAAACCTCACTGTCTATTAAATCACGGATAGCTACACGAATCGCCTCAGCCCTATTTGGATAAAACCTCTCATTCACAAGCTGATCCAACGCTTTAATATACGGTTCAGGCAGATAGAGTGTAATTAACCTCATTTCATTCCCCCTCCGGTGATGTGAGAAAAATACGTTTAGACCTATAGTGGTATATAATATGATTTAAATATGTTTTAAATATGCTAGTTCTTTTCTTTTTAAGGTTTACGCATTATCCGTTTCAGAATTGTGTAAATTCTCGCTGGTTTAAACCTCTAGGTTTTTATCTCTTGTTAAAGCATTTAATGTATTGTCATGGGCTATGCGCGGGTATTCCTAAAAAGTTTCGGGTGTTCGACTAATTTGGCTGACGGGGAAGTCTTAGCAGGGTGTTTAGTTGAAGCTGGGTATAGGCTTGTGGATGACGTGGCAAATGCTGATGTTGTTATCTATAACACTTGTGCTGTTAAGGGTCCAACTGAAAACCGTATGATAAACATTTTAAAGCGGGTTCCTAAAGGCAAGAAGCTAATTGTTGTTGGTTGCCTCCCTCTAATCAATTTTGAGAGACTGCAACGCGAAGTGCGCTTTAACGGAGTTGCCGGTCCAGCTTTAGGCGAAAAAATAGTTGATGTTGTCGGCGCTGTTTTAAAGGGTGAAAAGGTTTTAGTTTTGGAAGGCGCTGAAAAAGCTAAGCCAAGCCTCAGTCTTCCACGAATCCGTTTAAACCCCGTTATTGGCGTGATACCCATAAGCTATGGATGTTTGGGCTCATGCGCCTATTGCTGTGTGGTTTTTGCCAGGGGGCGCCTAAGAAGCTACAGAATAAGCGATATAGTGGAAAGAGTTAAAGCTGATTTGACTGCCGGTGTCCGAGAGTTTTGGCTTACCTCACAGGACACGGCGTGTTATGGAATTGACATAGGCGCCAATCTTGCTGAACTCATCAAGGCTGTCTGCGCTGTTAGGGGCGATTTTAAGGTTAGAGTTGGAATGATGACTCCAAACATGGTGCTAAAAATCCTAAAGGACCTAATTGAGGCTTTCAAGGATAAGAAGGTTTTCAAGTTTATCCATTTGCCAGTTCAAAACGGAGACGACCAAGTCTTGAAAAGCATGCGTAGATTTTACACAGTAGCCGAATTCAAAAAGCTGATAGAGACTTTTAGAGCTGCATTTCCAAAAATAACAATAGCCACAGATTTTATCTGCGGTTTTCCCGGAGAAAATAAAGAAGCCTTTGAAAAAACCTTGCAGTTAATGGAAGATGTTAAACCCGACATAGTGAACATATCAAAGTTTTTCGCCAGACCGGGGACTCCAGCCGCAAAAATGGAAAACACTATACCCTACTCGGAAATTAAGGAAAGAAGCACCGCCTTAAGCCATTTAGCTGCAAAAATTGCTCTTGAAAAAAACCTCGAATGGAGTAATTGGGAAGGTGAAATTTTGATAGATGAGTATGGCAAGGTTTCAGGTTCATGGATTGGCAGAAACTTCTCCTACAAACCAATTGCAGTGAAAAGCAACGAGAACTTGTTGGGTAAGGTTGTTCACGTTAGAATTTCTAACGTGTTTCCAACGTATCTGGAAGGTGAACTTATATAGGTTGCATCCTGTAATTTTCACAAAAAAGCAACTGTAAAATGGGCTGTTATTGCTTTCTTTACCATGTTTTAAATTGAAGATTTATAATTGCGGAAGGAAATAAGTTTCCGAACTTTAAAAGCTGGGCTGCGTGATGCGGTGAATAGAAAGATTCCAAAAACCATGTCAACTCAACATCCTGATAATGTTTTCCTTCCAAGTTGGGTTAATGAAGACGTTATTCAAGGAGACGCTGAAGTTGAGGAGGCATTCTTTGCCTATAATAGGCTTGGCTGCATGGAGGTTATGTGGGATTCTGAAGGCAAAGATGTTGACACTCACGTTGTGAGGAAACTATTAAGTAAGTATGGCGATTTTTTCAAGGAGAAAATTCTCGGCGAGGATGTTTTCTTAACTTATCGAGTGCCCAACCCGAAAGTTGAAACTACCGAAAGAAAAATTCTCCTAGAATCTTTGGTTAATATTCCCGTAGCCCACGACATCGCCACAACTTTCTACAAAAGAGAGGTCTCCCCAATCTTTGAGGTGATTCTTCCCTTCACAACCAACAGCGAGGAACTGGTTTGGATGCTGAAATATTACGAGAAAACTATAGCTGGAGTTGAAGAAACATGCCTAGGCGAATCAATAAAAGTTGCAGATTGGATAGGTGCCTTCAAACCGAAAACAATAGAGATTATCCCGCTGATAGAGGATATGGAAAGCATATTAAACATCAACGGAATAATAGAGCCTTACATAAGGACTGTGAAGCCAAAATATTTGCGGGTTTTTGTAGCCAGATCTGACCCGGCTCTAAACTATGGGCTTGTATGTGCAGTGATTTTGTGCAAAATTGCCTTCTCCCAACTTAAAAGTCTAGAAGTTGCAACAGGTGTTAGCATCTATCCGATTGTTGGTGTTGGAACTATGCCTTTTAGGGGACATTTGCAGCCAAGCAAAGTGGACCACTTTATAGATGAGTATAAGGGAGTTTGCACGGTAACCATACAGTCGGCTTTGAAATACGATTATCTTTTAGAGGATGTTATAAAGACTGTGAAGATTTTGAATGAGAGAATTCCATGCGGCGAACCCTCTGTTATGGAGCCTTCAGAATTTGAAACTTTGAAGGGTTTGCTGGCAAAGTTTATGGAGAAATACCAGATGGTTGTGGAAAATCTGGCTTCCCTCATAAACAGCGTGGCAAGTCTTGTGCCTCAAAGACGCGCTAGAAAACTTCATATTGGACTTTTTGGTTACAGCCGAAACATAGGCAATATAGTGCTTCCAAGGGCTATACCTTTTGCTGCAGCACTTTATTCGCTTGGGATTCCGCCAGAATTCATAGGCTTTAGAGCCTTAAACGATTTAAGCGAGGCTGAATGGGACGCGTTAGACAAGTATTACGTGGCACTCAAACATGACTTAGAATCTGTTGGCGTTTTTTTGTCTTGGCGTAACCTAAACATGTTGGCGGACATGCATAGTCAAGTGGCGAAAATGGTAGGCGCCGACGAGGAAAAGCTTCGTTTGGCAATAGCTGAAATCATGAAAGACCTTGAAGTTGTTGAAGAAAAATTCGCCATAACCCTTGGACCGAAAAACCTAACCCAAAGACGATACGAAAACATAACGAACGATTTTCTAATCTCCTTTCTTGAACAGAACAGCCTAGACGCCCAAAAATGTCTCATCGAAGCCGCAAAAATACGGAAATGCCTAGGGTAAACGATTGAAAAGACTATTTTAGATAAATTATTTATGGCTAGGCGCACACTTTACTTTGAGGAGTGAAAAGGGTTGGGTGAAGAAAACCTTTTTGAAGTGGGACGCGTAACCCATTACTTCACAAAAATAAGCGTGGCTGTAATTGAGCTTAAGGAGCCTTTGGCTGTTGGAGATCGCATAGCCATTAAAGGACCTACAACAGATTTTGAACAAACTGTGGAATCCATGCAGATTGAACATGAAAATGTGCAAAGGGCTGAAGCGGGGCAAAGCATAGGCTTAAAAGTGGAGCAACGCGTAAGAGAAAAAGACATAGTCTACAAAAAACTGTAGCCCATCTATTTCTCTTTCTATTCTAGTTTTGATTTTAGAGGGGTTCCTCTCAGTCTGTTTGGCAACCATCTTCTGGAACTAAAATCACTGTAGCATTATCAATAAACCCTAAAGGTAGTGACTAACTTAACCGTTTTGCAAGGGTTTTCTCATGCAGCTTTACCGCCGCAAATATAAATGCCACTGCAAAAGCTGCGACTGCTAGAAAATCCAGCGCCAATGGGTAAAAGCCCTTGTTTAGGAACAGTTGCTTTGTTAAGTCTGTGAAGTATGTCAGCGGAGAAATGGAGGCTATAGTCATACCCCATTGGGGCAGCTGTTCTACTGGTATGAAAACTCCGCTTATAAACACTAACGGAAACTTGACTAAAGATGACAGCATCATCGACGTTGCTGGTATGTCCGTAGGCGGATAAGCCGAAAGAAGGACACTTAAAGCGGCAAAACACAAATTTGCGATAACCAAGCCAAAAAGTAGTATTATGAATTTCAATGGCTCAATTGTCAGCACCAGTGTCAGCGCTAAAGGAATAGCCGATATTATGAGCCCAAAAATGAAAGAGGAGAGCATGTCCCCAACAATAATAGTCCACAAGGCGACTGGGCAGCACAACAGCCTCTCAAGGGTTTTTGAGCGAGTTTCCCATGGCACAATGGAGGGCCCCACAGACGTAGCTGTAAAAAACGTTGTCATGCCGATAAGCCCCGGCAAAACCTCTTTTAAAGATATGTTTCGCCCAATAACGTAGGCTAAAGCCAAAAACAACGGAAAAACCAAACCGAAAATTATGACGGGCCCTTTTGAATAGTAGATTTTAATGTTCTTTTTTGCTATGACAAAGGAGCGTCTAAACTGTTCTGTGAATTGACTCATTGTTTGGCAGCCTCCTTTCCCCTTATGAGTTTTAGGAAAACATCTTCAAGGGACGGCATCATAGTGTTTAGGCTTAAAATTTGTAGGCGTTTCTTTTTGGCGAAGTCCACCAGAAATTCAATCACCGCTGAAGGGTTGGCCGTGTAAATGCGCACTTTATTTCCAGCAGACACAGCCTTGATAATGTTTGGGTTTTGCGAAAACTCTTGCGGGTTTATGGGTTTGTTAAATGCTACTTCGATGTATTGGAGCTCCATGCTTTGAGCTCTGAGGTTTTCTGGAGGGTCTATGGCTGCTATTCGCCCATGGTTTATTATGGCTATTCTGTGGCAGAGCTGGTTGGCTTCCTCCATGTTATGGGTTGAAAGAAAAACAGTCTTTCCATCTCTATTGTACTGGTTTACCTTTTCCCTTAGAAGCCTTGCACTTTCAACGTCAAGTCCAGAAGTCGGCTCATCCAAGAATAACACTTCTGGATCGTTAACCAGCGCCGTGCACAATAGAAGCCTCTGCTTCATCCCCTTTGAAAAAGCTCTAACAAGCTTGTCCTTAACCTCGTACAGCCCAAATTCTTTCAGAAGATTCATGGCGTTTTCTCGAAGCTTCTGTGTTGGAACCCCGTAAAGCCTGCCTATTAAGACTAGGTTTTCCCATGCTGAAAGGTCTATATAAGCGTTTGAAACTTCTGGGACGACGCCGATGCGCTGTTTAGCTTCTATAGGGTTCCTTAAGACGTCAAATCCGGCTACGAAGGCTTCTCCTTCATCTGGTCTTATAAGCCCTGTCAGGATTCTTATGGTTGTGGTTTTGCCCGCCCCGTTTGGTCCTAGGAAGCCGAAAATTTCGCCCTTTTTAACTTCGAAGCTTATGTGGTCAACTGCTGTTACATCTTCATAGTGTTTTGTTAAGTCTCTAACTGTTATTGCAGTTTCCATGCTTATGCCCCTTCTAGTGGGGTTCTTGTATGCCAAGAACAACCATGTGTTCTTTGCTCTTCATACCCCTAGCCACGTTTGCTGGAACGAAGACCATTTGACCGCTGGACAATTCAGCTTTTTCACAGTCAACGGTGAAGGTTCCAGAGCCTTCAACAACATAGAAGCATACATCATAGGGTTCTGGTCTAGATGGAATTTCTTGCCCAGCATCTAAACAGACAAGCACAATGTTGTAGTTCTTCGTTCTCAACAAGTCTTTCTTTACGCGTCGGCGCTTCTTCATAGTGTCTAATAAACCCTTGTCTCGCGAGTACTCCGCAAGCTTCTTTAAGTCTATCACTTCCATTTTTCTTCGCCTTAATTCATGTTTAAAATGGAAAAGGAAGGTGGCGGTTGCAATTTTAGCGTTTTAGGGCTTCTAAGCGCTTGTTAACTTTTTCTAGCCTTCTTGTGAGGGCTTCCTTGTATTCTTCTAGCATTTTTATTTCTTCTTCAATGTCCATTATTGGCCATGGGAAGCCGAGAGTTGAGGAAAAAATATGGGTTCAGTGAAAAGTGAAAAACGTGTTTCCATTCCCCGCGAGGAAATTCCTTGGTTTCCAACAATAGATTATGAGAAATGTACTGGATGCCTTACATGCGTAAAGATTGACAAAGATGCTGGTCACGACGTTTATGATGTTAAAGGAGACCCGCCCCGCCCGGTGGTGAAGAACCCCTATTCATGTGTTGTTGGATGCCAAACATGTGCAAAAATGTGTCCAAACAACGCCATAACCTTTCCATCTATAGAAGAACTAAGGAAAACTTTGAAAGAATTGAGACTCAAATACTCCCAATGAAATTTCCAAGTGTAAAAAATGGCGAATGAAAAGAAAACTGAAACAAATTCTTCATGCTCTTGTACACAGGCGGCAGCAGACCTTCTCAAATCAGTTTCGCCCATAAAAGAAGGCATGCTTAAAGAAATGAAATGTAAGGGCTGTGGCAAAACCTTCCTAACAAACTTCGAAACTGAATACTGCTACGACTGCCGCAAAAAACTGAAAGCGGAAGCGTGAAACCCTGCATGGCTAAGGCTTGTATTCCATGGTATCCAACAATCTTTCCGGAAAAGTGCGACGGCTGCGCAGCTTATGGCAAACCGCGATGCGTGGAATATTGCCCAAACGGCGTTTTCGCCTTCATAGACGGAAAAGCAGTTGTAGCCAACCCTCACAAATGTGTTAGTGGGTGCGCTGCATGCGAACCCTTATGCCACAAAAAAGCCATAACCTTCCCTAAACCCCAGTTCGTCTTTACACCAATAAAAACCGAAGAGAAAGGCTTACTGCGGAAAACCACATGCAAAAACTGTGGCAAAGTTTTCTGGACAAACCGTGAAAGCGACTTATGTTTTGACTGTGAAGGCAAACGCTGATTTTAAAGCTGTTTTAGTTTGTAGCCCCATTTTTTGTTTATTGCTTCAAGCTTTTCCGAAAGCCTTTTCGCTCTTTCCTCAGCCTCTGCGAACAAAATTGCCCATTCCCTTCTCTTAACTAGGTTTGTTAGTTTTTCAATGTCTGAAGGGATTTTCTCCATGGCTGTTATCCACTTCTTGTTCACAGCTTCCTCTTCAGTTACAAGTTCTAGGGCTTCTTCTGGACAGAACTCAACACATTGAGGTTCTCCGTCGCATAGGTCGCAAACTAAAACCGAATTTTTATCTGGATGGAGGGAAATCCCACCGTAGGGGCAGGCTTGAATACACCAGCCACATCGGTCGCATTTAGCCTCGTCGACGAGAATGAAGCCTTCTTCAGATTGGGTTAAAGCATTGCGGGAGCAAGCCCTAACACAGGGGGCGTCCTTGCAAAATCGACATGTCAAAGCTGCGTTAAATGCTGGCGATAAGCGGATAACCCTTATTCTAGACCTTAAAGGATTCCATAAAGGTTCATTTTTCTCTAGAACACACACGTACTCGCATAGGCTGCAACCCGTGCATTTGCTTGGGTCAACAGCCACAAACTTTCTTGCGTTAACCTTCGCCATAACCGCCTATCTCCATTAGAGGTTTAAGTTAAATGTTTTCATGCAGAACTGGTTTTTATAATTTCCTTTTCCGCACGCCCAAAAACATGGTTAAAGCGCAACCTTAACCTTTCCACAAAGACTTATTCTGTTTTTGTTAAAATTTGTCGAATAAGCATAAACTTCAACTCCACTTTCAGCGGCTTTCCGCAAAGCCTCTCCAAAATTTGGGTCTGTCTCATCATTGGGCGTAAACATGTAAGCGTCCATCCTCTGAATGACAAAAAGCACAGCAGCCCTATAACCTTCATTTAAGGCTTTGGCAAGCTCTAAAACATGTCTGGTGCCTCTTTCTGTTGGCGCGTCTGGAAACATTGCCACACCATTGCGGACAAGAGTGCACGATTTAACTTCTAAAAGGCAAGGTCTTCTTCCATCGCTTAGAAAAAAGTCAAACTTTACATGTCCATAAGAGTATTCGGGCTTAACCATCGTGTATCCAAGGAACTCTGGCAAGTCTCCATTCTTCAACGCTTCCAAAACAAGCTTGTTAGGCAAACGCGAGTCGATTGAAACGATTTTTCCTCCGCTATAGACGCCTAAAAGGTCATAAATGGTTTTCCTCTCGCCCACAGCCTCCGCCTCTTTTAAAATTACCTTTACGCCAGAAATCAAGAGTTCTCTGAGCCTTCCAGGATTAGGCAAAAAACACTGTTCGATTTCTCCATTAACCCTAACCAAGGCTGAGAAACGAGTTAGCCTCCTCTCAAAAACTCCCTCAAAGATTTTCCCTCTTATTTCAATGAAGCTAGTCAATCTAAACTCCACATAAATTTTGACGTTTGCTGAGTTTAAATCTGTATCCCGCCTTCATAAACCATATCCACACTCCCGCGCCACTCTATCAAATCTGGATAAAAATGTTGAAAGGAGTCTTCCAAAAAGCAAAAGTGCTGACTCTGTTAAATGCGTAAAATGTGGCAAAAGAAACGCAACGGGCGATGACGGACTCTGCGACAGCTGCAGATTCGCCATAACGATAGAAAGCATAGTTCAAAACAGAAAATAACATCCAAAAAGAGCTTCTCGGGTTTGCAGCAGACAGAGACTGTTAAGCAGAAGAAACACTGTAAAAACTAGGGGATTATCTCACAGCCAACGTACTTCATAAATTCGAAATCTTCCATTTTTATCTTTCCATTTTTGATAAGCTGCCTTATCCGTGGCGTTTCCGCCTTTATGGCGTCTATCATGTTCTCAACGGTTCTGCAAACAAGCTTGTAGGCTTCTGGGCTCCACCGCCTAGTAACGTTTGCGTATAGGCATCTTCCTCCGCATAGGCCAAAAATTTTGCAGTTTGTGCATGGTTCGCCGACATAAACCTTCTTTAGCCTCAACGGGTCCGCCGTGCTTATATGTCCCAAGTAAAAGTCTCGCATGCCCCACATGCTAGGGCAAGGCACAATGTAGCCATCCGTTTGTATAGCATAGTTTATCCATCCAGCGCCACATCTTAAAAGCGATTTCTCCTCGCCGAACAAAAGAGACTGCGCCACACCCAAAAACGGATAAAGACGCAAAACCGCACCACGCTTTTCCATTTGGTCAACCCAAAACCGCACAAGCCTACGAATTCCTGGATTATAGCTTTTCTCGCTCCATTCCTTAAACTTTCGTCTCTCAAAGTCGCTCCAAAACCCAGCATTCAACTGCCAATGAACAGCGGAAAAAGCAAACTCTTCATTATTGAGAAGCCATAAAACCTGCTTGTAAATGTCAGTCTCCTCCATAACCGTCATCCTCGCAATAACCTCGCCACTAAAGCCATTACGCCTAACAACCCTCAAATTATCGACGACCTTGCGGAAAACACCCCGCCCCCGATAAAAATCAGTTAAGCCTTCATCGCCATCCACAGAAACCAAAATAACGCTCAACCGATTTACATAAGTGGATTCTAAACCGTCAAGATGCAAACCATTAGTCTGAACAACAAAACGCCTCGCCCTAACCGTGTCCATTATACGCTTAACATCATCCAAACAAAGCAAAGGCTCACCCCCATAAAAAACCAAAACACAATCCGAATCTTGTCCACAAAACTTATCCAACAAACCAACATCATAACCTATCCGCTTAGGCAAGGAATAATCAACATCAAAACCATAAAACACAGAATCAAAATCCTCTAAAGCTTCACCAAAACAATATTTGCATTTGAGATTGTATTCTGTTGTCAATATTACATGAAATAACATACTGTACCTCATTTGTATTTTAACCGTACTTTTCCTTAACCTTCTTAGCCTTTTCAACGTATTCCTTAAGCTCTCTTTCTTTAATCGTTTTTTCTGGAAGTGTTTCAGGCGCAAAGAGCAGAGGGATAACAGCAATAAATAAGAAAAACGAAGCAAGGGAGAAAGCGGCTTCAGGACGTATGGATGCAACATAAGGCCTAACTACAAGCTCTAAAATTCCTGCAAGAAAAAAGGGTATAGTTCCGATGGCATAATATTTTTGTCTTTCACTTTGTCGACTTAGATCACCCCATATTGTTAATATAAAAATGATGTATATGGATCCAAATGCTACCGCATCAACTACAGCGAAGAACCACCATACTAAAATGTTAGTAGGCAAAATAGACAGAGTAGCATAGGCAATTCCGATCGAAACAAAACTATAAAGCACAATTATCTTTCTTCCAACTCGATCAGAAAAGACACCCCCTATAGCAGCTGAGATACCTCCTAAGGTTACTCCTATTATTTCTGCTAACGTTGCGAATTCCCCGAAAACATTCATTCTTATTGGACTTTCGAACCATTCAATTAAAGAAAATGCACACCAAGGAATAAAATAAAGTAGAAAATGTCTATTTCCAAAAATGGAACTGAACGAAGTGTGTATATGCGCTTTGGCTTCACCTTCTTTTTTAGGCAGAAGTAAGGCAAACAAAATTAATCCAACAACTCTCCACAATCCAGCGGATAAGGCTGTAATTTTTAAATCAGTGCCAGACAATATAACCGCAATTATACCAACGATCAAACTACTTATCAGAAAAACCACTCCGCTTAAGCTACCGCGATTTTCAAAGTTCGTCATATCTGCAAAAAAAGCTAAACATGATGGAAGACCGATGCCAAACGCAAATCCCAGCGTGACGGAAGCAAAAAAAAGGTGCTGTTGATCAAACCTGTTAAGCAGGATTGGGATTAATGAGAAAAATGTGCCCATAAGCATCCAATAATAAAGAAATGGCAACCTTCTGATTCTTTTATTTATGAACGACGCAATTATGCTAAAGGTAATTATTGATGTGCAGTATAAAGCACGAGCGATAATAACTATTGATGGATTAAGCGCTTCCATTGGCTGACAGAAATTTTTGAAAACTAATAGGCTTAGAGACCACCATGATAGGGTGAAAAATACTAGAATGAAAGCAGCAAGCTTATTTCTTATTATTTCAAACGGCGATGAGAGTTGTTCTCTTTTATGCAAAGGAGATTCCCATAGAGTATAATTTACTTATGATGCTTTAAAACCTTGTAGCCGAAATTTTATAGAAAGTTTTTTAAGTGTATATGTGTACAACAATTATGTAGGTGAAAGGAGATGGCCAAAAAAGAAAAGAAGAAAGTTCCAGTTAGATATGGATATGGTTGGTTTTCACTTTAGTTTTTCTATATCTGTTCGATAAAATTTTGATAGTCTTCTATTAGTAATTTTAGATTTTTAAAATTTGCGAATTCTTCAACATTTTTTGATGCTTTTAAAACCAATTTTTTCATAACATTTTTAGTCTTCTCGAACCCCGCAGATTTCATTACTACTTCCAGTATGGTTTCTGTATCCTTTCTTGTTATCCTCTTTTTTAGAAAAATTTTGCGAAGCTGAGCTTTAATTTTTGGATTTTCCATAGCATAAAATAATGGAAGTGGCAAACATCCATGCTTTATTCTTCGCTTTAGTTCATTGTGGTCAAACATATCTACTATGTCATCTCCTAATACCCACAGCATTCCAATGCATCGACCGTAATTGCTCAAAGCTTCAGTTTCCTTTTGCGATGCATTGCCTAGAAGGGCACCTATGTGAAGGAGTGCTTCTATATCTGCTGCTTTTTTCTTTACTATTTGCATGTAATGTTCTGGATTAACATTTATCTGTCTTTTCAAGTTTACTTCTTGTGCTTGACCAGCGCCAAGTTCAAAAAATGCTTTCTCCAAAAGCAAGGTCATCTCGATAAATTTTTGCATTGGAAACTTATTAGATATCTGGCACCAGGATATCAAGCCTTTAAAAATAAGAGCATCTCCAGCAAGCAATGCAATGTCCTTATTGAACTTTCCAAAAACAGTAAGCCTACGATTTTGTATTTTTTGGTTATCAAGAATATCATCATGAATGTCCATGCCAGCACTAATTAGTACCAACGGCTTTGCTATCTCTGATATTAAACTAATGTCTCCTCTAACAGCTTTGCTTCCTAAGGAAATTAATGTTGGCCTTACCAAGAAGCCCTTTCGCCCATAAGACAGAAAATAACACAATGCCTTTTGAACCTCTTGGCATTCAACTTTCTCCTCGAGAATTACTTTTTTAACTTTCTCGAAAGTTTCTTTTCCTTCTTTTTCAAAGAATTCCTGCATTTTGCGGTGGAGTTTTATCTCTCTGCTTTGTATAGAACTTTTTTTAACATTTCTAGTTTTGTTTGGTCTCATGTTTTTATTTTATGTCTTGTTTTTGTATTTGTTCTTTTAGTATACTGTCATAGGTTTCTACATATCCCCTTCCTTTTTCTGTTATTGTGTATACTTTTCTCGTTCTTCCTCCTTGACGTTGCTGCTGGCTTTTTAGAAAGCCCTTCTGTTCTAGTGCGTTTAGCAGTGGGTATAGGGCTCCGTGGCGTAGTTTTACCTCGTAATTTGCTTCCACTTGCTTTTTTATTTTGTATCCCCACATTGGTTCTTTGCTTAAGAGCCTTAGTATTTGGATGTCTAGTAGGTTTTTGGTTATGTGTTGAACAATTTCTTTTTTGAGGTTTTCTTCCATTTGCGGGCTGCCTTTTTGTGTTCTGTTTTTGACTTATTTTTGTTGGTTTATATGTTTTATGGGGTTTTTGGAATAGCGTGGGATATGCTTTGTTTATGCTTTTTTATGTTTTTGGTGAACATGAAGGTTTATATTTTTGTTTATGCTCTATAGGGTCTTGAGATATGTCTGAAAATGGACATATCGTATCCAAGTCTAACAGAAAAACTGTTAGACAAAACAACAATAGAAGGGAACACGCATGAACAACACGAAAGAGGTTCAGGTTAAACTCATGAAGGGTCTCCTAGACTTGATAGTGCTCCAGTTCCTCAGCAGCCAGCCCATGCACGGCTACCAGATAATAACGAAGATCCGCAAAAACTTCGGCGTTTATTTCGGTCCAAGCACCATTTATCCCTTGCTAAACGCGCTTGAAAAAAGCGGGTATGTGAAAAGCGAGTGGGACATGAATAACGAGAGACCGAGAAAAGTGTATAAGCTTACCACAGAGGGGCGAAATCTCCTGAACTTTACAGAGGATTCCCTTAACTTCATATGCAGGAAGATAGGCACCACTGGAATTCCAAAAGAAATTGCTATAGAAGAAGACATAGCCCAGCCAGCGTTGCCATCCCTATTAAAAAGGGTGAAAGAACAAAACCACGGGCTCCACTTATAAGGCTCCTAAAACTGCTCAACTGTTAACAAAGACCCTGAAAACCGGAATCTTTCAGCACTTATTTTATTAGTTTCCATTTCCTTCTAAGTTTTGGGTGCATTTTTGGAAAAGGCAGATATCTTAATCCGTGGATGCGCAGTTTTGCCCATGGACGGCAGAAGCCTAATTGAAGATGGCGCCATAGCCATAAAAAATGGAAGGATAATTTTTGTTGGGAAAAGCACGTCGGCTGAAGGCATAAGCGCTGAGGAAAAGATAGATGCCAAAGGCAAGGTTGCCATGCCTGGATTAGTGAACTGTCACACGCATGTTTCTATGACTCTTTTTCGGGGGCTAGCCGAAGACAAGCCTTTAGATGTTTGGTTGAGGGAGACGATTTGGCCGTTGGAGGCTAGGCTTAACTGTGAAGACATTTATGTTGGAGCGCTTTTGGGCTGTTTGGAAATGTTGAAAAGTGGGACAACGTGTTTTGCGGACATGTATTTCCATGAGGATATGGTGGCAAGGGCTGTTTTTGAAAGCGGCTTAAGAGGTGTCTTAGCAGAAGGCATAATCGAAGCTGGAAACAAGGAGCAGGGCGGAAAAACGCTTAATAGAAGCGTAAATTTTGCCAAGAATTTCAGCGGATACGCCAACGGTAGAATAACCGCCATGCTGGCGCCTCATGCAGCTTACAGTTGCAGTCCAGAACTGCTTAGGAAGGTTAAGGATAAAGCTTCAGAGCTTGGAATAGGCGTTCACACGCATTTGGCTGAATCGGCAAACTTGTTTATGGAGTTTGAAAAGAAGTACGGCTGCAGCGAGGTCGAGTTCCTTAATAATTTGGGGTTTTTTGAGGGGCATGTGCTTGCAGCTCACTGCATCAACCTTTCTGACAATGATAGACATGTTTTGGCTGAGAGTGGCGTGAACGTTGTTTACGTGCCAGTGGCTAACATGAAGCTTGGTTTGGGCGCTGCAAGAATTAAAGAGCTCGTCGAGTTAGGCGTTAACGTGGCTTTAGGCACTGATGGGGCAGCCAGCAACAACACGTTGGACATGTTTGAAACAGTAAATGTTGGTGCTTTGCTTCAGAAACTTACGTATTTGGATTCTAGGGTTTTGTCAGCTTATGAAGTTTTGAGGATGGCGACTTTGAATGGAGCTAAGGCTTTGGGGCTTGACACTAGCATTGGTTCTTTGGAGGTGGGCAAAAAAGCCGACATAACAATGGTTGATTTTTCGAAGCCGCATTTAAAGCCCTTACATGATGTTTGCGCTGCTTTAGTTTATTCAGCCCGCGGAAGCGACGTGGACACGGTTATAGTTGATGGGAAAATTTTGATGGAAAATAGGCAAGTGAAAACCTTAGACGAGCAAGCAGTCATTGAGAAGGCTGAAAGGCATGCAGCCGAACTGCTGGCGCGTAAACCTTAAGTAGGCGTCGTTTAGATGTGTGTATTTCGCATCTGGAATGTGGAATGCCGCCCATAATTCGTATGGAGAACTTAACAAAGAAATTCGGAAATTTTATCGCAGTAGACCATCTCAACCTAGAGGTTGAAGAAGGAGAGATTCTCGGTCTTTTAGGTCCCAACGGCGCTGGAAAAACAACAACTATTCTAATGATTGCAACTGTGATAAGACCTACCGAAGGCACAGCTTATGTTGGAGGCTATGATGTAAGGAAAAACCCGGATAAAGTGCGCGAGCTTTTGGGCGTGGCTTTTCAGGAGCCTAAAATGTTGTGGGTGAGCACACCATGGGATATTGTTAACTGGCATGCTAAGGTCTGCGGTTTACCCACGGAAGAGCGCAAACGTAGAGTTAAAGAGATTATGGAAGCTCTGGACATGTGGAACTTCCGCCACAGAAGCGTTCACGCCCTTTCCGGCGGAATGCGAAAAAGGGTTGAAATAGCCAAGGTTCTAATTCAGAGACCGAAAATAGCGATAGTTGATGAGCCTACATCCCAAATTGACATTGTTGGTAAGCATAAAATTTGGAGGATGCTTCGGGAACTTTGCAATCAAGGGACAACAATAATTCTTGCCACCAATGAGCTTTATGAGGCTGATGTGCTTTCAGACCGGGTTGCAATAATGCATAGGGGAAAGCTGCTGGTTTGTGATACGCCTAAAAAGTTGAAGGACAGCATTGTAGGCGGAGATGTCGTAGAAATCCAGTTTGAAACCGACCCTTCGCCTAAAATGGTAGAAGCGCTCAACCAGTTTAAAGAAGTTGTCAAAATCATGAAGACAAAGTCTTCCACATTGCGTCTCTACCTAAATAAAGTTGAGGAAATTGTGCCAAAAATTATGGGCATGCTTATGAAAGAAGGCGCCTCGGTTTCCTCCATCCACATGAGTGAACCAAGCCTAGACGACGTTTTTGCGCATTATACTGGCTTAACCCTTGAAGAGGCTCAAAAGGAAGGAGGCTAATCCTCTGTGAGAAAAGTCTTTCTGGTGGTGGAGCGAGATGTGCGCCTATTCTTTCAGTATAAAGCCATGGTTATTATGAGGGCTATATGGTTTGTTTCCCAAATCGCTTTTTTCGGGCTTATAGCCTCCCGCATGGTTGTTATCGCGGATTATTTCCGCTATTATGTCGGCGGATTAGCTACAATGACGCTTTATTCGGCAGCAGTGTTCATAGGATTTGACATTTACGAGGAGGCGGAACATGGAGTTTTTGAGTATTTACTTAGTTTGCCAGTTACCAGAAGGGAGTTGGTTTTGGGGCGTTCAATAGGTGGGGGACTCCGCGCCTTCATATATGTGGGCGCTCTGATATGTATATCCCTTTACGTCATTGGGGTTGCAAATCCCCTCAACTTCATTTTGGCGCTTTTCTCGCTTTTCCTTTTCGCCTTTGGAGTTTCAGGCATGAGCATAACTTTGGCGGTTGCTATAAAATCCAGCGACCGTTTCGACATTTTAATGGGTGTTTTAGACGCTTTAATGGTGCGTTTAAGCACTGCCATGTACCCGTTAAACATCGTGAAGGAGGCAAACCCCTTTTACGGCTGGATTGCCAACTTCAACCCTTTAACTTACGCCTCTGACCTCTTCCGCTGGGGTGCTGGTGTTGAGGCAGTTTTAACCTTTGAAAATCCATTGTTGCCGCTTCTTGGAATAGTCTTGTTTTTCGCCTTTTTCACTTTTGTAGGCATAGTGCTTTATGACAAGCGAATAGAGGGGGGAGGGTGGCAGTAAATGCGGCAGATAATCAACTTGTTAGAGCATGATTTCAGAAACTTTTTCCGTTACAAGTGGTGGCTTGCAGGCTTAATCAGCATGAACCTTGCAGACTTATTTATAATGGCAATAGTTTACAACCGCATGCTAACCCCTGAAATAACCCAGCAGATTAAAAGCTACTTTAACTTCTTTGCACCAGGGCTCACTGTTACTGGTTTGTTTGCCTCAGCCTTTATGATTGGAAGGGAAGTGAACATGGAAAGGCGAAGGGAAATCCACCAGTACATGTTAAGCCTACCGATGAGCAGATGGGAGCTGGCAATTGGACGCGTGCTTTCTGGAGGACTGCGGGGTATGGTTTACATGTCGCCGCTTTTGGCTACATGTTTTATCCTTGTTGGGTTTCCATCGCCGGCACAGTTTTCCATAATTCTACTTGTTCTTTTCTTCCTAGCCATGGGGATTTCCGGTTTAAGCATAGCCATAGCTGTTTCCACTTCAAGCCTTGACAAGTTCATCACAGCTAGGGGTTTGGTCTATTATTTGCTTTTCTTCTGCAGTAGCGTGTTCTATCCGTTTTCCCTAATTCAACAGCTTGGACAAGAAGGAAGGTTTCCAATGGCTCTGGTGACTTTTGCCAGAATTAATCCGTTAAGCAACGCTTCCGACATCATTCGCTCCTTCCTTTTGGGCAATCCGCCCTTCTCCTTGGACATGGTTGTCAGTGTCCTGGTTTTCTCGGCCCTTTTCACGTTTTCCGCAGCTTTTGCATACATTAAATTGATAGAACGCGCGTAGTTTGAAAGTTAAATTTATGAGTATGATTGTCTAATTTTCTTTTCCATCAACCTTTAAATTTGAAGGTTTAACTCGATGTTCAGCGTGAAGACTCTCTTTGAACCTCGAAATGTTATTTTAATAGGCTCAAGCAAGACTAAAGAAAAAGTTGGGTTGGCATCACCATGGCTTTTTAAAAACGTTATCTACAACATGAAAAAATTCTTCAAAGGAAAAACCTACATCCTTGACGTTGATGGAAAAATTGGCTTAAAAAGCTTTGATGAGCTACCAGAAACTCCAGATTTGGCAGTTGTAATGCTTCCGCCCAAGGATTCAATTCTCTATGTTGAGAGAAGTGCAGCATCTGGAGTCAAAGGCTTCTTGATAATTACTGGTGGGTTCAAAGATAGTCAGCGGCAACAACTGCTGAAGATTAAGGAAGAACATGACATTGGAATTTTGGGACCAAACACTGTTATGGGCGTTATAAACACGGCTAACGGGTTAAACACAACCTTCGAACGAGACGTAATGCCGAGAAAAGGAAACATAGCCGTCATATCTCAAAGCGGCGGAGTGGGCGCCTGCCTACTGGATTGGGCGTGTTTCTACAACATTGGCATAAGCAAGTTCGCCTTCATGGGAGACAAAATAGACGTAGACGATGTTGACATGCTTCGATATTTAGGCAGAGATAAAGAAACGAAGGTTATATGCCTATACATGGAAGGCGTAAAAAACGGCAGAAAATTCATAGAAGAAGCCAGAAAAACAGTGGAGAAAAAACCAATAATCGCTTTAAAAGGCGGAATAGTTCAGGAATCCGCCCATAGAGCCAAATCTCATACAGCTTCAATGGCTGGCTCCAACGAAGTTTTTGAAGCTGCCTTAAAAAAGGCTGGGATAATCCGCGTTGAAAATATGGAAGACCTTATGAATGCGGCTTTAGCCCTATCAAAACAGCCGCCCATGCTGGGCGATAATGTAGCCATAGTAAGCAATGTAGGCGGTCCAGCAATATTGGCAGCAGACGCAGTTGCACGGAACAACCTTAAACTCGCAAGACTGTCTGAAGAAACAAAAGGGGCTATTGAAAGGCTTTATCCAGGCGTGGATGCAACAAACCCCATTGACATGATAGCAGACGCTAGAGCCGACCGCTACCGCAAAGTGTTAGACCTTGTTTTAACAGACAATAATGTCGACGGAGTCCTCGTGATAAACATGCTTAAATCCTGCTTTTTCGAACCTGAAGACGCAAAAGCTATTCTAGAAGTGGCTGCGAAGCATCCAGATAAGCCCATCGTTGACGTGCCAGCTGGTGGAGAAGATTTTGAACTCGTCTACAAGGTTATTGGCGAAAGCAGCATACCCCTCTACAATTTGCCTGAAAAAGGCTTGAAAGCCCTAAAAATTCTGAGACTTTACGGCAAAATAATCGGTAACATTAAAGTTTAGGCTAATTGCTAATGTTTGTTGCTTCTGAAAACTAGAGGAGAGGTATCCATTTTAACTTTCTGCACAAGGTGAAATTGATGGGGTTAACTATATCTCATAGAAGCACAAACTATTCTTAAAGCGGCGCACTCTAGGTGAAAAGTTGGCTCACCATCAGGGGTGGCTTAACAGAGATTTGGAAGAGAAAATTCGAGGTTTTTGTAGGCAGATTGCCAACTCCCGCCGAATTACAAGCATCTGCGTTTGCAGCGGTTATGCAACTTACCTTTCTGACGTGAAAATGCCCTTGGAGGTTTTGCTGGTTGTCGATGGCTTTAAACCGAGACTAATGAATTATGTGAAGTTTTTCGGCGGCAGAGCAGTTGTTTTCTATGCGGTTGATAAATGGATTTTCGAAAGAGATGTGGAAAGAGGTTTTCTAGGCGAGGCTTTCGCCATCCAACTGATTTTTCCATATATCCCTTTAGCAAATGGTGGGTATCTAAAAGCGGAAGAGGCTAAACTGAAAAAGCGTTTGATTGTTGAACTTTTGGAAAACATTGTGCTTGATTTTCCAGAGCTTTCCTATGAAATTTACATAAAACCCGAATATTTTATGTATGAAGCAATGCTGAGTAGAGCCCGCCTTTTTCCACCCCTCTATTACAATATATCAGATTTTCTACGCAAGGAAATGCGAGAACAAAACTTGAAACTTGTTATGGACGGCTACATCCTTGCATTGAAGGAATTGGAAAAAGAAAAGGTTGTTGATGGCGTAGACTCTAAGCATTTCAAGATTACGAAAGAGTTTATAGAAAATTTCAAAAGCCAAAGGGTTCGCTTCACAAACCTTTTAAAATCTGCACAGAAAGCCTTATTCCTGTCTCTTCTGGGAACTTTTCCAAAAATCCTCGGAATTTTGTCAAAGAATAGAAACTTGCTGTTAAAGTTTCAGTTTTTTGAAAATGAAAGGTTAACCTTAAAAGCGGAATGGAACCTTCAAGACCCTAAGGAGTATCTGCTTGTACCCACCGCCAACGGGCTTGTTCCCTTATCCACCAGGTTGGGCATAGAAGATTTTGCTAGGAAAATCCTCAAAGTAGAGGAAGATGCAACTGTCACTGTTGAGGAGTTGGGTGGTGTTCTGAACGATGTTTACCTTGTTAAGGCAGTTGTCAGCGATAGAGAGCAAAGGGTTGTTGTGAAAAGTTTTAAGGATTGGTCGAGTTTTAAATGGTTCCCGTTAACGTTGTGGACTGTTGGAACACGAACTTTCGCCCTTCTTGGGCGTTCAAGATTGGAAAAGGAATGCTCCACAAACCAGTTTCTGCGCTTTAATGGATTTGCTGTTCCAAAACTTCTCAGCATAAGCCATAGTGAAAGACTAGTGTTTATGGAGTATCTAGAGGGAGAAACCCTTGAAAAAACAATTAAAAAAGTTTTCAGCTCAAGAGATGGAGGCGAAATTGAAAGGGGATTAAAGCTTATTCAGAAAGTTGGCGAAATTTTCGCGAAAGTTCACGCCCTCAACATAGCCTTGGGTGACACGAAACCGGAGAACATTCTCGTCGGAAAAAACGGAGAAGTCTATCTGACAGATTTTGAACAAGCTTCAAGGAACGGAGACAAGGCTTGGGATATAGCCGAATTTCTCTACTATATTGGGCATTACGCGCCGCCCTTTTCGGGGACACGACTTGCAGAAGCAATTGCAAAAAGCTTTCTTAGGGGATATTTGGACGCTGGCGGAGAAATAAAGGCTGTTAAAGACGCGGGAAAACCGAAATACACAAAAGTTTTCAGCGTTTTTGTTTTCCCCCACATAATTTTAGCCATATCTAACATTTGTCTAAAGGTGGGGCAGACGGGAGGTTAAAAAGGTGGTTAAGGCTGAAACAACTTTAACCTTTTACGGCGGGGTGAACGAGATTGGAGGAAACAAAATTCTCGTCAAGGACAGAGACACTAAAGTTTTCTTCGATTTCGGCATGTCCTTCGCCTTAAGAAAACAGTATTATTCACCTCCATTTCTCTCGCCTAAAAGCGAGAAAAGCCTCCAAGAGCTTGGAATCTTGCCGAAAATAGGCGGCGTCTACAAGTTTGACGGGAAAGCTTCAGAGATAGATGCCATCTTCATTTCCCATGGGCATATGGACCATTCGGCTTATTTGTCTTTTGTTAAGAGGGAAATCCCAGTTTACTGTGGCGAAACAACAAAAATTATCTTAGAGGCGTTGGGAGAAATTCGCAAAGCAGATTTGGAGTTTAACGTGGAAGGCATAAACTTCCAGTCTTTTAGAACAGGGAAAACCGTTAAAGTAGGCGGTTTGGAAGTTGAGCCCGTTCATGTGGACCATTCGGTGCCCGGTGCCTACGGCTTCATAATTTACACATCAAACGGCGCTGTTGTTTATACGGGAGACTTTAGGGATCATGGTGCAAAAGGCGAAATGACCCGTGAGTTTGTTGAACGAGCGAGGGTTGCTGAACCCGTGGCTGTCGTAAGCGAGGCTACTACCATGACTAGCGTTTCGGTTTCATCTGAAAGGGATGTTGAGGACAAACTGAACCATATTGTCAACCAAGCAGAAGGCTTAGTGCTTGCAGAGTTCGCCTACACAGATGTTGATAGGCTTAACTCCTTTTGTCGAGCAGCCACGAGGAACAACCGTTGCTTGGCTGTTTCACTGAGGCAAGCCTACTTAATGAATGCGTTAACCGCTGACGAAAGGCTTTGTATTCCAAGGCTTAGTAATGAGGGAATCTTGATTTTTCGAAAATCGAAGGAGCGAATGCACTCGTGGGAAAAGCAAATCATGGAGCGGTACCCCGACAAGATTGTCGACGCCGAACAAGTTTCGAAGCGCCAGCAAGGCATAATCTTAACCGTCTCGTTGTATGATTTGGAGCAGCTGGTGGAAATCCAGCCCAAACCCGGAAGCTGTTATGTGTTTTCATCCTCTGAGCCTTTCAATGAGGAGATGGAGATAGATTTTGAAAGGCTTGTAAACTGGCTTAGGCATTATGGCTTGCCGCAGTACCATGTGCACGTTTCTGGACACATAACCCCCTTGAGGCTGAAGGCTTCCCTAAAAGAGATTAACGCAAAGAAAATCTTTCCCGTGCACACAGAAAACGCTGAACTATTCGCCAAGTTTATGCGGGACACGGAAAGCCAAATAGTGCTTGCGGAAAAGGGTAAAGAGTACAAGCTTTAAGCGTTAACTATATCTTTTTGGAACCCCACCTCAATTTTATGATAACCATTATTGGTGCTGGGCGTGTTGGGAGTGCGGCTGCCTTCAACATTTTAAGATACCGTATAAGCGACGTGGTCTTAATTGACGTTTTTGAGAATTTGGCGAAGGGCGAAGCCCTTGACATGATGCAAACCGCTCCAGCCTTAGAGTTTGACGGGAAAATTGTTGGAACAAGCGATTACAGCCAAATGAGGGACTCGGAACTTGTCATAATAACTGCTGGCGAAGCGCGAAAACCAGGAATGACTAGGCTGGACTTGATTAAAAAGAACGCTGGGATAGTGAAATCCATTGTGCATGAAGTTGCGAAGTACGCGCCAAACTGCAAAATCATGATGGTTACAAACCCCGTTGACGTCATGACTTACGTGGCGTACAAAGAGTCTGGCTTTAAAAGGAACAGTGTTTTCGGCATGGGCAACATTCTTGACACTTTGCGTTTCCGTTCATACATCGCTTTAGAATTAAAAGTTTCAAGGGAGGACATCCGCGCGTTGGCTATAGGCGAACACGGCGACTCCATGGTTCCATTAACAGAATACGCGTCTGTGGCTGGAATTCCCATAACGCGTCTCCTATCAAAAGAGCAAATAGAAAAAATCATAAACATGACAATAACTTCTGGCGCGGAAGTCATAAGCCTCAAAGGCTCAACGGTTCACGCCCCAGCCGCAGCCATCGCCATCATGGCTGACGCCATTTTAAGGGGAAGAAACAGAGTTATGGGCGTGTCAACATATCTTCAAGGCGAGTATGGTTTTTCGGATGTTGCCATAGGCGTGCCTGTCGTTCTCGGCAGGAACGGTGTTGAAAAGATTTTAGAACTTGAATTGCTGCCTGAAACCAGAAAACGCTTAGAAAAGTCTGTTGCAATTGTTAGGGAAGCTATCAGTAAGCTAGAAGAAGCCTAAAACCCTACATTTATTGGTTTGTTTTCTTGCCAATACAGATAGCCCCCTATATATTTTCGGTGAATTTTAATTTTAAGTGTGGAAGCGTAATCCTAAGGTTTTGTAGTGTCTTGGGATTCATAACCTATAAGTTAAAGCATCAAATCTTAATACACACGATAAACAATGAAGGCCGCAGCCAAAATCGACCGCAAAATCCTAATATTAATCCACAGTTTAGGCCTAAGCTGTTTAGGCGGAGCCATATTCCTCCAAATCCTAGTTTTCACAGATATACTCCAACATGGATATTTCATGGCTGTGGAAAACAACCCCGCGATTCTGGCCTTCGAAATAGCCCTAACCTTTTTTGCGCTTATCTACTTCATATACATGTACCAGCGGTTTATACGCTCAATAAAATAGTCGAAAATAAACATAATTCTTAAAAAAGAAACAGCCAAAAAACAGCAAATAACAAAAGAAGAATTTAAAAGCGTTAAATAAAACTTGCAAAATTATCCACAATTAAATTTAGGCGGGGGATAATATGAACAGAAAGGTGATAATGGCGCTTTTCGCATGCCTAAGTCTCTTAGTTGCCTTGACAAACACCGCTAGAACGCAAACTCAAACCAGCGATATGGAGACCTTTTTTGACTCAAAAATTTCATGCTTGATAGTTCAAGTTAACGCTACATCAAGGGCTCAACCAGCTAGCTCCATATCAGTTGCGCTGGGTTTGACATCCCTTGTCACTAAAGTTAATGTTAAAACAGCTAATTTAACCATATATGGGTTTATAAACGGAACCGAAAAGCGCGAAATTTACAGTAATGTGTCAAGCAACATTATACTCCCTAAAGACAGTCGGGTGGTATACCAGCACCACGTCTTTGTCCATGAAGGTATTTCCGGCATTATTTATGGAGAGCTCTACCTTAATTATGATGCCACAATTGTTGACGAGCTTGGAGGTGAACACCCGTATCCTTTTCAAGGAACTCTAGGTTTTGCTTTGACGCGCATTGAGAACGTTTACCTTAAATCGCTTGAAGAACAGCTTGAATCTCTTGAGGCCCAGCTTGAGGAAATCCATAGCACTCTTGATGGATTGAATCAAACTTTCAGTGACTGCTTTGGGAAGAACCTGACCCGCGACGAGCTGTTGAACCTTAACCAAACCCTTTGGCAGTTCAAACAAGAGTATGAGTCTCTTAAAGGGGTTAAAAGCGAACTGGACGGTACACGCACAGCTGTAGTTTTTCTCGCCGTTGTGGCGGTGTTTTTTGTTGCCACCACTGCTTATCTTGCGCTTCGGAGGCCCAAAAGCTACTGGTAACCCATCCCATCTTTACTCTTTTTTGTGGAGGTTTTGGGCGGCTGTGAAGGTTAAAGCTTTCTCTGTTAGGGCTTTTGCCGTTCTGTTTACGGCGTCGTGCTTGTCCAAATAGTTTGCTAATAGTTTTGGCATTAACCCTTTTTCCAGTATCTCTTTTTTCGGTATAAAGTAGTCCAGTATGTCTGATGGGTGTTCGCGGGTTTTCTCCACTTCTGGCGGTGCGCCCTCGTGTTTGGCGCTTATGTTTTTCACATGGTCTGCCAATTCTATCAGTTCATTTAGGCGGTCGTAGGGTTGGCGGACAATGCTCTTGTAGGCTTCTGTTATATGATGTTCTATACGCACAACATCCTCGAATCCAAAGGCTTTGCGAATGTAGGCGGAAAGCTCAATGGTTTGGTTGTCCACCGAATTTGAAAGGTTGAATCCAACTAAGGGTGTTGCGCAGTCTTTTCGGCTGAAGAGTTTCGCCATCATGAGAATCCACAAAACGGAGTAGGGGTTGTCGGCTCCGAGGAAAACAGAAATTTTGAACTCTACGTCTATTCCAAGTCTGTGCAGCAAAAATCCCAACAGAACAGTTCCAATGTTTGTGTTTAAAACCTGCCTCACGCCATATTCCGTATAATAGTGCAAGTATTCTTCAACCCATTTCAGGGTATACTCATTTGGAACGCCGACACCACCGAAATAACCCGTTATTGTTTCCGGTCCGCCTAAATGGATGTTTACTGGTTTTCCGTCGGGGCCGGGCATGGTGCCCTTAGTGTCCAAAGTCTGCACATACGAAGCCCCAATAATCTGCATGGCTGCTGCAAAAGCAAAAATGTCTCCGTCTTCAACTTGCTCTTTCATGGAGCGCACTCTTATGTAGCGGGCTGGCATAAGGTCCCGCTGCCTAATCGCCTTCTTAGCTTCTTCAACAAGCCATGGGAAAAAGTTGCAAGCGCTAATTTCAAGCGTAACAGCGTAAGACTCGTCAAATTTCATGGAATCCGC
Source organism: Candidatus Bathyarchaeota archaeon A05DMB-3 (assembly GCA_019685555.1). GTDB lineage: Archaea > Thermoproteota > Bathyarchaeia > Bathyarchaeales > Bathycorpusculaceae > JABFQN01. The sequence goes on along the minus strand of JABFQN010000001.1, from coordinate 30,771 downwards.
CTTTTCCCCCAAAATTTTTCTACGGTAATCAGATATGCTTATAAAAGATTCTTTATCCCGTTGTTTATTGAGCCATTCAACATCCTTAAGGAAAGGCGACTTCATTTTTTCAAGACGCGCCATGAGGTTTTCTAGTTGGCTGTTTTCTCTGGCTTTTCTGTTGATTTCCTCAACTCCGCCGTATTTTTCAATTATTTCCAGAATGCCGTTCACCAAGGGATTGTCTTCCCGTATCAGGAAAGCGTTAACTTCTTCCATCCTCTTATTTTCGATTAAAAGTTTCTTCTTCAACCTTTCCAAACATGCATCCTCCAATAGAACAGCATATTTCTATTCAAAGGTTTAAATTGTTTAACATTTATGGTATTTCGAGAGGAGAGAGCATGTTTAAACCAGAAGGAATAATGCCCGCGCTGGTTACACCTTTCACCGACGATGGAAAAGCCGTTGATGAAGAAAGACTGCGTTTTCTAGTTGACCGCTGTATAGAGCTAGGCGTCCACGGAGTTGTTCCATGCGGCACAACAGGCGAGTTTGTAAACATGACCGTTGAAGAACGTAAACAAGTAATAAAGGCTGTGTTGGACGAGGTTAACGGGCGGGTTCCAGTGGTTGCTGGAACAGGAGCTAGCGGCACAGACCAAGCCTTGGAAATGGCGAGGTACGCGAAGGATGTGGGCGCCGACGCAGCCTTGATTGTTACGCCCTTCTATTTGAAGCCTGCAGACCGTGGAATATATGAGCATTACGACACGATTGCAAGCAAAGCAGACATGCCCATAATCCTCTACAACATTCCCCAGTGCACGGGCGTACAGCTTACATGGCAAATGGTTGAAGATCTAGCGCAAATCCCAAACATTGTAGGCTTAAAAGACAGCAGCGGACAACTCAGCTATTTGCTGGCTGTGCTGGAAAAAGTCAGAGACAAAATCAACGTTTTATGCGGACACGACGAAGTGGTTGTGGCAGCACTGGCAGCGGGCTGCTCCGGCGCCATACTTGCCAGCGCCAACGTTATACCTGACATCTGGGTTCAAATATATAATTGCATAAAGAACGGCGAGCTGCAAAAGGCTAGAGAACTTCAATACAAGGTTCAGAAAATAGCCCGCATAATTGCTGGAAGCGGACCCGTCGGCGCAAAAGCAGCTCTAAACATGATGAAAATCAAAGTAGGCCCAGTTAGGCTGCCGCTAAGCATCGGCGGGGAACTAACCTACGAGGCTAGGGAGGAGCTCCGCTTAGACCTTGAAAAAATTGGAAAAATAGAGCCAAAACCCGTAACCTTCGAGATTACAGAGAAGCCCCTAGAACAACGTTTTATGGCTGTTGACATAACCCCCGAAATTATAAAAGACTTTAACCTCCGCATAGGCGAAGCTTTGGCTGGAACAGGCGCAGAGGTAGCCCACATAGACCTTGTGATAGGCAGAAAAGACGGCCCAGTGGGCGCAGCTTTCGCCAAAGCTAAGGCTGCTCCAACGCCGGGACATGAGCCGTTATTAGCCATATTGGAACCGAATTTGGCGATTAAACCCATAACGCTAATCGTTCCAACAGTTACGATAACCAGCATGCGCCAAGCCAGCCTAGTTTATGGACCAGCCCAAACAGCTGTAGCCAAAGCCGTGGCGGACAGCGTGGCAGACGGCACAATACCAAAAGACGCCGCAGAAGACTTGATAATAATTGCAAATGTTTTTGTTCACCCATCGGCTGTGGACCGACAGCGCGTTTACATAAACAATTATAAGGCTATGCGCCACGCCATAAGAAAAGCTATAGAAGGAAGACCCTCCATAGACGAGCTTATAGAAAACAAGGATCGCGCTAAACACCCCTTCAAGTACACGCCTTAAAGGCGGTGCAGTGAAAAGCCTTGTTAAGCCAAAAAATTGTGGAAGGCGAATACATACTTCTATACTTGGACCAGAGGAGAACATACCTCGTCAAAGTTGAGGCTGGAAAAACCTTTCACACACATAAGGGCTTCATAAAAATCGACGACATAATCGGCAAAGAATACGGCTCAACCGTCACAAGCAGCCTCGGCGTCCAGTTCACGGTTCTTAAACCCTTGCTCCGCGATTATATAATGAAAAGCGTTAGAAGAACCCAGATAATGTACCCAAAAGACATAGCCCTAATAATAATCTTCAGCGGAATAGGCCCGGGCAGCCGCGTCGCCGAAGCCGGAACAGGGACAGGAGCCTTAACCACAGCCCTAGCTCACTATGTTAGGCCAAACGGCCGCGTCTACAGCTACGAAGTTAGAAGCGAATTCCTTGAAACTGCGGAGAAAAACATTAAGCGGGCTGGCTTAATGGACTACGTGAAGCTTAAAAACAAGGATGTTACGGCTGGCATAGACGAAAACAACTTGGACGCCGTCATATTGGATATGGCGACACCGTGGCTTGTCACCCTCCACGCTTATAAGGCGTTGAAGCCTTGTGGAACATTGGTTTCCTTCAGCCCAACCATAGACCAAGTGGTTAAAACCGTGGAAGCCTTGAAGGAAAATGGCTTCATAGACATAGAAACTGTCGAATGTCTGATGCGGGGAATGCAAACAGAAAAAGGCAAAACAAGACCTCAGACGCTTATGACAGCACACACAGGCTACATAACCTTTGCAAGAAAAGCGTTAAAACCACCACCAGCAGAAAAGAAGGAACCAAAAGGAATAGCCAACAATGATGTCTGAAGAGGAAGCCATACAGCTTATCAAAAGCACCAGCAAATACGCTCACGCCCTGCTAGTTTCCGCTATTATGGCTGAAATGGCTAAGGAACTAAAAGAGGACATATGGCTTTGGAAAATTGTTGGTTTGCTCCATGACCTCGATTATGATGAAGTTAAAGGAGATATGCAAAAGCATGGCATTGTTACTGCGGAAAAGCTGAAGGAAAGACTTCCAGAGAAGGCAGTTTATGCGATAAAGGCGCACGATTATAGGACTGGAGTTAAACCCAAAAGCAAGCTTGACAAGGCACTGATAGCCACGGATTCCGCAGTCGTTATAATAGAAAAAATCATGAAAGCCAAAAAAGAGTTAACTGTTAAAACTTTTCAAGCGGAAATAACAAAGGCGTCAAAAACTACATCATGGCATAAAAGCAACATAGCACGGTGCGTTGAATTTGGGTTAAGCCTAAACAAGTTTCTTCAGTTATGCATAAACTCGGCAAAAGAATCCGAAGTTTAATGCTTATTCAGCGGAAGCTGCAGCAGCCACTTTTGGCTTCTTCAACAAACTTTTCCAAATGGGCAGTAAGCCCCTATTCACAAGCAGAACCACGCCAAGCGAAGCGAAACATATGGGCACGCCTATCAACACGCCTTGAGCAATCAAAATCAATCCCTTTGAAAGAATTTCAACAACGGGTGCCAAAGACGCTGGAATTACATTTCCGCCTTGCGGCTTTTTCTCCTTCAAGTTTATGTAAATTGTTGAGTGAATGGGTTCTTGAGGCTGCTGTTGGGGCTCCTCCACTTCTTCTATGCTTATGTTTATGTATGTAACCGTGCCGTTTGCGTCAATTATTTCTCTAACCTTGAATGTGAAGGATGTCACGTTTTCTGGAAGTAGTTTGCAGATCAGTTGACCACTCCATGCGCCGTCAACGTAGGTCATGCGTAAAGATTTGACATACCCTCCCTTATGCTCTGTCAGAGCTACAAGGCTGTTGACGACGTTTTCAAAGGCTCCCTTTTCCAGTTCGCCCTCTATGGTTTCAGTTATTATTTGAGAGAGCTGGGATTGAACGGAGCCGCTATAGCTTTTCGGCATTAAAGCCCACTCTAAAAGGCTGCCTTCCCCATAAAATGACTCGTGAGGTTTGTTCGCTATACTTGAATAGTAAATGAGCGAAATAAGAACAGCGCCGAGGATGACTGCTGCAACCATCTCTTTCCTCTTAACCACCATAAATCTCACCAAGAAAATATTGCGATGATACATCTATAATGCTATGGTTTAGAACATCATTGTACCAAAACTGGAACAGTTCTAACTTGAAAATCTAGCCTTAACAAGGAGATAGACAACCACAGCGGCTGCGAAGCCGATTATAAAGATTGATAGGCCAGCGAAATAGCCCTGCGTTGAAGCCTTGCCAAGACCGTAAAGGGTTTCAAGGTTTCTCATCCTTTCCGAAAGGGCTAGAGGTTCAAATTCCGTTCCATAATGTTCCATGTCAGCGATTGGCATAAGGAAAAGCGGAACCACCACTACCAACACTCCGAGAACCGCTGCCATCAAAGAGTAAACCAAACCCTTTTTCAAGGAACTTCGCCTCTGTGGCTGTTATGGTTTTCCAGCCTTTTAAATCTAGATTTTAGAACAATTCTGAAAGGCTTCTTCAAATGGGTTTTGCCCTCCAAACGCGGATTGTTTCAATCCAGAAGGCTAACGCGGCGATAAGTCCAAACATGATGGCGTAAAAGTTCGGCCCCACATGACCCAAAATGCATAGGGTGGTGTAAGTTGTCAGCATCGTTGTAAAAAGAACCGAGTAGAAGAGGTAGCGGGGGACCATAAAACGGCCCATGCGGGTGAAAAACCTTAAAATTCCAATTTTCACCTCTTCCTCCAGCACATATTCGCCCGTCGGCCTTTTCTTGACAAGCCCTAACTCCTCCAGTTTTTCAAGGTGGTGAACCGCTATGCTTGGGCTGGAAAGGTTTAGGGCTCTTTGAACCTCGCGGACGCCGACGCTGCGGCTTGGCTGTTGAAGAAGATACCAATAAACAATCAATGTTTTTCCCTTCAGCATGGATTCCAAAACTGTTTGGTTAAACTCCTTTGGGGATTTTGCCAAATTTTACCGCCAGACTATCCTTTTATGGGCTGAGCTTTAAAAAGCCTAACCCTTTTTTGGAAAAGCATTTAACAGCATCAACAGAAAATATCAGTCTTTAAAGAGGGGAACTGTTATGGAGCTTATCATAAGCGAAAAAGAATATGGAAGACGCATAGAAGCCGTCAAAAAAGTTTTAGGGCGAAGAAGGCTTGACGCTTTATATTTGACAAACGCCACAAGCATCTTCTATTTGACGGGCTACTCCTTCATATCCACCGAAAGACCAGCAGCGCTGGTTATTCCGTTAGATGGAAAAACAACTTTCATGGGGCCTCTGCTGGAAAAGGACCATGTCCCATTGAAAACAAGGCTTATTGAAGAGGTTAAAACCTACTTGGACTATCCAGGCGAAAAGCATCCCATAGAGCATTTCGCAGAATTCCTCAAAGAAATGGGACTGACGAAAAAGCGCATTGGCATAGACAACAAGGCTGGAGCCGCTGGCATGTGGGGATACCAAGGGCCGCCTATAACGCGGAAACTGCCGGAAGCAAAATTTGTGGATATGGCTGACCTTGTGCCGAAAATGCGTTTGGTCAAGTCGCCTGCTGAAGTCGCCTTGATAAGGGAAAGCGCAAAATGGGCGAACTTGGCTGTGGCGCTGCTGCAAGAATACACCACGGAAGGCGCTTGGGATGTGGAAGTAGCCTTGGCGGCATCGCTGGACGCATCCAGTATAATGAAGAAGACTTTAGGCGTCGACTTCGAGCCGTTAAGAAACATTTTTCCAGTTTCCGCAGGGTTTAGGGGGCAAATTGGCGAGATAAGCGCCATACCTCACGCCATTGGAACAAAACGCAAAATCAAAAGTGGCGACGTCGTAATAGCCGAGGCTGGCGTTGAAATAGGCGGATACAGCTGCGAGCTTGAACGCACCATGATTGTTGGCAAGCCATCAGCCAAACAGAAACGCTACTTTGAAACAATGACAAAAGCCCAAGAAGCAGCCATTCAAAAAATAAAGGAAGGCGTGGAATGCAGCGAAGTCGACAAGGCTTCATCGGCTGTTTTCAAAAAAGCCGGGCTAAGCCACTTGGTTAAACATCATACGGGGCATGGATTAGGCTTAGAGGGACACGAGCCTCCATGGCTTGACATGGGAAACAAGGAAAAGCTAAAAGCTGGAATGGTGGTAAGCTGCGAACCAGGCATATACGAAGTTGGATTTGCGGGGTTCCGCCACTCCGACACTGTATTAGTAACAAAAGAAGGCTGCGAACTCATCACATATTATCCGCGAGAAATCGAACAGCTAACAATAACCTAACAGCCTTGCGCAGCCACATTTACAGTCAACTTCAATTTAAGGAGGCTCTATACCTATAAAATTCTATTAAACGTTACTAACAGAATTAGGTAATAGGAAAAGCGATTATTAAAAAATGTATTTCGTTAGTTTAGAGAATTTTTCATGTGGAAATGAGTCTTGTGGCATTCGTCTATTTTCCCATACATTAAATGGCTTTGATGGCTTTTTGGAATACTTGCTTTTTCAGTATTTCACGAATGTTGTTGCTTTGAAAATTTCAGTGATTTGATTTAAAAATTTTGGACGTTACTTAACATTCTGCTGAAGAAAACTCAAAATAAAAAGAAGGGGATTTTGTGTTTCTCTTTACACTTTTGTAATCCTATTGTTGCCTTCTATTTTAAAGAGAAAACTTGCGACTTTGTAAACTGGTGGCAAGGCACGGAATTTGAGATTTATCGCCTCGTTCGCATCTATATCCGTTTTTACGTCGTCGCTGAATAATAGTTTTGGCAGTACGTTGCCGTATCTATTATGAATGGCTGAGATAAGTGGCAATTCGATTACTTTTCCATCTTCCAGTATGGCGAATAGCTTAACTTGGTCTATGTTAGTGGATGTTCCACCAGGCGGAGCATGTATGCGTTCTTAATAGGTTCAGGAGTTGCTATCAAAGTGTGGTTTCGGACGACGTCGATACCATAGGGATTATGTATGTCAAGCAAACCTTCGTAAAAGTACTCGTCGCCATTGTAAACATAGAGAAGTGGGCAACCACCTCCACCTCCAGCGTAGTCGCTTATATGCATGTTTCCGTCCCCATAAACCACCAGCTTTCCGTTATAACCTCCAATTGTGTATCCGGTATATAGAACACAACTCCCGAAGTTTGTACCCCAAACCAGTTGAGCAGCATAATCAAGGGCACCTTTAATAGAATAATAGTATCCTCGATAAATTGCGGCGTAGTAGAAGTATCTAACGAAATTATAACCCATATTTGCCGCTCCTAAACCGTCGTAAGAAAGGTATGGACCAACCCCTTGAAATCCAATAAAAGCACGTCCTGTGTTATCAGGGCTTGCGTACCCGTCGCTACTTAACTGGTTAGTATGCAGCCACGCAAGAGGCATTCCTTGGGCCTTCACTTCTCCGCAGGGATATTCAATCATGCTTCCGATTACATCACCCGAGTGACATGCGTATAAAAACGCGAACTTTACATTCTGGCAGTACGAATGCTCATAAATGTCACAATCAAAAACCATGGAAGTGTCGTTTGCATTTATAACATATTGAGAATGCCAGTGCCACTGCCAAGCCAACCCCAAAAATGTATCCAGCTTTCAAGCCATCCATGACCAGTGTAGAAAGTTATCGAATATGCGTGGCCATTACCGAAGGCTGCCAGGTATATGTTACCCGCAGTTGTTTGAGTCCCGTACCAGTTGTAGGTGCTATACCCAGCTATGGATGAATAGCTTGCTATAGTATTTACCAAGCTCTGGTCTAGCACTCCTTCCTCACCGGTGAAACAGGCTGGGCCTAACACCGTAGAAGATTTTGCAAAGGATGCTGGTGCCAGCATTAATAGGTAGAGTAACGAAATGATAAGCGATGTTGTAAAGTCTTTCAGATACGCATTCATCGTTTCCTCCTCCGCGCTCTAACCATGTATGCAACTGAGACTGGAAATATTATGGCCGTGACCGCCACGAGCCACAACAAATGTGAATCCACGCTTTCAGATGCGGGGGGATTGCGGTATCCCTGTGGACCATGATGGTAGACTTCTCCGTTATCCGCCCAAATCATCACAGCATATCCGAATACGTTTTCCTCATTTGCTTTGTCAAATGTAATCCACACCTTCCATTGAGGATATATTGCGAAGTTATCCCCGCGAACACAACCTATATCTCTTGTAAATTCAAATGTGGCGTTAACGGCATTTACTTTTTGTCCATGTGAACGAGCATATGTTTCGGCGTATGGCAATGCTTTGCTTATCGCTTGCTCCATTGAGACGTTGACAACTGTGGTGGCAACGTAAAAAATTGTATTATCAACAATACGAGTTAACCATCCGTCTTTAGAAAAGCTCATCACAAAGTAGTCGCCGGGTAACTTGTAACCATTTACTTTGCGGGCGAAACGGATAACAGTACTCTCCATATAATCATATAATGTGGAACAGTTCTCTGTATACTGGATATTTAAGGCAAATTCCTCATCTTCAATCTGTTGATTTTTTGTTTCCATGGCTGTTGAAAGCACTCCAAGCATTCTGTTATAATCTAATGTACCGACAAACTTTTGGTATGATGCGAGGCTTTTATATGCTACTTTTAGGCGGTCCCAAAGAGTTAAATTGCTATTTCTGAATTCGCCTTGCAAGCTGTACGTCCACATTTTTGCGTCCACTAATGTTATTAAAGCCTCCAATTGGTTGGTAGCATTAGAGATCATAACTTTGATGTTGGTTTGATAGTGTGGTGAATCTGGCATTCTTGCAGTAGAAGCATTGAAAGAGACTACCTGATAGTTCGCCATATTAACTCCAACGACATCTTCTAAGAATTTTAACGTCATAACCTTTGCATTAATACTGGGAATTGCATAGACGACACTGCAACTGAATATTAACGCTGTCAGAAACCCAATTAAAAGCATTGAAACCATTTTCTCTTTCATTTACACACCCTCAAAATAGAATAGTTGAGATTTTTGATATATATATCGGTGTTCTAATTTCTGTACAGGTTGCTCCAATGGCAAGTTTTTTATCTGGTTCTTAAACAATTCACCATTGGGGTGCTGATATTTAAAAAAATGACTTTCGTAAATCTTGTTGGATTCATTATGTGCATGTTAGGAGTGTTCCTCCCGTGGGGAGAGCGAAATTTAATACCCATAAGGGCGGATTCCTATGTTATGCTCGGAATCCAGCTCCTATTAGGTCAAGTTATGTTTGTGGGAATATGTATTACGGGACTATTTCATATACTCTATAGGGTAAAAAATCAAAAGCACTTACTCACTTTTGCAGCTATTAGTGAAATAGTAATAACAATTTCTCCGTTAATTTGGATAGTATATCCGGGAGCACTGGTCCCGTATAGACCAGATTACTCATATAAAGCTCTTTATGGCGCCTACCTCAGTTTTGTAGGTGGAACATTACTCTTATCCGGCACATCGCTAAGCTTGGTCAGCAAAATTGCATGAAAAAGGTTTTTCATGCTTCCTCTAAGGGCATAATGCGTCGTAAATAATTGTCAAATATGCTTATCGAAATGGAAGTTCTATATCCTATGGTTAAATGATGAATAATAAATAAGAAGCACCTTACACAACATAATCATTAAAAAGAATATTCAGCAGTTTGTACTGTTAGTGTCTCTTAACGGCAAGATGTCTTCTGTAAACTTTTCTACTATGTTTAGTTTGCTTAAGTGTTTGTCAGTCTTCCTTAAATCTTAAAAGTTTCTCATCCAGCGCCGTCCGAGTAACTCTGAGATTTCATCCATTTTGTCAACCTAATGCCTTCTCATCATCCGGCAATAAGATAAGGGAAAGTTGAAAAATAAAAAGTTTCACATATCCATTTTAGAAATGAGCGGCAACTTTGAGGCTGCGTTTGTTAGGAGGCTTTTGGAGTTTCCGTATCTTCCAAGCCCGCTTAGTGTGGTGGATGCAGCCCTAAACATGGTTGAAGTTAAGCCTGGAGAAATCTTCGCCGACCTCGGCTGTGGAGATGGAACAGTGTTGGTGCGGGCAGCGGAAAAGTTTGGAACTTACTGCGTAGGCTTTGAAATTAATTCATCCTTGGCCTTGCTTGCCCGCAGAAATGCGAAAACTTTCGGGGTGAGTTTTATGGTGGACGTGGTTAGCGCTGACCTTTTCACGGTTGACCTGTCAAGGTTTAACGTAATATACGTGTATCCTTTCCCCACGATAATTGATAGACTCTCAGAAAAGATTACCCTAGAATGCTCAAAAGGCACAAGGATACTGGTTCATGATTATCCATTGAAAGGGCTTAACCCAGCCAAGAGCATAAAAATCCCTGAAAAAGGTTTCCACACGCATTCAATGCACCTTTACATAATATGACATGAGCGTGCACAAGCCTTTCCCTTTTAAGCCTGCTGGAAAACTAGATAGGGGCTATCAAATTTAACAGTAGCCAGCAGACACAAAATTAACCTTCCCGTTTTGGGCGGACTGTACAGCAGTTTTTCTACGCTAAAAATGTGGATTTTGAATCTAGATTTTGGGTTCATAAGTTAGTTAAGTATGCTTGGCTTATTTTGTCTCGTGAATTGGAGGAAATTCCTTGAAGTATGAAATTACCCTTCAGCAGAGAAGGAAAATAAAAGCGAAGATGGCTGAAGTTTTCAAGGAAAATCTTAAGGGTTTGTCGACAGATTTTCAAAAAATATTACTAGACGACCTTGTCACAGCATTTCAGAATAGAATAAACGTGTTAAAACGCGTACAAGCGAAAAGGGGCTACTAATGGAGACTAAAGAGGAAAAAGACGTAATTTGAATCCATAAAAGCTTTATATAAAATTGAGGAAAATATGGCAAAGAGGTTTGGATGATGAGACGATCCAAGCTTGAAATGTATATCGACATCCTTAAGGTGCTAGCCCATAGGGGCCCATTAAAGCTGACCCATATCATGTATAAGGCTAATGTGAACTGCAGCGTGCTGAAGGAATACCTTGACTTTCTAATTAAACAGAACCTTGTCGAAGAGAGAACCGTTGGCAAAAGGCGGGTTGTTTACGCCATAACCCAGAGGGGCATAACAGTTCTAAAACACTTCAGAGAGTTGAAACAGGTTCTGCCAATAATCGAAGAGGCAAGAAACAGAGCTCCAGTGCCTTATTAAGAGCCAGCGGTACACATAAGGTTCCCCGTTTCGTAATATTTTCGACATTGAAACACTCCTTTTATTCTAAAACATCCATTTCCATTTTGAGTAACAATGTTTGAACAAATGATAGCCTCAGCAACATCAGCATCTCAATATGCAAGTTTCCTATTCATATTCATGATGTTGGCTGTAATGTTTTTCGGAGTGCTTTTAGCTAAGACTGATTTTCCATCCAGATTTTAGTTTTTAAGTAAGTCTATATCTGTTTATGAATCATTATAACTGTTTCGTAAGACTTAATAAACACCTTTCCCCACTACCATATGTACACACGTAAAACACAACAGGGGAAAAGGCATTGGCAGACAAGGAGGTTCTTGGAAAGAAGCCCCTTCAAATACTTGAAAAAATAAGGGAAAACCTTGAAAGGTTAAACGAGAAAATGGAAGTTATGATTGAACTGCAGAAGCATGGAAGACGAGATGTTCAGCCAATTCCTTCAGAAGCCCCATTGGATGTTATGACGCTTCTCTCCATGCCAGACCACCTTAGAAAAACAGCCATGACCGTCTGTAGGCTTGGCCGCGCCACAGCCGACGAAGTTGCCCAGCAAACCCGTAGGGCAAGGGCTGTGGAAAGCGCCTATCTAAACCAGCTGGTTATTATGGGATACCTCAAAAAGGAGAGACAAGGGCGAAAAGCCTACTTCTACATAGAGAAAGAAGGGCAGGGGTGAAAAGGCCATGGGCAAAATGGTGGCAGTTCACTCTTACAAGGGTGGAACGGGAAAAACCCTCATTTCAACAAACTTAGCCGTAACCCTAGCTAAGCACGGTAAAAAAGTGTGCCTCCTAGATTTGGATTTTAGGGCGCCAAGCCTCTCCACACTGTTAAAAATTGACAAGGCGGAATATTGGCTTAACGATTACCTCAACGGAGTATGCGAAATAGACAAGGCCTTGATAGATTTAAGCGACCGAATAGCCAACCAAGGAAAGTTTTTTGTGGGGCTGGCTAACCCTTCAGTGGAAGCCATAAGGGACATGTCTTCAAAGGATAGGAAATGGGAAATGCGCGCTCTTGGAAGACTGCTTTCCCTCAGAAACTCCTTATTGAACGCTAAGGGCTTTGACTACGTAATCTTTGACACAAGCCCCGGACTGCAATACTCTTCGATAAATGCCATCGTAAGCGCCGACATTGTAATTGTGGCTACAACCCTTGACAATTCAGATGTCGAAGGAACAAGGCGGATGCTACGGGACCTCTACGACCTTTTTGAAAAGAAAACCGAAATAGTGTTAAACAAGGTTTTGTACGATGATGCCTTGAGAAGTGGAAGGGATAAGCTGCAAGCAATGGTAAAAGACACATACGAGGTTCCTCTCTTGGGGGTTATTCCATGCTTCTGCGACGTTTCAAGAGCTGAGGGAAAAATAATTTTTGTCCACGACAAGCCGGAGCACCCCTTCACACGCATATTAGCTGAAGTTGCAGCCAAAATGGATAAACTTTAACTAGATGGCTTACTGCGCCATTATCTTGTTTACCAACTGGTAAACCCGGCAGCTTTTGCATTTTTCATAGTCTTTTTCGTCGCATTGTCTGCATATTATCCGGTTTAGTTCCTTAATTTCAGAATTCATAGGCTGCTCCTCTACACATTTTGGCGCGGCTATTTGTATATTGGATATTCCGTCCACGAAATATCCGCGGGTTACACGAGATGTTTACAGTTAATTTTATATGATTTTAAAGCGAACTGTTAGACGGTGGCTGGTTTGAACAAGAGTGTGGCTTTAACTTCTCTGGCTTGGGGCGTGTTTTTCGTCTGGATTGGATTAAGCTGGATTGCAAGCGAATATTATGGTGTTTCCATGGAAGCTTACGTCGCCTTAGGAGTTGGGCTAATTCTAATAGGCTTAAATGTCGCTAGGACGGGTTTTGGGTTGAGGCTAAGCAAGTTCAGTCTATTCATTGGGGTAATCGCTCTTATTTTCGGAGGAACCGCTTTAATGGGTTACGCATTGCCCCTTTGGCAGACAATCCTTGTGCTTATAGGCTTGTTTATAATTGCGGAGGCATTGTCATCTCTGGTAAAGTCTAAATAGAATATTGAAAGCTTTCATGCGCGACAATAAGCTTTGAAGGAAAGAGTTAATCCTTGGATAAGTCGGCAATAATATTGGCTGGAGGTTTTTCCAAAAGATTCGGCTCAGACAAAGGATTGGTTCCGTTAGTGAATAAACCGCTTATAAGGCATGTCTTAGACGCTGTAAGCGGTATTGTTGAAGAGGAAATAGTTGTTGTAAGCTCGAAGGAGCAGGCTGAAAAATTCGCTAAGGTTTTAAGTGTAAATGTTAAAGTTGTCGTTGACAAAAGCAGTTTGCAGAGCCCCCTTGTAGGCGCTTTAACAGGATTTGAAATCGCGGTTGGCGAATATGCCCTTCTCCTTCCCTGCGATGCTCCACTGGTTTCAAGGTATGCCCTTTCACTTCTCTTAGACCTTTGTGTTGGGAAGAATGCGGTTATTCCCCGCTGGCCTAACGGCTACGTAGAGCCTTTACACGCAGTTTACCAAGTGAAACCAGCTTTAGAGGCTGCTGAAAATGCTTTAAAAAAAGGAAGGCTTGACATGCGTTCCATGATTGAGAGGCTGCGGCGAATACGTTACGTTTCCACTCTTGTTTTTCAACAGCTGGATCCAGAGCTTAAAATGTTTTTCAACATTAACACGCCATTAGACTTGAAAAGGGCTGAGTTAATGCTAAATCCAGAGAAAAGTAAGAGAGGCAGAGGCTTTACTTCAAGCTTTTAGCAAACTTTTCCGTTTCTGAAAACAGTTTTTGGATGTCAGTTTTAGTGTGGGCTGTGCTTAAAGCACCGTTATGGGTTGGCAAAAAGAAAACACCGTTTTCAATCAGTCTTAAGTGGTATTCTGCAAGCTTTTTCCTGTCAGCCCTAAAAGTGGCTCCGGGTTCTTTAACCTCCTCCTTTGTAAAGTGAACATCAAACAAGGAGCCTGTTCCAGTAACCTGCACACCCACGCCGCTAGCCTCGAAAATCTCTTTCAACTCTTCCCTTATTTTGTCTCCCAGCCTATTCAGCCTATTTATTAATCGGCCATCTTCCAGAATTTTCAGCGTTGTCAAGCCAGCCGTCATTGTGATAGGGTTCGCTGTGAATGTTCCGCCGTGGAAGGAGAATTGGGGTCTTTGATAGCGGAGATGGTCAACTTTTTCCATGATTTCTGCTGGTCCGCAGAAGGCGCCTATGGGGAAGCCTCCACCCAAGATTTTTCCAAGAACTGTTATGTCTGGTTTTACGCCAAAATACTGCTGCACTCCACCCGGAGCCAAACGAAAACCAGTAATTACCTCATCAACAATTAGTAGGATTCCGTTTTCGTCGCAAAACTCCCTAATTCCCTTTAAAAACTCTTTTTCCGCTGGAATGGCTCCACCCACGCCTAGCACTGGTTCGATGATTATTGCGGCAGTTTTCTTTTCAATGCCTTCCAGCTTTTCTTTGACGCCTTCAAGATTGTTGAAGGGTAAAATCAAAGTGTCTTGTAATGCGCCAGGTGTTAAGCCAGCGGACTCTGGCATGTCATATGGAGGTTTCACGGCAACGTGAAGCGCGTCATAGCCCCCATGCCATCCGCTTTCAAACTTTGCTATTTTATTTCTTCCAGTGTATGCGCGGGCAAGGCGTACAGCATACATGTTGGCTTCTGTTCCAGAATTGGTGAACCGAATCATTTCAGCTGTTGGAATCATTTTTGCAACTTGCTCTGCTAAGGCTATTTCAAGCTCGTGAGCCGTGCCGTAGTGGGTCCCTTTTTCAATTTGTTTTTTGACAGCTTTAATAACAGCTGATGGACTGTGCCCAAGGATAAGAGCTGTGTGTCCAAGCCAAAAGTCAATATACTCGTTTCCGTCAACGTCGTAAAGTTTGCTTCCTTTCGCTTTAGCTGTGTAGAAGGGGTAAGGTTCAAAGTACCTTATCGAATATGAAACGCCTGCTGGCAAAACCTTTTTGGCGCGTTCGTGTAAGGCTTTGGATTTCGGAGTTTTTGAGGCGTAACCTTCAAACGTTTCTGTTTCCTCCAATTTCCATTTCAGATTTAGTATAAGGTTTTATGCTGTCTTATTTAAATAGCGCACATATTCCCTAGACTTTTGGAATAGGAACCCTCCCCAAGGCAATCATCACAGCATTGCGGGCAAGGATTTGCAGAGGATCAATTACCGGTTTAGCTATATCTCCATCCTTCAAGACTAGGGATATTTCTGTGCATCCGCAGATTATAGCGTCGGCGCCCAAATCAATTAAATGGTTAGCCTCTTCAATCACAATTTTTCTCCCCTCTAAAATTTTTCCAGCCTTTATGTAAGTGTAGATTGCCTCCATGACCCTTTTTTGGTTTTCATCAGACGGATAAACCGCTTTTACGCCAACCCTATTCAATGGGTTGTCAAAAATTTTGGTTTTAACAGTTCCAGTTGTTCCTAAAAAGCCTACCTTCTTAACGTTTGGGAACCCCTCTCTTATGGTTTGTGCAGTTAGCTCAATCATGTTCAAAACAGGAATTTTTACACCTTTTCTTAAATCATTATAATAGTAGTGGGCGGTGACGCAAGGCATCACTATAAAGTCCGCTCCCGCCCTCTCCAGGTTTTTAGCTGTTTTAACCATTTCTGGTAAAGGATTTTCTCCTTCGCCAAGTATTGCCGCTGTTCTATCCGGTATTTTCGGGTTATTGTCAACAATTATTCTAGGGTGGTCTTGGTCGCTCTCAGCTGGAGTTTCTTTAATAATTCTGAAGAAAAGTTCAGCAGTAGCCTCCGGTCCCATGCCACCCAATATTCCAATAACTTTTCCTTTCAGTTTCGCTTCCTCCACTTCCGAATTTTCAAACGGCTTATAACTTATTACGCTTTCCATTCCGAATTTGCGAAACGCCTTAACGATCTGACGATTTTTGTGAAATTGAGAAAAGCTTTTAAATAAAGTTCTAAAACTGTGTCATTTTTAGCATTTATCTGCTTACTTTTAATATTAAAAAAGTAAAAATATTGTCAAAACGATAAAAAGCATAAAAATGGATCTCAGCTAAGGACGGTTTTTGATTAAAAACATTTTATTTTGAAAAATTTTTAAATTCTGATTGATTGATTAAATGTGTAAAACGGATGAATCTGTAGGGTGGATGAAAATAAGAAGGTTGTTGCATAGCTTCGTTTATCCGGAAAAGAATTTGAAACGAGTTTCTAAACGCTAAACTCTAAACTTACCCAATTAATTCAACAGTGGTTCCTATGGCTTGTCCAGGCAATCCCCTTCTAAATCTGGCTCTAACTAGTCCTTTCCTGCCATGTAAATCCACGATTTTTCCAACTATCTTGTTTTCACCGTTTTTCCAAGCCACTTTTCGTCCAATAAGCCTGCTGGCTTCAGAGGCTGAGTTGACATGGGTGAACTGGATTATGATTTCTTTAGACCTTTGAGTTTTCGGTCCAACTCTGTAATTGACTATTATTCCTTGAATTTTTGCCATGGACTTTTCACCGTTTTTGTAAAATCTGAAATTTTGAAAGGAAGGTTTTATCTGTTTCGCTTTATTTCGCGTGCATGTTAATCTAATTTGAAGTTTCCTCTATCCCTTTTTAAGATTCTTACTTTTTCCGGAAGTTTTTTCCCTTCCCAGTCTCTCCAGTTTATTTCTTTGAAAATCCATTTTTTGCCCAGGTGAGCGGCAACTACTGCATGTTTATACTGGTTTTCTAATGGTATGAGCTCTTCTAGGAATCTGAAGAGTTTCTCTATTTGCTGTTTTGGAAAATAAGCGTAATATTTGGCGTTTTTAACTTCAAAGGCATAGACGTGGCTGCCTTTTCTGGCTAGGACGTCTGGTAATGGGTTTAGGCTTGGGTTGCTGACTGGAATGCGAACAGCGTTGAAGCCGTTTTTCTGCAACAGTTTTACGAGAACATTTTCGCTGTAGAAGCCTCTTTTGCGCCATCTTCGAATAGCTTCTTTATCAACTTCTCTAACCATTTAGCGACGTCACTAAACCTTAAAATGGAAGGGTGTGGTTAAAGCTGTTTCGTAATTGCAGAGTCTAGAATTTGGGTTTTCTACGGGTCTGAATTGGAACTTTAAGCGTAGGCTTTTCAACTAAGCATTCTTTCAAATAATCGTCTAAGGTGGCGGCGGGCACAACCTCAATTTTATAATCCCTTATATCTATAGAATATTCAAAATTCTTTTTCGGGATAACCACTTTCCTGAAGCCCCAGGCTTCTGCAGCCTTAATCTTCTCGTAGACTCCTCCAACTGCTGTCACTTGGATGGTGTCGCCTACGCCTAAGTTTATTTCGCCAGTAACAGCCACATCCTGCCTTATGGGTTTACCTTCGATAAGCGAGCAGAGCAGTATCGCCATTGTTACGCCTGCGGATGGCCCGTCTACGCCGTAGGATTGGGCGAAGTCTATGTGTGTCAAATAGTCTTGGGCTATGTCTATGCCGTATTTTTGGAGGATTACGCTGCGGACTTTTGCTATGCTGTCTGCAATGAAGCTTTGTCCCTTAGCCACGCCAGTGACTTTATAGTAGCCCTTAATTGGATAGTTTCTTGGAAGTTCGCTTCTTTTCACCATGTTAGCCTTTACACATAGAACACTGCCAGTCATTTCGCCGCTGTAGGGGTCTCTAACCACAGCCAAACCGTAAATTTGCCCAAGCTTGGCGCCTTCAGGCTTTATTTCAAGAAGTTTGCCTCTCTCGTTCATTTCATGCTCTAATATTTGCCTCTGAATTGTCTTGCAGTGGTTTTCTATGGCTTCGCGAACATGCCGTTTTTCGACAATTTTGCAGTTTTCGTTTATGGCCAGGGTTGCAGCCGTCTTGATGATGGAAATTAATGGTCTGAAACGTGTGGTTAACGCGTCTTTTTTGTTGCTTCGTCTTCTGCCTTCTTCGACGATTTCTTCGCAGGCTTCTCTGCTGAAGGGTATCAAATTGAAGCGTTTAACCTCTTGGGCTATAAATTGGACATATTTCCGCCTGTTCTCCACAGTGTTAGGCATGTCATTATTCATTCTGACGACTTTGCCATAACCGTAAATCCTATCCATCAAGGCTGGGTGAATCTGGTTTATACTGTCAAAGTTTCCAGCGCCCACAAGGAAGGTTACAGCTGGAACTGGCTCTGTTGAAACCGCCATGGCTGCAGTGTCCCCGCCATGCCACCTTCCCCTAATGGTTATAGGCAACTGCCCATCTTCAAGCACTGTCAGCAGTGTTATAGCCTCTTCAGGGTCAAGGTTCTTTATCTCGTCAATATATAGAATGCCAAGGGAAGCTCTGTGAACATCGCCAGCCGTAACCCTTTGATGTTCCGGAGTGCCTAACCCTCCAGTCTGGTATGGGTCCCAAGCGATTGAGCCGAAGAGTTGCGCGCTTCTATGACCCGTTGCATCCACAAAAGGCGCATGCCCAGAACTGTTATCAACAATTAATTTTGGGACATCGCTTTGCTGTGCTCCACTTATACCTTTAAGGGTTCCCAACCCGCCGAGCCTTGAAAACCACCATATGAAGACGCCGAAGAAGATTAGGCTTCCACCTGGAATGAAGGTTAATGGGACGAAACCGACTATTTCTTGTATGAAGTAATTTGTAAAGTTGTAGTTGTAATATTCCTGTAAGGGTTCGCCTAGAAACATGGGGTTTTCATTCCACGTCTGCCAAGTCTGATACATGAAGTAAAAACCTAAAGCCATAAGAAACAAGCCCATTAGGATTAGGAATATCTGCAGGGCTTTCAACCCAACCTTTGTGACAAATTTTCTCTTAAGCTCTTTTAGCTGTTCCTTTTGAAGTATCTTCTTTCCTTCCCCAGCCTTGTGAATGGAGATTTTAGGCTGGCTTGGCAAAACCGAATTTTTCCAACATAAAACGTCGAAAAGTTTTATGCCATTTTCGCCATAGATTTGGGTTAGCTTTTCGGCAAGAGCCCTTCCAATAAGCGACTTACCTGTGCCTGGATCGCCTAAAAGCAGGAGGTATGGTCCTGGACTTATGAGGTTTTTGGCTGATGGCTTCGACTTTTCCGGGCTGCTCCAGCTTTCATACCATTCTGTCTTTTCAAGCCATTTTAGCTTGTGAACCCATTCGTCTAGGCATAGGAAGCATTCGTTTAAGGCTTGGTCTTGCCCAATAACCCAGTTTATCAAATTGTCGTCTACTGGAAAACCTTGAGTGTTTTTAAAATCACCCCAGTCCCACTTCACCCTAACCTTTCTACCGTTAACTGTCCTCTCCAGTATCTCCACATCATTGCCAAAATAGTCAATAGCCAAGCAGCCTTCACCACACCCTTCAAAAAATACATCCCTCTGAAATATTATAGAGGTTATTTCAAAAACAACAATATGAAAAAACCAATAACATGCGATAAATCTTTCGAAAGCCGAAAGCCCCATTTTTTAATAAAAACCTGAAAAAAGCCGTTTTCAACGCTAAAAGGAAATTTAATGGGTCGAAGATTAATGAAGCCTAAAGAAGAGTTAAGAGGCTTCTCCCTTCAAACTAAAACAAAAAACGTTAAGCCTTTTTCAAGCCTAAAATTGCAAAAGAAGCCTTATAAGCGGTTTCCCTCCTAGCCTTAAAACACAACACATGGAGTTCACCGTGGCTTCCTAAAGAAACCGACGAAAATCTCCATGCCAAGCCGAGCAGCCAAACTTCGTTAAAACTTCGACCATTTTCCAACAAAAAATGGAAGCATCCAAATAATGAACCGCACCAGTCTAAGGTTTCCCGAACCCCTAACTTTGGTTGATGCTTTCGTATACGGTTCAGCTGGTATTAAGTAATGATATAAGCCTTTCACTATGCTTTTAGCAGTTGAATTCCGTCTCTGTAAAAAGCTTTTTTCTGGGTTATTTTGTGTAAGTGTGTAAAAGTGTGGCATATAATGTAGGCTAAATCTTCGATGTTTTTGAGTTGTTCGGATTTTGTTTTTACGTTTTGGTTATCTTGGTGAGTATGGTATTACTTTCGGTTTTTATGTTTCACCAAGACTTTCTAGAGCTACCGTTCAAGCCACTGTATACGAAAGCATCAACGCAAGTTCACTTTTAAACCGTCAAAAAAGTATATGTGGTTCTGGCGGCTATTTTTAGGCTATGAAAACTGGAGAAGTTATCAGGGAGTTTTTTGCTAAAGACGGCCGCAAAGTGGTTTTGAGAACCCTTAAGTGGGAGGACTTAGATGATTTGCTGGACTTTATTAATTCTCTTGTTGAGGAAGGCGCAAACATTATTAGAACTGAAAAGGTTTCAAGAGAAGAAGAGATTGAATGGCTTTCTAGGGTTTTTAGCCGCCAAGAGAAGGGAGAACTTTTCTGTTTGGCCGCTGAGGTTGACGGACGTTTGGTGGCTAACTCTGAAATTATGAGGGGAACTGGCTATTCCAACCATGTAGGGTTTATAGGCATCGCCATAAAGAAAGGGTTTAGGGGTGTTGGCATAGGAACCGAAATGATGAAGACCCTGGAGGAGCAAGCTAAAAAGGTTGGGTTAAAAGTTCTGGCTCTATCTGTTTTTGCAAATAATCAGCACGCAATAAACCTCTATAAGAAAGTGGGGTTCGTTGAAACTGGGCGAATTCCGAAAAGGTTTTTCAAAAACGGCGCCTACATAGACGAAATCATGATGACGAAAACGCTGGAATAGCCTTGAAAGGAGGCGAAGGGCTTTGACGCAGTTTAAGGTTTATAACACCACTTACAGCTTTTCAACTAAAGGCGAAATTGAATATGTGGACTTAACTGATAAGGTTCATGAGGCGGTTTCACGGTCCGGCGTAAAAAATGGCATTGTGCACGTTTTCGCGCCCCATGCAACCGGAATACTCATACTAACTGAAAGCGAGTATGGCCTATTAAATGACATTAAGACTTTGCTGGAAAAGTTGGTTCCAAAAGACGCCGGCTACATGCACCCCTCAAATGCCCATTCCCACCTTAGGTCGGTTTTGCTTCCGCCGGACAAAACCTTGCCCATTGTTGACGGCCGAGTGGAGTTTGGGACATGGCAGTCGCTTGTCTTTGTAGAAACGGATGTGCATCCAAGAAGAAGAACCGTCATAATCCAAGTGATAGGCGAAACTAGTCAATAACTGCTTTTAGCCTAGAAGCGCCTTTTCCTTAAGTGCATTTTCTAACCTTTGTCCAGGGCTGGCAACCTCTTGGGCTATGCCGAATTCCTTGAGAATTGCAGATGCTCCTGGTCCAACTTCTCCAGAAATTACCATCTGCACTTTCATTTCAGCCAGTTTCTTCGCTATTAGGGGTCCTCTGCCATGGCTGATTGAAGCGGCTGGATTTTGTATAACTTTCACGTTTTTGATTTTGCCTTCTTCAATTTCTATTATTGTGAAGGTTTTGGAATGTCCAAATTCGTGGGAAACGCTATCTTGAAGTCCCTTTTCGCCAAGGGTTGCAACAGCAACTATCACGTTTTTACGCATGGAATTTTCACTTCTTTTCTTCAACGGTCTTTTTTAGTTCTTCAATTCGTTTAGCCAGTTCTGCCAACTCTTTTTCCAATTCCCGCCTATAGTCTTGTAATGCCCTTAACTCCTCAGCTGGTTCCATGAGATAATAGGGAGGTCTTGCCCATGCTGGGGGCCAAGGGTGTCTCGGACACCACCATCCTCTAGGCCAGTACCATTTGCCTCTTCTCATCTCGCTTCCTCATTTTGTGATATATCCCAATATCAACAAGTATTTATATTTTGTGATATATCTCATAAAATATGTTTCAACACCAATGGCGAAGACGCCACAGACATGGAAACGTGGGAAGACCGCCAAAACCAGTGACAATAACCTCCACAAATCTTCCAGAAAAGTTTGAACCAACCCCAAAAAGAAATGCAGAGCCAATTTTTCTAGAACCAGCAGAAATAGAAGCCCTCAAACTTGTGGAATTGGAGAAGCTAACCTTCGAGGAAGCCGCCGCAAGAATGAAAGTTTCCAGAAACACTGTTTGGAGGCTGGCTGAAAAGGCAAGGGAAAAACTTGCAAAAGCTATTGTTGAAAGCAGAGAAATCCTTATACAACGTGAATGACAAAATTTCGTAAAACAATTTACATTCTAAACAGACTTATTTTCAAAGAATTTTGATAAATCGCTCATGCATTTTCCATTTCTGTATTATATTTTTCAATATTTCTGCATAAAAATGATACTTCGCAATTTTTACGTACATAGCGAAAAAAGGAAAACAACATTCTGTTAAACCTAGATGGTTCAAGAAACATCTCACACGTCTGGTTGATGCGTGTTTAAGCCTTGCCACTTTCGTGGACTGGCAGTGCTGCAACATTCTTTTCTGTTTATTTTTCATGATATTTAAGGTTCGTTTGTTTTCGAGTTTCCGAAACGTTTTATAGCGTGTTTTGCTGTTAAAATTACGAGTGCTCGTAAATTAGGAGAAAAGCCCAATTGACGACTCAAGAACTATCCCGCGAGGCTGAGGAATACGTAGAGGCCATTTACAAGCTTCAGAAAAGAAGTGGAGTTGCCAAAACAAAAGAGTTAGCAGAAGAACTGAAAGTTGTGCCAGGCTCCATTACAAACACTATTGTGCATTTGGAAAGGCATGGATTAGTGGAACATACGCCATACAGAGGCGTAAAGCTTACAAGTGAAGGAGAGAAACTAGCCCTACAAATTATTAGACGGCATAGACTTGCGGAGAGACTTCTCACAGACCTCTTAGAGGCTGAGTGGAGCGATGTTCACGAAAGTGCTTGCAGACTTGAGCATGCCTTAACCGAGGATGTGCTCTCACTTTTAGAAAAACGTTTAGGATATCCAAAATTTTGCCCTCATGGGAATCCCATACCGACGGAAAACGGTGAAATCAGCGATGTTGAATGTTCTCCGCTTATCTCCGCAGCAGTAAACCAAACATGCATCGTTGCCAAAATTGTTAATGAAAGAAAAGAGACCCTCTTAGCTTTGGCCAGTAAGGGAATAAAACCCAACGTTCCAGTTCACATTGTCAAAAAGAGAGAAAAGACGCTGGTTTTGTGCGTGGCTGGAAAGGAGCAGACCATAACCCACAAGGAAGCGGAAAACATCTGGGTTAGAGGCGTCGAGGTGAAACCAAAATGATGTTTAGAAAACGGAGGGGCCTTCAAAGGCGAGAACCACCGAAGAATGAGGGAGCCTTAAAAGCTCTAACAGAGTTGGCAGAAGGCGAGAAAGGCGTCATAGTTAAAGCCCTAGGCGGTTTTGGACTTGTCAGAAGACTAGCGGATATGGGATTAACTCCAGGAGTTGAAGTTAAACTCGTCAGAAAAGGCTCCTTCAGCGGACCAGTTGAAATTGAAGTTAGAGGAGTAGCGCTTGCCCTAGGACTTGGAGTAGCCTCAAAAGTGCTGGTAAAGCCCATTAAGGATGAGCACCATGACTAAACAGTTGCGGGTAGCCCTTGCTGGAAACGCCAACGTCGGCAAAAGCGCCATATTCAACCAGCTTACGGGCTTAAATCAAATTGTTGGAAACTGGCCTGGCAAAACTGTAGAAAGAGCTGAAGGAACATTGCATTTTAAGGGTTACACCATACGCGTGATTGATTTGCCTGGCATATATTCGCTTTCAGCCTTCTCCCTTGAAGAGATTGTTTCAAGGGATTACATAGCCGTTGAAAAGCCCGATATTATAATCAATGTTGTTGATGCTTCTGCACTTGAACGGAACCTTTACTTTACGCTTCAGCTTTTAGAGCTTGAAGCTCCCATAGTTGTTGCCCTAAATCAAGTGGACTTTGCAGCTAAGAAGGGCATACGCATAGACGTGAATAAGCTTTCAGAAGCGTTAGGCGTGCCAGTGGTTCCAACAGTCGCCATCACCGGAAGCGGCATAAACGAACTCCTCACAACGGTTATCGCTGTAGTGAACGGTGAAAAGAAACTTCAACCTTTAAAGGTTAGGTTTGGAGCAGAAGTTGAAAAGCAAGTGCAAAAGTTGAAAAAATTTGTTGAACATAGCCTTCCACAGTTGTGCGAGGTTTATCCAGCAAAGTGGATTGCCGTCAAACTTCTGGAAAGAGACGTGGATGTTGCTGGGAAGTTGAAAAACTACGAAGGCGGCGCAGAAGTTTTAGAGCATGCAGAAAAGTTTGCCTTGGAACTGGAGAAAATGCATGGCGAACCGTCCCCAGTAATATTGGCTTCGGAGAGATATTCCATAGCAAGCAAAATAGCCAAAGAAGCCACAACAGTTGAGGCGCCTCCAAGGATAAGCCTAGAACAGAAACTTGACGCATTAACAACCCACAAGGTTGTCGGCTACCCAATATTGGCAAGTGTCATAGCCGCCATGTTCACTCTGATTTTTTGGGGAGGCAGCTATTTATCAGAAGTCCTCGACTTCATTTTTCAAGGCTTATCATCATATATTGGAAATATTCTAGCCCATTTTCTTCCAAGCTCAGCAGCAACCCTAATTAACAATGGGGTTTTAGGCGGATTAGTTGCCGGAATAACCATAGCTTTACCATATATTGTGCCATTCTACATCATTCTCGCCCTATTGGAGGATAGTGGCTATTTACCGAGAGCCGCCTTTCTCATGGATAATTTAATGCATAAAATGGGTTTGCATGGAAAAGCCTTCATACCGCTTATATTAGGATATGGCTGCAGTGTCCCCGCCTGCATTGGCTGCAGAATCATGGAAACAGAGCGGGAGCGTTTGCTAGCTGCTTTTGCCGTCACATTAATTCCATGCGCTGCCAGAACCGTGGTTATTTTGGGGCTTGTGGGAAGGTTTGTGGGTTTACATGCAGCCCTAGCCCTTTACGCCTTCGACCTAATCCTAATCTTCATTCTGGGCAGAATAGCCTTCAAGGCTTTGCCAGGAGAACCCGTCGGCTTAATAATGGAAATGCCCCCCTACAAAAAGCCCTCATTAAGGAACGTTTTAACCAAAACATGGAGCAGGACAAAAGACTTCGTCTACATAGCCTTTCCAATAATAGTGGCTGGAAGCCTAACAATAACCGCCTTAAACATAATAGGCTTTATAGCCTATGTGACCGCTGGCGCAAGCCCCCTCATAAACGGATGGCTTGGGCTTCCAGTAGAGGCGGGAATCCCCCTAATATTTGGTGTTCTCCGCAAGGAACTAGCCCTAATTTTACTTGCAGAGCTTATCCCACTGAATTCGCTTTCAGCCGTTCAAATGATTGTTTTCGCCCTCGTCACAATGATATATATTCCATGCGTGGCGACTGTTGCCGCGCTTTTAAAGGAGTTGGGATGGAAAAAGGCTTTGGCAATAACCGTTGTTGATGTGGCTCTTGCCCTTTTCTTAGGCGGGGTAGCCTACAGAATATTACCGTTATTTATGCCTTCATAACAATGTTTGAGGAGGCTATTTTGGCTCTCTTCTCTCTGGAAGCTTAAAGGACAGCAGCAACGCGATGATAGCGAAGGCTGTAAGCACGTAGAAGGCTATATCCAACCCGTAAATGTCAGCTAAATATCCAGAAATAAACTGGGATATAGAGCCTATGCCAAAAGATGTGAAAAAGAAAATGCCATAAACCGCGCCCCGTTGGCTTTCTGGGGAAAGAAAACCTGTAAGCGCGTTTAGGGCTGGTTGATGGGCGTAAAAGAAGAGTCCGTAGAGAACTATGAAAACTGCTATTCCCAAAAAATATACTGGAACAAGCAAAAGGGAAAACAAGCTTAAGCATATAAAAGCGGATGCAGCAATTAAAACCCTTTTAGAGCCGTATTTGTCAGCGGTTTTTCCACCAATCCATTGTCCCGGAACCCCAAAAGCCAAGACAAGCGTGTAAGCAACAGAAGCCCACATGGGCTTGATACCCCTGTTTTCCTGAAGATATGTTGGAAAGAAAAGTTCCACACCCTTCATAAAAAGCCCGATGGTGATGTTAAAAACTAGAAGCAGCCAAAGCTCGCGAATTCTAAAGGCTTCAATTATGCTTCCCGCCGCTCGACTTTTGTTTTCAGCATCTCTAAACCCGAAATTCTCGATGAAAAGAAAAGCGAAGATTACGCAGAGAAGCCCAAAAGTGGCGAAGGCTACAGGCCAACCGAAAACTGAGCCAATAAACCATGCGATTGTGGGGGTTAAGACCACGCCTAGGGTTCCGCCGACACCGTGAATTCCCATGGCTTCAGACACGCGTCCAGTGAAGGCTTTAGAAATCAGCGAGTTCGCCGTGGGATGGTAGAAGCTTGCCCCCACAGCCATCAAAATTAGGGCTAAAGCGAAAAAGTATATGCTTCCCGTTGCTCCAGCCGCAAACATTACAAATGTGGAAAATCCTGAAGAAAAAAGGAAGAGGATCACTGTTTTGGCTTCTCCAATCTTGTCGCCTAGAGGACCACCTATCAAGGCTCCAAAACCGTAGATGAAAGACGCCGCCATAGAAACTGTTCCTATAACATGTTTAGAAACGCCCAAATCAGCCATAATAACCGTTAAAAGAGGAGGAGTTATTGCAAAAAGCGAGTGGTTTAACGAATGGGCAGCGCCCAGCAATAAAAGGCGAAGGTCTCTAGCCAAACCTAGCAACCACCCTTTCAATGCAAGTCGAGAATCCGATAACCGTAAAAAGGTTTACTCTAAAATGAATGCTTTCTGCATATTGCAAAAGTTAAAATTGTGAATTTCAAGTTAAGATTACCAGTTGATAAAGCTTTTTGACTCCACTGGAATTAGAGAACTTTAAGCGAAAATACGCTTTAGACAGCCCTAGCTTTGGAAAAGAAGACTGAAGGGTCGTTGGCTCGGTGAAAGGGTTTGGACGAGTTTGACCAAGTGCTATTGAAGGCAATTGATGACACGCTACGATATTCGCTGGGAGAAAAAACAATAAAAATTTTTTATGAATATTTAAAGAGAAAAGGCTTCCCTTTATCGAGTATACCGCAAGACCCTGAATTTTTCTTTAATGAATTGAGGAACGTTTTAGAGTTTGAGGGGTCACGTTTTCATAACGTCTCCTCGCTTGGAACTGTTTCAATTTTGGAAAGGGCGGTTCTATGCAAAAAATTTGGTGTCGAGTTTAATGAAAAAGGACCAATCGTGTTTTCTGAATGGGTGGAAAAAGTTAGAGAGGCATACTCTTTGAGGAGGGTTTCAAGAGTTAAAATTTTAGAGAAACGGAGGTGAAAACCAGTTGAAGAAAAAAGCATGCATCCTAATAGTTGACGATGACAAGGACATTTGCAAAACACTAAGTTTGATACTTGAAGGCGAAGGCTACATCGTGGACGTGGCGCATTCTGGGGGAGAAGCCATAGAAAAGTCTAAGATTAAAACTTACAACATTGCCCTTTTAGACATAGTGCTTCCGGACATGGAGGGAACCCAACTGTTAAAGAAGCTTCGGGAGACAACGCCGAAAATGATAAAGATAATGATAACTGGGTATCCGAATTTGGAAAATGCTGTTGAAGCCCTAAACTACGACGCAGACGCCTACTTGATAAAACCAGTGAATTTCGAGAAGTTAATCAGCGTAGTAAGGGAAAAACTTGCAAAACAAAGGGAAGAGGAAACCATCACTGTAGAGAAAATCGCTGCTTTCGTGGAGACAAGAACCCAGAGAATGCTTCAAGAAATGGAAGGCGAAGCAGCAAACAACACTGGCTAGCCTCTTAAACCTATTTTTCCGCTTCATTCATAATCGCTAAGTCCTCGCGAAAAATATATCAAAATTTAAATGTTTTAAATCTTTATAATAAGAGCGTTTAGAGGGGACTCTATGGCGGATGTGCTATTAACCGCAGACCGCACTTTAATGAGCGATTACCATCAAAACGAGTTTCTCGGATTTGGAACATGCGCCCCTCCAAACGTTATTCCAGACTGGCTTTACAGTTTCCTATTCTTTCCGCCGATGAAAGCGGTAAACGGTGTTTCGTTGGCTGCTCCCTATGGTTTAAGGAAGGTGGAGGCTCAACTTTTAGGCGAAGGGTTTAAGGTCTTAACAGTTGACCCTGACCACATTGGAAAATATTTAGATGAAGCCAAAGTTTTAGGCATCCATGTCATGGACCCCTTTGGGCTTGGTCCAGCCTCCAGCACTTTTGCTGCAATTTTAAAGAAGGAGCCTTTTCTTGCACAGTATTTTCGACGTTTTTTGGAGAAGCCAGAGGTTAGAAAAGCGAAAAAACGCGGCTTAAAAATTGTTGTTGGCGGCTCCGGCGTATGGCAGTTTAAGTATAGAGAAAACTTTGTTGAGGAGTATGGGATTGACTGCATAATTGACGGCGAAGCAGAAAGGGTTATTGGGAAAATTGTGCGGGCAGCCTTAAATGGCGAAGAACTGCCGAAATACTACGAGGTAAGCGTCGAAGAAACCCCGAAGCTGGAGGAAATCCCAAACATTTTGAATCCTTCAGTTAACGGTTTAGTGGAAATTGGACGGGGATGTTGCCGAGGATGCAAGTTCTGCAGCGTAACCCTGCGCCCACTGCGATGGTATCCCATTGAAAAAACCCTTGCAGAAATAGATGTAAACTTCAAAAGCGGCTACACGCGGTATGCGTGCCTCCACGCTGAAGACGTCATGCTTTACGGTTCACGAAACACCACCCCCAACGACAAAAAACTGGTTATGCTGCATGAGGCTGTTGTAAAAAAATGTGATGGCGGCATAGGCTGGAGCCACTGCTCCCTCGCAACCGTGGCTTTAAAACCAAAGCTTTTCTCCAAATTGGCCGAAATCATACTGCAAAAACAGCCATGGTGGGGCACCGAAGTAGGCATCGAAACAGGCTCACCCGAACTGGCGAAAAAAATGATGCCTGCGAAGGCGCATCCCTTCAAACCAGAAGAATGGCCAGAAGTTGTGCGCACTGGCATGGGCTTAATGCATGACAACAACTTAGTTCCAGCATGCACCCTCATTGTTGGGGTTCCAGAAGAAACCGAAAACGACCTAATCAAAACCATAGAGCTTGTGGAAGACCTCAAACACATAAGAAGCCTAATTGTGCCATTATTTTTCGTTCCTTTGGGCAAATTGAAAAACCAACAATGGTTTAAGGAAACCCAAATGACAAGACTTCATCGGGAACTTTTAATAAAATGTTTAAGACATGACTTTCGCTGGATAGACAATTTGATAGACTTATCTTTTGCTGGAAAATGGTATGCAAAACCCATGCGCAGCTTATACACCTTTTTTGTTAAGCTTATTGAACGCAAAGCAAGAAAAGCTGGAATCACATAACAGAATAAACTTAAATACAGCTTTAAAACTGAAACCTTTAGGCATGGTGAGCCGCCGTAGCTCAGCGTGGTAGAGCGGCTGGCTGTTAACCAGTCGGTCGTCGGTTCAAGTCCGACCGGCGGCGCTTTCAATATGCATCCAAACGTTCACAATCGTAAACAAAACATAAACCAAAAAACACATAAAAAAGTGTTAGAAATCTTATAAAGGCAAAAAAGGATACTTTAATTAGGAATCAACTTAATTAAATTGGAGACTAATATGCAGTATTGGCTTTGGTCCGCAACCAAAGAGAATTGGGAAATACTGAAAATCAAGAGAGTTTGGGCTACATATAATAGAAGCATTACAACTCAGATAAAGAAAGGTGATGTTTTAATTTTCTATGTCAAGGGAACCATGCATTTTAAAGGCATTTTTCGAGTGATAAGCGACTGGTATGAGACCAAGGAACTAATATGGAGCGACGAAATAAAAGAAGAGAAGAAAAAATATCCTTACCAAATAGACCTTGAGCTAATTCAACTTGGTGAAGCAAATTACAAGG
The DNA here is from genome assembly GCA_019685555.1 of Candidatus Bathyarchaeota archaeon A05DMB-3. Lineage (GTDB taxonomy): Archaea > Thermoproteota > Bathyarchaeia > Bathyarchaeales > Bathycorpusculaceae > JABFQN01. The sequence goes on along the minus strand of JABFQN010000001.1, from coordinate 917 downwards.
ACCTTATTCCTAGGCTAAAATTTGTCGAAAAGAAGAATGCCCCGCAAGTATACATTTATGGAACTGGTGGCGGGCCTGTCAATTTTAGAAAGCCTCTTGCAGAGTCTGACTATGAGATAATTTTAAATGAAATGAAAAAGAAACCAGTGCAACCTCCAGTATTCGAACCTACTCTCTTAACTCATTCAGAATTAATAAACATGATTGTTGAACTAGGTGAAATGTTTGGAAAATCCGCTGAGCGAGAATATTTAGCCGGACCATATAGGTACGATGCCGTCTGGAAGCGAGTTAAAGTTGGAAATCCAACAAAAGTATTCGAAGTTCACGACAAAGGAGTTCTAGACTCTGCACTTGCAAAGTTAAAGCACGCCTATGATATATGGAGTGCAGATTTATTCCTTGTTGTTACTAGACATGAAGATAAAGAAAGAGCAAAGGTATTACTTGCGGGGTCTTTTCATGAAATCGGTGAGGTTACAACATTAATGCAACCAGAAGAAATTAAGGAAATGTATGAATACAAGAAAAAGTTTATTGAACTCGAAAAGAAACTAAGATGAACTAATGAAAAATATTAATCAGCAAATTCCAATACAACACTCTTTGTAGTGAAGCTTACTGTTTTATCAAGCAAAAGTTTCGCCAGTTTAACTCTATGCTCAAATTTTTCTAAATCAAATACTTCCCTATACCTCATACTTTTTATCTCCATTAATAGAAGCAGGTACCTAATACAAATATTAATTTTTAGTTTGATTCATGGTTAGTGTAATGAACTCCAAGCTATATATCCTTAGAGGTGGTAGGCTTGTATTGGCTTTTTCTTCAACCAATAAATGTTGGAAATTCTAGAGGGGGAGGGCTAGTCAATTTTGGTTTGCCAGAAGCCCTAAAATTGACTTTTCCAGAGGAAA
>JABFQN010000013.1 GCA_019685555.1 Candidatus Bathyarchaeota archaeon A05DMB-3 | reverse complement strand
AAAGAATCTCCGAGGTTATTCCAAAATTAGCCGAGGTAGCTCAGCCTGGGAGAGCGCCCGGCTGAAGACCGGGTTGTCGCCGGTTCAAACCCGGCCCTCGGCACTCATACCCCTAGTTTTGATTTTTACTCGACCTGCGACAGCTGCGTTGTTTGTGTTTGCGGAAGAGTAGATGTCGTCTTTTTGGAGGTTGGCTAGATCGGATAAAGTTAAATTAAAGATGGTGGTTGTTGTCGGCTTTATTTTTCTCCATTTCATTTTCCAGTTTTCTGCGCGGTTTGTCAATTTTAGGCTGTGTGGAGCTGTTAAATTGGATACCCTCTCCTCTAGTTTTTGGTTGGAAAATTAGCCAATACGGGATAGGCCCTCTAGTTTTTTACATGGATGTCAACTTTTCTGGTAGAATGGATTCGAATCGTTGTTAAGCCCAAAATGGTTTTATAGCGTTAACGCATTATTAGAAAACCTTAAGTCTAAACGGAAGTTCAGTGTTATGTCGTCCAACAATTTGTCGGGTTGTAGAAGGGCTAAAACTCGCGTAATCATAATAGGTGCTGCTGGTAGGGATTTCCACAACTTTAATGTTTATTTCCGAGATAATGACGTCTATGAGGTTGTGGCTTTCACCGCAACGCAGATTCCAGGCATTGAAGGAAGAATTTATCCGCCGGAGCTTACGGGCAAAAACTATCCGGAAGGCATTCCAATTTATCCGGAAGAGGAATTGGCGAGGCTGATAAGGGAAAATGACATTGACCAAGTGGTTTTCGCCTACAGCGATGTTTCCCATGAATACGTCATGCATAAAGCCTCAATAGCATTGGCGAACGGCGCAGATTTTAGGCTTATGGGAACAAAAACAACAATGCTGAAAGCTAGGGTTCCAGTGGTTTCAGTGGGCGCCGTTAGAACAGGCTCTGGGAAAAGCCAAACTTCAAGGCAAGTTGCAAAAATCTTGAAGAGTAAAGGCTTAAATGTTGTGGTTATTAGGCATCCAATGCCCTACGGCGACTTGCGAAGGCAGATTTGTCAACGTTTCGCTACATATGAAGACCTTGACATGTACGAGTGCACAATTGAGGAACGAGAGGAATATGAGCCACACATAGACAACGGAGTGGTCGTCTACGCTGGAGTGGACTATGAGAAAATTTTGAGGGAAGCGGAAAAAGAGGCTGACGTAATCGTCTGGGACGGCGGAAACAACGATTTACCCTTCTACAAACCAGACTTACACATCGTAGTGGCTGACCCCCACAGAGCTGGACACGAAGTCAGATATCATCCCGGAGAGGCTAACCTGCGTATGGCAAACGTTGTTATAATAAACAAGGTGGACACTGCAAGCTTGGAAAACGTTAACCGTATTAAGGAAAACATTAGAGCTGTGAATCCGAACGCTATAATTCTGGAGGCTGCATCGCCGATAACCGCTGACAAGCCAGAGCTTATCAGGGGAAAATGTGTGCTTGTAATTGAGGACGGACCAACCTTAACTCATGGCAACATGCCTTATGGAGCCGCAACAATAGTGGCTAAACAGCTCGACGCAAACGAATTAGCAGATCCAAGACCGTTTGCCGTAGGCTCCATAAAGGAAGCCTACGAAAAGTACCCCCATTTGGGGGCTGTGCTTCCAGCCTTAGGCTATGGTGAAAGGCAAATATCAGAGCTGAAGGAAACCATCGCCCGCACGCCATGCGACGTCGTTGTAATAGGAACCCCAGTAGACCTGAGAAGAGTTATGACTATAAACAAGCCTACTGTAAGGGTGAAGTATGAACTTAAAGTGTTAGGACCCATGTCTCTTGAGCAGGTTTTAGACGATTTCCTCGGAAAGGTGTGGAAACATGGAAAATGAGGAAGCTGGAATCTCAAGGGTAAAGATAAAATTTACAGTAGAAGGTTTAGGCGAAGCTGAAGGCGAGCTTATCCGTCACTTAGCCCCAAGAACAGTGGACATGGTTGTACGGAAACTTCCCTTCGAAGGGAGGGCAGCCCTCTGGAAAGAAGAAATCTACTTTGAAATACCCGTCAAAATGGGCGAGGAAAAAGCAAAAAGCACTGTGGAAAAGGGCACAGTAGCCTTCTGGCCCATGGGAAGCGCCCTATGCATATTTTATGGCGAATCCCAACCCTACAGTCCAGTAAACGTTTTGGGTAAGATAAACAAGAATCTTGAGCTTTTCAGCAAAGTGAAAAGTGGAACAATAATTAGGGTGGAGAGGCTATAGGAAAACGCTTTCACTCCAGCTTTTCAAAAGCCTCTCACATTCTTCCTTAACTTCCCTTTTTCGGCTTTTCCTCTTCAAGGCTTCGAGAAATTCTATCCGTTTCTCCACAGACCGCCTTTCAGCTTCCCCACCATAATAGAGTTTACCTTCAAGATATTCCTTCATATGGTTTGCCTTTTGGACGAAAAGGCTTGCCGCATCCACGGGATTTGCAACCGCGTATTTGTTTGCCCATATGGAGGCTTCGGATTCACGGAGCTGTGTAAAGCCGTCAATCTCCACCACGCCTTTTATATATTTCCTAAGAAAATCGTAGTAACCAGCTGTTTTGACAAGTTTTAGGGCGGCTTTCGCCTTCTGCTTAAAATCTGGGCTTCCCTTAACCCTTAAGCGATGTTTGTAACCCTTTTTAACAAGCTCCTTTGCTTCTTTAACTTCCTCTTTTGTGTAAACTCTTTTCGGATATGACAACAGAGTTTCAGCCTCAAACGTGAAAGGAGATTTCATGTGAAAACTAAGTTTAGCCTACAGTCCTGTAAATTTTAATGTCGTGGTTTCCAGAAACCAGTTGAACAAGCCCATCATCTTCAAGTTGTTCCAGCAAATCCTTGGCTGCGCTTATCCTTATGTTGAAGCGGGACGCCACAGCATACGGAGTTAAAACACGCATTTTCTTCAGTTCATCCAACATTTTTTCGCCCTTAACATCGGGAATTAATATTCCCGCTAGCTTTTTCTCTCGGATTGACGCTTTCTCCTTTTCTTTCTTCTTTCTCTCCTCTTCATCTTTCCGCGTCTGCATGCGTTCCATTTGTTTTAGGCTTAGTTTCTTTTTCCCACCCATAAGCGTTCCCTTTAAGAGTTTTATTGCTGGTATTCTTTCGCTTCGCACCTTATATGCATTGCGAGTCCTAAAAAGAGGGTTAAAAGAAAGAAGAGGATGTGGGAGCTGTTACCTACCCATCACTTTTCTCGCGGCAATCTCGATGTCTTCAGCCTTTATTGTTTTCCTTCCAGTGTGCATCGCGAAGTCTAGGGCTTCCTTCGCTATTTTTATCCCGATTTCCTCTAGGGCTTTTGCTAACTCCTTAGCAGCTGCCTCGCTTACTCTGTCAGCTCCAGCCTTTTTACAGAGCCTATGCATGGGAGCAATTGCTAACTCTAAATCTGCCATAAAGACTCCTCCGTAGCTTCTTTTTGTATTTGAAGCAATATTTAACGTTTATTGCATTTTATCTTCCAAAATTCGACGCCTAAACCAATATTTAGTTTATATAGGAAATTATAAAAGCTTCTAGACTTTAGTTTTATGCTCAAAGTGAAAGCCAATGAACCCTTTGAAATATGTTGACGCCCACATACACCTTTCCGACGCGGAATATGCTGGAAAAGTGGATGAAATTGTTTCTGAATCGAAAAAATCCGATGTAGTGGCGCTTGTCTCTAACTCCATGGACCTTAAGACTAGCATGAAGAGTTTAGAACTGGCGGAAAACTACGCTGGAGTAGTCTATGCTGCGTTGGGAATCCACCCGTGGAGCGTGAACAATTTAGCAGAAGATGAACTGCAGAACACTTCCGAGTTTATTCTTAAACAGCGGGGAAACAAAGCGGTGATAGCCATTGGAGAGGTTGGCTTAGACTACAAGTATGAAAAGATATGGGATAAACAGCTAAAAGTTTTTGATGAAATGCTACATTTGGCAGAAAAGCTGGATTTGCCAGTCATAGTTCATTCCCGCGGAACAACCGCCCAAATTGTGGAAATGCTGCCCTCTTATAACCTGAAAAGGGTTCTTCTTCACTGGTTCAGCAATCCAATAAGCTCATTAGCCAAGGCTGTTGAAAAGGGATACTACATTAGTGAGGGACCACCAACCGTCTATTCCAATGGCATACGTGAGGTTGTGAGGCGAGTGCCGATAACAAACCTTTTAACAGAAACCGATGGACCAGTGCGCTACTTTAAAAGTCCTTTTCATGGTAAGATGACAACCCCCGCTTTCATTCCAATGGTTGTTAAGGCGATAGCTGAAGTTAAACGAATAGACATTGCGGAGGTGTCAGAGCAAATAATGAAAAATTTTGAGGAGTTTTTCGGAAAATAATTTCTCAAATGGTATTGCTTTTGGTAGCTGCAGAATCGTAAGAAGCTGGGTTTTTCATTAGTTATGGTTTGCGCTGTCCGTTTTTAAGGTTAAAATTAAAGTTGACAGTATGCTTTAACGTTTACTGCAACTTGATGAAGCGAAAGTCTGAAAAGCACAGCCTATACAATATATGTTTGAGGATGTTGGGAGTGAGTTTGTCGCCTGTAAAGAGGCTTGTTCTTGAAACCATTTGGACGCTTAGCAAGCCCGTGAAACCAGTGGAAGTGGCTGCTGAGGTTAGGCTTAGCTTTCCAACTGTTATGATGCATGTTGTTGGTCTTGCTAAGATGGGTTATGTTAAGGCTGTTGAAAAAGGATGTTACGTCATAACCGATAAGGGAAAAGAGGTGCTAGGTTTGCCAACAATCGACAGCGCCAAGGCTAAACAGATTTTGGCGTATGTGCCAGCGGAAAAATCCTTCCACTTCTACGCAGATGTCGGGAAGCCTTTGAATGTTTATGCCGCAAGTTTGGGAGACTTCTGTGACAAAATCCAGAAAATCGAAATTGCCTCCATAGAGTTCCACCTATACAGGGGAGACTTTGAAGCATGGTTCACTGGACTTGGCGATGTCGAGTTGGCAAGAAAAACTGCACTAATTAAAGAGCGAAAAATGTCTGGAGAGGAACTTCGGAAAAAACTCTATGAAACCGTGAAAAGCCGCTGCGAAGAGTTAGCGAAGATAAAGCAACAGTCGCCGTCGCTTAAATAGGCTTAAACCTTTCCTTAAGCTTCTCGATAACCTGCGGCAACGTCGTATATTCCATAGACTCAACACTTAAGCGGGCGGGTTCAAACTCGCCCATACGCCTAAGCATGGCAGCATACTGCGAAGCTTCCTTCCTCGCCAGCTCGAAAGCTGGATCTGCAAATAAGTCTGCTATCATTGGTTTCCCATCATCGTCGCTTGCTATTGCTCCGTTGGAGACTTGAAACCCTAACGCAACCATTCTAGGAGGTCCATCGAAAAGCGTGCATCTGGCGTCTTTTAACCCAACAGGCATCACCGGGCCCCAGTGGCTTCCCCGCATCCACCCAGCCACAAGATAACTGTGCATGAAAGGTGCGAGAACTTCTCCAACAGCTGGCAAACCATGCTGTGCACGAACAATCATGACGGGGTCGTCTTTTCCAACGTATTTTCCAGCAATTAAAGATAGCCGCGTCACGCTTCCAGAAGCGCATATTAAGTCGTCTCGGGCGCGCCAAACCCTTGAGATTATGTAGCGTTCAACAGTGCCAATTAAAGCGATAAGCTCGTACATTTCCTCTGGGCATTTTACGACAACTTTCTTTCCTTCTTTTGCGTCTACAATCTCAAACTTGAAGCCTCCAGCCATGTTAGGGTCTATTACGAGACCAGCAGTGCTCATGGGGTCTGCGAATATGCGGAAAAGGGGCAGGTTAAAGCTTCCAGCTGAGGTTTTGTCGGCAGCAAAAACGATTATGGGGTCTGATTTCCTTTCTTCAATTTCCATTCCAGCTACTCCAGGTCCAAGTCCGCGGACTGTTCCGCTGAAGGCGTTTTTCAGCAAGTCTTGTCCAGCTCCGTAAAGCTTGAGCTGTAAGGCTTTGTTGGCGGCTTCTTGGAAAGTGTTCCATGCAAGCTGATGGATTTCAGGGTTTGATTCACCTTTTTCATGAACCATGAGAAGCTGCAAGTCGTCGCCCACGTTAAAGACGTAATAACTGTTTATCAAACCGTTTTCCTTAGCCTTCCTAAGGTTTTTCTCTCCTATGCTGAGTAGGGGTTTAGGAACCACGTGGTGCCCCGCTAGGGAGCCCACGTCACATTTTATGAGGGAGATTGTAGTTTTTTTAGGCATGGCATACCACTTTTAATCCGCTTGGTCTAAAGGTTAGACCTTAGCTTTTAAAAGATTTCCGAAAGAAATAGGAAACAGTAAACATGAGAATATGCGGTGATGTCAATGAGTGAGTTAAGGGTGGTCTCAGTAAAAATTCCAGAAGAGGTCTACAAAGAAATGGTTCTGCGGGTTCCGGAAGGCGAGAGAAGCAACTTCATAAGAGACGCCATAATAGAAAAACTCCAAAAAACACCCAAACCGGATAAAATTCTTGAACTGGAGCGCAGACTTGGAAAACTTGAAGCAGAATTCTCCCAGATAAGGAAATACCTTGCAGACTTGGAACTCCTCACATACGAAAGGGGACAAACAAACCCTCACACTTTCTGTCTAGATGAACTAGACCACAAAATAATGGACTACCTAATGCACTACAAAGGCGCAACAACCCCAGAACTAGCTGAATACCTAAAAACCAACAGATGGTTAATACTAAATAGGCTAAGAAGAATAGAAAAGGCTTCCAGAAAACAACTAGGCAAACCAATAATAAAATACTATGCAGGAGAAAAAGCTGGCAAGAAAAAAGCATGGTGGATAAACGAAGAACTCATAGAAATTTAGGTAAAGCAAAACAACAATAATGATTAATTCTGGCTATGGCTTAACTTATCATGGGCCCGTAGCCCAGTGTGGATTAAGGCGCCGGCCTTCGGAGCCGGAGAACGTGGGTTCAAATCCCACCGGGCCCGCCAAAAGTAAATTGGGCTTAAAATTCGGTTATTTGGTTTATCAAGAGCTCTTAAAAGTTATACATTCGAAAATTCATATTCCTAACAGGGTGGCTTAATGGTAGCATCTTCACGGCATTTGAAGAGACTCATGATGTATGTGTGCGGTGACAGCGGACCCTTTGATGAATTCAACCCCTCTTTTGTCGCTAGACAGAAGTTGGGGCTTGAATTGTTATACGTACTTAACAAACACCCAATGAACATGAATAAAGTGTGTTCTACATTGAAAATCAGTCGAAAACAGGCTATGAAGCTTTTGAATAGTTGGGCTAGAATAAATGCTATTAGGGAAGAATCATCTGATGTCTATCGTGTAAATTTCGCGATTTTCACGAAAGAAGACTTGATGATTTTAGCTCGAGTGAGTGAACCGATAGCACGCGAGTTAGCTGGTCGCATCGGTAATCACGCTAAGAGAATTACTTCTTTGGCGAAGGATTTCTCCGCAGCTAAGCAGGTACAGATAGAGAAACTACTTTTTGCTGCATTAGGGTGTTTTATATTAGATTGGCTAGGCTTGAAAACTCTTGAAGGAGAGAAGTTACTCGTAAGAAATAAACCTCAGCCGGGCAACAGAAATTATCTGCTCTTTGCGCGTGAAGAAGTGAACCGAAAAACAGCCTTACGACTCTATGACAAAATGTATTGGGGCAGTCACAGCGATACATCAGACGCGTATACTTTTACTAGTTTTGGCGACCATCATGGTATGCGATACGCATTTCCAGATGTCCTATGGACCCTTCAAGCTTCCCCAAAAGCAGTTCAGACATTCTTTAAGTCACCATCATGGATGACCGAAAAATTATCCACCATTACCCAGTTATGCTCAAAAAAGATGTTGCGAGATACCGCGTTTTTGCTTTTCCGGCTTAATGCTGAGGGGACAATTTCGGCCAAGGAGCTTACCAAAAATAATGTTGAGATATGGGTACGAAATCTGGTTCACCTTCTTGAAGATATGAATTACATCTTCCGGGAAAAAGGCAGGCTCAAGCTTAATTACCCAATATTTGCTGACGACGACAAGAAAATTGTTGAACAAATAGCGGACATTATACTTCCTTTAGTTACGCAGACAATTCGTCAAAATTATTCGATCCTCAAGAGAGCTCTTAGTAACACAACTCCTGTAAGAAACAAGGTTGCATTGAACGAGGTTCTAAATGAAGCATGGCACTGGATTTTCGCTCAAACTAACAAAATTCTTGCAGAAAAAGGATTCTTGTACGACCCACCCAAGAAAAGAGCAGAAGAAGCCCGATACATAGCGTGGGTAGCCAAATTCAGTTTTCCTTAATCAAGGCATTTGGAATTGATCGTTCATGACGATTTATTAAATAATTTAAATATGGGGAATTTAAACGGGGATTTAGACCTACGCGGGCCCGCCACCTTTTGGGTTCGGAATAAAGGTCAACCTTTCGGAATTTCTCATTTGCAAACTATTTTTCTTGCAGCGTCAAGGATTTCCACAGCTTGTTCTTTCTTTAGTTTATGCCTTTTTTCGCCTAACTCTTTTATGGCTGATTCTATGTCAGAAACTTCAATATAGCCCGTTTTTAGGCTTTCCAGCAGCACAGTCCAAGTGTTCCATGTTTTAAGACCAAACATTCGTGCAAGATTTGAAAGAGTCTTCTCGTCAACTAAAATTTCGGCTTTTCTCTCTCTTGCCAACATGAGCGTCTCCGCATCCGTTAGCGATATGTTTTCATCTTCAGCCAGCCTTTTAGAAGCCGAAGTCAAACGTTCTGGAAATTCCTCAACCTTAATCCACCCTTCTTCTATGGCTTTTCCAATGATTTGAGCGTCGGGGTGACTGAGTTTGATGCCTTCGTCAACGGCTTCCCGCTTCACGTTTGGGGTAATTATTACTTGTTTGAACAGTTTTTTGAGAAGATGTAGCTTTTTTATTTGGGCTAAATGGATAAGTGGACCAGCGTCAGAAACCACCGTGGGCAAAGGGCTTAATCTCCATACTTCGCCTTCAAATATTCCCGTATACTTTCCGCATCCCAGTTGACCGGAACTCCTTCCCGCTCCAAAATCTCAAGAAACTCCCGCAAGGAAACCCCCAAAATTTCAGCCGCGCGCCCAGCCGTCACTTTTTCCTTCCTATAAAGGTCAACAACTCTTCTGCGCAATCCATCTTCAATAAACTCCTTGATTAGCGTGGAACGGTCAACATCCTCAATAACCCTTAAGGCTTCAACCCTTTCCAAATCACGCTTGGACAGGCGAACAGTAACCACAGCGCTTTTCTCAGTCATGCTTATCCCCAGAATACAGAGAATACAATGTAATACATAAGGCTTATGCATAAAACAACCCAACGTTAAAAAAGTAATCGACTAAACAAGAGCAAATTTTAGAAATTCAGAATATCATATTGACACAATGAACCCTAACATTTGATGGTTTGCCCCAAAGAACATATTTACGCTTGATGGATAACATAATTTTAGTTTTCAGACGGTTCATAAAATTGAAATACTATATAAGTGCTTCAATCAAATGAAAAATTCTATTAAAAAGTGAATGAAAGAATATCGACTTTAGGCTGGGTTTTCTAAAATTAGCTTTAGTTTTTCGGCTATGTCCTTTGATATTGGGAGTATGGCGTTTTGGGATGCTTTCCATATTTCTATACCAACGAGGTTTCCATCTTTGTCGAGATCTATGTAGGCGTCTTCACTTAACATTTGGGTGTCTACTATTTCAGCGTCTTTGAATTTTATGTAGAGTATATCTGATTCTCTGTCATATTCGACTTTCACCTAAGTTTCACCCATGTTTTGCCTTCCAGTTTTCTGCTAATTATTTCTTGAGCATCTGATGTTATAAATGTTGTTACGATTTTGATTTCACTGTCTTCTTTAGAGTACGCCACCAAAAGATGCTTCTTATTCAGCTTCTTGAAAACAATAGTCGTTCCAGTGCTTAGATCGTAATATGTTTGGGAAGGTGTGATATTGCCTCCAAAATCATGTTCTTTGTTATGCCTCTCTCGGCAGCCCTGATTTTCGCTTCACAAATTTTTCGTGTATTTTTTCATGCACTAAGATTCGCTCGTTTGCGCAGCAAACTTGTCCAGCGTTGTTGTAGCATCCGAAAACAGTGTCGTCCACCGCCTTTTCAAGTTCGGCGTCTTCCATCACTATTAATGGGCCGTTTCCACCAAGTTCTAAAGTTATTTTTTTAACCCCAGCTTTCTGGGCAACACTTTCGCCAGTGTTAACTTCTCCGACAAGAAGCACTCCATCAACATTTTTGTTCTCGGCTATTTCGCTGCCTACAACTGCGCCTGGCCCGGTTACGAGGTTTACGACACCTTTAGGCACTCCAGCTTTTTCCATGCATTCAACAAACTTTACGGCGCTTATGGGAGTGTAGCTTGAGGGTTTGAATACTACGGCGTTGCCGCATAGAACCGCTTGGGCAACGAATTCAGATGGCATTAGCCAAGGGTAATTCCAAGGAGTAATGATGCCGACAACGCCTAACGGTTCGCGAACAACCAAATATAGCATATCAGGATTTGCAAATCCCCTTAAAATTGGCGTTTCTAATCTTTTTATATCTTCAGCTTGCCACGTTACGTTTGGACCGACGTCTTCAACTTCAACTCTTGATTCTCGAATGGGTTTCCCTTGCTCCAAAGAAAGCTCTTTTGCGTATTCTGCAATTTTGGGCTTTACAACATCAGCTACCTTATACATGAGCTTCACTCTTTCAGGCAATGAAAGGTTTGCAATTTTATTTTGGGCTTCTTTTGCAGCATCGACAGCCTTTGTGACATCTTCACGGCCAGCCTTTGGAAGAACCGCCAAAACTTCGCCCGTTGCAGGACTCCTAACCTCAAATGTTTCGCCGCTTTCCGCGTCAACCCACTCACCGTTTATAAACATCTTTAGTCTTTCAACCATTTTTGCAGCCTCGAATTTTTAATCAGAAACAGTGTTTAAAAAATTTTCTATATAAAACAAGATAATTTAGAAGATTTTTTAATAAACCATAAAAAAATTAGATTCTTTGGAGACTATTGGTTTTGCATACATGTAGCGGATATTAGAAACCTTCATAGGTATTTTGCAAGGCATTCCAACAAATTATGTTAGAGACTTGGCTATGTGTAGAAATTGATAAATGAACGGTTTACCTTTTAAAAATAAGGTGATAATTATTGGCTATTTCAAGGGAACAGCTGGCTAAAATTATAGACTCCACTCTTGTTAAGGCCACGGCAACCAAAAATGAAATTGAAAAGTTGTGCGAAGACGCTTTGCAATACGGGTTTGGATGTGTTGTTGTAAACCCAACATATGTAAAGTTGGCTGCAACCCTTCTTAAAGGCACAGGGGTGAAAGTGGGCTCTACTATTGGTTTTCCTTTCGGTGTTGCACTGCCAGAAGTTAAAGCCTTTGAAGCGGTTAAGGCTGTTGATGATGGAGCAAACGAATTAGACATGGTGTTAAATTTAGGTGCCTTAAAATCCGGCGACTACGAGCTGGTTAAGCGAGATGTAAAGGCTGTTGTTGATGTCAAGCGATTATCAAACGACGTTGTTGTAAAAGTGATTATTGAGACGCCGCTGCTAACCGCCCAAGAGAAGATAACTGCATGCAAGCTTGTCAAAGAAGCGGAAGCAGACTTTGTCAAGACTTCAACAGGCTTGTTTAGCGGAGGTGCTACAGTGGAGGATGTGCGACTTATGCGACAAGTGGTTGGAAAAGACTTCGGAGTTAAAGCTGCTGGAGGCATAAGAACCTATGCGGACGCAGCGGCCATGATTGAAGCAGGCGCAAACCGCATAGGAACAAGCACCGCAACCGCAATAATCCAAGCTGCACCATAAGGAAGAAGGCTACATTCTTTCCGGAGCTGTTATTCCAATAAGGTTTAGGGCGTTTTTCAAAACTATTCGGATAGCGTCAACCAGCGCAAGTCTTGCGTCGCTGAGTTCTGGCGGTTCAGCCTTAATCACTGAAAAAGCGTTGTAGAAAGTGTTAAATTTGTCGGCTAAAGTGTTAGCGTATTCGGCTATAAGGTTGGGCTTAAGTGTTTCAGTCGCCTCAATAAAGGTGTTTGGGAATTCAGCTAAGGCAAAGACAAGCTCTTGTTCAAGCTTTTCTTTCAAAAGATTGTATGCTGGCTTTTCTGGTTTTCTTGCAGCCTTCAATAATATGCTACAAGCTCGCGCGTGTGAGTATTGGATGTAGGGTGCGCTGTTCTTTTCGAAATTTAAAACACGGTCCCAGCTGAACTCGACTGGTTTGGCTGGGTCAACTTCCACAAGTGCATAGCGAACCGCGCCTATACCAACAATCTCAGCAACCTTCTGTTTCTCATGTTCTGGCAGCTGCGGCGAGCGTTTGTAAACCTCCTCGTAGGCTCTCTTTACTGCTTCGTCTAAAACTTCATCTAGAGTTATGTAACGTCCACGGCGGCTTGACATTTTATAGCCTGGCAAAGTTACTAAGTTGTAGGCGAAGTGGGTTAGGTTTTCGGCGTGTCTTCCGTATCCCAAAGCGTATAAGGCTATTTTTAGTTGGAGCTGTGCCAGAGACTGCTCCATTCCAATAACGTTTATGCACTTTTCAGCTTTTCCAAACTTCCATACGGTGTAGGCTATGTCCCTAGTGGTGTAGAGGGTTGTGCCGTCAGCCCGAACAAGCGTCAAACTTGGCACAGCATAATCCTTTCTTAAGCCAAGTTTCTCGCGCAGATCAAAGGCTCCCACAACTTTTTCAGCCTCGAATTCGAGCACACCACCAAGAACAGAGACGTAAGGTGTTTGTTTGAGTTTTTGGAGGACCTCCGCCACCAGTCCACTCCATACGAGGTCGCTTTCCCAGTCCCAAGAGTCATATAAAACCCCAGCGCGGCTCAGTGTTTCTTTAAACCCTTCGAGGCAAAATTGGCTTACTTCACGTATGAGTTTCTTGGCGTTTTCCTCTCCAGCCTCATACGCCTTGTTCAGCTCGTTTATCCTTTTTTCTGGATCTAAGTCCTCGCCTATTTTTTGGAGGAGCGTTTCGAAGAGTTCTGGATGTTTTTGTTTTAGTTCGAAGGCTATGGACATCCAGTCGTCCAGTTCTCGGTTGATTTTTAGGATTTCTTCTTCGGCTGAAACCATTTTCGCTCTTTCAAGCTCTCGTTTAAGTCTGTTTATTTCGACTAGGCAGCTTGTTATAGTGTAGATTTTCCCTATGAAGTGATCCGGCTTTTCCGTGGGTTTTGGCTTGCCGAGTTTTTCGTATCCATAGGCGATTACGGCTGTTTGCCTTCCAACATCATCCACGTAATAGTGGCGGAATACCGTGTGTCCTCTTGCGGATAGCATGCGGGCAACAGCGTCGCCGAGAATGGGGTTCCTCGCTTGCCCAACGTGGATGGGATGAAGCGGATTCACACTTGTATGTTCAACGATTACCTTCAATGGTTTTTCAGCTTTAACAAGCCCGTAGTCGGCATCCAGCTGCCTAACAGATTCTATTGTTAAGGCTGAGAACTGTTCAAAGTTGGCGTGAAAGTTTATGTAGCCCGCGCCAGCCGCTGTTGCCTCCTTAACAATTGAAAACTTTGACTTGTCCATGGCTTGGACAAGGCGCTGCGCCAGCGTCAAAGGTTTTTCGGCTGTTTGCTTTGTCAGCTCAAAACAGATGGAAGTAGCAAGTTGCCCAAAATCCCAGACTGGAGGTTTTTCGAAAGTGAACTGTTTTATTAACGATTTTTCTATTTGGAGTTTTTTCAAAGCTTCTCTTAGTAGGATTTCGCATTCTTTTTTCAATTCGGCTAGAGGATTTTCTGAAATCATTAGTTTCGCCTTTACACGGCCTAACAGTAAATGTGAACACCTAACGTATAAGCTTATAAAGATAGAGAAACAGACTCCGAGTGCAAAAGGAGACTGGAGTATGGATTTAGTAGCGTTGTTGATACAAGTTGTGGTGAACGTCATAGTGCTTGCTCCAGCGTTGTGGATTTCTGGCAGAACTTTGGTGGGCAAGGATAAGGCGAAATTCACAGATGCTGCTTGGATAGTTGTCTTAGGCGTGGTTATAGGAGCAGTTGTAAACTTTTTCCTAAGCGGCTTAATTGCGGCGATAGTGATGTTCATAATTTGGCTGGCGTTGATTAAACATTTCTTCGACTGCGGATGGCTGAAAGCCTTCATAATAGCCGTGGTTGCGGTGATAATCTTCATAATAATCGTGGCGATACTTGCCCTAATCGGCATTGGAATCTTGGCGCTTGGATTTTAAAGAGAGCAAACATCCTCATTTTTATCTTCAGATTCCGCCGAATCTGCTCGATGTTTATATAAAGTGAAACTTGACAAGAATAAGATAAAGCAAAAGGAGTTGGGCAAAAGAGTTGAAGCCAAAGATAGTTTTTTCTGAAAAATGTTTGGAGTACGGGTCTTGGCATATTGAAAGCCCGAAACGGTTGCAGATAGCCTACAAGATATTAAAAGAGATGGGCTACGAGTTTGTTGAGCCGGAGCCGGCAAGCGAAGAGGACTTGTTTAAGGTTCACGATGCGAATTACATTCAACTGCTTAAAAAGGGAGCCATAGAAGACCCGGATACTCCGGCTTATGAAAACATATATGAATATGCGAGGCTTTCAGCTGGAGCTGCAATATTGGCTGCAAAAATAAACGGTTTTTCGTTGATGAGACCGCCGGGGCATCATGTTGGCAAGTATGGCGCGGCCTTAGGCGCTTACACGAAGGGTTTCTGCTACATAAACAATATCGCCGTAGCCGTTAAGCATCTGGGTAAGCCTACGCTGATTTTGGACATTGATGGACACCATGGAAACGGCACACAAGAAATTTTTTTAGGAGACCCAAACGTTGTCTTCATTTCTTTGCATAGGTATCCCTATTATCCCGGAACTGGTGCATATTCAGAGGCTAACTGTCTGAACTTTCCATTATCAGCGGACTGTGGGGAGGCTGTTTATCTAAAAACCCTTGAAGAAGCATTGCGGAAAATAGACTTGGAGAAGGTTGAGGTTGTAGCTGTTTCAACTGGTTTTGACGCTTATGCAGGAGACTTGGCTTCGCTTAGTTTGAGGGAAGAAAGCTACGAGAAGATTGGAAAGCTTTTGGCGGCGTTGGACAAACCAACCTTCTTCGTCCTTGAAGGAGGATATATAGGCGAGAACGTTGGAAAGGGTATAGATGCCCTTCTCAAAAGCTTCCAGTGAAGCCTTCCAATGTTAAAGCTTATGAGGGCAGACCGCCAATTTCAGTCAACATGAAGCGAACAAACGGTAAAGTGGCTGGAGTCCTAATATTTGTTGGTGCGGTTCAGTTCGTTCTCGGCATGTTAGTGGCTGAATGCCTTTACCCCGGATACAGTGTTTCCGGCAACTACATAAGCGACTTGGGTGTTGGCGCAACCGCCCCAATCTTTAACATTTCAGTCTTCTTGCTTGGCGCAACAGTTGCGGCTAGCGTCCATTTCCTGAAGCAAAAAGTTCAAAACAAAATACTTTTGGGTTTCTTGGCTTTGTGTGGAATTGGGGCCATGGGTGTTGGAATTTTCCCAGAAAATTCGCCGTATATGTTGCATACGGTTTTCTCTTTAATCGCCTTTCTGTTCGGTGCTTTGTCAGCCATAGCATCCTATAAAATTCAGAAGCCGCCCATATCCTATTTCGCAGTGATTTTAGGTTTAATATCGCTGGTGGCGCTTGTTATTTTTGCGTACAGCGAAACCTTTGTGAACTTGGGCGGCGCACATACAGCAGAGTTTTACCTTGGCTTGGGCAAAGGCGGTTTAGAACGCATGATAGCCTACCCGGTGCTACTGTGGGCTATAGCCTTCGGCGGATACTTAACAAAGGAATAAAAATAGATGGGGAAAGGAGACGGGTTTAACGCTTTTTCCCAGCTTTTTTGCCCCTGCAAAGCAGCAATGATGCAGATGATGCGACAACAAACACGATTATCGTCAAAGGTAGAGCGGGAAATTCTGGAATGACAAACTCTGACAGCACAACTTTTGTTTGATTGTTTCCGTTCACATTAACCGTGGTTGTGTTGCTATAGATTCCATAGGTTGCCGTAACATTATAAGGACCTTGCGGATACTCGCCTGTAGCGTTGATAATGCGGGAAAGCACCGTTAACTTAACCCATCCAGCCATGTTTGTTTTTCCTTTCGCGGTTTCTGTTCCATCAGAGCTCACAACCGTTACGTTTGCATCTGGAACATCCTGTTCAAGAGAATCGACTACGTGGACGTCGAGGTACCAGTTAACATAGAGGATAGATTGACCTTGGATGTATGTTGTTGTGGCTGTTAAGTTCTCCGCCCAAAGCGCTGAAAACCCGTATAATTGGACGTTGCCAGCCCTTGAATCTGTTGCGTTCATTCTGGAATAGCCAGAGATGCTTACCGATTCAGCGTATACACGGTACACACAAACCACTGAAGAACCTGACACGCCCAACGAGCACAAACGCGAATCGGAAATTATGGCGTTTACAGCGTCTGCAAAGCTAAAACTCCAGCCGTTAACTTGAACGTTGCTTAATGTAACGTTGGGAGCAAAACCGCCTGCCCCTATAATAACTGAACAGTTCTCTAGAAAGTTCCAATAGGCAACAAAGCCCGGCGTAATTCCTTGAATATAGCACTGTGTTTTTGAGGATTGAACCTCCAAAGCGTAAGTGATTGTGGAATCTGATGCTTGAACTTCCGCGCCATTCGCCGCATACAAATAATAGATTGCAGCGCCATCCACATCAGCGTAAGATTCATCGACGACTCTTAGCAAGCCAACAGAAGAAGAGACTAGGTAGAGCAATGCGCGGTTATAGAGCGATATTTCTGAAAAAGTGGATTCGGAAACCTCAGCGGAAGAAGAATCATGCAGCAGCAGATAGATTGGACAGTTCGGGGCTGGTTGCGTGCCCTTCATTTGCGCTGTGCTATTTTCATAGAGCTCTATTCTGAAATGGCTGGCATATGTGTCGATGAGGGCGTTATCCACTATTAAGCGTGGGTTTCCGCCAGCGGCATCCCTTAATGTAATGTTAAATTGGAAGGAAGTCGTTTGCATAAATGTCAAGTGCGCATTCTCTATCATTAATGTGGCGTTATCCGTTACAATTATGCTTCCATTCATGTAATAATTGCCAGTAACGGTGTAAACGTCGTTGTCCGAAAGCACCAAATCTCCGGAAGCAATTTTAATGTGACACCAACTGCTGGACGGCCAAAAACCAATAAGCGTCTTGTTATCTAGGTAGCGTACTTGAAATCCAACAATGTCACCAATTTTCAAGCTAAAGTCGTGGGCGTCATCTGAAGAATCAAGTGGATGAACACATTCAAAATAATTATAGACATTGTCGCCTGTTTCATCATGACTTCCATCCGCTGTCCCGCCATCTAGAGTGTCGCCGGGCCACGCGTTAGGTTCGGTTACGTTATAAAACATGTCGTAGGGTGGACCAGAAATGCTAAAACAAAAGAGTCCGTCATCTCCTTTCTCGGGAGAACCGTCATTGTCGTTATCGAAAAGGAACATGAAAACGTCATATGTGTTGAAGTCTGTTCCAAAATCGTCGTCGGTTATCTTTGCAGCTAAGTATAGGTTGCCCCCGTCGTTCATAACGTATATAGTGCCGTTGTAGTTGGTTATGTTAAAATCAATCTTGGCTGCGGTGCTCCACTCTTCTTCGTCGATGACTCCGTCGATTTTTGGCGGTTTACAAGTCCACGCTGAAAGTACAACGCCTTCCTGCGCCATCGCCGGAGAAAAACGCACTATTAGACTGGATGGTGAAATGGCAGCTGCTAGAAGAACTGCTAGAAAAACAAGTGCCTTTTTCCTCATTTATAGCCCTCTCAAAGTGAAACGTGAAAAATAACGTTTCCCAATTGTGATATATCGGTTATGAACTAGAAATATGAATTGAAAGTAAGATTTACAGAAAGCTTAACAGCGTTTCCCCTATAAAGTCGGCCTGCTGGGCTGAAACGCTTGGATGAATCGGCAGAGAAAACACCTGCTCTGCTGCCTTTTCCGTTTCCGTAAGCCTAAGCCTTCTAAATCTGCGGTATGCGGGCATCAAATGAATAGGCCATGGATAGTATACTTCGGCGCCGATACCCTTGCTTTTCAGTTGTTCAACAACAGCGTCTCTTTTCGCTCTGCTAGCTCCTTTAAGCCTAACAGTGTAAAGGTACCAGCTGTTTCTGCAGTTTGGCTGCTCCCTTGGCAGCTGCAGATTTTCCGCTTTGCAAAGTTTGGCCGTAAGCCTTTCGGCGTTTTCTCTCCTCTTAGCCAAAAAACCTGGCAGCCTTCTGAGTTGAACAATGCCTATGGCAGCTTCGATTTCCGGCATTCTATAATTGTGGCCAATAATAGTAGACATGTATTTTTGTTTCTCGCCATGACACCTTATAAGCCTCAAAGTTTCAGCCAATTCATCATCGTTTGTGGTTATCATGCCCCCCTCACCGGTAGTCATGTTTTTGCTGGCATAGAAGCTCCAGCAGGTAATATCTGCGTAAGCGCCTACAGGCTTACCACTATATATTGCTCCGTGGGCTTGAGCTGCATCCTCAATAATCTTCAATTCATGCTTGTCGGCTATTTCCCGTATAGGTTTCATGTCGGCTGGCGCACCGTAAAGGTCTACGGCGATTACAGCCTTTGTCTTACTGGTTATGGCTTTCTCGATTTCTTCTGGAGAAATAGTGTAGGTTTCTGGGTTTATGTCCACAAAAACTGGTTTGGCTCCAGCTAAGACAACAGTTTCCGCCGTCGCAACAAAAGTGAAGCTTGGAAGAATCACCTCGTCGTCTCGTCTTATGCCAGCGCTAACAACGGCCATATGCAAAGCAGCGGTTCCACTGTTTACAGCCAACGCATGTTTTGCCTTAACAAACTTTGCAAAATCTCCCTCAAACTTTTCAACCATAGGGCCCGCGCCTAGCGCGTTGGTGAGCACACCGCTTTTCAAAACTTTTACAACAGCCTCAATTTCTTCTTCCCCAATTTGTGGAGCGTTTATCGGAATCATAGCTTAGCCTCTGTAGTATGCTGCCCTATAAAAGGTTATTAAACTTGCCTTCGTTGTGAGAAGCAAGGCTAGAAAAGGTGATTGTTGTTTAGATTTTTAATTCTGGTTAAGAACTCCTCCTTCTCCTTTTCCACTTCCCTAACCCTATTTTTTAGGAACTCCAGTTCTTCAGATATTTCTTCGAGCCAGCTTCTTATGGCTTTTCTACACTCCTCTAGAGTCATGTCCGCCAAGTATTTTGAAACGTCTTGTGGAACACTTTTTCCCAAGGAATCTAGCGGACAATCAATTCTTGGAGGTTTCAGGAAGGGTAAAAAGTGGCGGGTGGTGCGGGGCTCCATGAGTTGCCCACTGAGGCCAGCCGATATTACTTCTTTGGAGGTTATGTGCGCGTTTGAATCGTTTATGTAGCGGTGGATGCGGCGGCTTCCAATGCGGATTTTGGGGTTTTGCAAAACATCAATAAATAGTACGGGTATATGCGTGTAGCCGAGACTTTGAAGGGCAAGCCAACGGTGCATCCCATCCAATATTACATTTGTCCTTTCATCCGCTATTATTGGATATTTCAGAAACCCATCTCTGAGGATTTCCTGTTTCAGCAGTTCCAAGTAAAGCGGGGAACCTTTTTCATGGGGTTTTAGCTTGTCAATCGGCAAAACCACTATTTTAAAACTTGAATTTTCAGTTTTAACCGCAACCGTCACTTGCATTGCCTTCCTAAAATTTTGGATTGACCGCTGGAACCTCTATTTTTTCCGGCTCATAGTCCATAAGCCTGCCTGCAAGATACTGTTCGTACGCACCTATGTCTAATAAGCCATGCCCACTGTAGTTCATTGCAATCACCCTTTTTTCGCCAGTCTTCCTACACTGCAACGCTTCGTCTATAACGAATTTTAGGCTGTGGGCTGTTTCCGGCGCAATTATTAAGCCTTCTGCTTGGGCTAGTATTTGGGCGGCCTGGAAAACTTCTGTTTGATGGTAGGCGACTGAACGCATATACCCCTTCGTTATGAGGTACGATATGGAAGGCGCCATTCCATGGTACCGCAGTCCTCCAGCGTGGATAGGTGGACACGCGTAGCCATGCCCTATTGTCAGCATTTTAAGCAGCGGCGTCATCTCCGCCGTGTCTCCAAAGTCGTAGGTATAAACGCCCTTCGTGGTGTGGGGAACAGCCTTAGACTCGCAGGCGATAAATTCTGCGTCTGTTTTGCCCTTAAGCTTGTCCATCATGAAAGGATAGCAGAAACCAGCATAATTGGAGCCCCCGCCTATGCATCCGCAGACAACATCCGGATACTCGCCTATAATTTCAAACTGTTTTTTGGCTTCTAACCCTATAATCGTCTGATGAAGCAGCACATGGTTTAGCACTGAACCCAAAGAATAACGTGTATCCTCGTGGGTAACAGTGTCCTCTATGGCTTCGCTTATGGCTATGCCCAGTGTCCCAGAATGGTTAGGGTTCTCCTTCAAAAGTTTTCTGCCAAAGTTTGTCTGGTCGCTGGGTGAAGGAAACATTTCCGCACCGTAAAGCTGCGCTATGGTTTTTCTGCCGGGCTTCTGTTGATAGCTGACACGAACCATGTAGATGCGGCACTTCAAGCCAAAAATTGTGCAGGCAAAAGCCAAAGCGGTGCCCCACTGTCCAGCACCAGTTTCAGTGACAAGCCGTTTTATCCCCTGCTCTTTGTTGTAGTAGGCTTGGGCTATGGCGGTGTTGGTTTTGTGGCTTCCGGTGGGGCTGAAGTTTTCACATTTAAAGTAAATCTTTGCCGGAGTTTTTAGGAACTTTTCAAGTCTCCGCGCTCTGTAAAGAGGTGTTGGACGGGGCAGCCGCAGATAAGCTTCTAAAACCTCATCTGGAATCTTTATGTAACGTTCCGTGGAAACCTCTTGCCTTATAAGCTCTTTTGCAAATATCCTTTCCAAAAGTTTTGGGTCTATGGGCTTCAGCGTTGTTGGATCTAGGGGCGGCGGAAGCAGTTCTGGGAAGTCTGCTTGGATGTTATACCACGATGTCGGTATTTCATCCGCGTCTAGCGTCGTGAAGTACTCGTTTTTTTGAACTTTTACGCCCATTTAATTTCACCTATGCACTTTTTTGCACGTGTAAGCACATAAAAATCACTGAACATATTTATACTTTATTGCACAAAAAAGTACATTAGGGAAGCGGAAACATGTGGAACACCATAAAAAAACATTTAGAAAACTATCCAGAAAGACTAAAAGTGGCACGCATCCTCGTGGAAAACGGTTTAAGCATAAAAAACAGCAAAATCTACCTAAACGAAATTGAAATCCCAGTGATACGCATTGCAAGGGTCGCCGGCGTTGACAAGAGAACCGTAAACGAAACAATAAAAACCATAAAGGCAAACCGTGAGCTCCGCCAAATCTTTGAAGGTTTAAGATCTGCTGGACACTCTTTAAAGGAAATTGCCAAACACTTGGAACTGGGAGTTGTCGAAATAACCCCAGTAGACGCCAGAATACCAGGCATTCTGGCAAACTCAGCTATGATTCTCGCAAAAAACGGCTTAAGCATTAGGCAAGCGATAGTTGATGACCCAGAGTTATCTCCAGAACCCAAGCTGACACTTATTGTGGAAAAGAAAATTCCCGGAGAGTTGATTCCAGAATTTTTGAAGGTTAAAGGTGTTGCCAAAGTTTCCGTCTATTAGACGTTTGGATTTTCGAAGGCGGTTATTATCCATTTTTCTCCCCGCTTTTCAAGGCGCACGGTTACTACGTCGTCTTTTTCCGTTGCCATAAGCTTGTTCCATTGGAGCGCTGGAAGGTCTTTCGGCGTGGCTTCCACCCAGGGGTAGGTTGCGTGGTCCAAATGGAGAACTATGTGGGTTGTCCCGTCTTCCACGTACTCGTATTTACCAAATACTTTAGCGCTGACCTCTATTTCAGTTATTACGCCAAAAAGTTTTAGGAACTCTAGCCTTGTATTGCGCACGAGTTGTTCGCTTGTTAAACCCTCTGTGCGCATTGTTATGGCTATTTTGCTTGTTTCTTCCGCATCGACAATGGCGAATCCTGCCAAATAAATGGTTTCGTCTTTTTCGCCGGTGCCTTCCCGCCAATAGATGGGCACATACCATGCGAGTCTATAGTTGCTTGGCGATATTTCAACGGGGTAGAGAAGCGGCATTTCAGCGTCATATATGCCGGCGGCGGGTTTGGGAAGACGGCCTTCCACAAGGTCTTCGGCCGTCATCCCTGAAATATAATTAGCTTGTCTAAAATCGTAATAGTATATGCTGCTTCTCGTGGCTTTGAAGACTCCGGAAAGGGTTCGCTTGTTGCCCACCGGGTTTACGCACACTAGGGCGACAACGTCGCGTGTGTCTGGGTCTATTATGTAGCGGGTATCTTCTGTCATTTCGAAGCGTTCACGGCTTGGTGGAATAAACCATAAGAAGCCTCCAGCCCAGTAGTCAAAGCCTTCGCCTCGTCTAAAGTTTCCCATCTCGTTTATCATTTCCTCAAGCCAGTTTTCATCATAAACTTGTGTAACCCATTGGGGGATTTGGGAAAGCGTCTCCGCTTTGGGGTAAAGTTTGCCCTCAGCATCGTAAACCATTGGAGTTTCATATCTCCTAATCAAATCAAAGCCCACATTGTAGCGGGTTACAACGTAGGCGGTTTTGTTTGCTGTGGAATCCCATGTTATGTAGGCTATGCCGTAGCTTTTGGACATGTCGTTCATGTAAGAGAGAAAATGAATGTTGTGGTCGAACCATAAGGCTTCTCCAACTGCGAATTCTTGCTTCAAAATTTTTGGCGGAGCAAGCGGGTCTGTGGCGTCTATTATCACAAATCCTTTAACATAGTTTTCTGCTATGACATTGGTGGAGCCTATTACAGCAACCCAGACAAGTTCGCCTTCCAAGGTTTTCGTTATGTGGCAGCCTAAAACTTGAGTGTTGCTTCCAAATTCAGACATGTGTCGTCTCGCTATGGAAATGGCAAGTTCCTCAGTAACGAGACGCACCATGTCATCTTGGATTTCTTCGGTGAAGGGCAAACTTAAACCCATGTTATGGATAAAATTGTTAAAGTACGCAGCGTTTGCCACCCTTTGAACTTGCCAAAAAACAACCATACTGGAAAAAGCAAGCAAATAAACGAGAAAAAGCAAGCCCACCAGCTTCGCCTTCATCTTCGCTGAAACTTTCCATGGAACACGTCTACCATAATAGGAATAATAGCCTTTTTCCGAGTTTTCCAGACTTGCTGGTTTTATGGAAAAGGCGGATTCCACAAAAGCGACAAAAAGCCTAAGGAAAACAAGCGCATAAATGAAAATGCTGAGGGGAGGCTTGGAAAACTGGATTAGGAAGAAGAGGAATAAGCCTAAAAGAAGTGAAATTATCCGCGCAGGTTTTTTCCATCCAGTTTTCCGTGGAGGTATTGGAACATACCATATCAGCGCCCAGATGAGAAGGAATATGAAGAAGTTCATTTTCCGCCGCCTCATTATTTATTTGTTGCTTGTTAAGAAAGGTTTTGCTATACAAATTGAACAAGTTTTATATTCGTTTAGGCTTGTAGTTAGCGTTAAAAGGTGAAATGTATGGTGGATTTTGCCTTCACAGAAGAACAAGAACTTTTCCGCAGGGCAGTCCGCGAATGGTGCAGCAAAGAGCTTACACTGGAAAAGGTTAGGGAAATGGACAGCAGAGGCGAAATTCCAAAAGAAATCATCAAAGGTTTAGCCGATTTGGGACTTCTGCTAATGACAGTGCCGGAGGAGCACGGCGGGGCAGGCGCAGATTGGACCACAGCGTGTATAGCAGCTGAAGAATTGGGTTATGCGGACATAAGCATAGCTGTTCCAGTGCTTTTTCTGGTGGAAGCTTCATGGGGTTTCGTGACGGATAAGTATTGCACTGAGCATGTTAGAGAAGAGGCGATACGAAAAGCCGCCCGGGGAGAAGCCTTCATAGGAATAGCCTCTACAGAAGCCGGAGGAGGCTCTGATGTGGCGGCCATTAAGTCTATGGGCGTTAAGAATGGAGACGAGTGGGTTTTGAATGGAGAGAAAACCTACATAAGCGGCACAGAGGAAGCAAAAAAATTGGGCGGAGGTCACTTCACATTGGTTAGGACTTCGCCACCGCCGCCGGGAGCATCCCATAAAGGGATTACAGCCTTCTATCTGCCAATAAACGCTCTAGGTGTGGATGTGGGTAAAAGATTTGAGGAGATGGGGCGGATGGCGATTTCCACGGGTAGCATAGTCATGGACAATGTTCGGCTTTCGGATGCTTACCGTGTGGGCGAGGAGGGGAGAGGTTTCTACCTGACTATGGAGGGTTTTGACAACGCAAGGCTGCTGATAGGCGCCACTTGCTTAGGCGCGGCTCAAAGAGCCTTAGAGCTTGGAATGGAGTATATTAAGGAACGGCAAGCCTTCGGAAACCCCATTGGCAAGTATGAAGGCATTCAGTTTGATTTGGCGGATATGTGGGCTGAACTTGAAGCCTTAAGGTCGCTTGTTTACCGCACAGCATGGATGAATGACGAAAAATATAAGCGGAAACGCTTTACGCCATTGGAGGTTACGAAATACGTTTCAGCCGTCAAATTGAAGGTTCCGCCTTTTGCCTTCAAAGCGTTTGAACATGTGCTCCTCTGGATGGGAGCATGGGGCTACACAAAAGACTGCCCACTGGAAATGGGACTGCGGGGCATAATGTCCTACTACATTGGGGCAGAAGGCGCCATGAACATCCAAAGGATAATTATTGCGCGTGAACTGCTGGGAAGAGACTACATACCCTACAAATAGGCACATGGCAGCGTCCAACCAATGAGTTATGAAATCACATGCACAGTCTGCGGAAAATCCGCAAAAAACCTCCTTGACTATAAGTGCGCCAGTTGTGGAAACCCATTAGACGTCAAAATTGAAAAAGCCTTCAGCAAAAAAGAAATCCGCAAAAAAGAATACAGTGTTTGGCGCTACGCCCAATTTTTTCCCTATGTAAATGCTGAGGAAATTGTGACGCTTAGCGAAGGCTGGACGCCGCTGGTTAAGTTTACTGGAAATGTCTACTTCAAGCTTGAAAACCTTAATCCAACAGGCTCCTTTAAGGATAGAGGCTCAACAGTGCTGATTTCCGCCTTGCACAAGCAAATCAAGGCTTTTGGAGGCTTTATCTCAGAGGATTCTTCGGGAAACGCTGGCGCATCCATAGCCGCCTACGCAGCCCGCGTGGGAATAAATGCGAAAATTTACGTTCCAGAAGGTGTTTCTGGACCAAAACTGAATCAAATAATGTTTTATGGCGCGGAAGTTGTCAAGGTTTCAGGCACTAGAAGCCACGTGACTGAGGAAGCACAAAAACAGGAGAAGGGGAAAATCTATGTGGGCCATATACTTCACCCCATTTTTCGCGATGGAATAAGAAGCTTGGCGTATGAAATAGCTGAACAGCTAAATTGGAAAGCTCCAGAACGCGTTTATCTTCCAGTTTCGGCAGGAACACTGCTTTTAGGCGTTATCAACGGGTTTAAGCATTTGGCAGCTTGGAGCGCAATCGCTAAGATGCCGAAAATCGTGGCTTGCCAAACAATACAAGTCTCGCCACTTTATCACCGTTTCAAAGGCTTATCGTATCATCCCCCAGAAAAGATAACATCTATTGCCGATGCCCTTGTCAGCACAAATCCGCCGCTTTTAGAGCTCATGACAAAAGAGTTAAAAGATGCCGAAGGCGACGCAGAAATTATTAAGGAGGATGAAATTCTCCAAGCCTTCAAAGAACTTGTTGGAAAAGGCTTTTTCGTCGAGCCCAGCTCTGCTGTGGCTTACGCAGCCTACCAAAAACAGTTACAAAAAGGTGCAACAGCAAAAAAAGAGAAAACCGTAGTGGTATTGACTGGAAATGGGCTGAAAACATCCATAAAACCAAACTGAAATGACGAATTAATCCTTATTTTCAATGAGTTAAACAACTTCCGTTAACGGTGACAAACAGAAGTCTCTTTCAGGAATTTTGCGTTTTCTGCTGGGAAATGGCAAAAATGATGGTGATAGGATTTGAGGTTTTACGTTCATTGAGTTTAGCTACTTTTGTGTTTGGTGTAGATTACTGCCGTTGCTACTATGGCTATTGCCGCTGCCGTTGATATGCCTATGGAGAGCATTTCTATTGGTAGGTTTGGCAGCGTTAGAGGGTTTGAAGATGATGATTGCCAAATATTTGTGGCGGTCGCCTTGTAGGCAATTGAGGCTGAGCCTTGTGTTAAGCTTATTTCTAGTAGGACGCCGGTTTGTTTGTCCCAGCGATAATTATACTGTTCATTTTCTCCTGTAAAGCTTGCATAGACAAAGGTTCTGCTTGCTCCAGCATATGTACCAGTTGTTTCACCGGCAATTGTTACATCGCCGAAATCCATCAACTTGACAGTGTCTCCGGTTTTTGAGTTTGCGGGAATAATTACTTGGAATGTTACGTTTCCCGAACCGGTTGCAATGTCAATGGTCCAAGTTTCCACGTGTTCTGTTCCATCTCCCATGTGCATGGTCATTGTTAGAGTTACTGTTGTGCCAGCTATGGATGTGCATTCCCCTCTAACCCATGTGGGCATGTCCGGTGGTGGGGAGGTGCCGCTAAATGCGAGTTCATACTTTATCCAATCGCCCAATTTTATGCCCACCTGCGCTTCGGCATAAGCCAAGTTTAGGCTAAGCAGAAACACTATTGCAACGGTTACTAAACCCACAACTTTGTTCATGCCATGTCTTCCACCATTATCCGCGCTTGACAATTATTGCCGCTATTATCGATGCCACTGCCACAATGCCAACCGACAGTATCAGCCACCAGTAGCTTAAGATTCCCGTTAAGTCTACGCCGCCGATGCCTCCGCCGCCACTTAAATGTGCTGTCAAATCGTGGTAGCTGTGGTGGTACTGCACGTAGATTTGGGCGTAGTTGCCAACTTGGCTTATCTGAAAGTCTATTGGCTGATCATCCAATGTGACTTTAACGTTTGAAAGAGCGCTTATCATACTCACCGGTATACTTATGTTGGCTATGCCCGTTGAGCCATCTGGCCCGCCGACGGAAATGCTTAAAGCCATGCTGGTTGAGTTGAAAACCACGCCGAGCACCGAAGAGTTTGTTGAGACATACATTCTATTGCCCTTCCACTCGAGGGTCATGCGAATCCACCCTTCCGGCAAGACAGAAACAAAGGCGTTCA
This sequence comes from Candidatus Bathyarchaeota archaeon A05DMB-3, assembly GCA_019685555.1. GTDB lineage: Archaea > Thermoproteota > Bathyarchaeia > Bathyarchaeales > Bathycorpusculaceae > JABFQN01. Next base: position 17,763 of record JABFQN010000013.1, on the reverse strand, counting down.
ATCCTGTTGCCGCAGCCTCCAAACCATCGGCTACACCGTCACCATCAGTATCTGTTTTTCTTGGATTTGTCTTGAAAACTTTGACTTCAACGCCGTCGCTGAGTCCATCATTGTCGCAGTCTGGATTGTCTATCCCTGCCCCGTAAATGTACTCTTCTCGGTTGGTTAGCCCGTCATCGTCGTAATCTTTCTCTAAATCTGTTGGGTCCAGAGGATTAAGGTGGAATTGGATTTCAGCGGGGTCTGGTAAGCCATCTCCATCGCTGTCCGGATACGGCGTTATTGGCATATTAAAGTCTATTAGGTAGGGATACCCATACCAATAGTCTGGCTGTTGAAACATAATGTATGCAGCAAGCGAGTCGTTAACTGGCGACCATACAAGCCCATACGCATCGTTTAGAATGATGCGATGATTGCTTCCGTCCACGTTTACTGCTGTTACGTTCCCCCTAAGGGAAGCCTCCCATTTCATGTAAAGTCCAGATGCCTCTATGGTAGCGTTGACCTCCGAATAGGTTAGCATTGTTCCGTTATTTGTCCAGTCAATAAATGTTACAATTTTTCCACCATAAGCCGATGCAACTTTCACAGGCGAATTAGCACCATTTATGTCAACAACCCAGATGTCGCTTCCATTAGCATAGGCTATTTTGTCGCTGGATGGAGAAGCGCTCAAACTTGTTATCAGATTTTCTATTCCCTCAAGCTTTACGATTAGCGATTTTTCACCAGTGTCTAAGGCGTATTTCCAAATGTAATTCGTGTAGTTATATTGTCCAGTAGTCCAGTTATATGTGGTTTCGCAGGAAGTGTAAATCAAATATCCGTCGCTAGTAACATCGATAAGGTAGGGCGTCCTCATACTGTTTGCTGCTGTGCTGTTCATGTAAGTTATAAGGGTTGAATTAGTGCCGTCCAAATTTACAGAATACACCATCGGAATATATCCCGTATACGGAGCATTCACATAAAAAATCTTTGTCTCGTCTGATGAGAAAGCGAACTGAATGAAGGCTCCTACTGACCCTACATCAAGGTTGAATTTGTAAGCCAGTGTGCCGTTCTCCATGTCTATTATTAGCGTGTTAAAGCTTTGTGTCATTCCTGGTTCTACAGACCCCTCGTGGATATCTCCAAAAATCAGCAGATACCTTCCAGAAGGCGACCAAGTCATGCTCCTAATGTTAAGCCAGCCGCTGGTAACAACAACATGGTCGTAGATTTTTCCAACTTGTGTGGGTGGCCAGTATATAAGCCTTGGATTAGCAGTTTCAGTAGGTGCAAACGCACTTGAACGGGAAACATTGTAAAATCCAAGCATGGTTGAGGCTATGATTATGGCTATTGTAGCAATGGTTAATGGCTTTTTTTCGACATTTTTTCACCTCAAGATTGTCACGTTTATTACGAAAGCATACTTCAAAAGACTTACGCAACACAACTCCATACAACAAATACTAAAAAACCATCAAAATCCCAACTAAACTTCAAACCCATTCTAACATTAAAAGTTAACCTGCGCAAGAAAATTTTACGAGAACCTAATAATTCAGTTCGGTTAAGAAACATTGACGGAAAAGAGGGTTTTGAATGTGTTTGCAGAAAATTTGATGCGGGAGATTGTTCGAAAACATGCTTAATTATGCGCGTTTAAGGAAAAATTTATATTGTAATGCTGTTTCTCATTGAGACGCATTAGGAGGTTGTTTGAATTGTCATCACCCCCATCAGGTGGAATCCCAGTTCTAGTGTTAAAGGAAGGCTCAAGCCGCTCGAGGGGAAAAGAAGCCCAACACACAAACATAATGGCAGCCCGCATAATAGCAGAAACCGTAAAAAGCTCCCTCGGCCCGAAGGGCATGGATAAAATGCTTGTAGACAGCTTTGGCGACGTCACAATAACCAGCGACGGCCGCACAATCTTGGACGAAATGGATGTTCAGCATCCGGCAGCCAAAATGATGGTTGAAGTAGCTAAAACCCAGGATAACGAAGCTGGAGACGGAACCACAACCGCTGTAATACTATCCGGCGAGCTTTTGGGTAAGGCTGAAGAGCTCATAGGCAAAAACATCCATCCGACGATAATAATTGACGGTTACAAGAAAGCCTTGGAAAAGGCGCTGGAAATTCTTGAGAAAATAGCCATACCCGTTGACTTAAACTCAACGGAATATTTGAAGAAGGCTGCAATGACTTCTATGGCAAGCAAACTTGTAGCCGAACACAGAGAGTATTTGGCGGAATTAGCCGTAAAAGCGATTCTCCAAGTCGCCGAAAAAGAAGACCACAAATACAAAGTGGATGTTGACGACGTTAAAGTCGAGAAAAAACCAGGCGAATCTGTAAGGGACACTATGCTCATAAACGGCATAGTCTTAGACAAGGAAGTTGTCCATTCCGGCATGCCGAAACGTGTTGAAAACGCCAAAATAGCCTTACTGGACGCACCATTAGAGATTGAAAAGACGGAGTTTGACGCAAAAATCAACATTGAAAGCCCAGAACAGATGGACGCCTTCCTAAAGCAAGAGGAAGCCATGCTAAAAGACATGGTGGAAAAACTCGCCGCCATAGGCGCAAACGTTGTCCTATGCCAGAAAGGCATAGACGACATGGCACAACACTTCTTAGCCAGAAAAGGCATACTTGCAGTGCGGAGAATCAAAAAATCGGACATGGAGAAACTTTCAAAGGCCACCGGCGGAAAAATAATAACGAACTTGGACGACGTAAGCTCGGCGGATTTGGGCTACGCAAGCGTCGTGGAAGAACGTAAAATCGGGGAAGACAAAATGAGCTTTGTGGAAGGATGCAAACATCCTCGCGCAGTGACAATTCTCATAAGAGGTGGAACAGAACGCATAGTGGACGAAGCTGAACGCTCAGTGCATGACGCCTTATGCGTTGTCCGAGACATAGTTGAAGAACCAAAAGTTCTAGCAGGCGGCGGAGCCCCAGAACTTGAAATTGCCCGCACCCTCAAAAAATACGCGGAAACCCTTCCAGGAAGAGAACAATTAGCCGTAAAAAGCTTCGCAGAAGCCCTAGAAGCCATCCCAACAACCCTTACTGAAAATGCTGGCTTAGACCCAATCGACATACTTTCCGAATTAAGAGCAAAACATGAAAAAGGCGAAACATGGGCTGGAATCGAAGTTCACTCTGGAAAAGTTCAAGACATGAGGGAAGCCGGCGTCTTCGAACCCATCTCCGTCAAAAAACAAGTGATAAAGTCTGCAACAGAAGCCGCTTCAATGATACTGAAAATAGACGACGTAATAGCCGCCGGAAAGGCTAAAACTCCCCCAATGCCGCCCAGAGGGCCCCCTGGGGGCGAATATCCAGGCGCTGGGGAGTATTAGAAGACGTCTAAAAAAGAGAAGAAAATTTTGATAGGACCGCCAAAACTCACCCGTTTCGAGAAGGCGAGGGTAGTTGGGGCTAGAGCCCTCCAAATCGCCATGGGCGCCCCCATCCTCATTGAGCCTCCTAAAGGGTTTTCAAGCCCAATAGATATAGCCCTAAAAGAGTTGGAAGCAGAGATGCTTCCAATAACAATTAGGCGGACACTGCCAGACGGCACTTACCAAGATATACCGTTGAAGTGGCTGCTAGAAGAAGAAAAGTAACCCTTTTTACATTATTTCTTTAATTCTTGAGCTGTTTCAAGGGTTTTTCTAATCCTTTTCCAGTGGGCTCCTTGCCAATAGATTTGGCTGCATTTTGGGCATTCCCAAAATTCGTTGTAGAAATTGAAGGTGCTATCTTCAACCTTGCCCTTCACATTTTCCTTAGGTATTGGTTTTACCTTTGCGTTGCATTTTGGGCATCTTGAGGTTGCCATGTTTATTTCTAGGTTTATGCCAAACTTTTGGGCAATTTTCGCTAGTTTTTCGGCTTCCGTCTGTCCGTTTACGAAGAAGGCTTGGACGCCTTTTGCTATGGCTTGCTGGTAAAGCTCCAAGTCTCTTGTGAGGAGAATTCTTCGTTCCTTTTTGGCTATTGCCATAAGCTGCGAGTCATCAAGCCTATTCGAGTATTTCACGTTGTATCCCAACATGCGAAGCCATCGGGTTAGTTTTCCAAGCATTCCGTCAGCTATGAACTTCAAGGTTTTAAACCACCGCTTCTAATTATTTCGCCACAACCAGCCTTCGCGATTATCTCGCCTTCATCCATGACTAGTTGTCCACCTACAAAAGTTTTAACTGGTTTGCCTTTAACCACTCTACCGTCGAAGGGGGAATATTTAGCCTTAGAATAAAACCTTGCAGCTTCTATTCGGTGTTCCCTCTTCAAGTCTACGGCCACAAAGTCGGCTTTATATCCCTCTTTGAGGCTTCCCCTATCCTTCAGTTTGAAGATTTTTGCAGGATTTTCAGCCATCAATCTAAGCAGATCGGATATGCCTAGTCTTCCAGCATTTATTTCTGTAAGCAGTAGCGGAAGCGAAGTTTCAAGTCCCGGTATGCCAACTTTAACATCCCAAACTTTGTCTGCCTTTTTCTCTGCAATCGTATGGGGAGCATGGTCTGAAGCCGCAACGTCAATCAATTCGTTTTTAACGCCTTCCCAGAGAAAATCCACATGGCTTCTGTCTCTTAGGGGCGGCATGGTTAAAGCCAACGTTCCTGCATGCTTTAAGTCATCAGCCGACAAGAAGAGATGATGCGGTGTCGCCTCGCATGTCAGTGGCAACCCGGACTTTTTAGCCTCAGCTACTGCTTTCAAGCCTTTTTTAGTGCTTATGTGGCAGAAATGCACTCGGGCGCCAGTTTTTTTGACAATTTCTATTATGCGTTTTACAGCTTTAACTTCAGCAGTTTCAGAATGCGCCTCGAGAAAAGCTTTAACGTCGTTGCAACCCCTCTGCTTAAGCCTATTCTCTGCGTTCTTAAACATGTTTTTGTCTTCGGCGTGGACTGCAATCGGCAATCTTGAGGCTACTGTTTTGAAGGCTTCTGTTAAGGCGTAATCATAGTCTATGTTTAGTCCGCCTACTTGTTCGCTTAGGAAAAGCTTGAAGGCTACGGCACCTTCCCCGATTATTTCATCTATTTCCTTCAAATTTTTGGGAAATTCCGAGTAAAAACCGACATTGACCAAAACCTTTCCTTCGGCAAGCTCCATTCTGTTTCTCAAAGTTTCGGCGCTCATTGTTACTGGATTGTTGTTGGGCATGTCCAAAACTGTTGTAAAACCGCCAGCGGCTGCGGCAGCCGTTCCTGTGCAAAAGTCTTCCTTGCAGGCTTTACCCTCGTCCCTCAAATGCACGTGAACATCAATTAAACCTGGCAAAACCAAAAGCCCGTTAAGGCTTATTTTAGTATCAGCCTTCGGCATGTGGGTTTCCTTTGCGATTTTGAAAACTTTTCCGTTTTCAACTGCTATACAGCATTTCACCACTGCGCCATTTACGTAGGCTTTCAAGTCTTTCAGGATTAGGTCAACGTTCACCGTGTTCACCGCGTTTTCTCTGTTGCCTAATAGAAAGCGTTTGGAACTAGATAAAACTTAAAAGTTGGCTAGGTTGCCGTAGGACTTACTTTTGGCGATTTCCTCAGCGTTTGCTTTAATCTTTTCAAATAATGTGCGGCTGATAATACCTTTTTCCATGGCTTTTTCAAGTTTTTCCATGTCTAAGATTTTGGTTTCGCTGTTTGTGCGAACGCACACATCAACTTCTAAGTCTATGTAGCGTATCGTATTTGGATAAATTTCCACAGGTGTGTTTATGTTTATGTATGTTCCCTTCCATTCTCCATCCTTCGAGTAATAGTTTGTTGTGATGTACCATTTGCCAGGTTTTGTTTCGCTTGCTGCTTTGTCGCCAGCCTCTTTTGCTACGCCTAACCCGTCGTAAAAGCCATCCGCTTTAATGGTTCTGCTATATCGGATTTCTCCCCTGTTTATGGCTTCTAGGACTGCTTGTCCAAGGTGGAAAACTGCACCGCTCAGCTTCACATGCTCCACGTTCACAATCGAACCTTCTTCTGGAAACTCTAGCTGAATTTGCCTTTTAAAAAGCTCCTCAACTTCGCCTAGGCTTTGTCCTTTCTCCAAAAGTTTTTCCGCCGATTCCAAGGCAGCTGAAACTTTGCCTCCGCAACTTTTGTAAAAATGATGCCCATCGATGGTTGGCGTAACAGAAGCCCTTAACATGTCCATTTTCCTCTTTGAGGCATAGGGAAACTCGACATCCATAAAATATGAACCTTCAACAAGAAGGGATGAAGCGCTCGCGGATGATGCCTTCTCGTTTAAAGTTTTGACTTTTCTGACAAGGGCTGTTATTTCGTTTTCTAAAACATCTTTTGACTTGTGGGCGGCTGGTTCTCGCCAAATAATTCCCCAATCCTCCGGCGACAACTGCTTTCCTAAAGCGTAAAGTTCTGCTCGTTTTTTTATGTCACGGATTTGTAGGCTCACGCCAACGTTGCTTTTCTGCACTAGTATGGCGTAGTTTCCAACAATTTTAAGCTGTGTTGTTAAAACTGGGGTTTTTCTGCCCATTCGCTTCCGTTGAATTTGAACAATAATTTTGTCTTTGTCTCGGTTTGGTGCTTCGTGTTTTGGAAGCGCCCCAACGATTCCGTTTTCTATTTGAACGTAAACAGCGTTTTCATTTTCGCCTACGATGTTGCCTTTGTATATGCCGTCGACGCTTATGTTCCATTTTCTAGTTACGGCATCTTCAAGCGCTGCATGCACAGTAGACTGGAATTTGGCTATTGCTTCAGCAGTGCCTATCGCTTTAACTCCTTGGAGGTCGTATCTGTCCTTTATTTTGATGTCTGGAGGCTCGTTGCAGTCTGGAATGCCGAAGCGGTTTTTTATGGCTTGGGAAGGCTGAACTATTTGGAAGCCGTTTTCCAGAAGCAGCCGTGTTAAGGCTGTTGTGTATATTCCCCTAACCTTAGCCCTCAAGGCTAATCGACCTTTTCAATTTTGTAAAGCCCATTAACCTTTTCAACTTTGAACTTAACCCCTAGAAGGGTTTCGGCAAGCCAAATGTTTGTTTCCAAATGGTCAGATAAAGCCCTTGCTAGATATGCTGATCTGCCTCTTGCCAACGCCACATATGGGATAAGCATGTCAGCTAAATGCACGTCAACAGTAGCTCTAGAAGAAATCTCCGCGTAAAGCTTTTCAGCTGCCTCCACCCCGACAGTTTCGCTTGTTTTCCGAAGTTCTCCTATAGCGTCTGCGCCTAACAGTGCGCCTTTTTCGGTTTCAGCCCACAAAACTATGGAACTGCCCTTCTGCAGCGGATTTGACCGATCATTTAGGGTTTGGATTTGCGCGGCTAATCCGCGCTCTCTAAGATAGTTGTTTGCCGCTGTTGCTTGGCGTTCAGCAACCCTTCTGTCTGCTAGAAAAGTGCACACCGAAATTCCTTTAATGGCTTTTAATGTGCCGAACTCTTCCATATGTAGTGGTTTAAGCTCTTTGCAAGGCTCAACGGTTAGTGTCGCTTCTCCCATGCCTTTAGGATAATAACCATACTTGTGGACGGTGATGTTGGCGTTTATGCCCATTCGCTTCAGAACTGGAAGGAACACTTGTCGCATGTAGTTTATTGTGGGTGAGTGGGAAACATCTGTTCCGCCCTTTAAAACATGAAGTTGAACAGTGTTCTCGGCGAATATGCATATGGGCAAAACCGTCATTATCAACATAGGAATGCTTCCAGCAGTGCCAATTTCAGCCTCGAACTTTCCGCCTATAACCCTTTTCGGCTTAAACCAGAGTTCCCGTGAGTTTAAAACTGCACCTTCCACTTTGGCTTCGCAGAGTTTCGCTGCTGTTAAAACAGCCTCCAAATGTTGGGGTCTTAAGCCTGGCTGTGGTCTGTTCTGTCTAATGTTGTATATGTGTAGCGGTTGCCCCAGTATCGAGGATAGGGCTACTGAAAGCCTAAGAATTGTGCCGCTTCCACTTTTTCGGCTTCCATCGATTTCAATCAATTGCAGCGGGCTCCTCGCTGGCTGTTAAAGCTAAAGGGTTTAGCGGGCAATTAATAAATATGGCTTTAGGGTATTAAGGGTTTGAGAGAGTGCGAATAACATGAGTGGAGAAAAGGAGAAAATTGAAAAACTCGCGGAAAAAGTGGACGAACTGCTAGTGGTTTTAAACAACATCGCCGAAGACCTCAGAATGGTATCCACATCGCTGAAATCCCTCGCAGTTTCAAAACTCACCCAACCAGCCCAGCCAGCGCCAACCCCCATGCCAGAGGCACCCGAAACTGAAAGGGCTTTGGGCGTAGACGACGTTAAAATGATGTTCCCAGAAGATTTAGAGGGACTTCTAAACTTTGAAGAAAGGGAAGAATATATTATGATTAAGCCCCGCCAGTTTTTAGGCTCTGAAAACTTTGCAAAAATAGCCCAGATAGTGCGTGGAGCCGGAGGCGACTACATAAGCGCTGGAAAAGAATCCCACTTCCGAGTTCCAAAAAAGAAGGCTTAGTATCTTATTTCGAAGCTTCTAAACTCACCCGTGTAATTCTCCCATTTAACATCCACCTTTACAACTCTTGCACCCGGCGGACCACGCCTACAAAATTCTATTAATTCTTTAACGGCTCCCTCTTCTCCTTCAAAAACTGCTTCAACTCTGCCGTCTGGAAGGTTGCGAACCCACCCCATTACGCCTCGCAGTCTGGCTTCGTGCTTAGTTTCAGACCTAAAGAAGACTCCTTGAACACGCCCGCTGACAAACACGCGCGCTCTAACCTTCATCAAACCACACCGCCTTCTAAAGAGCGCATTGAATTTTTCACTTTAATCAATTTACGAAATTTTCACTTTAACTTAACTCTCTAGGGGGCAGTTTTGTCGATGCATCGGCGGCTTTAAAAGTAGAACTTTTGAATTCGAATTTTGGAGGATTAGACGTGTTGGGAATCAACCGCGGAAAACTTTTGGTTTACGCCTCAAATCAAACGTCTTGCAGAAGAAGGCTGAAGACGGTAAGCACAGCTGTTGAAAAAACAGCTAGAACACTTAAACTGGACGTGGAAGTTCTAACGTTAAAAAGTAAAAGAGCCCCCATATACGTTTATTACAAGGATGGAGATGAAGAACCTGTCCCACTTTACTGCGATAAAAACAAAGAACACGACACAGAACAAGTGTGCAGAGCACTGCGAAGCATGATATTCGTTTTATCCTTTCACCCCAAATATTCAGCTTTAAGGAAAATCAGAAGGAAGATTATACAGTTTTCCTAAACTTTATGGTTTGATTTTCAAGGGTTATCTCATAAACCTGATTAACGTCAAAGTCTATGCCTAGGCTTTCATATTCCTGCTCAGTTAAAAACAATATTATCTTTGGAACTGCGAACTGCGTTCTAGCTGGAAAGATGGGCAGTTGCTGCTGCAAAGTCTGAAAGACTTCTTGCACAACCTTTGCCTCTTCACTTTGGGGTCTGATGGCGAACTGGGGGATTTGGCGTTCCTCAACAAGTTCAATACGTTTTCCAAGATTACCGTCAATATCGCGAATAGACTCTATCTTGTTTACTCTAACGCGGAACATACGCATCTGACAAAGAAAAGTGTGCTCGGCTATTTAGAGTTTTATAGTTTCGCCTTCAATTAATAAGAAAATGGAACGTTTACTCCATTTCGATGGTTGCCGGCGGTTTGGGGGTAACATCATAATATACTGTTGAAACATTTTTGCATTTTTCAAGAATTTCAGAGGCAGCCTTTTCAAGGGTTTTCCAAGGTATTTCTGAAACTTGTGCTGTTAAGAAATCCTTTGTCTGAACAGCTCTTATACTAACAACATAGGGCTTCTTTTCAAACGTGTCTTGAACAGCGTAGAGAATCCTTGAGATAGAGGGACTCTCAGTGGTTATTTTCGCCTGTAAAGAGACAAGTTTCTGAATGGATGCTTGGTAAGCTTTCCCGTTTACAGTTTCAACTTTTATACCTATTATTTTGCCGTAGCGCCTTTCGCCGCCCTTTACCCCTGTTGCTTTGTCTCTGAAAACTTTCACGTAAACATTTCTTGAGGGCACATTAAGAAGGCGCGCCGCAGTCTCCTGCACATGCGACATTGAAGGTTCTGCTGGTAATTCTTCGTTGTCGATTATTGCGGCGAAATACTGGTTTGGCTTGTGCTCCACAAGGGCATTTTCAACTATTGTTGTCGCCTTTTTTAAAGCGTCTAGCTTGTCAAGGCGGATTTCGCCGACAACTCGTACCGACAGTCCTGGACCTGGGAAAGGTTGCCTTTCAGAAACTTCTGGGGGTAAGCCTAAATGTCTGGCGACCATGCGCACTTGCTCTTTGTAAAGCGTTAACAATGGTTCAACAACTTTGAAGCCGAACTTTTCCATGGGGTTTATGCCTATCTGCTCGAGAACATTGTGCTGTGTTTTCACGCCGCCAACTGTTTCCACCACATCAGCGCGGATTGTGCCTTGCACCAAAACGCGGCAGTTTTCTTTTTTGGCAGTTTCGCTTAAAACGTTGTAGAAGGTTTCACGGAACCTCTTCCTTTTTTCCTCAGCGTCCCTTAATCCTTTCATGGCATTTAGAAAGCGTTCCCGAACATCAACTATTTTAACGGACACATTAAAAGGTTCTTTTGAAAGGATTTCAGCCACTTTTTCAGGTTCGCCCTCCCGCATGAAAGCGTCGTCTAAGATTATGCAGATTAGGTTTTCTCCTATGGCTTTCCGTGTCAAAACAGCGCATGTGGTGCTGTCGACGCCGCCGGAAACAGCTACTAGGGCTTTTTCATTGCCGATGGCTTTCCGTATTTCTCCAATCTGCGTTTCAACAAACTTTTTCGGGTTAAAGCTTTCCATTTAAACCCACTCCATTCTAACTGTTACTTGATTAATTTGTTTAATGCCTCATGACTTATGTATTTGCCGCCTCGCGGAATTTTTAAAATACCTAAAACTTTTTTGAGAGCTTCTATTGAAATGGGAACTTCGAATTCGCAGAAGTTGGAAAACCTAATGAAAGTGGCTTTTCGTCTTCCCCTTAGAAAAACCAAATATTCGTCGAAGGAGTTTATGCATGTTTCGCTGCCGTATTTTTCCCAAAGCTCTTTGTAGTCTCCAGCAACACGTTCAATGAAGTCTGCAACTCCCTTAATTTGCATGGACGGACGCTTAACATAAAACAGAAGTTTTTGGGCTTCGAGGGGTCCGACAAGGTTTCGCCGCACGAAAGCGTTGGTTTTGCTGCCGCTTCTGTTTCTTTCACAAAGCCTATTCCACCATTTCTCGTCGGAAAGTAAAATGAAACCGTAACGTTCTTCCGTTGGCAAACAGCAAACCTCAACGCCTTATTAAGCATACTTCAGTTATAAGTTCCAAAAATAATACTTTCGGTGGAAAACCATTTCTCCCACTTGCAAAATTTTCACGCATCAAATATAAAGACCAGCGGCAAAACCATCATGGTTTGAGTGGGATTTTTAAAAACTGCCGTCTTTTCCCGTCTAAAAACCCATGCAGAAACCAGTCTTGAGGGGTTAAAGTTTTTCTAAGAACCACACCCTTTATAGTCTTTAAGCGTGTAGGGAGCTCCCATATGAAAACCAACGAGATAAAAACTTTAACTGAAGCTTTAAAAGAGCTAAACGAAGACTATATTGACTTTCTGCATTCTATGGCGGACGCGGTGAAAGAAGTGAAGACTACGAAAAAGCTCTGGAAAAACGGTGAAAAACCATGGCTTATCAAGCTGGGCTTGGCGCTGATAGTTTTTCCAGAACCAGTCATAAGCGATGTGGTTGGCAGTCTCCTAATAGCGGCTGGAACTGTTCAAGAAGGCGTCCGACGCCGCGCACTCCACATAGAGGATATACCTAAAACGTTTAAGAATGTTATGAAGGAACTGCAGACGGCAGAGGAAAGCTTAACAGGAAAACTTGGTTAAAGTCTTATATTTGCCACATGTTATAAGCATAACATGTTTGGGGTGAGAAGCTGTGAAACTTGTAACAGTACTGTTGCCAGAAGCTTATCTTGAGGGATTAGATGAACTTGTTAGGGCAAACATGTATCCCAGCAGAAGCGCCGCCATAAGGTCAGCGGTCAGAGACTTGCTCAAAAAAGAGTTATGGGAAAGAAAAGAACGCTAATAGGGAAGCTTACAATTCCGATGTCAAATGCTAATGGTTAATTTTTAACATGTAGTCCATTGTATCAAATTAGAAAATAAACCTAGTAACGAGTTGTTAGGCACTGCCAAGCAAGATTCCTAATTTTTTCGGCGGAATCCGCTGGGTTTTCTGCAAGGGTTATCGCCCGCCCCACGATGAGAAAGCGTGTACCCGCCCGCAACGCTGATTCAATTATTCCGCCTTGGGGCCCGATGCCCGGCGAGTAGATTGGGATTTTTCCGTCGAGTACTTGGTGGACTTCCTTTATCTTTTCAGGGTATGTAGCGCCGACAACAACGCCGTCAGCGCCCCATTTGGATGCTTTCTTCGCGAATATAAGGTATTGTGGTGTTTTCCATCCTGTTTCTGTGTCGACAACTGTTTGTCCGTAGCCTTCGCTCGCCCCCTTATGGCTCATGTAAATGAGAAGGATTACGCCCTTCTGCAGTTTTCTTGCAACCTCAAATGTGGGTTTTAATCCTTCCTCCCACCCGACGAAGGGGTTCGCTATTAACGCGTCGAAGCCCGCAGCAAAATAGTATTGGGCGATAACATGATTTGTGGCGCCTATATCGTTTATCTTTGAATCCACGATTGCCATAAGCTCCTTTTCGTGCACTTTTTCCAAAAGTTTCTGCAAACCATCAAAAATGCCTAATGGCAGAATGAGGTGGTAATTAATTTTCACCGCGCAAATATATGGATGCACCGCTTCCAAAACACGTTCAGCTTTTTCATAGAGAGTATGACGGTTTTCCGGCTTTTCATAGGGGAAATCCAAAGCTAAAACAATGTTTGTCTTCTTGTTTTTTGCTATCGTCTCTATTCTATCGCGGAAAGACAAGACCCGAAGGCACCCCACACCTATTTGGATATAGGCTTAAAAACCTTTATTGTCTCAATCTCACCGCCGCAAGTTGCTCTAATATAATTTAAAGCTGTTCCGACCGCCTCTTCCAGCTGCTGTTCGGTTATTCCAGGCGCGCCATATCCCACAAGCAGTATGTTTTTTGTTTTCTCTGTGATTTTTGTCTGGTCTGCGTCTCTGTGGGGGTAAATGCACAAAACCCTTTTTGTGTCAGCCAAAACCAGCATATTACTTTTTAATGCTGTAGGCTTTTCGGTTCCGATTCCGGTGAAAGGCTCGTTGTCTTCTGCAAACCGTACGTTGAAAGGTGGGGAAAGCCTATTCTTGTCGAAGCCGCTTATGGGAATTATGGTTTTCATCGAAGCCAAATTGTAGGCGTCCACGGCTGTTGAAATTGTGGGCAGCTCATAGCCGTGTAAAACACGTCTCAGCAGTGCTTCGCCTGACGGTCTTGTTTTTGTGGGGTCTATGCCTAGTTTCCAGTAGAAGTCTCTGTAGGCTCGGACAACCGGGTTTTCCTTAAGCTTTTCAACGTCGTGTTTCGCCTTTACCTCCAGATATAAAGCTCTTCTTAGCTCCCGAATCTCCACGTTTTCCCTTTTCACAGACACGTTGTTTATTGTGCCTATGCTTACGGCTAGTTCTGGGAACTTTGCAGCGACTTCGGCACACCAATAAACCGTGAACTGCATTTCGGTCAACCATAGTATTTTGTAAAAGGGTTAAATATTTACATCTTTAACAGCTTCTTTGAAAATCGTGAACGCTTCCAACGCGGACCATGATGTTCTCGCTTTTTGCATAGGCTTGTCGAAAAGGCTTATATGGTTGAACCTTGAATGCTCGGTGTGGGTCGTGGAGACCCAACTTAGTGAGATTAGAAAAACTTCTGAAAAAACCAGTGGAAAAGCTTTAAACCTTCTAAAAGACACGAAAAACCGACATAAACTGCTTCCAACAGCAGAGTTGAACGCCGCCGTCAAAATCGAGTCAAGCCTTCTAAAAGGAGCCAGAAAATACTTTGAAGAACATGGTTTCGTCGAGGTTGTTGTTCCCCACTTGACAAAGGCGACGGGGGCATGCGAAAACATTGCAACAATGTTTGAAGTGGACTATTTTGGACATAGGCGATACTTAAGCCAAACAGCCCAACTTTATCTTGAAGTTCTCACACCTTTCCTCGGCAAGGTCTGGTGTATTGGACCAAGTTTTAGGGCTGAAAACGCAGTTGATGAGCGCCACTTGACAGAGTTCACCCTCGTAGAGTTGGAGTTTGCGGGAAACTTCAAAGAGTTGCTGGAACACATTGAAGGCGTCATTTGCTCCATGATTGGCTGCGTCCTCAGCGAAAGAGAAAGGGAGCTTCAGCTTTTAAACGTGGACGTTGAAAGGCTTAAGAGAGTTAAAAAACCGTTTGAAAAGATAACGTACACAGAGGCAGTTGGACTATTAGCAGATTACGGCGTCAAATGGGGCGACGACTTGAAAAGCCACCATGAAAAATCCCTTATCCAAATGAACGGAAACAAACCACTGTTTATCACCCACTTCCCAAAAGCCATAAAATTCTTTAACATGCGGGAAAACGACGAAAACCCAGAGATTGTAAACAGCGCAGACCTGCTTTTACCAATGAGCGGAGAGGCGGTTGGCGCAGCTGAAAGGGAATACCGATATGAAAGGCTTTATGAAAGGCTTGTGAACTCAACAATGTTTAAGCAGCTTGTCGAAAAAGGCGGAAGCATAGAAGACTTTGACTGGTACCTTGACTTCTACAAGACGCACAATGTTCTGCATTCGGGTTGCGGCATAGGCTTAAACAGAGTCACCCAGTTCGTCTTGGGCGCTGAAGATATTAGGGCTACGACAGCTTTTCCACTCAACAGAGAATCCATCATCTAACCCATTCCCTTTCTTTTTCCATTATTTCTTTTCTGCACTTTGGGACAAAGACTCTGGCTTACTTTTCTTGAGAGTCTCACCGCCAGCCATCAAACCCACTACGATAAGAACAAGCCCCACAATAGTTGTATCAAGATTTAGATTGGCCATGAAGCAATATTGTCAAGTATAAAAATCAGTAGACCAGCTATAACTATGTAATCTTCCAGTTTCATTCCAGCATCCTCTACGCGCTTTCGTCACATCCATTTACGCTTTTTCCATTTTTAGAACTTATGCTCGAATAGTATTCAAGCGAGAAGACTGAAAATGAAGTGTAGTTAAAAGCGGTACAGTTTTATACTTGCATGCTTAGGGAGAAAATGGCGGACTGGAAGGTAACGCTTACATGTCTGTGTCTCCCAGCATTCGCGAAGTTCTGGCAAGAAGAATCGCCGGCGAAATTATCCTTTCGAGCAAGCCTGGAGCCACCATGCGAAAGTGGCGGGAACTTTTCGCTGTTTCGCAGACAACCCTTTCAGATAAGATGACGCTTTCGCCTTCTGTAATAAGCGACTATGAAAGTGGACGAAGAAAAAGCCCGGGCACAAAATTTGTGCGGCGATTTGTTTGGGCTTTGTTGAAGATTGATGAGGAGAGGGGAAGCCGTTTTATCCGCGAATTTGCCAAACTCACCAGTTCGCCTAGCATGGCTGTTGTGGATTTGCGGGAGTTTCCAATTCCAGTTCGTGTTGAATATTTGTGTAAAGCCATTAAAGGCGAAATTGCGGCGTGTTCAAGCCTAAACGTTAAGGAGGTTTACGGCTACACTGTTGTCGACAGCAAAAAAACAGTTGAAACGCTTTCGGGTTTTGAGTATTCGCAGCTTTTCGGCGCCACAACTGAAAGAGCCCTCATATTCACAAACATTGGAAACGAAAATACGCCTATGATGCTGGTGCGAATGAGTAGTCTAAAACCAAGAGTGGTTGTTTTCCACGGCGTCAAACCAGACCAATACTCGATTCAATTAGCGGAATATGACCGCATACCCCTAATCTATTCGGCGTTGCCAACCGTTGAGCAGCTTGTAAAGTCTCTGCGGAAACTTTACCGTATTGCGCTGCACAGAAAACTTGGAAAAGCCGTTCGTCCGCCGCCAAAAGTAAGCACTTAAACGTGAAACACTTTGATAAAGGTTGGATGCTGCGGTTTCCCAACTTCGATGAAGCGTTACTTCGAAAACTACAGCCTTGTGGAATTGAACACCACATTTTATCAGTATCCTCGCCTAGAAACCGTCGAGGGATGGCGGGAAAAAGCACCGCAAAACTTCGAGTTCACAGTAAAAGCCCACCAAGATATAAGCCATAAATCAAAAATGCGTCTGGACGAAACAAGTCAGAAAGCCTTCGAAACCATGAAACAAATATGCAAAACCTTAAACGCAAAAATACTGCTAATACAGACGCCGGGTTCCTTCCGCCCAGACAAACTCAACGAAGCGAAAAAATTCTTCGCAAACGTAAACCGAGAAGACTTAACCCTTGTCTGGGAAAACCGCGGACCAGAATGGGAAAAACCAGAAGTCGTAGAAAAACTCAAGCAAGTTTTAAGCAGCCTAAACGTTGTACACGTAACTGACCCGCTCCGAGTTTTGCCAGCCTACACAAGCCAAATCGCCTATTTCCGATTGCACGGCTTAGGCAAAGAACTCTACTACTATCAGTACACGGATGAGGAACTGCGGCGGCTTGGCGAAATAGCCAGAAAATTCGAGGCTGAAGACAAGACGGTTTACGTGTTCTTCAATAACCTCTCCATGTATGAGGATGGACTGCGGTTCATGCAGTACCTTTCAAGTGGAAAATTCCCAAAAATAACGGGTGCGGTGGGTTTGGAATCCGTGAAAAGCATTATAGCGAAAACACGTTATCCAGCGCCAAAGAGCATGCTTGTCAAGAAGGTTGGCTGGAGGCTTGTGGAAATCGAAGAAGGCAAACAAGTTAGACTTGCAGACTTACTGGCTGAGTTGCCATCGAAAACCTACAAAAGTGCAGACGAAATCCTAAAAGAGTTGAAGGCTGCCAAAAAGCTGAACTGACTCGGAAAGATTGAACTTATTTTGAAAGAGGCTCAAATGAGGCTTGTTTAATGGGTTCTTGGGGTTTTGAAGATGTGGTCAGAAACTTCCATGACTTTTTGCAAGGTTGACTGTGATAATTGCTAGGATGCCTATTGCAATTATGAGAATTACTACTATAACTTTGAGAATGTTAAGTTGTGATTGTAATGCGCTTATTTGGGCACTGGAGAAATCATAATAATGTGTATGCCACCCGGCAAATCTTTGTCCATCATCGGTATAAAAATCATATTTTAGTTCTATCCAAAACTCAGTTTCATCCAATTTATGTTCAAACGATTCTGTCAATAACGCTGTATCGCTTATGTTAAAATATTCTTTGTCGAAATCGTCATAACAAATGGTGCCATAGAAATGGAAATAGCTAATCTTCTCAGTTCTATCCATGTGGAACTCGAAGACTACTGGTATGGTATCGCCTATTTTACTCTCTTTAGGTACTTTTATGGTGTAGTTCACACTGCGCCCTAAAGTTCCATCTCCAATTACGAAAAGTTCCTCAGCCCCAATTCCTTCGATAACGGCTGCAAATGTTAAGGCTAATAGTAAGAACATAATTGCTGGAAACTTTTCCCTTTCAATTCTGTTCAACATGCGCATCCGAAAATATTCAGCTTATGGTTCTTAATTATCTTTACCTCGGGTTATCTTTGTATAAACCCAGCTCCACAATTTTCGCCTTAAGCAGCCTAAAATCCTCAATAAGCAGTTGCTTGTATTTAGCG
>JABFQN010000012.1 GCA_019685555.1 Candidatus Bathyarchaeota archaeon A05DMB-3 | reverse complement strand
AAAGGTTTCCCATGTGAAACTCGCCTGAAGGATAAGGCGGAGGCGTGTCAATACTTAAAGTTGGACGCTTATAATCTGTCCAGTCAAAGCGGTAGATGCCCATTTCTTCCCAAAGCTTTTGCCACTTGCGTTCTATGGCTAATATGTCAAACTCTTTTGGTAAAGGCTTCATACGGCAACATCCTAACAAACTTCGACTTTAGGAAAATGAAGTTTTAAATATTTAAAGGTACAGAAAAGTGTTTGGAAAGCTTTATGAAAAAGGTAGTTGCACTATTCATGTTTTTGGCGTTGCTAATGCTTGCTTCGGCTTTTACGCCTAAAAGCCAAGCCTACACGATAGGCGTTCAAGTAGGCGACTGGTTCACTTATAAAGGCACTATTGTCTACTGGCATGCTGACGAAGGTGTACCGTTTCCACCTCATATGTACGCAACTATTCTGCAAGTCTATAACGAGACTGATTGGATCAAATACGAGGTTACAGAAATAAAAGAAGCAGCGCATAACGTAACTTTTCTAGTTACAAATCATTGGAAAAACGGAACCGAAACCCAATACACTTTAGAGGATAACATGGATACAAGCTTCACCATGATGGTTATCGACGCTGACCTTGGACCTGGCGACATGGTGCGGCCAGAGTATAATTGGGGATTCATGTTATGGCCGCCAAGATATCTAAACGACACAGTAGAGGTTGAGTACATAGGTGGCGAACCAAGAGAGGTGAAGGTGTTGGACTGGGTTCATCCACCATTGCCATTCAATCCAGAAGCCTATACTAGGCAAATCTATTGGTGGGACAACGAAACGGGAATTCAAGTCAGATATGAAGTTCACGAAAATTCAACAGCCTACGACGAAACATTCCAGCCTATAGGTGATTATCAATACATTGCAACTTTTGAGCTAATAGATACAAGTTACGGCTGGGGGGCAGTAGTCCCTGAATATCCAAAATGGCCGCTTACACTGCTAACATTAACCGCAGCTGCTGTCCCAATAATCCGTTATAAACGAAAAACCCGTCTAAAATAACCCCCCTTTTTCTCATCTAAAGCATAAAGGCAAACCCCACGTCTTTCAGCAGACTTTTGTCCCAAAACGCATTTATATAACAAGACAACATTACCTTGCTCAAGGGTTTGGGGGAGTTGGGCGGTGACCCGGCTGAGAGGACGGCTAAGCGCCGTCGACCCCTAGAACCTGATCCGGATAATGCCGGCGGAGGGAAAAACCATGAATGAAAAAAGTTTAGAGCCTAAGGTTAGTTCTCAAACCAAGATAATAGCTGAAGTTGTTACGTTTGTAGCTCTTGCAACGGCTTTAAGCTACATTAAGGTGTTCAGCTTGCCTCAAGGAGGTTCCATAACTGCTGGTTCCATGATTCCCATTTTGTGGCTGGCTTTGAGACGAGGACCGAAAATCGGTCTATTTGCTGCGGTGGTTTATGGCCTTGTACAGCTTGCCGTTGAACCGTTTATAGTTCATCCATTGCAGGTGCTTCTCGACTACCCTTTAGCTTTCGGCGCCCTTGGACTAGCTGGATTTTTCCGCAACCGCCCCTTTGTAGGAGTTAATGTTGGGATTTGGGGTCGTTTCATAGCGCATTTCCTTTCCGGTGTAATTTTCTTCGCTAGTTACGCTCCAGAAGGAATGAGTCCAATAGTTTATTCAGCCATATACAATGGAAGCTACATACTGCCGGAGCTTGCCATAAGTGTTTACATAATATTCTTACTGCACGAGAGCAAACTGCTTAAAATGTTCCTTTAAAGGCGAATGGAAAATGGTGAAACTGAAAACAGGGATTAGAGGTTTTGATGAGTTAATAGGTGGCGGCATCGAGTCTGGTTCAAGGAATATTCTTTATGGTCCGCCTGGAACTGGCAAGACTGTTTTTGCCATGCAGTTTTTGTGGCAGGGACTATGCGAAGGCGAGACTGTGGCTTATGATGTTATGGACAAGCCTTTTCCACGGCTCATAGCCTATTTCAAGTCTTTCGGCTGGGATATTGAACCGTACATTGAGAAGGGTAAGTTTATCGTTGTTCAGGCTTTTCCTCATTTTGAGCCTTACCCGAAAGACCCGCGAGTCATATACTTCAGCCTAGAAGATTTTGAAGATATGAAGCGTATTGACAGGCTTATTTCAGAGAAAGGCGTTACAAGGTTTGCTGCTGGAGACTTCAGTGAACAGCTTTTCGCATTATATGATTTGAAGTATATGGAGCCTGTTGAAGATTGGACTATTAACTGGTGCCATTATGACAACATTGTCAACATTGACATTATGACAGCGGCAACTCAAAAAGACATTGCCACCCAAAGGGCGACAGACCTAGACTTAAACAAGGCGCATAACATTTTTCTCTTCAGATTTAATGAGGAGAAGTGCCGCCGAGAACTGCGCATAGTGAAAATGGAAGGATGCGAACATCCGTTGGAGTGGATCCCTTTTCGCATAACAAAAAGCGGCATAGAACTTATGCTGGAAAAATAGCGGGATATGCCGTAGAATGGGAAAACTTGGCGTAAAAGACCTTGAAAAACTTTTGAAATGCATTAAGGCTGATGCCCGCGTAATTGTTCCGCCCATGGCTGGCTATGATTCTGGAGTGCATCTGATAGGCGACAAGTGGCTTGTGGTTTCAACAGACCCATGCATAGACGTTCCAGAAGAATGGTTTGGTTGGCTCTTAATCCATTATGCGGCTTCGGATGTGGCGCTTTTCGGAGCAAAACCAGAATTCTGCACAATAAACCTTCTTGGACCGCCAGCCACAAAGCCTTTAACCTTCCAGAAGATTATGCGCCAAGCATGTAAAGCAGCTGAAGAGTTAGGCATAGCCATAGTGACTGGGCACACTGGAACCTATGAGGGCTTGTCAACCCTTGTTGGGGTTTGCACAGCCTACGGCTTAACGGAAAAGGATAGGCTTATCACTCCGGGAGGCGCGAAGCCAGGCGACTATGTTATATGCACGAAGCCGTTGGGTTTGGAGATAGCTGTAAACCTATCTCTAATGAATAGGGGTTTAGCTGAAAAACTGTTTGGAGCCAAGCGAGCCAGTGAACTTTCAAGGCTTGTTTATATGCAGAGCTGCGTTAAAGAGGCACTTGCCCTTGCGGAAATTAAAGGCGTTCACGCCATGCACGACTTAACTGAAGGTGGATTAGTAGCCTCATTAAATGAGATGGCTGATGCTTCAAAACTCGGCTTCAAAATAGAACATGAAAAGATTCCAATATGTGAAGAGGCGGAAAAGCTTAAGGAAACTTTTAGGCTTTCTGATGAGCAGCTTCTTTCAATGTCTTCAACGGGCACTGTTTTGGTGGCTGCAAGCCCAGAGGCAATAGAAAACATTGAAAAGGTTTTGAGGAAAAATCGTTTAGAGGCAAGTGTCTTAGGCGTTTTCACCAGTGATACAAAACGCATACTTGTTAAAAACGGTGGAGAAAAGATGTTTCCGAAAAAGGCTAAAGACCCTTATGAAATAATTCTTTCAGGCGCATTGTAAACGTTCATGCTTTTTCCACGGACAAAACCAATTAACGTCAAATTTGCCTTTCTGGCGATTTCTATCCCTGAATCCAGTGCGGCGGCTATGGAGGCGACGGCGGGTATGCCAACTTTGGCGGCTTTGAGAACTATGTCACCCGTCAATCTTCCGCTTAAAGCAAGGAAGCACTGGCTGAAATCCATCTTTTTCAAGGCACATTTTCCTACGACTTTGTCCACTGCATTGTGGCGCCCCACATCTTCTGCAAAAGCCACAAGGGCGCCGTCAGCTTTGTAAACTGCAGCCACGTGGACTCCGCCAGTTTTTCTGAAAGTTTCCGCCATGCGGTTTAGGCTGTTCACACAGTTTTGAACGATTTCGGCTTTCACTTTAAATGTTGACTCGATTTTTCTAAGCCTTTTTAGGGCTTCCGACCGATATGGTCCCCCACATGCTGAGAGGATTATGCGCGAAGACTGCCTTGCAAGTTTTAGACGGTTAGCTAGGTTCAGTGTTGGTTTTAGTTTAATTTGGCATACGTCGCCCTTGACTGCTACTGCTTCGATTTCATTTACGCTTTTGATTACACCTTCTGAAAGCAGATGCCCCACCGCCAGTTCCTTGAAGTCTTTTGGAGTGCAGAAAATTGTTGAATATTGGGTTTTGTTTATGAATATGTGGAGGGGTTTCTCCTCAGCCACATAATCCTCGATTTTCTGGGCTTTTTTAGCTGCCGAGTCAATTTTAACTACTTCGACTTTGATTAAATTGGATACCCTCCTCTCTATTTTTCCAGTTCTGAAAGCACAAAGTTGACTATTTCGTCTGCAATGTTAAACCGCGTAACAGACTGCAAGCCCCGCCAGCCGGGTTGACTGTTAACCTCTATGACTAAGGGTCCTCTTGGGCTTTCTAGGATGTCGACGCCTGCAATTTTGCATTCAATAAGCTTTGCGGATTTTACGGCTAACTCTTCAAGTTCACCATCAAGCTTTAAGGGTTGGGGGTGGGCGCCTTGGCTATAGTTAGTTTTCCAGCTTGTGGCAACTCGATGCATGGCTGCTGCCACACGGTCACCTATAACAAAGGCGCGGATGTCCGAACACCCATGCGGCACGAACTCTTGAAGGTAGATTACGCCATGATAGAAGGCGATAGCCCTAAAAACCGTGTAAGCCACTTCCGGGTCTGTTAGGCGTGTGGAGCCAACACCCCTAGAGCCGAATAGGGGCTTGACAACAACGTCTCCGCCAAGCTCATGGAAAGCCTTCAAGGCTTCATCAGCATCTTCTGTAACAGCGGTCCGCGGCACTGGTATGCCAGCGTCTTCCAGAATCGCCAACAAATCATACTTGTCAACACAGTGTTCGATGGCTTCAGGCGGGTTAACAACATAAAAGCCTAAACGCTCAAGCCTGTAAAGCAAGTCCATGCGGAAAACAATCTCTTCCAGTGAGCCGCGTCCAATTGGGCGAATTATTAAGGCATTTAAATCTTTTAGGACGTCGACGCTGTGCACGTTTAGGTAGGGTTTATACCCAACACGGGCAACAAGCCATGGAAAACTAAAACACACGTGGGGGATTCCACGCCTTTCTAACGCCTTACGAAGTTGAGCAGAACTGTAAGCGTTTGGGTTCCGCGTGACAATTCCAAACTTCAAGGTTTAAACCGCCTAGGCTTAGCCTTAACCGTGAAAATCGTGTTTGGCTAAACTCTTAAAGTTTCCGTGCACCACACGCCTTACTATGGTGTTGCGTTTGGCTCCACACACGAAGGGTTTGCCAACTACATAAAGGCAACAGCTCCATTAATCCTGGGCGCGGTAATCTTCATCATTATAGGGGCGTACATGGTTATAAGTGGTGTTAAAAAGTCGTTGACAACGCCCTCGGAAAGCGTTCCCAAAAACAAGAGAACCCGCCTATTTTGGCTTAGCTTATTGTTTTCAGCGTCAGCTTTTATATGCCTTTTCACAATGCTCTGGATAGCACCCTTATAGTGGGAGCCGCAGTCTTTGCGCTGCTTGAATTTTACATGATGAAAAGCGGAACCGCTAAAAACAGTGAATCATTACTCACTTATCAACACTTCTGATGCGACTATTTTTGGTTAGCACCATTACGAATACCTTGAGGGCCCCGAATACGCGGCGTTCAATATCAAATAATTCAATGGTCTTGAATGAATTCCTCTCTAACATTTTTTCCATAGTGGATTTCATGAAAAACCATTCGATTTTCGATGTTATATGTTGTAGCATACGCGTTAATGCATCTACGATTAGGTTTGTTGAGAAAGCATCCACTATGCAAAGCATTCCGTTAGGTTTTAGAACACGGTGAAATCCTTCGATGGTTGCTCTTCTGGCTGAAAGTGTTTTGATTTCGTGGATTACGCCACTACAAAGGATCACGTCGACTGTAGAGTCTTTGAAGGGAAGTTGTTCAACCTTAGACTTTACCACATTGAGATTTTTGCTTACTTTTTTGCCATACTTTAATGAAATATCATCGATATCCACGCCAACCATTTCAAAACTTTTGCGACACTGTTTCCAGAGTCTTAGGATAAACCTTCCCCATCCGCATCCAGTATCCAAAACAATACGTCCACTACCGACGTGCTTTTTTAACAACTCTTTAATTTTGAAGAACTCACTTTGCTTCTTATTTAAAGTGTTGACGTCTTGAAAAGCGTGTTTTACAAGTGCTTTTGGGCTTCCAAAAGTTTTCAAAGTTTTAGCGACGTCAACCTCCTCGACAACTTTTGAGCCTCTCTTTATAGTGGTTTTGAAGCTGTGAAACTTTATCTGGTTCTCGAGTTCAAAAAGCAAAGTTTGCAAATATTCGGGTTTGATATCAAATTTTAAAACTTCGCATTCGAAATCCCTTAAATAACTCTTAATGATTTTCTCCGCCCTTTCATCAAAATCTAGCTGGAGCATTGATCAGCCTCATGGTGATTAAAATTTGTGGATGTGTTTTATTAATTCCGTGGTGTTTTGCGTTTTTTGGGAAAGCTGCACTAATAGGTATGCACCGTTTTCATTGAAGTATGGCGGTCCCTTCCGCGAGAATAGTGTTAAGATTTTTCCGTTGTGGTCTATTTTGTAGCCTTCTTGGCATGGTTCATGCCCTCTTATTAGGACTTTTACGCAGAAACGTTGCAGGACTTCATTCGTCACTTTTTCTCCGAAAAGTTTTCCAGCGCCGCGGGGTGAAGCACATGTTTCACTTATGGCGTCTGTGGGGTCGCTCCAGAGTAAGTCTTCCAGCAAGCTTTCCTTTGGATGCCTTACATGGGCGTAAGCCAAATCTTCAAGGCTTTTCGCTTTGGGTGGTGGTCCTCCGTGCACCATTAGGTAGCGGTCTTCAACAAGCACAGCATTGTATAAGCAGTTGAAGAGTTCGCGTATCTGTGTGTAGGCTTTCATCCATTCTGTGTCGAACCGCGACTGGAACTGCCATGGAAGGTCGTGGGGCGAAGCCATAAGGTCTTCTGGTCCCTCATGGTTTCCCCGCATTAGGATTATTTGCCTTGGAAAGTTTAGTTTAAGCTTCAAAAGCGTGTAGTAGACTTCTGCTGAATAATAGCCTCTATCTCCATAATCGCCTAAAAAAATTGCAACAGCATTTTCATCTTGACTTAGTTTTTGGGGGAAGCCGCTGCTTTTCAAAATGTCGATTAGGCTTTCTAAATCCCCGTGCAAATCTCCAACAATTAATGCCTCGCCAACGGGTTCAAGCTTTATCAATCTCCCCAAAACATGGAAGTTTCCAATTTTCCCCCTTTCACCTTCAATAAGCCTAACAGCCTCTCCAGCAACTTGGCAGAAACCTTCGCATGAAACCTCAAAAGCCTCTTTAACAATTTTTGATAGGTCTGCTTTTGGCTGCAAGGTGTCCATCTCTTCAAACTAAGCTAACTTTTTTACCCGTAAAGTCGAGAATGTTCTTTTCCATTTGGCTCTTACATTTTTTAATTTTCTCTAAGGCTTCTCCGTAGCTTCTTTCAAACATTTGCTCTTCAACTTTTAAACGTTCAACGGTTTTCTCCAGTTGGTCAATATGTTCTTGAAGCCTTTGAAGTTCGGTTCTGGTTTCCTCCAGCGCTGAAGAAGATGAAAGCTTATTTCTCCGCATCAACGCCTCGCCACACTTTCGATGGAGGCTTGTCAACGCACCTTTGTTTAAGATTTCTTCTATGGCTTGTCTCGCCTTGCGTTCTTTATCCTGCTTAAGCTTTAATCGTCCATCAGCCATGGCGACAGATAGTTTTTGGAGGATTCCCTTCAAAAGCGGATAGTCTATCTCCTCTGTTGCAAGAGCCTCGAAGGAATTCGTTAAATAATCGTTTAGTTTTTGGGTTTCTTCTGGGGTTAGTCCGCTTCCCCCGCCTCTGAGGGCTAAAGACTGAAGTTTTAGGAAAGGTTTCTGAAGATGTCTAAGGTGGTAACGTACTTCCTTTCTAAGTTTCTCTATTTCGGAATTTATTTCCCTTAGCTGGCTTATTCCACCCGCCAGTTTAAGCTCATTCATCCTTCGTTGCGCATTTGTTATTTCCCCTTCGAATTTTGCCCGTTCGCCTTTAACTCTTTTTATTTCCGCTTCCAAAGCTGCTGTTTGCTCCTCTAAATTTTTAACCTCTTCTATTAGCTGGAAGGTCTCCTCCGGAACCCTTGTTTTCACATATTCCTTTTCCAAGAAATCATTTAGCTCCTTCAACATGACTTTGGTTTTCTCAAAAACTCTTACAAACCTGCTTCTGTCCATGATGAAGAAGGGAGAAATCCTTGGAAACCAGTTTCGCACGTCCACATCCGTGACAGCATAAGCCTTCTGGGCTTGTTCTACAAACTCTTTAAGGCTTTTGTAGGCGTGTTTTTCTGGAACCTTAACCTGCTGCATCCGCTCCGTGAAAAGCCTAGCCAACTTGTTTAGGGCACGCGCCCGTTTAAAAGTGCGGGTGTTCCGCTTCTCAATCTCTTTTCGACTATTCTCAAGAAGCATACGGCAAGCGTCTGTCAACTCCTCGTGAGCTTTACGCATTTCGCCTAGAAGTCTTTCAGCTTTTGCTTGAACAGGCGAGAGGATATAGCTTGTTTCGTTTTCAAACCACTTTTTAAGCTCTGTTAACGGTATTTCTAGGTTTGTTGACAACGTTTTTCCCAATAATTGATATGTAAAAGCCATATTTATTTTTCAACACTAAATGTGATTTCACTTATTTTTGAGTAGCTACTCTTAAATAACTACAGAACCAAAAACAGTGTCGGTGAAAATGGACACCAAAACCGTTGCGTTCACGTTAATGATGGGCGCTCTTGGAAACTTATTATTCGCAATCTCTTATCACGTTGGACAGCTTGCACCAGGAGTGGCGTTGGACTTTTCTCTATTAGCAGCATTCATCGCAGGATTCTACGGCGGCCCCAGTGTAGGGCTTGTTTCAGGGTTTTTTGTTGGGGTTCTTCCCGGAATTATGTTTGGCCCAATGGGCATGGGCTCTTGGCTCGGTTTGGTGGGCTTACCCCCGGGAAAGGGTTTAACGGGCTTGATGGCGGGAATACTTGCAAAAGTTTTGAACCTGGGACGGAATAAACATTCCTCGCTTTTAGCAGTTCCAGCCACCCTTTCGGCTTATGTTCCAGAATGCCTCTACACCTATGCTTACTTCGCATATTTAATGCCCTTCTTCCTTGGAAGTGGCGGACCAGCAGTGTTCCTCTATTACATTTTGCCGAAAGCATTGGCAGAAGTTGTCATAATGAGCTTTTTCATGGCTGCATTGATAGGAAACAAAGGATTCAACAATTTCTTGCACAGGTTTTTCTTAACTCCACCGATCCATACAGGAATCAAAGCGTCAGAAACCAAATGATTTCTTCAAGGCATTTATATTGATTTCTCCAGCCTTGAGCGTGTTGCCACTTTTCACGTTATTGACAACTACAACTGCTGGCGCGAAAATGTTGGGGTCGATTTTGTAGAAGTCGTAGCTCGCTGCCTTGAAAATCTCTAGGAAAGGCTTTCCATAATCCTTTGAGGCTTTTGACGGCGCCTTCTCCAAGGTTTTCAAAAGTGCTTCCTCATTTTCGCAGTTGACTGTGTAGTAGGTTATGCCGCCGTATAGGATGGCGTCGTTGGTTCTAGCCATAGCCTTCACGAATTTCGGATGGGTTGGCGGTATTGGGGCGCATCCCCAAGCATAAAGAATCATGTTGGGGTCTAGCCCAAGCTTCGTAAGCTTATGAATTCCAGTTTCAACTATCCTTCCAGCCACTTGTGTGGCGCCTGCAATGCTGGCTGTTGGCGTCAAAATTATGGCTAAATTCTCTTCTTTGACCTTGCAGTCCTTTGCCAAACTTTTTATGAGGTTTTCCGGCGGATGCTTGTCGGTTTCTAAAACAACTATGGCTTTTTCAGCCTCGTCCCTATACCCTATCTTCTCGTAGATTTCTTTTGGTTTTTGAGCTATGGCTCTTGCTGGTCCAGAGCCTATAGCGGAATATTCTCCTTCCTTAATGTTCCACCCTGCAAACTGTGAACCTAAAGTGGCTATTGTCGGATGGTCTGTGTGAACAAATATTGTTGGAAGTGTTAGTTCGCCATATTGTCCACAGCCTATTTCGGCTTTTCCACATCCTCCCATGCAGATTTCTGTTATTATTTTGCCGGCTTGGAAGCCTCCTTTGGCTTTTATGCCAGCGTCTATGATGGTGGCTCTGCACTCTGCCTTTTCAATTTTTACGCCGTAGAGTTCTTGGTTTTCGAAGAGTTTTTCCAGCAGTTTCCAAGCGAGGCGGTTTACGCTTAATGTGCCCTTCAAAACTGTGACTCTCCGTTTTAGAGGTATTTTTCATAGTGGCTTAAATGGGGGTTCTTATCCTTAGCCACGTAAAGCTTTCCTCTACCGTTTTCGGTTAAATCGCCAAGGAAAAGGTAGAAGGGTGTCTCGACAACTTCGCCTTCTTCAATTTTAACCTTCTTTTTTACGCCTTCAATGGTGAAGGATGGCATGACAGACTCTATACGGCCGCTAACAACTATTGTGCCTTCCACCATGCACGCGCCAGTCCTTGCCTCACAGTCTTTCTGCACGTAAATTGTTCCGCCGTGCATTCGGAAACCCGCAAACTGTCCCGCACAACCATAAATCTTGACTATGCCTTTGTGCATGTGGGCTCCGGCTTCGCGTCCAACATTTCCATGAACTATTATTTTTCCGCCTTTCATGCCTTCTGTGCTGCCGCGGTATGGTGCTCCCAAATAGTCACCGGCGTTTCCGTGGATTTCTATGGTGCCGCCCTTCATCATGGAGCCAGCCCAGCCTAAAACATTGCCGTAGACGGCTATTTTTCCGCCTTTCATTTCCTCGCCTAGGTGCATGCCAGCGTCTCCTTTGATTATGATTTCGCCGTTTTTCATGCCGGCGCCTATGCGTTTAACTCGGCTGATGTCGCCGTGGATGACTACCACCGTGTTTTCAGAGGCGTCTTCTGTTTCGGCTATTTCAGCTTTGAAGAGTTCGCCTAGTTTTTTCTGTTTGTTGCCTTCCCAAACCTCCAGCTTTTCGATTTCTGCTGGCTTTTTGCCTTGGAATATGTCTGGGTTTATGCATTCAGCTACTATTGGCAGTTTAAGCTCTTTTAGCGGATAGAGGTTCACCATCATTATACATCAGCCTTCACAGTTATTGGATGGGAAACTGCCAAATAATCTTCTGTAACCGGATAATTCTCATACCCAACAGTCCAGTATTCCTTGAAGCGCCTTTTCATATCCTCGTTTAACTCTATTTCGCATGGTTCACATAATTGCACATCTAGCCACATGGTTGCACCATCCATGTGCTTTAAAACTTCACCATCTTTAACCACCACTTGCCCGCCTTTAATTGTGTAGGCAGCCCGCTTAAACGCGCGTCTAACAGCCTTATACTTTTTAGAGGGTTCCATCTCTTCTGGATTGAAGCCGTATATGGCTATGTCTGCATCCGCCCCAACACCCAAATGTCCCTTATTTTTCAGACCTAAGGCTTTAGCTTGCCCGGCTCGGGTTACTATGGCTATTTCGTAAAAGCTCAACTCGCGGTCTATTGACGGCAGAAGGCTTCTGCTTCTTGCTTTTGGATTTATCTTTTTCAATGTTGCTTCTCTGGCTTTTCTGCTCATGAGCCAAGCTATAATCCGTGGATAAGCGATGAAAGGCCCACCATTAGGATGGTCTGTAGTCATTAGAATTTTCCACGGGTCTTTGATTAGTAAGGCTAGTTCAAGTGCTATGGACCATTGGGTGGCGTGGACAAAGCTTTTCCGTCGGTAGTGGAAGGGCACTATTCCAGCGCTTGTTTCGGTTTCCACGTCGTGGTTAACCCATTTGTTTCCGCTTAAAGTGTATAAGATGTATTGGAAGGGACCGTCAGCCGTCATGGTTGTGGTGTCTGTGAATATGACTTGACCCATATCCATGGTAACATGGGAATGGGCATTAACATAGTTGGCTATTTCTTCAGCTCCAGACTCGAAGGTTCGCCAGTCGTCGCCTTTGAAAGCGCAGAACTGGCAGTGGGTTATGTGGATTACGGGTTTGTCGCCGTCGGCTAAGTCTTCAACGCATTCCATTGTTTCCAGAGCAGTAACATAGTTGCCGGGCTTGCCCAAATTGTTTGTGTGAACGTGAATCGTATGGGGCAGGTTTAGAAGCTTGTTAACTTTGCATAAGCCGCGGATAATCTCGCGGGGCGTAATCCCAAAATTTGGAACAGGGTCGTCTATGCTGTTCACGTTTCGACCGAAACCCCAAGCCTCAAGTCCACCTGGATTGACAAGTTTTATGGCGTAGCCCTTCGTCGCCGTAATCATCCAAGCCACATGCCTCGCGCATTCCTCGATTTGGCCGTTTTTTAAGTATTCGAGGACAAACCACCAGTCGCCAAGCAATGGATAACTAGCCTTATCAATTATAGGAGTGTCGCTTAACTCTTCATGGGTGTGTTTCGCCTCTAACGGCGGCATGGCGGGGTCCATAACCGTTGTCCAGCCCATCCTTGCATAGCGGTAACCAGTCGTGAAGGTGGATGGAATAGAATAGCCTACACCAGACCTTGTGGTGACAGTTTTACGCTCAAAATCTTTGAAGTGGTCTTCGGGACGCAGCAGTCTTCCAGAGTTTACTTTTCCGCCGGCGATGTGGCTGTGGATGTCGACACCGCCAGGCATAACCACCATTCCAGAAGCGTCAATTTTCTTGGCTCTACGCTCGTTAACTTTCTCCACTATCTTGCCATTTTTTATGGCTATGTCCATTTTTTCGCCGTTAACACCGTTAACGGGGTCGTAGACGAAGCCGTTTCTGATTAATAGCTCCATTTTAGGCTGCCTCCTGCTTTTTCTTTATTTTTCTAATCTCTGCAAGAATACGTCTCAATATCTCTTCGTCTGGAAGTATCCCCCTAGGCGGGTTGACAACCTTTTTGAGGGGTATGGGCACGTGGTCCATGCGGTAGGCTGTTCCAGCAGCTTCTATGCCCACAAAAGCCGAGGGAATGAGCACATCAGCCATTTGGGCTGTCACGTTCATGTGGGGGTCAATAACAATCAGCGGGTTTTCCGCTAAGTGTTCAGCCGCCTTATGGGGAAAGTTTGAAACTGGGTCTGAAGCCACTATTAGGGCGGCGTCTGACTCTTTCCGCAGTAGGACATCAACAACTGAGGTTTCGCCTGGATTATACCTTGGATAGCCTAACGAGAAATCGACGGCGTAGGGGTAGCCCGTTTGCCATGTGGAAACCGTGTTGGCTCCCGTCACATTGAAGTGTCCCCTCATAGGCATTATGATGAACTTTGTCCGCATGTTTAAGTCGCGCACCAATGAAAGGGCAGCGTCAATGTTCCTCAGTTTTGCACCGCTCATTGTAAGTCCAAGCCCAAAGAACAAGGCGCCGAAGTCGCAGCTAACCATGGCGTCGGCAACATCCTCCAAATACTCCACTGGAACGCCGGCAACCTTGTCAACTGCTAGTTCTTGGTCTCGAATCAACGCCCTAAAAGCTTGGAGAAGCTCATAATCCTTGTTTGGCTCCACCTGCACGAAAAAGTCTGCCATTTCAGCCGTCTTTGTTCGCCTAACATCAATGACTATTAGTTTTCTGCCTTTTCTCATGATGGGCGAGACAAAAGTGGGCTCCAGATGGGTTGAGATTTGTGAAGGCTTTTTGAGGACAAGCCTCTTAATGGCGCTTTGAATTTTTTTCCGTCCAACCAAAGCCTTGATTTTTGTAACGTAACCTCTCCAAGCACTTTTCTCGAATCTTCCTTCAGAGAAAGACGTGTAACGTTCAATATGCCTTGGATGGGCGCTCCAAGGGTTGCTCCCCCAATAAACGATTAAGTCGGCTCTGTGCCTAATCTGCCCCAAAGTGCAGGATGGAATGCCAACGTCTTGGATGCTTAAAATTGAAGGGCCGTGGCAGACTACGGAAGTGTTGTCTATTACGCCGCCCACTTCTTCGGCGAGTTCTATGCCAACGCTTGTGGCTTCGCAGCTTGTGTTGCTCCAACCGTAAAGCACTGGATAGTTGGCTTCCGCCAAAATTTCAGCAGCCCTTCTAATAGCCTCTTTTAAGGAGGTTTTGACTAGTTCGCCGTCCTTTCTTATCATGGGCTTTAAAACTCTATGTTCGCAGCAGTAGCCTAAAAATTTGGCTTCACACATGGCGCAGCCGTTTTTAACCTTGACTATGCGCCCATTTTCGATGGTTAATTCTATGTCGTCGCATAGGCTTCCGCAAACTGGACATGTTACGGCTTTAACCACTGGCATAGTTAACCCTTCCTAAACTGCAATTCGAGAAGCTCTTTTAAACCTAAAACGGGCTTTTCTGGGGCGGGTTCCACAGTGGCTGGAATCCCCTTAAAAGATGGCATTCCAATCCCATGGGTTTCTGGGTCCACAATAACGTTTGCCCATGGACCGTAAGGAATAAAAATTACGCTGGGATGCGGCGCCCTCAATGATTTTTGGGCTTTAACCACTACGGAGCCGAAAGCCGTTGAAACTTGGATGTTGGTTTTATCTTTTACACCGAGCTTTTTCATGTCTTCGGGGTCCATGTAACAGACTGAAACGCTTTCCACATACTCCTTTGAGGATTTGCCATGCTCTTTTCCAACGCCCTGTTCTATTGTGCGTCCCGTAAGCAACGTAACCCTTAGTTTAGGCTTTTCACCCATCGGTTAACCTCAAACTTTTGTTTTATCGAATTGATTTCTTGAAAGCTACATACAGAATTTCAATCCTAATTAATTTATCCCTAAAACCGCTTGAGATTCGCCATTATTTTGGCTTTTGCCGCAACCAATAGCAGCTAGCCCCCTCTATATTTTCTGCTTTGCTCATTTTATGGTCTGTAACCGCCAAGTATGGTTAAGGCTAAGGCAGCAGCGATAATATCTGCTGTTGTTCCAGGGTTTAGGTGGTTGCCATCTCGCCTAAGCACAGTGTCAAACTCGTGGAGTTTCGCCTTTCCAACAGCTGTTTTCAAGCCGCCATTTTTTAGGATTTCTTCAGCCATGGCTGAAACCGTGCGGGCTTTTTCAATTCCAACTTTTCTGGCAATGAAGGTGTCTGGATGTTTGGCCAAAACCCCTAAGAAAGTGTGGATTATCGCCGTGTTTAAGTCGCCGTCTTCTTTGAGGCGCCGCGTTAGGGTTGGGCAGGCAAAATCAAAGGTCACTGGAAAATCGTTAACCCATTCTGAACAAACCATGTCGTAGGCTGAAGCTATCTGGAAAACCTGGTACAGAGAAACACGCTCCTCAATTATCCGCTTCACCGAGTTTGGGTCGTTGACATCTAGGTCTGGCGCCTTTCCAAGCCCGCTGGGCTTAGCGATTTCCACGGCTTCGTAAACTGCAACAGCGTCTTCTGGCGTGGTTGCCTCAACAACCCGCTTCAAATTTCGTCTTAAACCAGAAATTTCGAAAACACCCTTTTCTGCGGGCGTCATGCCAGCCGCCACAGCCAAAGGCACAAAAAGCATAACCGTGCCAAGCAAAGTGTTGCCGCCACTCTGCCAAGCACTAACCCCAGCAACACAGTCTCTTATGATTTTTCCAACGCCAACCTCTTCAACGCCCATTTCGCCTTTGGAGACGGCTATTCCACGTTCAGCAGCAACCCTAAAAAATGGAGCAGCAGCCACAGCAGAAGCCAAAAAATGCAAATGATTAGTGCCCTCGAAACCCACAACAAAATTCACGTTTCCAGGCTTGTCAGCGCTAACCTCCAACAAAATAGCTAACTCCAAACATTGGGCAACATGGACGGCTTTATCGAAGGCGTGACTTTGCAAAGACTACACCTTTACATGTTAAGTTCTACGGAAAGGCTTATTAATGTTGTGTAAAAAAATACATAGCAATTACCAAAAATACATAGGAAGTTCCTCATGAAAGTTTCAACGCGCCACATAGCGTTAGTAGCGGTTTTCGCCGCCCTCTATTACGTCCTATCCATAATATCACCGTACATCCCCGCAATAGGACTCCCAGAACTAAAAATAAAGCTTGAAGCGTTAATTGCTTCAGTTTTTGGAATAATTTTAGGTCCATATCTTGGCGCTTTCGCCGCATTTCTAGGAGCATTTGTATCATGGGTTTTGCCTCCGGGAAGTATGAGTCCTTTTGGCGCTCCCTTTCTTTTGTCGCCTCCCATAAACGCCTTGGTGGTTGGCTTAATCTATTACAGAAAGTGGCGATGGGCTTTCGCCATTTTTGGAGTGTTAATTTTGGCGTTTCTTTTTTCGCCACCTTCACAGCCAATAACTGGCTATAGCCAAATCTTCGATCCATTCAATCCAGATAACGCCTACACTATACCCATTTATTATGTGCCAGTCGCGGTTCTGTGGGACAAAGTAATTGCATTACTTCTAATTTTTCCAACTGTAAAATTTGTTAAACGTCTCTCCAGCCCAAAAGGTATGTCTATACTCTTTTTCTTGCTGACTTTTGTTGGAAACCAAGCAGATAACATGTGGGGGTGCAATGCCTTTGCCATACCAATAGTTTACGAATCCATTTTTGGTCTTCCTTTGGAGGCGGTTCGATTCTACTTCCTCGTAAGCCCATTCATTTATCCTGCTATAAGGCTGGTTCAAGCCATATTTGCAACAATAATTGTGGTTCCGCTCGTAAGAACTCTAAAGAACACGGAATGGATTATAGCTGAAAAGTCTATAATAGAGGAAAACGCCAAAGAACAAGTCTGAAAGAGAGAAAATGCAGCCCATAGAAGGCTTTCTAATAGAGTCTGTTGAAAACATAATCTTCGACGTAAAAGGGTTAGTTCACCCGCCAGACAAAGTTGTAGCCTTTCCCCGTTTTATTCCAGACCTTGAAGGTTCCCGCCGACATGGAGAAGCCAAATATCGGAAAGTTTACAGCTTATCAGAGCGTTTCATGTTTCTTGAGGAGAATTTGCCAAGCTATGTTGTTTACGACTCGGTTTTTGACGAAAAGCTTTGCGAAGTTCCCTTACGCAGAGTGAAAAGGGTTTATAGTCCCATAAATTATCTTGAAAAGCTTAGGAAAAAGCGGAAACTTGAAGGGTTGGAGGCTGCAGCTTTCCAGTGCCTTAAATTTTTGAAGGAAGAGGCACGTGTGCCTTGGAATAAGCTTGGGGTTTCGGGTTCTCTTTTGGTTGGGTTACACACTGCAACATCGGACATTGACCCCGTTGTTTATGGTGTTGAAAACTGCTGGAAAGTGCATTCGGCATTGCGGAAACTGCTGGAGGAGGATGACACGCCTTTCCAGCCTTATGGCTTGGCGGATTTGCGGAAGCTTTTCGATTTCCGTTCGAAAGATACGCTTATGA
Organism: Candidatus Bathyarchaeota archaeon A05DMB-3; assembly: GCA_019685555.1. GTDB lineage: Archaea > Thermoproteota > Bathyarchaeia > Bathyarchaeales > Bathycorpusculaceae > JABFQN01. The sequence goes on along the minus strand of JABFQN010000012.1, from coordinate 28,931 downwards.
GTTTCGAAGATTTCGTGGCAGTTGAATCCGGAAAGGTTTTTCAAGGCAAATTTTTGAATAGGGACTATTTCATCCGTTTCGTGAAAGCCCCAAACGAGATAAGCGAAAAATATGGTGATGTCCGCTACAAGAACTGTGGTTATGCCAAAATTGAGGCGGTTGTTGTGGATGACGCCGAATCCATATTCACGCCATGCACATACAAAATTGAAGATGTAAAGGTTGTTGAAGGACCAAAACTTCAGCCAATAAAGGAAATTGTGTCTTTCCGCGGAAGGTTCTGCGAACAAGCCAAAAAAGGCGAAAGGGTTAAGGCTCAAGGAAAAATTGAACACGTAAAGGATTATGGAAAAAACCACGAGTATTTTAGGCTGTTAATTGGAAACAATCCCTCAGACTACTTGGTTCTTAAGCGATAATTGGAGAAATAGGGAATTTCCTCTTTAACCTCAATTTTGAAACCCGAACTTACTAGGAAATCCTTCACTTTATTGGCATAAGCCGAGTGGGCGCTATATGAGATTTCAAGCAACCCAGTTCCACCAGCGCATGAAATAATTTCAATTTCCACCTCTCCAGCTGAACGCTCTTCCAAAAGAATGAGAAGAGCAACATCGCTGTTAACCCTAAAAAAGTATTCCTCTCCTAAAATGACCCCACGAAAGTGTCCATCACCATTAAACTTCTTTGCGTACACATTGCCGAAGACCAAGCTTAAAGCTTCAAAAACTTTTTCGAAGGAACTCTCGACATAACATTTGATGTAGTGGGAAGACATGAGTCATCCCCCAACTGGTATTATGTTGCATTGTGGCTTTTAATAACTTGCTCATAGTATCGTGGTCCATAGGTTAATGTTATCTGATGGAAGCTTTTGCTGGTTGTTTCAACCTTTTCAAGGTTTCCTTCCACATAAACGGTTTCGTCTCTCCACGCTTGCATTCTAAACTCTTCAAGGTAGGAGACAACCCTTTCCAAATCTTCAACCTTTGGACCTTCAATTATTTTGACGGGTTCCACATGATAGATTGAAGGCATAAAAGGTGCTTCCAAATCATCCTTCACCAGCAGAATTGCCTTCACCCAACCTTTCCACGTTATCGTTTTAATTTCGCCATACTCGTTGTGTATTTCGCTCCAGCTTTTCACTGGTTCAAACTCAACTTTTATGGTTCGCTTTGAAGCTTCATCGTGGAAGACCCCGTAGATTAATTTGTGTTTTTGGTGCCAAACAAACTCTTTTGGGCTGATGTTTTTGAAACGCCACTTTTTCCCTTTAATTGGGGAGTCATCTTCAAACTCGTTGGAAAAACTTGAACCGCTGTCTGAGTATAGTTCTTGCAAAACTCTACGTACCTGCGCCAAATTATCCTTGCCATAAACAACTATGTCTATGTCGGAGAATTTTGGATGGTAAAAATCATGGAGTAGTGAACCGAAAACCCCGAAGTCTTTCATTGACAATTTTGAATGGTCGATTATTATGTCTAGAACCTTTTGCAAAGCCTTAAGCAACTCGTCTTTTGGCTGTTTTTTGACAAGCTTTCCGAGAGCTTCTTCGGGTTTTCTAACCTCTGCCACGTCAGCACAGCATACGCCTACAACCTTCCTGTCTAAAGGTTTGTGGAAAACCATGTAATGCGGAAAATTCTTTTGGATGAACTTCCAGCCTTCATCTTCGTAAAACTTGTAGAATACGCTTTTCCCATCAGTTCTAAAGGCTTTCGGATTATCAGACTTGAAAAGTTCGGCTGGAGCGTATTCTGCGTCGCATATGTAGCCTTCTGGCGGATGCGTATAACCGAAAACTCTGAAAATTAAGCCTTCACTGGTTAATATTGCGTCGCGGTCCCTAAACCTTAAACCGGCCAAAGGTATTCTTCCTCGCTCTCGGCTGTGCCAATAACAACTTGATGGGAAATTTCGCCAGTGGCTGTTTTTTCTACACGTTCCAACATCCCTGAAACCTCTATTTCTTGACCTTTTCGGGCGACGTTTCTGTAGCATCCAATCATGGAGATAACCGCTATTGGAACCATGTCTCTGGGAAGCGTTAAACTGGAATTGGCTGGCGTGTAACCTTCAATCTTGTAGATGGCTGGACGGAACATGGCTTCGCTGTCGTCTTTAACTTTGCAGCGGAACTTAACAGGAACTATGGGCGAATATCTGTATTCACCATATTTAGCGGTAACCTCTTCTGGTTTGCGGACAGCGTTATACATGAAAATCTTGTCCATGAAGCGCCCCTTATACCGCCTCGCAGCATCAAGCCTATTGTTAAAAACGTAAGTTAAAGTTCCTTCTCTGACAAGTCTGTCTACGGCAGCCTCAACTTTACGGAAGTTCTGGCTTCCATAAACCACTATGTCTATGTCAGATTCAGCTGAATGCATGTTTAAGGCTACGGAGCCGTGAACCCCAAAATCCTCTAATGGAACTTTAGCCTCACCGGAGACTAGGCTAACGAAATCCAAAGTCATCTTTTGCAGCTTATCCTTTTTCTCGGTTTCCATTAGAGCTTCGAGGCGTTCCTTAGGGATATAAACTTCAACAATTCGGCTTAAAGGTGCACTGATAACCTCTTTTTTCCTAAAAGTGCAGAAGTAGACGTAGTCTGGGAAGTTTTTCCGGAAAACCCTTAGAAAAGTTTGGTAGTTTTTAGCTGTGTAAAGTTTTTCAGCTCTGAAAAGCTCGGTTTCGTCATGTTTCCATGTTCTTTCCAGAAGGCGGATGTTGAAAAGCTCCCTAAACCTAGATGGAATGTATTTTAGAAAGGCGAACACTCGCCCTTTTGGATGCTCGTATCCGAAAACGTTGAAGATGAAACCTTCTCGGGTGGTGAAGGTGTCGCCGTCCATCGGAACCCAGTTAGCCAATTCTGAGGATGCGGTCGTTTGGAACACCTTGATAAAGTTTAGCCAGCTGTTTAAAAAGCCTAACGTTAAGAAAGCAATATTTAGAAGGCGCTTCCTAAAAGATTAAAGGTGCATGGTTTGGATTCACATTCCCATCCTTACGTGGTGTTTCTCCCCGCCGAACAGAAAGACAAGATTTTAAGCGCCATTTTCGGCTCAAAGGCTTCCCTTGAAATCTTAAGATTCTCCCTCAAACATGGAATTTCCAACAAGATTTACCAGAAAGACCTTGTTAGGAGACTCGCCTACTCCAACAAGACAATAATAGAAAATTTGAAGACTCTAACCCATCTTGGAGTTTTAAACGAACATATGGAGAAGGCTGAGCATGAAGGACGCGTTGTATGGGTTAAAGCCTACCAGCTTTCAGACGTGGGCAAATGGTTTGCTCTACTCATAGCCGAAGAAAAAGACCTATCGGAAAAGGAAAAGGCAGAAATACTTCAGAACATTTTCAGAAGCTACATAAGATGGGTGAAAAGCCTATCGGAAAAACTCCACGTGGAAAAAGCCAAGTTTGAAAGGATATTTAACGAAGAGATGAAAGGATGACCTCCAAAAAGCCGATAGTCATAGCGGTTGTTGGAAGCAAAAGTTCTGGAAAAACCACAGTGATAGAAACCCTAATCGAAGAATTGACAAAAAGAGGCTACAAAGTGGCGGCTGTAAAACACATTCCAGAAAAAGACTTCACTATAGACGCTAAGGGCAAAGACACTTGGAGATTCGCCATGTCAGGCGCCAAAACTGTGGTGGGCATAGCTCCCATGGAAATCTCCACCATAGAAAAAGCTGATACAAGCAGTTTGTCTTTGGAGGACATTGTTGAAAGGTGCCTTGGAAACGACATAGTCATAATTGAAGGTTTCAGAAAACTATTGGGAGAAAACGTGAAAGTGCCAAAAATCGTGACAGTAAAATCCGCGGAGGAAGCCCTAGAAGCCTCAAAAACCTTTAAACCCATAATAGCTTTTACTGGACCTTACTCGATAAAGGAAATGGCGTTAAATGCTCTTTACATAGATGTTTTGAGGGAGAAAAAGGAAATCGCAAACATTGTTGAAGAAATTGTTAGAAAAAGGAAGAGGGTTTAGACAAGCCCTTAAGAAGCGCCAGCTTTAAATGTGGGGTTTGGAGATTCCGTAGGGGGGAGAAGGGGAGAAAGGAGAGTTTTCCAAAATTAAAAGGGGGTCTCCAAACCTTTCCACTTTCACCGCGCTCCTTAAAGGGCTTTGAAGGCTTCAAACCAGCGGTTGTAAAGGGATAGCATGTCAAGGGAAACACTGGGCTTTCTCTCTTCGAGGATTTGCCTAAAATCACTCATCCTCAGAGACCTAGGCTTAGCAAGCTTGTTGGTGGCTTGACCAGACTCAAAGAATTCTCCTATAACCTTCAGGTGGGCTGCTTGACAAACATCTTTGATGTCGCTTCCAGAGAATCCTTCAGAAAGCCTAGCCAACTCGTGTAAGTCAACGTCTGGAGCCAAAACCAGATTACTCGTATAATGTTTAAACATCATTAAGCGGGCATGATGATCTGGAAGAGGAACGAGGATGCGTTTCTGGAAACGTCTAATGAAAGGCCAGTCTAAATCCCAAGGCTTGTTTGTGGCGCCAATAACATAAACGTGGAGATTTTTACCCTTGTCGATTATGCCGTCCATCTCCTTTAGGAACTGGTTTCGCACGCGGACTTCTCCGCCCACCTCGTTGGAATGTTTTCCCATGAGGGAGTCCAACTCATCGATGAAAATTATGGCTGGTTTCTTATCTTCTACAGCGGATTTCCGGGCAGAACCAAAAAGCCTAGCAACATTCTGCTCCGCCTCACCCAACCATTTAGACATTACAGAAGCGGCATCAACAGAAATAAAAACTGCATCAATTTCTGTTGCGGCAGCAGCAGCCAACAAAGTTTTTCCACATCCTGGCGGTCCGAAAAGCAGTATGCCCCTAGGCCAACCTAATGGGAACAGGTCTGGTCTTTGAACAGGATAGATTATAGCCTCTTTTATTGCCCTTTTTGCAGTGTCAAGTCCTATTACTTCTTCCCATCTCACGTTTGGCTTTTCCTTTACGATTAAGTCTTCGTAGCTGGCTTTCCTTTCTTCGCCGGGTTTTGCGCTTTCAGTGCCTTTTGGTTCTGTTTGGGGTTCTATGGGGGCCACGGCTCCTTGCAGCACTTTTATTCTTTCTTGGTAGGCTATGGCTCTTTGGATGTAAACTTTGTTTAGGCTGTATTCTGGGTAAAGCTGAACAAGTTTTAAGAGGGTCTCTATAGCTTTCTGGTACATGGTTATTGCCATGCCCTTCGCGCCTTGCTTGTCGAGGCGAACGGCTTCTAAGGCATAGTTTGTTGCAGATTTTTCAAGTTCTTGGGATGCTTCCATGAAGGCTTCACCTTCTAGCTTCAATCTTTATTTTACCCTTTGCTCCCAGATTCTGCAGAGCCTTCTCAACCTCCTCATACGAAGCGCCCAACTCGCGGGAACAACGCATAAGGTCAATTTCTCCACCGCTTTTTCTCACATATTCTAGAAGGGCTTCCTCAAGCGAGGGTTTTCCAACCTTAAGCGAAATCTCTTGAATCTCAGCCTTTCTAAAAGAAATTAGGTTTTCAGAACGGTTTTCTTTCTCTTCAACGGTTTCTCCGCCTACAGTCTGGGAACATGCCGCAGCTAAGGCAACCATCTGTTTAATATGGGTCTCCGCCTGTTTCACTTTTGGCGCTTCCTGCGTAGCGGGCGGCTCCGGAAGCTTTTCAGCCAACCTTTTTTCCAAGAAGCTTGAGACTTCATCTAAGATTTGCTCTCCGGCTGGCGTAACTCTGTCAACTGGAATCACCACGTTCTCGGCAGACATCCTTGTAGAATAGATTGTCTCTCCTATGACGTCGTTGATTTCGCTTATTTCCGACGAAACTTCTGGCATAATTTCGAAAAGTTGTTTCGAAACGCTTTGAAGGGTTTTTAATGCAGGTTTTAGGTCTATAACTATGTCGCTTAACTCTTTCATTGTTTCAAGGCGGAGGATAACCCTTTCAATGGCAAGTTCCACTTGCTGGAGAAAGCTGATTAATTTGCGGACCTCCGCCAGTTCGTTTGCACATATGGCGGCTCTCTCCTTATTGTTGGCTTTCAGCGCTGTCACACATGTTTGGAATAAGCGTTTGTCTCTTTCCTTAAGCCTTAAAGATGCTTGAACCACTCTTTGCTGCTGGATTCTCAGCTTATAAACTGATTTGGTTATAACTTCTCGTAGTGGTGGAGGGGATGCCGCGAAAGGATTCTTTATTTTAGCTCCCTCCGCCCGCTACGCTCGTAGAAGCTTAAATGTTGGATTCGTCTGCTTCTTTCACGTAAACTACAACGGGGGGCTCTGGAAGACTTGGAGACGTGGGAGCTGGGGCTTCTTCAACAGTTTCCTCGACAGCCGCTTTACTTGGAGTTTCTCCTAGAAGAATGTTTGAAAGCTTATTTCTTACACCTTCAAGATCCGCCTTTTCCGAATTAGCCCTCTTCAAACATTCCTGTATTGCCGAAAAAGCCATATTATAAGACTGCTCGCCAATTTCCCCTATTTCATGCTCCACTTCCAAGTGAACTAAGGCATAGTTCAACTCTTTAATCTCGTTGCTGCACCTTTCAATCTCCTTGTCAATCTTCTCCAGCAGAGTTTGAGCCTCCGTTTTCAACTGATTCAGGGCTCCCTCAAAGCTGCTGTGCAAATCTTCGTAGACTTCTTGGGAAATCTTCCTCTTTTCTAAAAGCTCTTTCAGAGCTTGGTCTTTACGCCATATTAGTGGAATCTGGTCGCAAAAGAGTGCTGTTTCATATTTTATGTTTGACAGATAAATTACTTCTGAACCTTCAACTTTTATGCTTCCAGCAGGGTATTTCATGAAACGTCCGTCAGCATGCCTAATGTAAACATGGTCCACTCCACCGTTGGGTTTGACGGCGAAGGATGCAATTTCGCCTATTGCTCGTCCATACTCGTCTTTAACAGTTTTCCCTATGGACAAAAAAATATTGGGGTCTTGTTGCATATGTATTCCTCCCTTTGCTAAGATGTTTCTGTCGGAGATTTTTCAGGTAAAGGCACTTGGGGTATTCCAGCTGGAAGTTCTGGAAACTTCTCCTTAATCTTCTGTTCAGCAACTGCAGCTGCTTCTGTTAGGATTTTCTGGGCGTCTTCGTTGGCTGTTTCAAAGTTTATGGATAACCCTGTGCTCTGTCCAGCCTCCACTATTATTCCGCTTAGCAAATTGCCTATCTGCCCCAACTCCCTCTCCGCCTCTGGGAAAATGTTGGCCATTCCAGTTTTAACCGCTCTGAGCACGCTTACTGCTGGACCGAGGGTTGAAACTACGTCTCCAAGTTCTGATACAGTGCGTAACCTTAAGACAATTTGTTCAAGAGCCAGCCGAGCCTGCATTATCATCTTTTCCATTTTCCTAATTTCGGCTAGTTCGTTGGCGAAAACGTTTGCCCGTGCCATGTCATGCTTTGTGTAAGCGTCAACTATCCTTGCAAATATCGACTTGTCTCTTTGGCTGAACCTTTCACCTGCCTGGTCAAGCTTCTGGATTTGCAACTCTATGCGGCGGACAGCTATGTCAAGCCTTGGCTTCAAAGGACCTGGAGGTCTCACGGCTTCCTTGATGCGTTCAGTGAAGGGTTGCTCGTCGCGTCTCTCCTCCCATCTTTTACTAAATCTTTCTGACAAGTTTGATTCCTCCAGAGAAAGGCTAAATGCTTAAACAAATCTTATACATTGTTAATATGCTGGAAATATCCACGTATATATGTAGGGATATATAGGCTCTGGAAAACCGCTTTAGGCTTTAATTTTCTAATGAAAAGACTTCTTTGCTGTTTTCCCGAGAATAGACAAAAATATGTAAGTTAGACTAAAAAGAGGCTTAGAATTCAATTCTAGGCTAGGTGGAAAAAATGGGTGAAAGGTTAAAGGTTTTCGCCTTCGTAGCACTTCTCGGATTCTTCGCTGGCATCATAGCCGACATAACAGCCACCTACGTGATTCCAGCATTGATAGCGCTGCTGCCATCGTTAGGCGTGTTCACAAGATACATGCTTTCAGGACTTGCAGGCGCCTTTCTGACGCTAATCCTTGTAAGCATATGGGCATACATCACCGGACCATCAGAAACCTAACGCTGCCTAATCCATCCTTTTTACCCTTTCAAAAAGGGTTTCGTAGCGGAGCATTTGTAAGCATTTAGCATTTTGGACTCAGAAGCGGAAAAAGCAATCATCAACTCATTGTACCTCGATCTCCTCATCGTCCAATAAGGAGTAGACGCAACAAATTATTTATGTTTTACAAAGTCTATAGCTTGGCGAAGGCGAAAAAGAATGGCAGATGCAGAGGCAAACAGTGAAAATTACCGTTTGAGGCTTGAGAAGGCTTCAAGCTATGGTGAGATTTGGGAGATTGTTAAAGACACTGTGGCTTTCGCCCTTAGCCAGCGCAGAGCTGGCATGATGCTTTTCTTAGACGATTTGCCCATACAGTTGGGCGCCTACCACCCCATTGGAACAAACAACATTATATTGAATAAGGTTCTTGTTCGGGCTGTGGAAGCTTCCACAAACTCCAAGCGAGTTGTTAACGCTTTGGTCTATAACCTTCTTCTCCATGAGTATCTTCACGCTCTTGGATATTTTTCAGAGTTGAAGGTTAGACAGCTGGTTTATCATGTTGCAAGGGAATGCTTCGGCGAAGAACACTTAGTGACGGCTATTGCAAGAAGCAGTCCGTGGGTTTTGTTGAAAGAGTTGCCCCTTGACAGAATTGGTTCTTCTAGGCGTGTTTTGGAAATTGTTAAAGACTTTGAGAAGGCAGACCGAAATTACATAGTTTAAAATGGAGAGGTAAGCCATGTGTGGCATTTTCGGCTTCTTTTTAAAAAAGCCAATAGAAACCGCACAGGTCTTTAGGGTTCTTAAAAAACTTGAAAAACACCAATATCCAAACGAGTCTAAACCCGTTGGAGGATACGGCGCTGGAATAGCCGTCATCACCAATTCTGGAACGGTTTTGCTGAAGAAGGTTGGAAAGGTTAACGGCTCACCAGCAGAGCAGCTGTCTAAAATCTGCAAGCTATCCAGCACATCAATTCTATTGGGGCATGTGCGGATGCCGAGCCCATGGTTCATGGAAACTGCCCGTTTTAAGGAGACGGCTCAGCCCTACATGGCTCAGTGCTTTTCTGGTTTAAGAATAGTTTCAGCCCATAACGGAAATGTGGCAAACTATAAGGCTATTAGGGAAAAGCTTGGCGGAAAACACGTTTTCGAGTCTGAAAAGGTTGAGCTTATCGATTCGGAGGTTATACTCCACCTCTTTGAGGAACTGTTAAATGAGAAGACTGATTGGCAAGATGCTTTAGACGCGTTTTTCTCCACCATAGAAGGCTCAAACACCATAAGCCTTTTACAAATCGAGGGTAAACGTTTTCTGCTACATCTTATTCACAAAGGGAGAACAAGAGGATTAACCGTTTGGAAAAACGAGAAAGGCGAAGTTGTGTTTTGCTCAAGAAAAGAACCCCTAATGGAAGAGTTCAGCGAAGTGCTCAAAAAGGACGGTTTTAGAGAGCAGTTATCGATTTCCTATGGAGAGGAAGGAAACTTAAAAATGAGCTTTGCTTTCACGTTGTAGACATCCTTATCCAAACCCTTTAGGCTTCTCCGCTAATATTTCCCAAAGGCTTCTCAAATAATTTTTCACCTTCTTCTCATTCAACCGCTTCTCAACTATTCTAAAGTTTTGAAAAAGCTGTTCAAGCTCTTTTTGGTTCACAAAGTGGTGGAGAACCCCTTTTTCAGGACCGCTTCTGTCCATAAAAGTGTTTTCTTCAACTTTGATGCCTTCTCCATACCTATGGCTTCTTTCGGAGTGAAAGTTGACGAGGAAAAGTCCATTTTCCCTTAGGATTCTATGGACTTCTGATATTGTTTGCCTTATTCCGCTAAGTCTCTGATGGTAGATGGTGTTTAGGCATATGGTGGCGTCGAAGCAATTGTCAATGAAGGGCAGTGCTTTCATGTCACATTTCACGAGGAACGCTTTTAAGCTGTTTTCTTTGAGTCTTTCCTTAGTCTTTTTCAAACCCGTCTCTGATATGTCTGCGCCGTAGGCTTCAAACGCTTGTAAAGCCATATAGACAACATGTCTGCCAGCGCCGCAGCCCAAGTCGAGAACTTTTACGGCTTTCCGCTTTTTTAATAGTTTAACGATTTCGATAACGAGTCTATCGGGTTTTTCGGGGCTATATTCGGGGTAAACCAGTATATCGTTCCATTCGGCCATGAAATCTCTCCTCAACAGAATTTTAATGCGTATGTGGTTGATTTCTTTTTCATTTGGCTTTAATGGCTCAATTTCAGTAAAGGATAAGTGGCTTTTCCACAAAAGATAGAATGACGAAGTGATGAAAAAGCCCTTCACCTCTGAAGTTTTTAGGTTTCTAGCCAAGCCAATAAGGGAAGGCTTAGCTGAGCTTGGCTTTTCAAAACCCACTTTGCCTCAAGTTTTAGCTATTCCCCATATTTTAGCTGGAGAAAACCTTCTTTTAATTGCGCCCACTGGGAGTGGAAAAACTGAAGCGGTTCTTCTGCCCGTATTCTCCATGTTTATCCAGAGCATAGATGAAGAGGGCATATCAATTGTTTACGTAACGCCTTTGAGGGCTTTGAACCGTGACCTTTTAAAGCGTCTATCCTTCTGGGCTGTTAGGCTTGGCATAGCAGTGGAGGTTAGACACGGCGACACAGAATTGAAGCTTCGGAGAAAACAAGCAGTCTCGCCACCCCACATGCTGGTTACAACTCCCGAAACGCTTCAGGCGATTCTTCCAGGCACACGCATGAAAGGGCACTTAAGCCACGTGAAATATGTCGTCATAGATGAAGTTCACGAGTTGGCTTCAAGCAAGCGGGGAACACAGTTAACAGTGGCTTTGGAACGTCTACGTGAGGTTGTTGGAAAGGATTTTCAGAGGATAGGCTTGTCAGCCACTGTTGGAAACCCAAGCCAAGTAGCGCAGTTCATAGCTGGAGCAAACAGAAACATAAAGATTATCCACGCCTCACTTTCAAAAGGCTACAGATACGCAGTGGAAAATCCAGCGCCAGCAGATGCCGACTATGAATTGGCTGGAAAACTTGGCATGCTCCCTGAAGCCGCTGCTAGGATAAGGCGTCTAACCACGCTTATAGACAGCCACAAGTCCACATTGATTTTTGTGAACAGCAGAACAGTCGCTGAAATGCTTGGACATCGCTTCACCCAGCTTGGACGCAGTGACATAGCCGTCCACCATGGTTCATTGTCAAAGGAGGAGCGCGTTCAAATTGAAGACGATTTTAAGGCTGGGGTTTTGAAGGCTATAATTTGCACCAGCACTTTGGAGTTGGGCATAGACATCGGCACAGTAGACCTTGTTGTTCAGTATCTTTCGCCTAGACAAGTGGGCAGCCTAATCCAGAGGGTCGGTCGAAGCGGACACCGTTTGGACATGCTTTCCGAAGGCGTAATCATAACGGCTTTTCCAGACGATTGCCTCGAGGCTTTGGCGGCAGTTAGAAACGCTTACAAGGGAAAGGTTGAGCCCGTCTTGATTCACGAAAACGCCTTGGACGTTTTAGCCCATCAAGTTGCAGGCGTGTTGATGGATGGGGGAAGCATAGCCATAGACGAGCTTTTAGCCATTTTACGGAGAGCCTACCCCTACAGACGCCTCGACAAAGAAACCCTTCTGGATGTAGTACACTTTTTAGCCAGCCTCAACCAATTAAGGTTTGACGAGGAAGAAGGGGTTTTGAGAAGAACACGGAAGACAAGGGACTACTATTACAAGAACCTTTCAATGATTCCAGACGAAAGACGCCACCCAATAATAAACGTCTTGTCAGACAGACGGATTGGCACCTTAGGCGACGAGTTTATGGCTTTGCGAGCCCGCATAGGCTTAAACATAATCGTGCGGGGAAAGGTTTGGCGCATAGTTCAAATAGAAGAGGAAACTGGCACAGTTTACGTAGTTCCGTCAGAAGACCCTTTTGCAGCGATACCCGGATGGGACGGCGAAATGCTGCCCGTGCCCTTCGACCTAGCCCAAGAAACTGGAAAAATCCGCGAAGAAATCGGCGAAATGCTAAAAAATCTAGGAAACACTGAGGCTGTTTCAGAGAAAATTGCTGAAAAGCTTAAAGTGGATAAGACGGAGCTGTTTGAAGCTGTTAGGGAAATTGAAGAACATTTGAAGCAAGGGGCGCCGTTGCCAACCCACAATCGCATAGTTATAGAAGCTTTTGACAAATACTTAATAGTGCATGCTTGTTTCGGAGAGATTGTTAACAGCACTTTAGGCGGGGTCTTCGATGCTGTGCTTTCAGATAAAGAACTTATTGTCGGCTGGTGGAACGACGGCTACCGCATACTAATAGAGACACCGCGAAAACTAACGCCACAAGAAGTCGATAAAATGCCAATCACCCTTTTCAGCTTAACAGACGAGCAGGTGGAAGAAGCCTTCAAGGAGTATTTGGAGGCAAAGTTTCCATACGCGTATAAAATGAAGTTTGTGGCTGAAAGGTTCGGCGCCCTGCCAAGAGGAAAAACCATGGGTCCTGAAAGGCAAAGCCGCTTGCCAGCCATGTTCAGGGAAACTCCCATTTACGATGAGACTTTGAGAGAAGCCACGCTAGAAAAGGCAGATTTGGAAAAGGTTAAGGAAATAATGCAAAATGTTAAAGCTGGAAAAATTAAAGTAAGCACTTTATATCGGTCTGAAAATCCAACGCCTTTAGCCTACCACATTCTAGCGAAATATTCAGATATCTCGGAGCTTATGGCTCCAGAACGCATTTTGCTAAGCAACATAGAAAAAATGAAACGGGCGATAGAAGCGAAAACAGCGGCACTAATGTGCATAAGCTGCGGAAAGTGGACTTGTGAAAAGAAGATTAAAGAATTGTCAGAACAGCCTGCATGTGAAAAGTGCGGCTCAAAACTTTTGGCACTGTTATATCCAAACCAAGAGGTGAAACGCCTTCAAGAGATACTGCAAAAAAGGCGTGAGGACAAAAGTCTAACCGAAGATGAGCTTAAGGAAATAGCCCACGCAAGACGCACAGCCGACCTAATCCTAAGCTATGGCAAAAAAGCCATAATAGCCCTAAAAGTGAAAGGCGTCGGTCCAGAAACCGCCTTCAGAATTCTTGGAAAAATGCACCCGAAAGAAGAAGAGTTTTACATGGATCTTTTAAAGGCAAAAATACAGTATCTGAAAACAAGAGAATTCTGGGAAGACAAGGAAAAGCATTAAGAACTTTTAGTTAAAAATCATCCTTGCCAATTTCAACTTTTGACGACCAGTAGATAGATGTAACCACATTTGACATCCATTCTCTTTATAATAAAGCCATAGTTATCCAGAAGTTTTCGCAATGTATGCTTATCCGTATGCACGTGATAATGCCAACCCGAGAATCTTTCAGCAGCTCCTCTGGGAGCACAATAGTAAAGGAATTCTCCCCAAATCAGTGGTTTGCGCTTAAGAAATTTCCAGTAACAAAAAAGTTTGAAATCTGACAATAATTCCTTCAGAGAGGTCAAAGTATTAGTATTCATCCATGTTTCAACGCTCATGAACGACATGCCGTTGGTTTTTAAAATGTGGTTTAGTTGTTTTAGGAATGACTCCCGCAGGTCTGGAGGGATATATTCAAAAGCTTGAGAAAACCAAACGCCGTCAAAAGTTTGTGGACGAAACGGTAAATTAAGCATGGAGCCCTTCACATAGCTAACGTTTTTCTTCAAACATTTTCTCCTTGCTTTCTTCAAGTTTTTTGGTGAAATGTCAAAGGCTATTACATGCTCCATATTGTCAGAAAGTTTTAAAGTATGCCTTCCATCTCCACAGGCTAAATCCAAAATTTGGGCTTTAGGTTTTACAAAAGAAATAAAATTGTGGAAATGTTCTTCTTCAAACTTGTTCTCAAACTCGCCTACAACTTCTTCTTCGTAGCCGTCGCTTAATTCATAGGGCAGAATGATGTTTTCATATATTTCACGGAGAAACTTCTCCCTTTTATTCTTTGTTTTTCCTCTGGGCAAGGCGAGTATGCGCATATTCCATCAATAGTGTAAAATGTCCTTAAAGTTTTAATAGCTAACTGTTGAGAACTGTTCTTTTAACGTGTTCAACATGAATAAAGAGAAAGCCCAACAATCAGCAAGGCTTAAGCCCACCTTGGGGTTGTTTGACGCCACAGCCATAAGCGTCGGCGCTATAGTGGGCGCTGGCATATACGTCGTGACGGGTATAGCGGCGGGTTATGCAGGTCCAGCTTTAACAATTTCCATGTTAATAGCCGCTGTTGTAGCCGTTTTTACAGCCTTAAGCTTCTCCGAGTTAACTGCTTGGCAGCCAAGAGAAGGCAGCATATACGAGTATGCATATCAACTGATTTCACCTTTCGCTGGTTTTTTGACGGGTTGGATGTGGATAATTTCCAACATTTTTGCTGGTGCAGCTGTAGCCCTCGGCTTCGCTAACTATTTTCACGCTTTGTTTCCGGTTTTTCCGCCTAACCTTGTTGCAGCCATGCTTTGTCTTTCCTTCACAGTACTCAATTTTTTTGGCATTCGCCAGTCAGCCCTTTTAAACAATATTCTTGTTGCAGCGAAAATGTTGATACTAGTTTTTTTTGTGGTTTACGGTCTCTTATTCGTGAATTCTGCGAACTTCGCTTCTTTTAATCCTTTCCAGACTGGCGTGTTCTCAGCCGCTTTTTACATTTTCTTTGCCTATGGAGGTTTTGCTAGGGTTGCTGTTGTTGCGGAGGAGGTTAAAGATGCACGGAAAAACGTGCCTAGAGCTATAGTGCTTTCTTTGGCGATTTCCACCATAGTTTACGTTTTTGTCGGATTGGTGGCTGTGGGACTTGTGGGAGCAGCAAAACTTGCATTGTCAAACTCGCCTTTAACAGAGGCGATAAATGTTACGGGAAACGCGTTTGCAGCATATCTGGTCTCTGCTGGGGGACTAGTTGCCACGGCAAGCGTCCTACTAACAGCCATTTTAGGGGTTTCTCGGATGGCGTATGCCATGGCTAGAAGAAGAGATTTGCCGCAGATTCTCAGCAAGCTCCATTCAAGATTTAACACGCCATCCTACTCAATTTGGATGGTGGGCTTGGCTATGATTCTGCTGGTTTTGTTTGTGGATATAACGAGGGTTGTAGCCATAAGCACCTTCGCATTATTGTTTTACTATGCCCTAGCCAACGTTTCGGCACTAAGGCTGAAAAACCATAATAGAGTTTACCCGAAAATCGTTTCAATCGTAGGAGCAGCAACATGTATTGGTTTTTTGGCGTTTACACTTGTAGCGAAAACAGACGCATGGATTATAGGGGTTACGGCTTTGGCTGTCAGCGCTGTTTACTACTGGTTTAGGAAAAAGCTTACTGAACGCGTTCAAGATTTTTAAAGGAGAAATGTTTGACAACATCAACCTTCAAAGCGGATAGGAAGCTTTTGAAAGAGGAAATATCAGAGCCGAATAACTTTTCAATTTCACCGGTAAATTGGGAGAAGTCTGTGAAGTTTTTGTGAAGGGAAACCAGCAGCAAAGCCTTTCCATCTGCACCCTCGCCGAAACACGCGAAGAGAATTTTCGGGCTTTTGGAAATCCATTTGCGGAACTCCTCCGTCATGCTTGCGTCTAAAAAGTTTAGGGCTAGTATTTCGAAGCCAAGCTTTTCAAAGGCTGGAACCACAGTGTATTCGCGTATATATGCGCTTTTTTCAAGGGTTTTCCGCATCCGAGTTATTGTAGGCTGGGAAACCTTAACGACTTTGGCGAGTTCTCTGTCGCTTCTTTTTGAATCTCGCATCAACTCGTATAGTAAGTCGATAATTTTCTGTTTTGGCATAGCCTACGAATACCAATCCCACTCTCATAAAATTTTCTGAAATTATCGCTTTTCTTTCCTTTTTAGCATGTTCTCAAGGATTGGGCGAAGTTTCTCGTTTTCAGCTTTTATTCGCTCTTTGCCAAGCGCGTGCATTTGTTCTGTCATTTCTCGGATAAGCTCTGCAAACTTTACACCTTCAGCGGCTGAAACATATTCCACACGGAACCTTTCTGGGCTTAAGCCCAGCTTATGCAACATAGGCGCCAAAGCATCCATTCGGGCTTTCATCTTCCAGTTTCCGCTGATGTAGTGGCAGTCGTAGGGCAAGTGGCAAGCAGCCACCAAAACCATGCCAGCCCCAAGCCTAAAAGCTTCCAGCACAAAGTCGCGGTCAACCCTTCCGGAACACATAACCCTTATTGGGCGGATACTGGGCGGATACTCGAATCGGCTTGTTCCAGCCAAATCTGCACCCGCATAGCTGCACCAATTGCAGAGGAAAGCCAAAATCTTCTCCTCAGGGTTTTTCTCCAAGGCTACACGTAGCTGAGCCAAGATTTGGGCGTCTGTGAAGTGCATCTGCGTTATAGCGTCTGCGGGGCACTCAGCAGCGCATGTTCCGCAGCCGTGACACATGGCGGTTATAACTTGCGCAGGCTGTTTCTCTTCGGCTTTTATAGCGCCATATGGACAGCGTTCAGCGCATATGCCACATTTCGTCGTAACATTTCGGCACTTGCTAGGGTCTACGACTGCAATGATGGGTTCAATCTTCCATGTTGGCTTAGAAAGCACAGTTGCCGCTCTGGAAGCGGCACCGCAGCCTTGCGAAACACTGTAAGGAATGTCCTTTGGCCCTTGACACGCTCCAGCTAGGAATATGCCGTCTGTGGGCGCGTCTAAAGGCTTAAGCTTTGGATGGCTCTCCATGAAGAAGCCATCGGCGCCTCTTGTTAGGTTGAGGATGCGGGCTACTTCTTCTGTGCCCTTTTTCGGAATAGCTGCAGAAGCCAAAACCACCATGTCGGCTTCAATTTCTATGGGCATGCCCAAATTCGCGTCTTCAGCGTGGATTATGAGGTTTTTTGTCTCTGGAATTTCAAAAATGCGGCTTACCCTTCCACGGATGAAGTTTACGCCCAACTCGCGGGCACGTTGGTAGAATTCTTCGAAGCCTTTAAAGTTGGTTCGCATGTCCATGTAGAAAACGTAAACTTCCACGTCTTCCTTGTATTTCTCTTTAAGCTGAACCACATGCTTAAGCGTGTACATGCAGCAGAAGTTGGAACAGTAGGGGTATTTGTTGGCGTCCCGCGAACCCACACATTGAACAAAAGCTACACTATGGGGCTTTTGCCCATCGGAAGCCCTAACAACTTTTCCGCCTGTTGGACCCGCCGCTAAGATAAGCCTCTCAAACTCTAGGGATGTTATCACGTTCGTGTATTTGCCATAACCATAAAGCTGATTATCATAGGGTAGGTAAATGTCATAGCCCGTTGCAACGATTATTGCACCAACTTCAAGCTCGATTTCTTCGGGTTTTTGGTCGAAGTTTATGGCTTGTCTGGCTCCGCAAGCGTCAACACACTTGTAACATTCGATGCAGTAGTCGCGGTTAATGGTGTAAACAAGAGGCACAGCTTGGTCGAAGGGCACTGAAATAGCTTTTCTAACGCCGAGTCCCATGTCCCACTCGTTTGGATACTCTATTGGGCAGACGTCTTTGCATTCGCCGCATCCAGTGCAGTTTTCGGCAATAACATAACGTGGATTCTTTCTAATCCGCACTTTGAAGTTGCCTATAAAACCGCTTACGCTCAGCAAATCAGCATAAGAAATTATCTCAATGTTCGGATGCCTTCCCACATCCACCATTTTTGGTCCTTCAATGCATATGGAACAGTCTAATGTTGGGAAAGTTTTGTCCAGCTGCGCCATGTGGCCGCCTATGCTTTCGCCCTTCTCAAGCAAATAAACCTTAAAGCCCATTTCAGCCAAGTCTAAAGCTGCGTTCATGCCGGCTATGCCGCCGCCTATAACCAAAGCCTTATTGGTGACTGGAACCTCTATGGTTTGAAGAGGCATCAAAAGTCTAGCCTTAGCCACAGCCATTTTAATCAATTCTTTGGCTTTTTCGGTTGCCTCTTTAGGAGTGCTGGGGTGACACCAAGAAGAGAATTCGCGGATGTTTGCCATCTCAAAAAGGAACGGGTTCAAGCCGGCTTCTGAAACTGTCCTGCGAAAGGTGGGCTCATGCATTCGCGGCGAGCAAGCAGCCACCACAACGCGGTTAAGCCTATGCTCCTTTATGCCCTTTCGAATTTCCTCTTGTCCAGGGTCAGCACACGTGTAGCGATTGTCCTTCACGTAGACGACGTTTGGCAGAGTTTTGGCAAATTCAACAAGCTCTTTTATGTCTATGACTCCGGCAATGTTTAAGCCGCAGTGGCAGATGAAAACGCCTATGCAGAGCTCTTCAGGCTGGTTTTGGGTTTGGCTTGTTTTTTCAGCCATTTTAAGTCACCTTCCATCCTAACCTTTTTTCAACAGAACCCAAAGCCTTTTGGGAACCTTTAGCCTTCAACTCTTTGGTTATTTCAAGGGGTGAAGCCAGCCTTTCTAAGGCTTTATTCCAAGCCCCAGAGCGAACAGGCGTGTGCATTATCTTTGTCCTTTTCAGCTCTAAGGCTTCAGCCACGGGACACACAACTTTACATGCTCCACAGTAAACGCAGAAAGTCTCATTTGCATAAACCTTGTTATCGGCTTCCGAAATGTAAAGCGCTCCGGTTATTGGGCAGACGTCGAGGCAGTCTCTACAGTCTTCTGGACATTTCTCTGGATAGATGCGTATTTTCCCATAAAAGGTCTTGCGCACGTGGAGAACGCCTTCTGGACATTTGAACTCGCATACTCGGCAGCAGGGACACTGCTCCTTCTTGACGTTGACGTTAACTTTCAATTTTTTACGTTCTTTCTTGGTTATAGCGCTTAAATCTTCAACGATTTTTCCATCCTGTGTTAGCCATGTCACCTTGATGAGGTTTAGGGGACAAGCCTTCTCGCATTCTACGCAATTTACTGGACATTTGGTTGTGTCTACTTGAATATCGCGGATTAGCTGTGGAAAGCTTTCCTTTTCAATCACGTTTAAGGCGTGTTCGCCGTTGAGGGTTACCTTAATTGCGCCGTAGGGGCATAGGATGTCACATATGCCGCAGAAGTTGCACTTTTCAAGGCTTATGTCAACTTTTGCCCTCTGCGCTTTGCCTTCTGGGGTTTTTGGCTGCTTCTCAAGTTTTATGGCTTCTTTTGGACAAGCAAGGCTGCAGATTTCGCATCCCACACATAATTTCCTGTCAAGGGTTAGCCTATAATTTTTCACGTGTAAAATCCATTCAAGCGTTAGGGTTTCCGCATCCTCTTTCTTCAAGGTTTTTAGGGGCAAATTAACCACCGGAATTGCATAGTTCAACGCATGGCATGTTTTAAAGAGTATAGCTCTAACATTTCACTTTCATATATAGTTTAGGTATGCGTTTACGCAGATTTTAATATTAACTTTTCATGCATACGGCAACATAACATTTTAAGGCTTGGTTGCCATCTTTGATTTCAACTATGTTTAAGTCAAGTTTACGCAATAAACCCTCCAAATACTCCGCAGAAAATTTCTTTTTTAAACCAGTTACGATTATAAGGGCTTCTCTCTTTGCAACCCTTTTGATTTCAGCCAAGGTTTTCTCAGGGTTTGACATGTTCTGAAGCAGTGTTATGGCGAATAGGTGGCTAAAAGTCTCATTTTTGAAGGGTGCATGGTCAGCGTCAGCTAAAACCAAGTGCACATTGCCAAACTTTAATGCGCGTTTTCCAGCTTGTTCGAGGATTTTCTTTGAAATGTCCAGTCCAACAACCATTTCAGCTTTGTCGGCGACATATTCAAAGAGTAAGCCTGTTCCGCAGCCAATATCCAGTATTAGGCTGTTTTCCGGCAATTTCACGTTTTTCAGTGCAGTTTCAATTTTGACTTTTTGTTCCTCAGCATATTGCAAGTCATAGGTTTTTGCTGTTAAATTGTAATGTTGCATTGCGTCGAATTTCTGATTCCATTCGTTCATGCCTGCTCTTCAGAAGTCTTATGTAGCAATTAGGCTTCTAAAAGTATTTGGCGGAAAAATTGTCCAACTCCAAACCTTTAACGGTTTCAGTCAATCCAGACATAGACGAAGCAGAAAAAATTTTGAAGGAAGCCATTTCCCAACACAAAACAGTGCTTTTGGTAGGCAACTGTTGGGTTCGCTACCGCGGCAGAGCATCCTCTAAGCTGGAGCCTGGCGAACGCATCCTAATAATAAAAGAGGACGGTTCACTGCTTATCCACCGTTCAGTTGGCTACGAACCCGTCAACTGGCAACCACCCGGCTGCATATTTCACACTAAAACTCGAAACGGCGTTTTAGAAGTTCATGCCGTTAGGCTGAAACCATCAGAATCCGTTCAGGTGTTTTTTGACAAAATCCAAATGGTTTCCGCCATGAGCCTAAAGGATTCTGGAGAATTCGCATTATATGCCAGCGAAGAAGATATGCAGAAAGCCCTTCTCACAGAGCCTTCGCTTTTGGAGGAAGACTTCAAGCCCATAAGTTACGAGAAAAAGGTGGAGCCGGGCTTCGTGGATGTTTACGGCATAGACAAAAACGGGCGACTGGTGGTGGTGGAGATTAAACGCAAAACAGCCGGCAAAGAAGCCGCTTTACAGCTTGCCAAATACATAGAAGCCATAAAAAGCAGAACAAACCGTGAAGTGCGTGGTGTCCTCGTGGCGCCCAACATAGCAAAAGACGTGCAAAGGCTTCTTGAAACTCTTGGGCTTGAGTTTAAGGCTTTAAACCCTAAAAAATGCGCTGAAATTCTAAAAAGGGCGGAAACTAAACGGCTTGAATCTTTCTTTTTGGAGGAAAAACCCCAATGATTAGGAAAATTGTGCCTTTAGGTTTTGACAGTTTCGGCGTTCGGTCCATGGCAACTTTCGTGGAAACGGACGATTTGAAAATCCTAATAGACCCAGGCGTTTCTTTGGCGCCTTTACGTTATGGTTTAGAGCCTCATCCGTTAGAGTGGCAAAGGCTGGACGAAACATGGAACTTTATAAAAGAGTATGCAGATGAATCCGACGTGCTTGTTGTTACGCATTACCATTACGACCACCACGACCCAGACTATCCGGAACTTTACAGCGGAAAAACAGTCTTCATCAAGCATCCTACACAGAACATAAACAGAAGCCAAAAAGACCGTGCCGCCTATTTCCTAGAAGCCATAAAAGGCTTGCCGAGAAGTCTGGAGATTGCAGATGGCAAAAGCTTCCAACTTGGCGAAACCCTCCTACGTTTTTCGAAGGCTGTTTGCCACGGAACAAACCCGCGGCTGGGCTATGTGACGGAAACATGTATAAAAAGCGACAACGAAAAGTTTCTCCATACATCAGACGTGGAAGGCCCTTCGCTTGAAGACCAAATAGCCTTTATTCTAGAAGAGAAACCAAACGTGCTTTTTGTGGATGGACCAATGACCTACATGCTGGGGTATCGCTATTCTTTCAAAAGCTTGGAAATATCCAACGCTAATTTAATAAGGGCCATAAGGGAGACAAATCTTCACACGCTGGTTGTAGACCACCACTTTCTACGGGACTTAAACTATAAAATGCGAATAAAACCAGTCTATGAAGAAGCCCAAAGACATGATGTGAAAGTTGTCACTGCGGCGGAGTTTTCTGGAAGAAAAATTGAGATGCTGGAAGCTTTAAGGAAAGAGCTCTACGTCAAATACGGCGAAAAAGAGTTCAAAGTTAAAAAGCGTCCATTAAGGGAGGAATAACGCCGTGCCATGCTTTTTCAAAAAGTCTAAATACGAGTTTGGACGGTTTGGCTAGAGGCGTTTACCTATGAACCTTTGGAGCGACATCCCATGCGGCGACAAGCCTCCAGAAATTCTAAACATGATAGTTGAAGTTATCAGCGGTTCAAGAGACAAGTACGAGTATAATCTTAAATGGGAAACATTCGTTTTAGACCGCATAATACCTTCATCTGTGGTTTTTCCCGTAGAGTATGGTTTTGTTCCCCAAACATGGTTTGACGACGAAGACCCGTTAGACATAATGGCTTTAAGCTATGAACCCCTCGAAGTGGGATGCCTAGTCAAAGTTAGAGTTATAGGCGCATTAATAATTGAGGATGAGAAAGGTATAGACCCGAAATTGCTTTCTGTACTTGTTAACGACGCGAGATTCGATGGATATAGGGATATAAGCGATGTCCACCCTCATATGCTAAGGGAAATTCAAGAGTTTTTCGAAACTTATAAACGGCTTGAACCCCACAAGTGGGTGAAGTTTAAAGAATGGAAAAACGCCGAAGAAGCAGCGAAAATAGTTGAATACGCCGTTAAAAAGTTTAAGGAATTAAAGATAAGGGAAAGTTAGGCTGTTTTTTGGCTTAAGGCTTCAAACTCCTTGTCGGAAAGCCAGCCTTCCGCTTTAAGCTTTTCCAAACCGTTTTCAACAGACTTCCACTTGGATTTACTTTTTAGTATGTCTGCTTTTCCCCCAGCTTCAAATATTTCCCTTGCAAAGGCTGCATTTTTCTCCGTCAAAACTGGAAGACCTTCCAGCAGAGATGTTATAGCCTTAAATCTTGGAACTAGAAGATGCTTAACCTTTGCCTTTCCAAGGGCGCCCTTAAGCTTTGTTGTGAAGCCTATGCTGTTGGCAATTGACGGAGGAAAAACCACGTAACGTTTCTTCATTTCCGCTTCATAACAAGCAAGATAAAAAGGCATGTAAACAAGATTCAGATGCTTATTCTTCTGGGGAAATCCGAGATTATTGAAATTGGCTAAATCAGTTTCCCTCAACTTTATTACATTGCTTATTTGTTGGATTATGTTCGCCGTAAGACTTTCCAGCTTTTCCGTCTCTTGCTTGTGAATTTGGATTTTCGCGTCTCTAGACGCTTCAAGCTCCAATAGGTCCATTCTGGCTTCTTTGATTCTTGATTCCCACTCAGACCTCAGCTTAAAGGTTTCCGCAGACCTGCTTTCTTCAACTTCTCTAATTCTGTCTTCAGTTTCCTCAAGCCTCTTTTCGATTTCTGAAAGCTCCTTTTTGGTTTCGTTGATTTTCTCCTTCCATTTTCTTTCTCCAATTGAATCCTTGTTGGCGGCGCATGTTTTCGCCTCTATATTATATTGCTCGATTTTTTCAAGCATCTGCGCCCTTGTTTTTTCAAATTTAACTTTCTCCTTCTGCAGTGCCAGAAGCTGCTTTTCAAAGTTTTTCATAAGCTTGACCCGCTGCTCGTCGTACTCCTCGTTTATACGGCTAACCTTTCGCGTCACAGCCTCCTCCTCTTTCCTAATTTCCTCCTCAAACTCTTCCATGACAGCCCTCATCTTTCCCCGAAGCTCTTTAACTAAAATTCTGGTCGTTTTGTTTAGGAGTTTCATGCTTTCGTTGAGAGAGTTAACCTCTGCCTCGAAAGCCGACTTTAATTTTTTAAGCTCCTCAATTGCCGATAACACTGTTGCCTCATCCACTAGTGGACTTAGCAAAACGATTTCAGACTCAGAGGTTTCTAACGGTTTCACCTCTGAAAAACATTGGTTGAACTCGCTTAGGGAGGCGGGGTCGGTTATTAGCGCTTCCAAAATCACAGTTTTTTCTTCGCTTGGTGCTTGAAAATAGTTCACATTGTCGGAGAGGAAAGCCATGTAAGTTTCCATAGACTTGGAGCTTCTATGGGCGCTTTCAATAAAAGTTTTAACATCTGGAATGCCTTTATAGGCTAGCGTATGAGCAGATTGTTTAAGTCCATCAAAGACTAGACTTAACCCGTTCCAAGGTGCCAACCAAAAGGGATAACAAAATTTGGCTAGAAAAACCGTTTTTTCTTCAGGTTTCTTCAGTATTAGGCCTCCGCCTTTTCCGCGTTCCATTTCAGCAAAACAGTAGAGGGCAGCCTTCTCCATGTCTTCGGTAAATGGTTCTTTGCGGTTTTCTGCTAAAACTGAAAAGGGAAGAGCCAAACTGGTGATTTTCTGCAATAACTCTTCACCGTTATTTAGTGTTAACTGAAGTTGCCTTAAATATCTTGCCACTTACGGTCATGTTTGCAACTGTGGAAATCACAGCGGCAGACTGTAAAATATTGAAAAAATGGGGGTGTTTAGGCTAAAGCGCTTGTCTTTTCACTTCTTTTTCTTTGCTTTCCCCTTTTTCTTTTGCGTCTTGCCTTTTGGCACTAGCACGACCTCAAACCTATAATCGTGTTCAATTTCTTTAAAAAATTTTCTGTCGCTTCACAAATGCTGACTGGTTTTCAGAGAAGTGCCCATATCTAACCATTAAAAGATTAAAAGACAATTTTCAGCCTATAAAAGAAAAATAAACGAATAAGTACAGACAAAATAGCAAGATGGTGAAAGATTGAACTATTTTTGGCTTTTTCTCTTCAATACAGGTATGCCTATAGTTGCGATTATAGCCGTTACAAGAATCACCAAAACCGCAAGGTTTACGTAGATTGAAGATAATGATGCAAAAATGGGGTTTTCTTCAGCATATTGCATGGGCAAAGTTGCCAAAACAGCGGCTGCTAAACCCCTTGTAAGCACTACGCTCATGATTGAGCGTTCTTCGGTGAGTTCGCTACAGCGGACAGTGGCTATTTTCACAGCGCCAAACCTTGCCAGCAACAATATGAGCGAAAGAATCACACCGATGAAAATCGTTTTTATTTCACTTATTGAAACTATTAAGCCTATATATACGAAGAAGAAGGTTCTTAAGAGAAAAGCTATTTCAGACTCGAACTTTTTCAACCCAGCATCAATAACGGTGTTTGAAGTTCTCTCCATTCTGAGTATTCTATAGATTTCCCTTTCGTTGCCCAAAACTATGCCGAAAAGAAGAGAACAAAGCGCGCCGCTGCCGCCGAGGAATTCGGAAAAGGCGTAAGCCAAAAGCACAACAGCCAACGTGAGCATGTAAGCGTAAGAAGCCTTAGCAATTCTTTTTAAAACGCTTAGCCATGCAAGCCCAAAAATTATTCCAAGAACCATCCCTGTGGAGAATCTGCTCGCTATTGACTGCCCAATTGTTACTGGATCCACCGACCCCGTTGATGTTATCTCTATTATCACGAGGGAGAAAACTATGCACAGTATATCAGTGATTACAGATTCTAGGCTTAAAATAGTAGCGCATTTATCGCTTACATTAATCTTTGAGGCAAGCGAAATTACTGCAATGCTGCTGCTCCCACCCAAAATTGTTCCAAAAAGCATTGAATAAAGAATTGGCACGTTTGGAATTACGACATAAGCCATAAAAAGCGTTGTTGCAACAACATTAATTCCGAAACCTACAAAGGCTAGGACAGCCGCCCTTGGACTCTCGGCAAATACACGGTAAATATTCATAGCCATCCCACCGTCAAACAATATGAAGACAAGAGCTAAAGCAGCCAAATATGGAGCCAAAGGCATTATGGAAGCAGCGTTCACAAAACCAGCGAAAGGTCCAATAATCATTCCCAAAACTATCAGAAGAATCATGTCAGGAAAGCCAGTACGCTCAAAAAGGTAATTGCCCAAAAACCCTATTACAATTATTGCGCCAGCTAATATCAAGGCAAGAGTGACTGGATCCAACATTTTCAAGCACTTTTCATACGTGTTGTTTTCAAAGTTTAAAAGGTTTTGTTCTGAAACGAAATTTTGTGAAACTTGATTTTTGGCGAAAGGCAAAAGTATAAAGTGCGTATAAGATTTGATTAGGTGGTTAATGTGTTTGATATTGTACTGTACCTTGCAATATTAGCCTTTTCGCTGGCAGTGTTAGCCATAGCAAGCCAGTTTACAATAAAGTCCATTGAGCAGTTAATAGAGCTTACACGTCTCAGCGAAGCTTCTGTTGGTTTTGCTATAATGTCTGTTATGACAGGGCTTCCGGAAATTTTTGTGGCGGCAGCGGCTCTTTTTCAGGGCAAACCTGGCTTTTCAGTTGGCGACATATTAGGTTCCAACGTTTTTAATATAGGAATTGTTGCAGGGGTTTTGGCAGCTATGGGTTTTCTTAAGAAATGTTCTTCTGAGCTTTTAACAGAGCTTGTGGATATCCTATTCCTTTCATCAATAATTCCTTTAGTGCTTGTTGTTTTCGGTAAAGCTTACCTCTTTGTAGGTTTAGCGCTTTTAGGAATCTTCATCTTTAGCATTCGTGAAATGACAAAAAAGAGAAAAAAGCCTATACTATTGGAAGATGACGGAGCGAACGCTCAAAAGATTAGCGCCAAAGTGGTTCTTTTAAAAGTGTTTGCAGGCATGGCAATAGTAATCACAATGGCTGAGCTCCTTATAATATCAGCGTCAAACATTTCCGAAATCCTCGGAGTTGCTCCTATCCTCATTGGCGCGAAAATTATTGCTATTGGCACATCTATGCCTGAACTTGCCCTTGACTTGGCAGCCGTTCGAAGGGGACGGGTTCACCTTGCTTTAGGAGATTTGATAGGCTCTAATCTGACAAACATAACTCTTGTGCTTGGAATAGTTCTCCTTGCAACTTCTCCCTTCGAGCCTACAGATCTTTCAGTGTTCGCCGAAATTGTTCCATTTGTCCTTATAACAACCCTTATTCTTTGGCGTTATCTCACAAAGGGCGGGGTTTCCCAGATTGGCGGGATAACATTAATACTTACATACGTTATATTTCAAGCAGTTATAACCGCTTGAAACTTTTTAAAAGATTTTGTCCACTTTAAGATGGGTTAAATACCCGATTAAGCCGTAAAGCGGAAAAACTAGAACTTCAATTAAGTTTCCTATTTCTATGGGAAGTTTCACGAATGCAAAGAAGCCTACAACAAAAAGGAAAACCATGTACACCGCTAGAGATTTAAAGTTATGGTAAGTTTCAGTTGTTCTTAAGTTTAGGCGTATTCCTGAGAATAGAATCCAAACCAGCAGTGGCGCAAACAATAATATGGCATACTTTTTATGCCATGGGAGGTCTTTAGCTTCGTTGTTTTTGGCTTTTCTATAAATGGAGGGTAAGTCTGGAAGGAAGTTGCTGTAAAAGAAAACTGCTAAGCCCCATAACATGGAATCCAAAGCGTTCACGCCGAAAAGGAGAAACATCAAAAACACGTAGAGAATGCTTGAAGGCAGTATCAGCCATTTGAAAACCTTTATGGATGAGTGAACATGTTCCATGGTTTCCTCTCTCATTCGCCAAACTGGAAGTTTCGACCTAATCTTTCGGTTAATGCTTTTAAACGAGTGGAGTACAAAATTGAAAAACATGTGGTAAAGCGTTGCCAGAAGCCTCCTTACCATTGACATGGTGCAGCCTATCACCGAACCTTTTCGAGAAAATCCGTTATCTTTTTCTGGAATAAGGCATTTTTCAAAAGCTCGCTTCGCATTATCCATCGTTGTATGGGGATTTGGAAGCGGCTTGCAATAAACTGTAGGGCTTCCTCCAAAGTTTTGAAAGTGTAAGGTTTTTGCCTCATGGCGTTTCGGACGTTTTCGCGAACTTGCCACACGCCAACCGGCATTATGTAGCCTGGATGCGCTTCGCGGAGAACTATGACTGCGGCTTGGCGTTGCTCTTTAACAAGATTTTCGCAGACAGCCAAACGCGCTGCATAGTAGCATCCACCGATTTCCGCGTAGGTTGTGCGTCCCCCGAAGCCTTCCCAGTCGGAAAACATGACGGCGCTTCTGCCGCTGGGGTTCCAAACAGTTCCCGGATACCAGGCTTCTATGGCTTCATAACTCCATTTGCCGGGAAGCATCAAAACCTCGAAAATGTTGTCCAAGTAACGCGATTCGTAAACGCGGAATTCGCATATCTCGGGAAAAGCCTTCACTTTCTCCATAAGCGCTTTTGAAACAGTGCTGTCAACGGCTGTTATGCTCCAGCGTGTAGGCACAAGACGCCTATTTCTCTCTAAGCCGAAGGCGCCAACACTGAAGGCTCGCTGAATCTTGGTTAATAAAACGCCTTTCTGATAAAGCTCTAAAACCGCTTCAGCAGCCTTCAAATCCGTGTCATAATAAGCCTTCTCAATCTGATGGTCCCAGCGGGCGTTTCCAACCAGCAAATCGCGGATAGGCGCAGAAGGCCCAAAAGGTTGAACTTCATCATCCAAAACTATGAAGCCTCTAGGCTTCTTTTTCAAAAGAAGCTCAACGTCAACGGGGTTAACAGCCAAAGCAAGCTCCCGCGTCTTATCAACAATTTTTCCAGCTTCCCAGAACTTCTGCACATGCACACGGTGTTTTCCACGGATAAGCATAGAGCGAAAACCCACAATCTCGTCTATGGATTTTCCAAACCAGTATTCTGGCAAATCGTAGAGACTTGTATCCGCCATAACAGGCGGAACCAGCGGACCAGCATAAACATATGGATAGCCAATCCTACCAACAAAAACACTTGGAGGCGAAGCCCCAGCAATATCCTCGCTCTGCATTAACGGAATACTTTTCAAGAAATAGTTAGCCCTAACAATGATGGGACAACGCGTCTTACCACAGAGAAAACGCGAACCTTTACAGGCTACACATAAACCGCTCCTTGAAGCCTTAACAAAAATCTGGCTTTCACCGCAGCTTATGTCAGCCGTCACACCAGAACCCTTCAGAACATCAAATAACCAAACATTAGGCGAAACCTTATCCCCACGCCTATGGGAAAAGCCCAAGGTTAATCAAAAATGTTAGAATACTCCTCACTCATATGCTTTTTCAAACAGTGGCGCCCTGGCCGGGATTTGAACCCGGGTCGGGCGGGCGACAGCCGCCTATACTAGACCGGACTATACTACCAGGGCTTTTAAAGGCTAAGAGCCAAAAGAATAGAGAAAAACATTCGATTAATTAAGTTTTCTTGAGCGCGGGGTGCGGGATTTGAACCCGCGCGGCCATTGCTGACCACAGGCTTAGCAGGCCTGCCCCCTACCAGGCTAGGGCAACCCCGCCCAGTT